>DXAO01000003.1 GCA_019117005.1 Candidatus Collinsella stercoripullorum | reverse complement strand
CGACAAGAGCGGCAAGACCAAGAAGCTCATGAAGGGCTTCGCCCCGATCGTCAAACTGAGCTAGTCAGGAGGTCAGCTGTGGCAGAGCATGAGAACGTACAGCCGATTGCAGCGGTCTGCTCGATCGACGGCACCTGCAGCGTTCCGGCGCCCGCATCGGATGCGGAGCGCGTCGAGCGGGAGTCCGCCGCGTATCAGGAGGCCGTGCGGGGCTTCCATGCGGTCGACGTGCCGGCGATCGAGGCCATGATCGCCGAGCGTTGGGATTTCTACCTGTACGTCGGCCGGGTGACCTGCCGCTGGTGCCGCAGGCTCATCCCGGTGATGGCGCCCGTGTTCGCAAAGCGCGCAATCGATGTCTTCTACCTCGATAGCACGGACAGCCAGACGGACGAGGGGCTGTCCGCGTTCAGGGACCGTTACGGGGTGACCTGGGTGCCGACGGTGCTGCACTTCGACGCAGCGGGTTCGGTGCGCGGCCTCGAGGTCGATCTCGACGTGGACGACGACACGCTGCGCGAGGCGCTCGAGCGCGAGCTCGCCTGCGGCTTCAGCGGGGCCCGCTAACCCGTCCCCAAATGGCCTCCTGCGACAGAACGTGCCAGCGCCAAATGACGCATGTGGGGACGGGGTCATTTTGATTCATGTTCGAGTTCGTTGGGGACGGGTTCGTTCCAACCCATCAGTTGCCGTGCAGGCCGCCCATGGGTTGGAACGAGCCAGTCCCCAAATGGCCCCCCACATGACCTCCCAGGACAACTGACGCCTCGCGCGCAGGTTCCGTCCCCAAAGGCGCCATCATGCCTGCTCAGAGCGCTTGTAAACCACTTTTTACTGCGTCGTGCGGTCCCGTCGGCTACGTTGGGGGGCGTCGGATGGGCAGCGAGGGAACGGAAGGCGCATGGACATCGGCAACCAGATCAGAGAACGGCGCGCCCGGCTCGGGCTCTCGCAGGATGAGCTCGCGCGGAAGCTGTACGTGAGCCGCGTCACGATCAGCCACTGGGAAACGGGCAAGACCCTGCCGGACGTCCAGAGCATGCTGCTCCTCGCGAACCTCTTCGACACCACGATCGACGAGCTGGTGAGAGGGGACGTGGACGAGATGCGCGAGATGGTGAAGAAAAGCGAGCGGAGGACGAAGGTCTTCGCGGTGGCGCTGGCGACGGTCGAGGTCATCGTGATCACGGCGCTCGCCGTGACGGCGGTGGCGGGGCGCGAATACCTGGAGCCCGTGCTGCGCCTGCTGCTTGCCGTGCTGGTGCTGGCGTTTTCGATCGCCGTGCTCGTCGCGCGCCGCGGAGCCGGTGCCGAGGACGCAAAAAGCGCCGCCGATCTTCTCGGCGCGGCGACGGGCGACCCGGTCGAGGCGGCGCGCGAAAGCGGCGCCTCTCTCGGGATGCGGCTCGTGCTCCAGGTGTTCGCGGGGCTCGCGGTCGGCATCGGGGTGCTCGTGGCGGGCGATGTCCTGCTCGATCCGCAGGAGTTCCGCAAGCTCTTGATCATCCTTGCCGTCGTTGCGGCGCTCGCGGGCTCGTTCGTCTTGGGGCGCTTCGCGCGCCCGGCGTGGACGGCCGCCATCCTGCCGGCGCTTTGGGTCGCAGGCGCCGTGGCCCTAGGTGCGGCGACGGGCGGCCTCACGTCGTCTCGGGACTGGCTTGCCGTCGCGGGCGGCGCGGTCGTGCTGCTCGTGTTCTGGACGGCCGCCCGAAAGCGCCGGGGATAGCGGGACGGTTCTGCGCTAGAACGTGTCAGCGCCTGCGCGCACGACGTCAGTTGTCCCGTGCGAGCCTGCGGTAGAGCGCGGCGAAGACCGCTGCACCTGCGATTGCCCATGCGAGCGTCACGGCGAGGGGCATGAGCGCGTCTGCGCTGAGCAGGTGCCCGTCGTAGGCGAGGCCGAGCAGGTCGTAGACCCCGCCGAGCGGTGTGAACGATGCGGCGGTCTTGATGGCTTCGCTCGCCATGCCGAACGTGGGCACGAGCGCCAGCAGCAGCACCGGAACGCTGTAGAATCCCGCCGTCATCTGGTCGCGCGAGGCGAGGCCGAGCACGAGCGAGATGAGTACCACGGGGACGGCCCCCAGCGCGGTGAGCGCAAGGTAGACGGGCAGCAACCCGGGCTCGCCGCCCGCGAGGAAGAAGCACGCCGCGCCCACGGCCACGACGGCGAGGAACGTCACGCCGCCCTTGGAAGCCGCGACCTCGCTTGCGCCCACGTTGGCGAGCATGAGCGTGCGCAGGGTGTGCTTCTCCTTCTCCTCTGCGATGCCGTAGATCAGCACCATCGAGGCGACCATGCCGATACTCATGCACAGGCCCGAGCCGAGGAGGAATTTGTCGATCTCGCCGCCGACGCTTGCAAGGTCGGCCCCGGTGAGCCCCGCATCGGCGGCGGTGTCCCCTATGACGAGGCGGAACAGCAGCATGAACCCGATGGGCATGAGCAGCACCACGAGCATCGTGGGGTTCTTGATGAGGTCCATGAGGTCCTTGTCGACCAGCGCGCCCACTCGGCGCAACGTCG
>DXAO01000019.1 GCA_019117005.1 Candidatus Collinsella stercoripullorum | reverse complement strand
GCTTTGCACGCCATGGGGCCCCGCGGGTTCGAACCCCTCTGCGCCCCCTCGAGCGAAAAGCCCGGGGCCGAGCGGCCTCCGGGCTTCATGCGTTTCCATGGCTGGGGCAGAGGGATTCGAACCCCCGTAGCCGGCACCAAAAACCGGGGTCCTGCCGCTGGACGATGCCCCATTGGAATCTGTTGACGGGCGCTTCCACCCGCCGTCAGCAGCCAACCAAGTGTACCTAATCGTTCAGCGCCGCGCAAACGCCGTCGAGGAGGCGGACCGCCAGGGTCTGGGCGTCGCTCGAGGTGAACATGCCGTCGTATCCGGTGATGCCGGTCAGCTCGATGCGGATGAGCGCGGGCCTGCTCTTCGCGGCGGCGAAGGCGGTCGCGATGCGCTGCGTCAGGTTGTTGCACTCGGCGAGCACGATGGTCGGCTTCGGCGGCGCGTCATCGGGCAGCTCGTCGCTGGAGAGCTCGAGGATCAGGTCCATCCCCTCGGGGGTCCGGGCGTCGCACAGGACCATGCCGCTCGTCTCGGTCGTGGCGGAGGCGATGTTCCACATGCGCGAGGCCACGGCGCGCGCGATCGGGTCGCTGCCGAGCACGGCGATGCGATAGCTCTCGAGCACCTCGGCCGCGCGGGCGAACCCGATGCGCTCCTCGGCCTCGACGACCGACGGCTTGCCCTCCCAAACGTGGCGGAGCCGTGCGATGTAGGCGAAGGTGTCCTGGAACGCCATGCCGTCGGCGAACAGCCCGACGTTCTCCTGGAACTGCTGGAGCGCGGCCTCGGTATGGGGTCCGAAGTACCCGTCGTCCGCGCCGCAGGCGAACCCGAGGACGTTGAGCGCCTGCTGGAGGGCCTTGACGTCGGCTCCGTGGAAGTTGGGGAGGCGCAGGTAGAGCGTGCGGTCGCCCAGCTTGTACGACGCGTCGACGAGCGTCGACCAGCAGGACATGTCGACCTCCTCGCCGGGGACGAGCTCGTTGTCGCGGCGGAAGCCGCGGACCGCGGCGGCGGTGCTGTCGCCGAACGAGCGCGTCTCGAGCTCGTCGGCGTCGATGTCGAAGCCCAGGGAGGAAAGGCGGGACTGGACGTCCTCGACAGCGGGTCCCTGCATGCCTTTGATAATCGGCTCCATGAGAACCCCTTTCCGGTGCGTTCAGATGGTCTCTATGGTATCCGGGCGGTCGGGCCCGGCGTTGACGATGCGATGTGCACGGTAACAGTGTAGCAAGACGGGCTCGGCTCGCCGCCCGCCACAGGTCGGCACGTGCGAGTTCAACATAGATACGATGCGCGCCGCGGTCGGGGCCGTCCGGTCATGTCGGGGCTCCGGCGGCGGGGTGCCGGCTATGGCGGTGCCCCGTCGGGGCGCGCCCGGCCGGGCCGCCCCTGCCGGAGGGCGCGCCGCGGCTGGGGCCGCACGTCGGCGCCGCCGGGCGGCGCGCCCTGTGGTGCGCGGTTGAAAACATACGCCGACCATCCGGATCCGCGATGGAGCCGAAATAATTACCGATAGGTAGGAAGTTTGTTGACAGAGGCCTGCCACCATATGACGTGGAAAGATGCGCGCCCCCGCGCGGGGGCGCTCGGAAGCCCGATCTTACGGGAGGAACGATGGCTCATACGGATCGGCTGCTCATCGTGGACGATGAGGCGGCCATCGCCTACATGCTCGATGAGTTCTTCCGCATGGAGGGGTTCGGCACCGCGGTCGCCACGAGCGGCCCGCAGGCCCTCGCCGCCGTGGAGGCGTCCCTGGCGCCCGCCGGCCGCCCCTTCGACCTCGTCCTGCTCGACGTGAACATGCCGGGCATGGACGGCTTCGAGGTCTGCCGGCGCATCCGCGCCCAGGTGAGCTGCCCCATCATCTTCCTGACCGCGCGCGTCGAGGATGCCGACCAGCTTGACGGGTTCGCCGCGGGCGGGGACGACTACGTGCTCAAGCCGTTCTCCCTGCCGGTGCTCGGAAGCCGCGTGAAGGCGCATCTGGCGCGCGAGTCCCGCCGCGACGACTCGTCGGTGCTCGTCCGCTTCGACGGCGGCGTGTCCATCGACTACGCCCAGCGCACGGTCGAGGTGATGCCCGCCGACGGCGGCGAGCCGTGCGGACTCGACCTCACGCGCACCGAGTTCGACATCGTGGCGCTGCTCTCCAAGAAACCCGGGCGCGTGTACGACCGGACCTTCATCTACGAGCAGGTCTGGGGATGGAGCGCCGATGGGGACCCGGCCATCGTCCGCGAGCACATCAGGCGCGTGCGCAAGAAGTTCGCCGAGGCGGGCGCGGGCATCGACCCGATCGAGACGCTCTGGGGCGTCGGCTACCGCTGGGGCGCGCGATGAGCGCCCGGTCCCCCCGCCGCCCGCTCGAGCGCCTGCGGGCCTGGTGGCGCGGCCTGCCCATCATGCGGGCGTTCTTCTGCTTCGTCGCCATCTGGGCGGTCGCGTCCCTCGCCTTCTCGCTCGCCACCATCACCGTGCTCATGGAGGCCTTTTACCGCATCGACGGGGAGGCCCGCGCCTCGCGTCTGGAGGTCAACGGTGGCCCCTACATCTACGATGCGCGCAACGACGAGCTGGTGCCGGCGTCGGCGATGGACCTGAACGGGACGGACCAGTTCGTCTTCATCGGCTTCACGGACTCCTCGGTGCTCAACGGCTCCTCCGTCGACGTCGTGATCGCCGGCGGGTGGAACGACGGCGTCCGCGTCGGCTACGCGACCATGGACATGGTGCGCACCGACGACACCCTGACGGTCTACGACTGGGGCGGGAACTACACGGAGGAGGACTACATCGAGGCGGACGGGAACCCCTACCGCGATGATCCGGTCGACCCGGACGACCTGGCGGCCTACGATGCGCGGGAGCGCGCGACCCGCGTCCGCAACGACCAGGTCATCGCCGAGGGGAGCCTGGGCGAGGGCATGCTCGTCTCGAACGTGGGCTACTACGTCTCGCAGGACGACGGGGCCTACGCCACGGGCGCCGGCATGGCGCTGAGGATCGCCGCCGGCCTGTCCCCGTTCCTGTACCTCGGCGTCTTCGCGATCGCGCTGTTCCGGCGCTTCTACCGCACGCGCCTGGAGGCCCCCTCGGACGCCCTGCGCATGGCGACCGACCGCGTGGCGCGGCAGGACCTCGACTTCGAGATGCCGCAGGTCGCCGGGCGCGAGCTGGGAGGCCTGGCGAGGGCGTTCGAGCGTATGCGGGCGTCCCTGGTGCGCTCGCAGCGCGAGCTGTGGCGCACCGCGGAGGAGCGCCGCCGCCTGAACGCCGCCTTCGCCCACGACCTGCGCACGCCGGTCACCGTGCTCAAGGGCACGGTGGAGATGGCGCAGATGCGCGCCGAGCACGGGGAGGCCCCGAACCCCGATGCGCTGCGCACGATCGCCGGCCAGGTGGGGCGGCTCGAGTCGTACGCCACGGCCATGAGCGGCATCGCGCGGCTCGAGGACCGCAAGGTCGTCCGCTCCGAGGTCGACGCCCCGGAGCTCGCCCGGGACCTGGCCGGGCAGGCCCGCGCCTACGTGTCCGCCCGCGCGCCGGAGCTCGCGGTCGATACGGATGCGGTGCGGCTCCCCGAGGGCATGCGCCTGCTGGTCGACCGGTCCCTGGTCGAGGAGGTCCTCGACAACCTGCTCAGCAACGCGTGCGGGCATGCGGGGGAGCGGATCGAGGTGTCGCTCGCGCTCGAGGACGCCCCCGTGGCCCCCGGCGCCGATTCCGCCGGGGATGCGGCTGCCCCCGCTCCCGACGGCTGCCGCCAAGACGGCTCCGGGACGGGGGAGGGGCCCCGCAGACTGCTGGCGCTGCGGGTGTCCGACGACGGGCCCGGCTTCACCCCCGAGGCGCTGCGTCGTGGATGCGAGCCGTTCTTCGGCGAGGCCAAGAGCGCCGAGCACTTCGGCTTGGGGCTGAATATCGTCCAGACGCTCGCCCGCCTCCACGGGGGCGCGGTCGAGCTCGCGAACGCCGACGGCCGCGGCGCGGTCGTCACGGTGAGATTCGAGGTGTGACCATGTACGAGGATTTCGACAACCGTCTCGAGGCGGACGGCGGGGCCGGCGCGGCGGAGCGCCTGCCCGCAGGCGGCGTCCCGGCGCCCTCCCCGCGGCGGGAGGCGCCCGCGGACCCCGATGCCGGGCTGCGCCGCGCGCGGGTCGCGGTGGTGGCCGCGACCGTGCTGGCGCTGGTGGCGATAGGCATCGCCTGCTGGCGCTACGTCCCTCAGGCGCTCGCATGGCTCGCCGACGCCGGCGCGGTGCGCGCGTTCGTGGCGGAGCACGCGGTGCTCTCACGCCTCGCCATGGTGGGCATCAACATGCTGCAGGTGATCCTCGCCTTCCTGCCCGGCGAGCCGATCGAGCTGGCGAGCGGCTACGCGTTCGGCTTCCTCGAGGGGACGCTGCTGTGCCTGGCGGCGAGCGCGCTCGCGCGCAGCCTGATCTACTGGACGGTGCGCGCGTGGGGATGGAGGGTCGTGGGGCTGTTCTTCGACCGCTCGCATCTCGAGCGCTTCCGCTGGCTGCAGGACGCGCGCCGCGTGGAGCTCGCGATGTTCGTGGTCTTCCTCATCCCCGGCACGCCCAAGGACTTCCTGACCTACTTCGCGGGGCTCACCCGCATGCGGTACCCGGCGGTGCTGCTGATCTCGACGGTCGGCACGATCCCCTCGGTGGTTACCTCGACGGCGGCCGCCTCCGCCTTCGGCAGCGGCGACTACGGGCTCGCCATCGCCGTCGTGGCGGTGGCGGCGGTCCTGCTCGCCGCGGGCACGGTGCTCTATCGGCGCCACATGGCCCGCACGGAGGGGAGGTAGCGGCGGCGGGACCGCGGCGCCGGACGCCGCGGCTCGGGGGCAGCGTGCTGACGGGGGCTTTACGCCCCCTTTTCATTGGGGGCGTAGACTGGAGGTCGCACGCCGTGTTGAGAGGTGATGAGAGATGCTGAAGAGCCTGGGTGGGGTCATGGTGATGGAGGACGGCCGCGAGGCCGAGGTCACGCCGCTGCGCGAGGACCGCGGCGCCCTGGCGTCGCTCGCGCTGTTCGCCGTGGTCGCGGCGGCGCTCATCGCGCACAGCCTGCTGTTCGCCTGACACGCGGAGTCCCCGAACGGATGACGGGCCCCTCCGACGCGGTCTCGAGCGCCGCGGCGGAGGGGCCCGTTCCATGTCGGCGGGAGGCGGCGCGCGCCGGGGCGGCGCGAGGGCGGTCCCGGATGCCCGCCGCTCACACGGTCCGCCGCCCGCGCGGCGAGCGGCCCGTGTGAGCGGCCCCGGGACCCAGGCCTACCTCAGGCGCTCGACGAAGAAGTCCGCCATGGCGAGCAGGAGCTCCGCGCACCGCGCGTCGAGCGCGATGCCGGCGAGCGTCCGCTTGGCGCGGGCTATGAGGGCGAGCGCGCGGTCGCGGGCGAAGGCGATCGACCCCGTCTCCTCGAAGATGCCGACCGCCCGGTCGAGGTCCGCCGGGTCGGTCGTCCCGCTCGTCAGGAGCCCGACCAGCTCCTCGCGGCGCTCTTCGCACCCGAGCGCGTGCACGGCCACGAGGGTGCGCTTCCCCTCCGTGATGTCGCTGCGGAAGTCCTTGTCGCCCGCGTCGCCGATGAGGTTCAGCAGGTCGTCCTGGATCTGGAAGGCGAGGCCGGTGTCCAGGCCGAAGCTGCGCAGCGCCTCCACCTGCTCCTCGGTGCCCCCGCCGATGATGGCGCCCACGGCCAGCGGCACCGCGCCGCTGTAATGCGCGGTCTTGAGGGTCGCCATGACGAGGTAGTCGTCGACGGTGATGTCGAACCGCCCGTCCTGCACCCACCCCAGGTCGAGCGCCTGGCCCTCGACCGTCCGCTGCATCATGGCGGTGAGCTCGCCGATGACGCGCAGCTTGGTGGCGTCATCGAGCCCGCGGTCGCGCAGGACCGCGTCGCACACGAGCGTGAGGTCGTAGTCGCCGCAGTTGATGGCCCGACCCACCCCCTCGGTGAGGTACATGCAGGGCTTCCCGCGGCGCAGCCGGCCCTTGTCGGCGATGTCGTCGTGGATGAGGGCGGCGCTCTGGAAGTGCTCGATCGCGGCGGCCGCGCTGCGGGCGCGCGCGGGGTCGCCCCCGGTCGCCTGCGCCGCCAGCATGCAGATGAGGGGGCGGTGGCGCTTCCCGCCGTTCTCGCTGAACTCCCGGAGCGGCGCGTAGAGGTAGGCGTCGAGGTCCGCGTCGTCGGTCCTGTCGACGAAGAAGGCGTCGAGGTACGCGTCGAGGTCGCGGTGGTGCTCGGCGAGGTATGCGGCGAAGGCGTTTGCCATGGCCCCTGCTTTCTGCTGGAGGTTGCCGAAAAAAAGACGGAGCCGCGCGGGCTCCGTCCCATGATACCGGCAAGGCGGGGGCGGTATCAAACCCCGCGCACCCGGGCCCTCGGCATCCGTCCGGACCGAGGGGCCCGGTCCCGTGCGCCCCGTTTACGCCGTGGCGAAGCCGTCGGGGTTCTTGGACTGCCAGTTCCAGGAGTCGCGGCACATGTCGTCGATGTCGAACTCAGCGGTCCAGCCCATCTCCTCGCGCGCGCGGGTGGCGTCGCACCAGTTGGCGGCGATGTCGCCGTCGCGGCGCGGGCAGATCTTGTAGGGGAGCTCGCGGCCGCATGCCTTCTCGAAGGCATGGATCACGTCGAGCACCGAGGAGCCGGTGCCGGTGCCCAGGTTGAAGATGCCGACCTCCTCGCGGCCGTTCATCCACTCCAGGGCGCTCACGTGGCCGCGCGCGAGGTCGACCACGTGGATGTAGTCGCGCACGCCGGTGCCGTCGGGGGTGGGGTAGTCGTCGCCGAAGACGTTGATGCACTCCCGCTTGCCCACGGCCACCTGGGCCACGTAGGGCACGAGGTTGTTGGGGATGCCCTTGGGGTCCTCGCCGATCAGGCCGCTGGGATGCGCGCCGTTGGGGTTGAAGTAGCGCAGCAGCACGACGTTCCACGCGGGGTCGGCGGTGTGCAGGTCCATGAGGATCTGCTCGATCATCCACTTGGTCCAGCCGTAGGGGTTGGTGGCGGGCTTCTTGGGGTCCGCCTCGGTCACGGGCGGGTTGTCCGGGTCGCCGTAGACCGTGGAGGAGCTGGAGAAGATGATGGACTTGCAGCTGTGCGCGCGCATGACGTCGCACAGGGTGAGGGTGTTGCCGATGTTGTTGCTGTAGTACTCAAGCGGCTTGTGGACGCTCTCGCCCACGGCCTTGTAGCCCGCGAAGTGGATCACGCGGTCCACCGGGTGCGCGTCGAAGATGCGATCCAGGGCGGCGCGGTCGTTGACGTCGGCCTCGTAGAACGTGAGGTTGGCGGCCGCCTCATCGCCCACGATCTGCTTGATGCGCTCGATGGCGACGGGGCTCGAGTTGTACAGGTCGTCGACCACGACCACCTGGTAGCCGCGCTCGAGCAGCTCGACGACGGTGTGGGATCCGATGAACCCGGCGCCGCCGGTCACGAGCACGCAGGTGTCTTGGGGCGAGAGCTTGTCGGTCATGGGAAACGCTCCTTTCGATGCGCCGTTCCGCGGCGCGGTCTGGCAGCAGTATAGCGCCCGCGCCCGGGGGTCGGCCGCCGCGTGCGCGGCGTCCAGAAGGGCGACAGAGCTGAACAGCGCGCCGCCGCGCGGCTGTTCGGGTGGGCGGCGCGGCGGGCCGCTGCGGGCGTCGAGGGGGCCGCAGCGGCCGGATCGCGCGCCGTACCGGGCCGGAGGGCGGCGGGGACGCGCGCGGCGTGCGGCGCGTCGGGCGGCCGCACGCCGCACGCGTCCCCGCCCTCACAGCGACGCGCGCTCGATGAGGGCCATGTGCAGCACGATGGTGCTCGGCTCGGCGCCGTCGATCATCTGCAGCGCGGTCTGCGCCGCGACGCGCCCCTCGTGGCGCAGGGGCTGCCGCACGGTGGTGAGCTTCGGGCTGACGCTCTGGGCGATGGGGTGGTCGTCGAACCCGACGACCGACACGTCCCGCGGCACGCTGATGCCGCGCTCGCGCATCGCCTCGATGGCCCCGGACGCGATGCGGTCCGAACCCGCGAGCAGGCCGTCGATGGCGTCGACGCGGTCGAGCAGGTGGCGCATGGCCAAAAAGCCGTCGCTCGCGCCCCAGCCGGTGTAGACGACCCGGTCGTCGGGCAGGGCCTCGTCGCCGAGCACGCCGCGGTAGCCCAGCAGGCGGTCGACGACCGCCGGGTTGTCCCGCGGCCCCAAGATCGCCACGAGGTTCCTCCTGCCGCGCCGCCGCATGGCGTCGGCGGCCAGCCCGGCGCCCTCCACGTCGTCGGAGTAGACGGTGGAGAACACGTCGCGGTAGGGATGGCCCTCGAGCTGGCCGCACAGGACCGTGGGGATGCGCAGGTCGCGCAGGGTGTCGAGCAGCTCGCTGCCCTTGTAGGGGGAGATGTCGATCACGGCGTCGACCGAGCGGCGGGCCAGGTGGCGCAGCACGCGCTCGCGCTCGTGGTCGGAGGACGCCTGCAGCAGGATGGGCAGGTAGGCCGATTCCGCCAGCTGCTCGGTGATGCCGCCGAGGAAGGCGCCGTAGGTGGGGTCGGAGAACAGTTCGCCCGGCGGCTCGGTGACGAGCATGGCGATGGTCTCGGACCGGCCCACCGCGAGCGCGCGGCCCTGGGCGTTGGGGACGAAGTTGATCTGGCGCGCGACGGCGCGGATGCGCTTCTTGGTGGATTCGCTGATGCGCGGTGAGTCGTTCAGGGCGCGCGAGGCCGTCGAGCGGGAGACGCCCGCGGCGGCGGCCACGTCGGCGAGCGTCGACTTGCTGTGTTTCGAAACGGTCATGCGCACCTTCCCCTCCGGCCCGGCGGCCCGGAGCCGATCACTGCGAGAACTGTACTACAAGCCCCCGGTGCCGTGCCGTCGCGGCGGACCCGGCGGCGGACGGCTCAATGAGCGGACAAAACGGCCTGTTCAGACCGATGATACCCGGACTGACGCCCCCGGCGGTCGATTTCGGGCGGCGAACGGTCGAACGGCGCCGTTTGCAGGACAACCGGTTGCACAGACCCGGTCTCTGCCGTATGGTGTGAGCAACCGGTTGCACACACAACGTGCACACACAGCGGTAGGAACCGAACGTCACGTACAAGGGAAGGAGTACATGTCGATGGATGCCATCAACGATTGGGAGAACCCCGCGCTCACCAACCGCAACAGGCTCGCCGCCCGCGCCTACTTCATGGGCTACGAGACGGCCGAGCTGGCCGCCACGTACAGCCGGGAGCTGTCGCGCGGCTTCGTGCAGCTGAGCGGCCCGTGGCGCTTCCGTCTGTTCGGTGCGCCCAAGGCGGTGCCGGCGGAGCTGATGTCGACCTACGAGGCCGATTGGGACGAGGTGGAGGTCCCGCACCTGTGGCAGATCGACGGCTACGGCAAGCTCGCCTACACCGATGAGGGCTTCCCGTTCCCGGTCGAGCAGCCGCTCGTGCCCTCCGACGACCCCACGGGCGTGTACCAGCGCATCGTGACGCTGCCCGCGCTCACCCCGGGCTCCCGCGAGATCATCCGCTTCGACGGCGTGGAGAGCTACGCCGAGCTCTACGTGAACGGCACCTTCATCGGCATGACCAAGGGCTCGCGCCTCTCCGCGGAGTTCGACGTCACCGAGGCCGTGCGCGAGGGCGATAACCTGTTCGTGGTCAAGGTGCTGCAGTACAGCGACGGCACCTACATCGAGGACCAGGACATGTGGTGGGCCTCCGGCATCTTCCGCGACGTGTACCTCATGGAGCGCCCGGCCGCCCGCCTGGACGACTTCCGCGTCCGCACGCATCGCGAGGGCGACGTCGCCCATGTGACGCTCGACGTGGCGACCACCGCGGCCGAGCGCGTCGTGTGGGCCATGGCCGACGGCGGCGAGACCGTCCTCGAGGTCGAGGTCGCCGACGGGCACGCCGAGGCCGCCATCGAGGGCGCCCGCTTCTGGAACCCCGAGGACCCGCACCTCTACGACATGACGATCACCGTCTACGGCGCCGACGGCGTCTCCGAGGTCGTCCCGCACCGCCAGGGCCTCGCCGAGGTGACCATCGAGGGCAACCAGATCTTCCTGAACGGCACCTACTTCAAGATGCACGGCGTGAACCGCCACGACTGCGACGACCACAAGGGCCGCGCCGTGGGCCTCGAGCGCATGCGCCGCGACCTCGTGCTCATGAAGCGCCACAACATCAACGCCGTGCGCACCTCGCACTACGCCGACGACCCGCGCTTCTACGAGCTGTGCGACGAGTACGGCATCATGGTGCTCGCCGAGACCGATATGGAGAGCCACGGCTTCGAGAACATCGGCAACATCGCCACCGTGACCGACGACCCCGCGTGGGAGGCCGCCTACGTCGACCGCATCGAGCGCCTCGTGATGCAGGAGCGCAACCATGCGTCGATCGTGGCGTGGTCGCTCGGCAACGAGAGCGGCTACGGCTGCAACATCCGCGCCATGTACGCGAAGGCCAAGGAGCTCGACGGCCGTCCGGTCCACTACGAGGAGGACCGCAACGCGGACACCGTCGACATCATCTCCACAATGTACTCGCGCGTCTCGCAGATGAACGACTTCGGCGAGCATCCCGGCCCCAAGCCGCGCATCAACTGCGAGTACGGCCACTCCATGGGCAACGGCCCCGGAGGCCTGTCCGAGTACCAGGAGATCTTCGACCGTTGGGATCACATCCAGGGCCAGTTCATCTGGGAGTGGTGCGACCACGGCATCGCCGCCACCACCGAGGACGGCCGCGCCTACCATATGTACGGCGGCGACAACGGCGACTATCCCAACAACGGCAACTTCTGCATCGACGGCATGGTCTTCCCCTGGCAGGAGCCGAGCCCCGGCCTGACCGAGTACAAGCAGGTCATCTGCCCGGTCCGCGTGGCCTACGACGCCGGCGCCGGCGAGCTGTCCGTCACCAACAAGCGCTGGTTCACCACCCTCGACGACGTGCGCATCGCCGTGGAGACCCTCGTGGACGGCGACCCCGTCGCCACCGTCGAGGTCGTCCCGGGCGCCGTCGCCCCGGGCGAGACCGCGACCTTCCCCGTCGCGATCGAGGCCGCCGCTGCCGGCGAGACCCTGGCGACCGCCCGCGTGTACACGGTCGGCGCCAAGCCCTGGTGCGAGGCCATGTACCAGATCGGCGCGTTCCAGTTCGCCATCGCCGACAACCCGCGCCCCGCGATCGCCGTGCGCGCCGCCATGGCGCCCGCGGTCGACGAGGAGGGCACGGCCCTCACGGTCAGGACCCTCGGCGGCTCCGTCGTCTTCGACACCGTCTCGGGCGACATCGTGAGCTGGACCTCCTGCGGCCGCTCGGTGCTCGCCGCGCCGGTGCGCGTCGGCTTCTGGCATCCGCTCGTCGACAACCACCAGCAGGAGTTCGACTCCATCTGGCAGGGCAACTTCCTGAACGTGATGCAGACCTCCACGCGCTCGGTCGCATGGGAGCGCGAGGGCAACGCCGTGAAGGTCACGGTGCGCCAGCGCATCGCGCCGCCGGTCCACGCCTTCGGCATGCACGTCGAGCTCGTCTACACGGTGCGCCCGTCCGGCCGCATCGACCTGGCGGTCGACGGCGAGCCCTACGGCGACTACGACGACATCATCCCGCGCATCGGCATCAGCTTCGAGGTGCCCGGCGCCGACCGCATGGTCGAGTGGTACGGCCACGGCCCCGGTGAGAACTACCCCGACTCGCTCAAGGCCAACCCCGTGGGCCACTACCGCGCCGACGTGGACGACATGTTCACCCCGTACGTGTTCCCGCAGGACTGCGCCAACCGCGAGGGGACGCGCTGGGTCGCCCTGCGCTCCAGCCACGGCGACGGCCTGCTCGTCACGCGCCCCGACGACGCCGCGCGCGACCCGTTCTCCTTCTCCGCTTGGCCCTACACCTGCGAGGACATCGACGCCGCGCGCCACGTGACCGACCTCGTCAAGCGCGAGAACATCACGGTGAACATCAACGACAAGATCCTGGGCCTGGGCTCCAACTCCTGGGGCTCGGAGGTGCTCGACTCCTACCGCATCCGCTTCGAGCGCTTCGGCTTCGAGTTCTCCCTGCGCCCGCTGGCGTCCGCCGACTTGACCCAGGCCTTGACGAAGATCGAGGAGGCATAGCATGCACGTGTACGAGTCCCGTGAGCAGTTCGACGCGCAGCTGGGCACGGTCAAGAAGTGGATGCGCGTGGGGCAGGCGCTCGATATCGCATCCGAGCTGCTGCAGGATGTGGCCTACTCGATCGGCGACTCCATCACCTACTGGTGGGACGGCGCCGAGGGCCTGGCCACCCCGGACATGGTGGGCGGCCGCCGCTACCTGACGGCGCTCGCGCCCATGGACGGCGAGCTCGCCGTCGTCGTGGCGCCCAAGGCCGACCTCGAGCTCACCGAGGCCTACAGCGACCTCACCGACCGCGAGCGCTTCGCGGCGGTCGACGGCCCCGTGGTCACGGTGCCCGCCGGCGGGATCCTGGTCGTCGACATCGACGAGGCCTTCCGCGTGCTGCCGGAGCCCGGCTCCCACGCGGTCATGACCCACGTTACCGTCGAGGGGTACAGCTTCCCCAACAAGTAAGCGCCGCAAGGCGATCCCAGCGCCCGTCCGGTCGGATCCGGGCGGGCGGGCGCTGTGCTTATAGAGTCACCGATCATGCAACGATCACAAGGAGGGAAAGGCATGAGTTCTGAGAAACGAGCGAAAATCGGTTCGCTTGCGCTGCTCGGCATGACGATTTCCGCGGTGTTCGGCCTCAAGAACATCATCAACAACAACGCGGAGATCGGCCTGGCCGCCGCGCCGGCGTTCTTCTTCGCCACGATCCTGTACTTCGTCCCCTACACCCTGGTCACGGCTGAGTTCGTCGCCCTCAACAAGGACTCCGAGTCGGGCGTGTACGCCTGGGTCAAGACGTCCATGGGCGGTCGCTGGGCCTTCATGACCGCGTTCTGCTACTGGTTCGTCAACCTGTTCTACTTCGCGTCGATCCTGCCCAACATCATCATCTACGCGAGCTACGTGTTCTTCGGCCAGAACGTCGAGATGTCCCCGTTCCTGACGACGGCCATCGAGATCGTCATCTTCGCCATCGGCACCTGGGCTTCCACCAAGGGCGCCAAGTGGATCGGCAACATCTCGTCCATCGGCTCCGCTGCCGCCATGGGCATGGCCGCCATCTTCGTGCTGCTCTCCGTCGGCGCCCTCATGGGCGGCGTCGAGTTCGCCACCGCCCCGACCGCGCAGACCATGGCTCCCGACACCACGAGCTTCGCGACCATCTGGGGCTTCTGCGGCACCCTCGCCTGGATCATCCAGGGCGTCGGCGGCGCCGAGTCCGTCGGCGTGTTCCTGAACGACCTCAAGGGCGGCGTCAAGGCCTTCGTGCGCACCGTCGTCGTCGCCGGCCTGGTCATCGGCCTGCTGTACGCCGGTTCCTCGCTGCTCGTGAACCTGTTCATCCCCATGGGTGAGGTCAGCCTCTCCACCGGTATCTTCGATGTGTACGGCGCCCTGTTCGCGCACTTCGGCATCCCGATGGAGGTCTCGACCCGCATCCTCGGCCTCATCCTGCTCGCCGCTCAGGTCGGCGGCCTCATGATGTGGACCTCCGCGCCCATCAAGGTCTTCTTCACCGAGATTCCCAAGGGCGTCTTCGGCGGCAAGATCGTCGAGATGAACGACCAGGGCATCCCCTGGCGCGCCGCGTGGGTGCAGTTCCTCATCGTGCTCCCCATCGTGATCATCCCGGCCATGGGCGCCAGCGGCCTCAACGACCTGCTGAACATCGTCATCAACATGACCGCCGCCACCGCGCTGCTCCCGCCGCTGCTGATCCTGCTGGCCTACTTCGTGCTGCGCGTCAAGTACGACAACGCCCCGCGCTCCTTCCGCATGGGCCATCGCACCTTCGGCGTCGCGATCTCCGTGTTCCTGCTGTGCGTCTTCGCCTTCGTGTTCGTCGCCGGCACCTTCCCGCTGGGCCAGGAGCTGTGGCTCACCCTCGTGTACAACGTCGGCGGCGTGGTCGTCTTCATCGGCGCCGCCCTGCTGTGGTACCAGCGCTACATCAACCGCCTGCGTGCCACCGATCCCGAGGCCGCCGAGGAGGAGCTCCGTCCTTCCGTCCTCGACCTGCTGGAGTAAACCGTCCGGAGGGACCGAACGGTTCTACCATCGCCCTCCTTCCAGCGCACCCCGGCGCCTTCCGGCGCCGGGGTGCCTTTTCATGCCGCGTGGACCTGCAGGGGATGCCGCGTGGACCTGCGGGGGAGTGCCGCGTGGACCTGCGGGGGAGTGCTGCGGGGACCTGCGGGGGAGTGCTGCGGGGACCTGCGGGGGATGCCGCTCGCTTCGTTCGTGTTCCGGATTCTGGCAGAGAAATGCCGTTTGGGGGAGGGTCCACGGCGGCGCGGGGCCGGCCGACCCGCCCGCAACCCGTTCGGGAGCCTCCGGAGCGGAGACTCCGAGGGAGCTCTCATCGTTTCAGGGCCTGCGGGCTCCGATTCTCAAGAGACAAAGCAGCCTGGACAGACAGAACGGACATTTTGCCCGCGTCACGTCTCCGAGTCCCTTCCCCGAAACGGTGCTTTTCTGCCATGTCCCGAGAAATAAACGAAAACCTCCCCTTCCCCGGACATCGGTCTTCGTGTCCAGGGAAGGGGAGGCGGTCCGGGATGCCGGTCGGGCCTTCGCTCTCGAGGCGGGCGCGGCGACGGTCAGCCCTCGAGGTTGATGCCCTTGGCCCAACCCCAGCGCGGGGTCGATGTCGCGCCATAGTAGGAGATCCAGGAATCCACGTTGATGTCGCGGATGTATCCGATGTTGTCGCGAACCGTATTGTTGCCCACGTAGATGCCCACATGGCCGTAGATGCGGCCGGCGGAGGTGTGCGGATGCGACGGCACGGCGATGATCATGCCCACCTTGAGGTTGGACTTGTTCGAACTCGTGCAGTACGCGGCGTACATGTCGTCCGCGTTGCCGGGCACGGTGCCGAATCCGGCGTTGATGAACACGTCCGCGACCCACCAGGCGCATAGGCCCGGGCCGGGGGAGGGGGTGCTGTACGCCGCGTTGACGACGCGCTGCTGGGCGTTGCCCGAGGCGCTCGCCTGGCCGTTGCCGGGGATGGAGGTCGTACCGCCGCCGCTCTGCGAGGCCTGCTGGCGGGCGAGCTCCTCCTGGCGCGCGGCCTCGAGGATCTCGGCGTCGCGCTGGGCCATGAGGTCCTTGACCTCCTGGCTGAGGTTGTCGAGCAGGGCCTGGACCTCGTCCTTCTTGGCCTTCATGTCGTCGAGCTGCTGGGTCTGCTCGGTCTTGAGGCTCTCGAGGTCGGCCTTTTGCTGCTCCAGGCTGGCCTTCTGCTGGGCGAGCTCATCCTGGATGCGGCGCACCTCGTCGATGGCGTCGCGATCGCTCGCGTTGATCTTCTCGACGTAGTGCATGTTGGCGATGAGCTCCTCGAACGAGCCCGAGGAGAGCAGCAGGGAGAGCACGGAGGCGTCGCCGGTCTTGTAGCTCGAGGAGACGCGCTGCGCGAGCACCTCCTGCTTCTGGTCGAGCTCGGCCTGCATGCTGTCGATGCTCGCCTGCGTGTCGTCGATCTGCCCCTGGACCGATTCGATCTGATCCATGGTGTCGCTCAGCTGGGTGGAAAGGTCCTCGAACTGATAGGAGATGTCATCGAGCTGCTGCTGCGCGGCGTCGAGCTGCGACTGCGCGTCGCTCAGCTTCTGGTTGGTCTCGGCGGACGCCTCGGCGCCGCGGGCGATGCCCGGCAGGCCGAAGAGCACGGCGGCTCCGGCCGCGGCGAGCGCGGCGCGAAGGGCGGAGCGCCGGGAAAGGGGCGCGGTGAGGGAGCCGGTATCGGGTCGGGCGGGCTCGCGTTCGGATCGCGGGGTGACGGTGTTCTGCGACATATCTGCTCCGTTTGCGTTGTGTGTGCATATGCCTGCGGTCAGTCAGATAACAGGATACCTCATGCCGGGGTCGGCGGATGTTTTTCACAGCGTTCCGACGGCGGGGGGCGGGGCGGCGGGTGCCGGGAGGCGGTCCGGCCGCCAGCGGCCGGCCCCGTACGGCGGGAGGGCGCCCGCGAGCCCCGCCCGCTTCGCGTCCCGCCTCTCAGAGGGAGAGCGCCGCGAAGGCGACGAGGTAGGCCGCGACCAGCAGGGCCGCCGTGCCGTCGCGCCGTGCGTGGAACCGCAGCTCCCGGAAGCGCGTGCGCGGCCCCGTGCCCGTGTACCCGCGGGCGTCGATGGCGCGCCCGAGGGCGTCGGCCCGGCGCAGGGCGCTCGCGAACAGCGGGACCGCGAGGGGGATGCACGCCCGGGCGTACGCGAGCGGCCCCTTGCCCTCGAAATCGGCCCCCCGCGCGGTCTGCGCGGAGACGACCGCCTCGGCGTCGCGCGCGAGCGCGGGGACGAACCGCAGGGCGATGGAGACGACGAGCGCCGCGCGCCCCACGGGGACGCCGAGCCGCTCCAGCGGGCTCAGAAGGTCCTCGAGCCCGGCCGCCAGCGCGGACGGCGCGGTGGTGAGCACGAGCACCGCGCCTCCGAGCAGAAGCAGGAGGAAGCGGACGGTGTACATCGCCGCCGCCTCGACACCGCCCTCCCGGATCGCCCAGGGGCCCCAGGAGGCGACGACCGCGCCGCCGTCCGCCGCCAGCAGGTTGACGAGCGCCGTGACGGCGACGAAGACCGCGAGCGGCCTCATCTGACGGGCGAGCTGCCTGCGGGGGATGCGCGCCAGGGCTATGGCGGCCAGCGCGCAGGCGGCGGCCAGCGCGCACGTGGCCGGACCGCGCACGAGCAGGCAGCTCGCCATATAGGCGACGGTTCCGACGATCTTGACCCGCGGGTCGAGGCGGTGCACGACCGAGGGGGCCGCACGGTGCCCCCGGGGGCTAGCGTACGGGGCCACGGGCCGCCACCTCCTCCACGAGGGCGTCGAGGGTGAGGGGCGAGCCGACCGGCGCGCCCAGGCGGGCGAGCTCGCGTGCGAAGGCGAGCGCCCGCGGGGACTCCGGACGGGCCGCGTCCCCGGGGTGGCCGCCGGGGCCGGCGAGGACCTCGGCGGGCGTCCCGTCGGCGACGACGCGCCCCCGGTCGAGCACCACGATGCGGTCGGCGAGCAGCGCGGCGTCATCGGGGGAATGGGTGACGAGCAGCAGCGCCCGCCCTGCGTGCCTGAGCTCGAGCAGCAGGGCCCGCATCCGGGCGCGCCCGGCGGGGTCGAGGCCCGCCATGGGCTCGTCCAGCACGAGGACCCGCTGGTCCATCGCGAGGATGCCGGCGAGTGCGATGCGACGCCGCTGCCCGCCCGAGAGGGCGAAGGGGGAGCGGGCGAGCAGCTCGTCGGTCGGCTCGAGGCCGACGTCGCGCAGGGCGCGGCGCACCCGCCCCTCGAGCTCGTCACCGGCGACGCCGAGGTTCGCGGGGCCGAAGGACACGTCCTCGCGGACCGTGCGCGCGAACAGCTGCCGCTCGGGCTGCTGGCACGCATACCCCACGAGCCGGCGCAGGTCGCGCCGGGCGGCGATGTCGCGGGTGTCGCAGGGGCCCACGTGGACCGCCCCGCTCCGGGGAAGCTTGAGCGCGCAGGCGAGCTCGGCCGTCGTCGTCTTCCCGGCGCCGGTGGGGCCCATGAGGGCGGTAATCGAGCCCGCCTCGACGGAGAAGGAGAGGTCCTCGACGGCGAGCGGGGCGTCGGCGTCGGGCCGCGGCCGGCGGATGCGCCGCGTGCGGCGCGCGGGTACGGGGTCGGCGTAGGAGAAGGAGGCCCCGTCGAACCCGAGGAGGGACCTGGGTTCCCGCGGCGGCCGGGCGTGCGGGGGGCGCGGGCCTGCCGCGTCCGCATCGAGTTGCGGCGCGAGCGCTCGGGCGAGCGCCGCGGCATCGCCGGCCGCCGGAAGGTCGAAGCCCCGGGCGCGCAGGCGCGCGGCGAGCTCGAAGGCGAACGGGGCCTCGAGGCCCAGCCCGTGCAGCTCGTCGACGCGCGCGAGCACGTCGCGCGGCGCCCCCTCGAGCACGATGCGCCCGCGGTCGAGCACGGCGACGCGGTCCGCCCGAAGCGCCGCGTCCATGTCATGGGTGGCCTGCACGACGGCGACCCCGCGCTCCGCGAGCCCGTCGAGGATGCGGGAGACGTCGCCGCGCGCCCGCCCGTCGAGCATCGAGGTCGCCTCGTCGAGCAGCAGCGCGCGCGGCTCCATCGCGAGCGCCCCCGCGAGCGCGACGCGCTGCCGCTGCCCGCCCGACAGGCTGTCCGGGTCGGCGCCGGCCAGCTCGCCCATCCCGACGGCGCGCAGGGCGCCCTCGACGAGCTCCGTCATCCGCGCCCGGGGAATCGCCCGGTTCTCCGGGCCGAACGCGACGTCGTCGGCGACGGTGCCCGCCACCATCTGGTCATCGGGCCGCTGGAAGACGAGGGCGACCCCGTCGCGCGCGCAGGAGGCGCCCGCCCGCCCCGCATCCACCTCGGCTCCCATGACCTCCAGCGACCCCGATTCGAGCGCGACCATCGCGTCCAGGGCCATCAGCAGCGTCGACTTGCCCGACCCGTTGGCGCCCAGGACGCATAGGCGCTCGCCGGGCATGACGTCGAGGGAGGCGCCGTCCAGGGCGGCTCTCTCGGCTCCGGGATGCGTGCAGCGCGCGTCGCGCAGGCGTATGAGGGGGTGGTTGCTGGTCACGGGGGCGTCGCGCTCGCTTCGGTCGTGTGCGGGTATCTCGAGCCATTATCGCAGACTCGCGTCCCCGGTCCGCGATGGGGTATAGTCATGCCGGCAATGAAGCGACGATACGCGAGGTGGTGCGCCATGCACGAGTACGACGGCATCAGCGACGAGGTGCTCTGCGCTTTGGGCGGGGCGGCGGGCGAGGACGCCGTCGCGCTGTTCGAGCCCATGGCGGGCCACACGACCTTCAAGATCGGCGGCCCCGCCGACGTGGTGGTCGCCCCGACGGACGAGGACGCCGTCGCCCGCGTCCTCGACGTGTGCGCGATGGCATCGGTCCCGGTCACCGTCGTCGGCGCCGGGTCGGACCTGCTGGTGGGCGACCGCGGCATCCGCGGGGCGGTCCTGCTTCTGCGCGACAACCTCGCCGGCATCGAGGCCGCGGGCACGCGCGTGCGCGCCCAGGCAGGCGCCCTGCTGCGCGATGTGGCCCTCGCGGCGGAGGAGGCCGAGCTCACCGGGATGGAGCCGCTGTGGGGCATCCCGGGGGCGGTGGGCGGCGCCTGCCATATGAACGCCGGGGCCTACGATGCCTGCATCGCCGACGTCCTCGAGTCCGTCCGCGTGTACGTGCCCGGCCCCGTCCTCCCGGACGGCTCGCGCGGGCGCGGGTCGTTGAAGGTCCTCGGGGTCGGGGAGCTCGCTATGGGATACCGCAGGAGCCGCATCCACGACGAGGGCCTGACCGTGCTCTCGGCCACCTTCGCGCTCGCCCCCGGGAACCGCGCGATGATCCATGCGGCGATGGACGACTACCGCCGCCGCCGCGAGGAGAAGCAGCCGCTCGAGATGGCGAGCGCCGGGTCGACGTTCAAGCGCCCGGTCGGCCACTTCGCCGGCAAGCTCATCATGGACGCGGGTCTGCGCGGGGCGCGCGTGGGCGGCGCGCAGGTCTCCGAGAAGCACTGCGGGTTCGTGGTCAACACGGGGGGCGCCACCGCGGCCGACGTCAACGCGCTGATCTCCCGGATCCAGGACGAGGTGCGGGAGCGGTTCGGCGTGGAGCTCGAGCCCGAGGTCAAGCGCATCGGGGAGTTCTAGCCGACTCCGTCTTCGGGCGGCCGTATGCTGCGGGCGGTGGCCGCCCCGCATCCGGCGGCGCCTCGGGCCCTGGTCCCGGCGCGCCCGGCATCCGGCCCGGCGCGCTTCCGATCCCGGCGCCCATCCGGCGCGCCCGCGCCGCCGTCCGACAGCATCCCTGCTACGAACAGGACCCGGTACCCGCTTGCACGGGTACCGGGTCCTGTCATCCTGCGATGTCGTCCGGTTCCAGCCGTCCGTCCGGCGCCTCAAGCGCCTCCGCTACTGGCCGTCCGTCCCGGAGGAGTCCGAGCCGCTGTCGGCGTAGGCGACCACGACGTTGATGGTCGAGCCGGGGGCTGCGGTCCCGGTGGGGTTCCATCGGATCACGTGGTCGGCCTGGACGCCGGCGCTCGACCCGTCGGCGTACGAGACGCTGGCGACGAACCCGGCCCGCTCGAGCGCGCTCTCGGCCTGGGCCTTGGTCATGCCGGTGAGGTCAGGCACGTCGACCTCCTGGGAGGAGGGGTCGGGCCCGCGCGAGATGACCACGGTGATGGTGGTGCCGGGCTCCTGCTGGCCGCTCGGGTTCCAGCTGATGACGTCGCCCTCGTCCACCGAGTCGCTGTACTGGCGCTCGGTGCTCATGCCGAACCCGGCGCCGTCGAGCGCGCTGCGCGCCTCGCTCTCGCTCATGCCGGTGAGGTCGGGCACGCTGACGGTGTCGGGGCCGGTCGAGACGGTGAAGTCGACCTTGGAGTCGACGTCGACGGTCTCGCCCGCCGAGGGGCTCTGTTCCAGGATCGTGCCCGCGTCGCTGCTGTCGGCCTTCTCGGTCACATCGCCGACGGACAGGCCGGCGGCGCGGATCATCTGCTCGGCCTCCTCGCGGCTCGTCGCCTTGGAGAGGTCGGGCACCTCGGTCGTCTCCGCGGGCTCGGGGCCCTGGGAGACGACGATGTCGATCTCGGAGCCCTTGGCCGCGGTGGCGCTGCCGTTGGCGGTCGGATGCTGCTCCATGACCTCGCCCTCGGCGTACTCGTCGCTATAGCCCGGGTCGATGCTGCCGACCACGAAGCCCGCGTCGCGGATCTGCTGGACGGCGGTCTCCTGGTCGAGGCCCAGCACGTCGGGGATGATGATCTGCTCGGCAGGGGAGAACAGGCTCGAGACGGCGAAGATGGCGATCGCCACCACCGCGATCACCGCGATGGCGATGCCGGCGATCTTGCCCTTGCCCATGCCGTCGCGCTTGTTCTCGTACGCGCTCGCGTCGATCTGTCCGGCCGCGGTGCGCGCCGCGCTGTTGACCGCCGCCGCGCCGCCCACCGGGCGGGCCATGGCCTGGGTCTGGTCGGACATCACGCGGGTGGTGGTGGCGCCCGCACCGGCCGCCGCGCCGATGACGCGGGTGGGCTCGGGGACGTCGACCGTGCGGCCGGCGAGGTAGCTGTTGAGGACGCGGCGCAGCTCGTCGGCGGACTGGAAGCGGTTGGCCGGGTCCTTCTCCATGCACTTGAGGATGATGCGCTCGAGGTCGCCGTCGACGCCCGGGTTCAGCTGGGAGGGCGGGACCGGGAGCTCGTTGACCTGCTTCAGGGCGACGGAGATGGCGTCGTCGCCGTCGAAGGGGACCTGGCCGGTGGCGCACTCGTACATGACCACGCCGAGCGAGTAGATGTCGGAGGTGGGGCCGAGCTCCTGGCCGCGGGTCTGCTCCGGGCTCACGTAGTGGGCCGTGCCGAGCACGTTGTTGTCCTGCGTGAGGTGGCTGTTCTTGGCGCGCGCGATGCCGAAGTCCATCACCTTGATGTTGCCGTCGGGCAGCACCATGATGTTCTGCGGCTTGATGTCGCGGTGGATGATCTCGTGCTTGTGGGCGACGGAGAGCGCGCCGCAGATCTGGCTGGCGATCTGGGCGACCTTCTTGGGGTCGAGCGCCCCGTGGCTGCGGATGCCGCTCTTGAGGTCGGTGCCGCGCAGGTACTCCATGACGATGTAGTACGTGTCGCCGTCCTTGCCCCAGTCGTAGACCCCCACGATGTAGGGGCTCTGAAGGCCCGCCGCCGCCTGCGCCTCCTGCTTGAAGCGCGCGGCGAAGGTGGCGTCGCCCGCGTACTGCGGCAGCATGATCTTCACCGCCACCGTGCGGTCGAGCACCTGGTCCATCGCGCGGTACACCGACGCCATGCCGCCGGCCCCGACCTTGTCCTTGAGGAGGTACCGTCCTCCCAGCAATCTCTGCTGCTCCGCCATCTTCCTGCTACTCCTCACCTATCGATGCGATGCGCATAGTGTCCACTAGTATACGTTCGAGCCGCCGCCCTGCGGGCCGCGGCGCCCCGGTCATGCACCCTGGGCGGCGAGCGCGATGCGCAGGACCTCGCCTGCGGTGGCCGCCGCCGGCTCGTCCACGCCCTCGTCGAAGTTCTCGATCATCATCGAGATGGCGACGGTGGGCGTGTCGTAGGGCGCGAAGCCCACGAACGCGGTGTTGACCTGGTCCGTGGTCGCCTCGGGGGTGCCGGTCTTGCCGGCGACCTGGACGCCCGCGATGGACGCCGCCGAGCCGCTGCCCTCGTCCACGACCGCGAGCATCGATTCCTTGACCTGCGAGGCCGTGGCGGTGCTGACCGCCTGGCCGAGGGAGCGGGACTCGGTCGTGCTCACCACGGTGCCCGTGGGCGAGAGGATCTGGGAGACGACGTAGGGCTGCATGGCCAGGCCGTTGTTGGCGATCGCGGCGGCCATCACGGCGTTCTGCATGACGGTCGTCTGCGGGCCGGGGGTGTGCCCCTGGCCGACCGGCTGGCCGGCGCCCGCCCACGCGAGCTCCCATTCGGTCATCTCGGAGGGCTCGGGCATGATGGAGGCCTCGGTGGAGAAGTCCTGGCCGAGCGACTGGCCGTAACCGAAGGCGCGGGCGTACTGCACGAGGCGGTCGGCGCCGAGCTCGGTCGAGACCTGGCCGAACACCGCGTTGGACGAGTAGGCGAAGGCCGTCTCGAGGTCGATGGTGCCGTGGTCGGCGTAGAGGTGGTTGATGACCTCCGCCCCGCCGATCTCCATCTCCGAGGGGGACTCGTAGTAGTCGTCGAGGGCGGCGGTGCCCGAGTCGAGGGCGGCGCCCAGCGTGATCACCTTGAAGGTGGAGCCGGGGGTGTAGAGCGCCTGGGTGGCGCGCTCGAACAGCGACTGGTCCTCGCTCTCGCCGCCGCCCATGAGGGCGGAGACGTCGGAGTTGTCGTAGGTGGGGTTGCTCGCGCGGGCGAGCACGGCGCCGGTGCGCGGGTCGAGCACCACGATGGCGCCTCGGCGGCCGTTCAGCGCCTGCTCGGCGGCGGACTGGATACGCGAGTTGATGGTGAGCACCACCGAGTTGCCCGGCTGGGTCATGCCGGCGAGCGAGCTGATGGCGTTCTGCCAGCTCGAGTAGTCCTTCGAGCCGGTCAGCGTGTCGTTCATGGACGACTCGATGCCCGTGGAGCCGTACTGCGTGGAGTAGTAGCCCACGGTGTGCGCGGCGATGTTGCCGTTGGGGTAGGACCGCGCGTAGGTGCCGTCCTCCTGCTGCACGGACTCGGCGAGCGTCACGCCGTCGGAGGTGATGATGGATCCGCGCTGGATGTAGCGGGACTTCATGATGGTGTGGTTGTTGGAGGACATCTCCTGGTAGTCGCGGGCGCGGATAACCTGGATGTAGGTGAGGTTGCCGATCAGGACGGCGAACAGCCCGGTGAACAGGAACTCCTCGCGGGTGAGGCGCTTGGCGAGCGCCACGCGGCCCAGCACGCCGGACTCGGGCGTGTCGAGCAGGCGGCGCCGCACGCGCGAGGCCGGACGGGCGTGGCCGCCCGCCGCGGGGGCCTCGGCACGGCCGGCGGCGCCGAAGAAGCGGGTGCCCGCCTTGCTGCGGCCGGACGCCGGCACGACGGCGACCTGCTCGCCGGTCCCGGTGCCCGCGAGCTCGACGTTGCGGCCGGTCGCCTCGTCGCCGGCGCGCATGAGCAGCGCGACGATGATGAAGCTCGACAGCAGCGAGGAGCCGCCCTGGCTCATGAAGGGCAGGGTGACGCCGGTCAGCGGGATGAGGCGGGTGACGCCGCCCACGATCAGGAATGCCTGGAAGGAGATGGAGGCCGTGAGGCCGCTCGCGATGAAGGCGGTGAGGTCGGACTTCGCGCGCGCGGCCACGGTGAGGCCGCGGACGGCGAACAGCATGAACAGCAGCAGCACCGCGGATGCGCCGAGCAGGCCCATCTCCTCGCCGATCGCCGAGAAGATGAAGTCGGACTCGACGACCGGGATGAGGGTGGACATGCCGCGGCCGATGCCCACGCCGACCATGCCGCCGTCGGCGAGCGAGTACAGCGACTGCACGAGCTGGTAGCCGGTGTCCTGGGCGTCAGCGAACGGGTCGAGCCAGGTCTCGAAGCGCACGCGGACGTGGCCCATGACCTGGTAGGCACCGAACGCGCCCACGGCGAGCAGGAGAAGGCCGATGACCACGTAGGAGAAGCGGCCGGTGGCCACGTAGAGCATGATGAGGAAGATGGTGTAGAACAGCAGCGCGCTGCCGAGGTCGCGCTCGAACGCAACGATGGCCAGGCAGACGCCCCACACCACGAACAGCGGCATGAGCAGGCGCAGGCGCGGGATCTTGAGGCCCAGGATCTTATGGTTGGAGATGGACAGCAGCTCGCGGTTCTCGGACAGGTAACCCGCCAGGAACAGGACGATGAAGATCTTGGCGAACTCGCCGGGCTGGATGGTTCCGAGGCCTGGGACGCGGATCCACAGCCTGGAGCCGTATATCTCGGTGCCGATGAACATGGGCAGGATGAGCAGCAGGATGCCGATGATGCCGAAGGTGTACTTGTAGCGCTTGACCATGTCCAGGTTGCGCACGAGCACGAGGGTGAGCACCATGAACGCGATCGAGGCGAACAGGATCGCGAGCTGGCCCATGGCGAGGTTGGGCGCCAGGCGGGTGACGAAGGTGATGCCGATGCCCGACATCACGAACACGATGGGCAGGATGGCGGGGTCGGCCCCGGGTGCGAAGATGCGCGCGGCGACGTGCGCCGCGGCGAAGGCGGCGAACAGGCCGAGCGGGACGGCGAGCGTCTCGAAGGTGAGCTCGGCGCCGGTGGTGACGACGTAGAGCGCGTAGAGCAAGGTCACCGGGAACGCGGCGGCCACGAGCAGGAAGAGCTCGGTGTTGCGACGGCTGCCCATCATGCGCCTCCTTCGGGGTTCTGGGTCTGCGCGGCCCCGGCGGCTGCCGGGTCCGCGGCGGCGGGGTCGGCGGTCCCACCGGTCGCCGCGGCGTCCGCCGCGGGGTCGGTGCCGGCGCCGGACGCCGCATCGGTGCCCGCCTGGTCCTGGGACGTCGCGCTCTCGCGGATCGCCTCGGCGGTGGCGGCCTGCTGCGAGCGGGCCTCGTCGATCTGGCGGCGGTAATCCGAGATGGTGTCGCGCGCCTGCTCCAGGCTGCCCTGGGCGATGCCCTCGCGCAGGCGGTTCTGGGTGTCCTCGGGCAGGTCGGAGAGCTTGATGGAGGTCTCCTCCTGGACATGGTGCAGCTCGACCCCCAGCACGGTGGTGGGGATGCCCTGGTAGACGGCCACGGTGTCGCCGTCCACGCCGAGGTACACGGAGTTGGAGATCACGACGAACAGCGCGATCGCGGCGGCGAGGACCAGGGCGACCAGTGCCCCGAGCGCGATGGCGATGTTGCGCCGGTGCGTGCGGACGACCTGCTTGAGCCGTCCGTCGTCCACCACGTCCACGACGACGACGCTCACGTTGTCGGCGCCGCCCGCGGCGAGCGCCGCGTCGACCAGGTTGTCGGTGCACATCTGCGCCGTGGAGGACTTGACGGCGATGTCCTCGATCTCGCTGTCCGAGATCATGGACGACAGGCCGTCGGAGCACAGGATGAGGCGGTCCCCCTCGACGATGTTCAGGGTGAAGTGGTCCGCGTACATGCCGGGGTCGGACCCCAGCGCGCGGGTGATGACCGACCGGTTGGGGTGGACGCGCGCCTCGTCGGCGGTGATCTCGCCGGCGTCGACGAGCTCCTCCACGTAGGAGTGGTCGCGGGTCACGCGGGTGAGCACGCCCTCGTGCAGCAGGTAGGCGCGGGAGTCGCCCACGTGCGCGATGGCGATGGTGGTCCCCTCGATATAGGCGACGGTCGCCGTGCACCCCATGCCCGGGCGGCCGATGCCGCTCGCAGCCGCCTCGATGACCGCGGCGTTGGCCGCCTCGACCGCGGCGGCGAGCTGCGCGGCGTCGGCGGTGCCGGGGGAGGTGCGGGCGATGGTCTCCACGGCGATGGAGCTCGCCACCTCGCCGGCGGCGTGCCCGCCCATGCCGTCGCAGACGGCGAACAGGGGCGATGCCACGAGGTAGGAGTCCTCGTTATGCGAGCGCACGCAGCCCACGTCGGAACGGGCACCCCACATGAGCGAGGTGGTGGTCCCCGCGTCGTAGGTGGAGTCCGTGGGGATGCGCTCCTCGGTGAGCGGGGCGAAGCTCTGAGTGGTGCCGGGGTCCTTCAGCTGGGCCTCGACCTGGGCGACGTCTATCTCCGCGGTGTCTTCGGGGGACGCCTTGCGGGCGGCCTCGGCGGCCGCGGCGACGACCTCGGGTTCGGGCAGGGACCCGGTGTCCTCGAGGCCGAGGATGTCCTCCTGGGCGGCGGACCCGGATTCGGCGGCGTGCGCGCCCATGGGGGCGGCGGGTTCCGACGGCTCGGACGCGGCAGCGTGCGCCCCGGCGGGCGCCGCCTCCGGCTCCGGGTCGGCGAAGTGCGCCGCTTCGGGCGCGGCGTCCGGTTCCGGACCGGGGTTGGCGAAGTGGGCGGCCCCGGGTTCGGCGTCCGGCTCGGGGTCGGCGAAGTGGGCGGCCCCGGGTACGGCGTCCGGATCGGGGTCGGCGAAGTGGGCGGCCTCGGTATGCGGGTTCGGTTCGTATGGCGCCTCGGACGCGACCGGGGCGGGGGAGACGGCGGGCTCGGGGGCCGCCGCGGGCGCGGCGGGGGCCCAGGCACCCTCATCCGGCTCGGCGGTCGGCTCGGCGAGGTGCGCGGCGGGCGCGATGGGGTCGGGCGCGGGAGCGCTCGCGGCGAAGTGCGCCGCCTCGAGCGGCGCGTCCGCCCCGTCCGCGCCGGCGCGATCGGAGGGCACCGCGTCGCGCGGCTCGAACTCCATCACGGGCTGCGGGGAGAGCTCCGATATCGACGCCTCGTCGCGCATCCCCCGGCCGTCTCGGCCCTGCGGGAAGATCCGCTCCTCGTCCGTCATCGGCGGTTCACTTTCATCACGACGTCACCGATCTGCACCTCGTCGCCCTCGCGCAGGGTGGCCGGCTCGGCGAGCGGGCGGCCGTTGACGAGCGTGCCGTTCAGCGAGTTGAGGTCCTCGATCACGAGCGCGGGCCCCTGCAGGGAGAAGCGCGCGTGGGAGGCCGAGACGAACGGCTCGTTGATGCAGATGTCGGAGCTGGGGGAGCGGCCCACGATGACCGGCCCCAGCATGTCCACATGGATGCCGCGGATGCCGCGCGGGCCCTTGTCGACGTCGATCGTCCAGATCGCCGAGTCGCGGCGCTGGCCGCGCACGAGCCCCACGCCGGTCTTCATGACGGCGAACAGGAAGATGTAGAGCAGGACGACCAGGACGATGCGCCCGGCGTACAGGATGAGGTCGATCATGAGCGCATCAGCCCCTGAACTCGAAGGTGGAAAGGCCGAAGGTCAGCAGGTCGCCGTTGCGCAGCGGGCAGCGGGTGATCCTGCGGTTGTTGACGAGGGTCCCGTTGGTGGAGTTCAGGTCCTCGATGGACCAGTCGCTGCCGGTGTACATGAGCTCGGCATGGCGGCGGCTCACGTTGGGGTCGCGCAGCACCACGTCGGCAGCGGCGCGCTCGCGCCCCACGATGCAGCGGGAGGAGGCGATCTGCAGCGTGTCGCCGGTGACCACGTCCACGAGCTGGGCGAGCGGGGCCGCCGGGCGCGGCTGGCGGACGGCGGAGGCGGGTACGCCCGCCGAGGCGCCGGTCGCCGCGGCGCCGCCCATGCCCGCCATCGCCGCGTGCGTGACCGTCTTGGGCACGGGCACGGGGGCTGCCGCCGGGTCGGGGACCGCGGAGAACGGGTCGGGGGCGGAGAGCGGGTCGATCGGCGCGAACGGGTCGGGCGCGACGTCGGCCGCGGCCCGCTGGGCCTCGGCGCGGCCGGGCGCCGGGCGCGGGCTCACCACGTTCATCTGGCCGGACAGGCCCTTCTGGTAGGCGCGCTCCTCCTCGTACAGGCGCCCGAGGGTGGGGGCGTCGACGTTCTCGGCGAACACGGAGAACTTGCCCGCCTTGAGCGAGGGGTCGATCATGAAGCGCACGAGCGGCTCGCCCACGAAGGCGTAGCTCTTCTTCTCGGCGTTGTTCTTCACGAACTCGCTCACCTCGCGCGTGAGCTGCGGGTAGTAGGGCGCCATGAGCGGGTCGTCGTCGTTGGCGATGAGGATGGTGTACAGAGCGGGTGCCGTGTTGACGCCGTTCACCACGAGCGTCTGGTCTTCCATCTCACGAGCCGCCTGCTTGGCGAGCTTCTTAAAGGAGAACGGGGCGCGCGCGGCGCCGAAGATGCCCGCCACGTGGTCCTCGAAGGCACTCAGGAAGTTCACGAACAATCACTCTCCGGTCGTTCTTTGCGGTAGCCGAACAGATAGACATAGATGCAAGCGATTATAGAGGATGCCGCGCCCGCGCCCGCCACCATAGCGGCCTGCAGGGGCGTCGAGCTGGCAATTTCCATAGGGTGTGCAAGACAGGCCACGGCGATGCCGCAGGCGAGCGGGACGAGGTAGGCGAGCAGGTAGGCGCCCGTGCCGCGCCCGTCGAGGCAGCGGTTCCAGGCCCAGGCGAGTGCGGCGGACAGGCCCGCGGACGCCAGCGCGGAGCCCGCGGCGGCGACCCAGAGGGAGGGGTCGGCCAGCGCGGACGCCGCCAGCCCGACGTCGAGCCTGCCGCCCGCCGCGACGGCGGCGGAGACGAGCCTGCCGGTGAGGGCGCCGAGCCCCGCGGAGACGGCGGAGCCGGTCCCCCAGGCCATGCAGCCCGCCGCGGCCGCGGCGACCGAGGCGGCGAGCACCGCGTCGCCCGTGGCGCCGACGAGCGTGCAGGCGAGCGCCAGGGACGCGGAGGCCCCGGAGTCGGTGCGGCCCCATACGAGCCACCATCCGCAGGCGAGCGCCGCGAGCGCGGCGACGACCGGCAGGACGGGAACGAGCGGCGTGCGCATGAGGGCGGTCGCCGCGAGGCCGCAGTACAGCAGCGCGGACCCGATCTGCGGGGCCGCGAACGAGGCGGCGCCCACCGCGAGCGCCACGACGAGCCGGCCCGCGGGCTCCGTCACGCCCCCGGACCCGAGCAGCGCCCAGCAGGCCCATCCCACCGAGACCGCCGTCACGGCCCCGTGCAGCAGCGGGCGCGCCCGGTCGGTGCGGCTCCCGAGGTAGCCCTTCTGCGGGTCGAGCTCCCAGACGCGCGCGGCGCGCTCCGCGGGCTCGTCCTCCTCGGCGTCGGCGTCGTCCGAGGTGAGCCGTGCGATGAGGCGCGCCAGGCTCTTGCGGCCCTCGCGCACGTCCCCCAGCCCGGAGAGGAAGCGGTCGCCGAAGGCGGGGACGCTCGCCATGCGGGCCTCGGGGAGGGGGGAGAGGGCGGACAGGAGGGCCTCCTCGGCGGTCTGCGGGATGCCCGGTAAGAGGTCGCTGGGGAACACCACGCCCCGCTCGATGCGCTTCTCGGAGTCCGCGGGGGTCGCCGCCCTGAACGGGGCTGTGGCGCACAGGGACTCGTAGAGGACCGCGGCGAGCGAGAAGACGTCGGCCCGCTCGTCCACGGTCTCGCCGCGCAGCTGCTCGGGCGCCATGTAGCCGATGGTGCCCCCGCGCGCCCCGCCGAACCCCGCGGCGCTCGCGAGGGAGGCCATGCCGAAGTCGGTGAGCTTGACGTGCCCGTTGCGGTCGATGAGGACGTTGGCGGGCTTGATGTCCAGGTGCAGGACGCCGTTCTCGTGCGCGAAGGACAGCGCCTGGACGAGGGCGTCGGCCACGGCGGCGGCCTCGTCGTAGGTGAGCGAGTGGCCGTCGACCGCGGCGAGGAACTCCTCCAGGCTCATGCCGTCGACGTACTCCATGACGAGGTAGGCGTATGCGGCGTCGTAGCTGAAGTCGATGACCGAGACGATGTGCGGGTGCTGCAGCAGGCTGGCGGTGCGCGCCTCGGTGAGCGCCTGCGCGACGGTCTCGGCGGGCGCGAAGGCGTCGGGCGACGCGAGGGGCATGCGCTTGATGGCGACGCGGCGCTGCAGGCGGGAGTCCAGGCAGATCTCCACGCTGCCGAAGCCGCCGGCCGCGCGCGTCTGGAGCGGGCGGTAGCGGCGCAGCAGGCTCGTCGCCGTGGCCCCGGGTGCCGGGGCGGCCGCGGCAGGGGCCGAGGTCGAGGCCCCTTTGGCGGGGCGGTCGCCCGCTATGCGTTCGCGCGGGTCCATGACCCGCGTGCGCTGCTGTGATGGAAAGAGCGGCATGGAGTTCCTTGTGCGGTTGAGGTGCGTTTTCGTGTATGCCTGGCGAGTATTCTACCACGCGGGCCGGTCCGACCCCGCATCCGGGGCGAGACGCCGCGGAGCCCACACGTCTGCCCCGCGGCGCCGGGTCCTCGGGGCGGCGGCGGTTGCGACGGCGGTTGCGGCGATGTGGCGGCGACGGCGGCGACAGCGGTGATGTGGTGGCGGTTGCGACAGCGGTCTTGCCGCCGCGGCGGCGGTGGCGGAGGTGCAGTTGCAGCGGCCGCGGCGGTTGCGACGGCCGCGGCGATGCGGCGGCGGTGCGGTTGCAACGGCGGAAGCGATGCGGCGTCGGCCACGGCGGCGGTTGCAGCGACCGCGGCGGTTGCGACGGCGGTCTTGCCGCCGCGGCGGCGGTGAAACAAAAGCGTGCACGGACGCCTTTGTTTCACTGAGCCCGCTTCCAACTGAAACAATGGCGTGCACGCACACCTTTGTTTCATCCGCGTCTCTTGGCGATACAAAGGCGTGCATGGACGCGATTGTTTCACCTAGGCCCCTTTTAAGCGAGATGATGGCGTCCATGCACGCGATTGTTTCGCCAGGCTTTTCTTGGGTTTTCTTTCGGTATTCCTCGGGCGAGACAATGGCGTGCACGCACGCGATTGTTTCATCTGGACGCGCTCTATGCGAGACAAAGGCGTCCATGCACACCTTTGTCTCACGCGCGTGTGAGGCGGGCCGTGGCCTGGGCGTCTGCGGCCCGGGCCCCGCCGCTCGCGTGCGCCCGCATGGCGATGCCGCGGAACCCGCGCGTCTGCCCCGCGGCGCGGTTCCGGGCGCCCGTCCGCGCGGAGGGGTTCGCGGGTATGATGGACGTTCCCGAAGGGCGCCCCGCAACGGAGGGGCGCCGGCACATGAGAGGAGCGCGGAGCCATGGACGATACGGAGCGCCTTGCCGCGTACGACGCCTTCGCCGCGGAGGCGCGCGCGGAGCTCGCGCGGACCGACGAGCGGATGGGCGAGCTGCGGGCGGCGGGGAAGGTGAAGACGGCGACGTACCGCCAGCTGTTCGCCGCGCGCCTGACGTTGAAGGAGATCGACCGCCGCCTGGCCGGGCACGGCCTGTAGCGCCGTCGGCCCGCGGCGGATCGGGTCGCGCTGCCCCGCCGCGCGGCGTGTCGCCCCGCACATTCGGCGCCCGGGACCGGTGTCGGCGCGTCGCGGGCGCCTGCCGCCCCGTCCCGCCGCCGACCGTCGCCCTCCGGAACGCGGCGTCCCGCTGCCCGCCCGGCGCTCGCGCCCGGGGTCCGCGGCGTTCCCGTCCCGCTGCCCGCCCGGCACCGGCGTCCCGGGTCCGCGTCAGAGGGTATGATTGGTTGGACCGAGTCTCGCGGAGGAAAGAGGCCCCATGGAGTCGCTGTACAGAACATACCGCCCGCTCACCTTCGAGAGCGTGGTCGGCCAGCAGCATATCGTGTCCACGCTCAGGCACGCCGTCACCGAGGGGCGCCTGTCGCACGCCTACCTGTTCTGCGGCCCGCGCGGCACGGGAAAGACCACCATGGCGCGCATCCTCGCCAAGGCGCTGCTGTGCGAGCACGCCGAGGCCGCGCGAGCCGAGGGCGCGAGCGGCTGCATGCCCGACGGCAGCTGCCCGGAGTGCGAGGCCATCGCTGAGGGGACGCATCCGGACGTCTACGAGCTCGACGCGGCGTCGCGCACGGGCGTCGACAACGTCCGCGAGGAGATCATCAGCTCGGTGAGCTTCGCCCCGGTGCGCGGGGCCTACAAGGTCTACATCATCGACGAGGTCCACATGCTCACCACGGCGGCGTTCAACGCGCTGCTCAAGACGCTGGAGGAGCCGCCGTCGCACGTCGTGTTCGTGCTGTGCACGACCGACCCCCAGAAGATCCCCGAGACCATCCTGTCGCGCTGCCAGCGCTTCGACTTCCACCGCATCTCCAACGAGGACATCGTCGGCCGCCTGCGCTACATCTGCGGGCAGGAGGGGTTCGAGGCGGATGACGAGGCGCTCGAGATCGTCGCCCGCCATGCGCGCGGCGGCATGCGCGACGCGCTCTCGACCCTCGAGCAGCTCTCGGTGTTCGGCGACGGGACGGTGCGCGTCGCGGACGCGCGGGCGCTGCTGGGCGAGGTCTCGTCCACGGTGCTCGGGGAGTTCGCCCGGGCCATCGCCGCGCGCGACGTGGTGGCGCTGTTCGGCATGGTGCGCCGGCAGGTGGACGAGGGCAACGACCTCATGGAGTTCACGCGCGACCTCGTGGCGCACGTGCGCGACGTCTACACCGCCCGCGTGGCGGGCACCCAGGGCGAGCTGTTCGACGGCACGCCCGACGAGGTGGCGGCCCTTGCTGACGAGGCGGCCGCCTTCGAGGGCGCGGACCGTCTGGCCCGCGTGCTGACGGTCCTCGACAACGCCGCGATCGAGATGCGCACCGCGGCCGATGCACGGCTCGTGCTCGAGATCGCGTGCACCAGGCTCGCCCGACCGGAGTCCGATCTGACGCTCGAGGCGCTCGCGGAGCGCCTGGACCGCATCGAGGCGCAGCTCGCGGCCGGTGTGCCGAGTGCGCCGCTCGACGCCGCGGGGGTCGCCGCGCTGACGGGCGCGGGGCGCGTCGCGGGACGGGGCGCCGCGTCTGCCGCGCCGTCCGCGGGGCGCGCCCCCGCGGGTGCCGCCGCCCCCGTCACGGGGAAGACGTCCCCGAAGGCATCTGCCGGCCCCGCATCCGCCGGCGCCGCGCCGAAGGCTTCGGAGCCCGCCGAGGACCTTCCCTGGAACGCGCCCGCGGCGCGCACGGCGGCCCCCGCGCCGGTCACGGCGCCTTCCGCCTCGAACGCCCCGGCCCCCGCGTCGGCTATGGGCGGGGCGCCCGCATCGCCCGCTGCCTCCGCATCGTCCCCGGCCCCCGCGCCGGCTGCTTCCGGTGCCTCCGAGCCGACCTCGTCGGAGGGGCGCGCTGCCTCGTCGACGCCGGCTCCCGCCCGCCCGTCGCCGCAGGGCGCCGCGGGGGAAGCGGCCCCCATGGGAGGGGCGCGTTCCCCGCTGGGCGCTCGCTCCGTCTCCGCCCCCGCTTCGGCTGCGGGTACCCCGGAGGCGGCCCCCGCGCCTGCTTCGTCCGGCATGCGGGCCCCGGCGCCGTCGGTGACCGGTGCGTCCGCCCCGGATGCGGCTGCACCGGCTCCTGGCGCCGCCGCGGGGGAGCCTTCCCCCGCGTCCCCGCGATCTGCCGGCGACCCCGGGGAGCTGCAGCGTCGCTGGGCCGACGTTGTCAAGCGCGTCACCGCCGCCCAGGCTTCGCGCGGCGCTCTGCTCCAGTCGTCGCGTGCGCGCTCCGATGACGGGGAGCGCCTCGTCATCGGGTTCCCCAAGGGATCGGGCTTCGCGGTCAAGATGCTCGGGCGCCCTGACTCCCACGAGCTGATCGCACCCATCGTCGAGGCGGTGTTCGGTCCGCGTGTCGTCGACTACGTGATGGACGGGGAGGGGGCCCAGGCATCCGCCCCGTCCGCCCCCGGTTCGCCTTCGCAGGGCGCTGCGCCGGTCCGCGCGGCCGGTCCTTCCGCATCCCGCGACGGCGCCGATGCGGCGGCAGGTATGTCGCCCGCCTCCTCGCCCGTGCAAGGCGGGCCGCAGGGCGCATCCTCGCCCGTCGCCGCATCCCCCGAAGGCGCTCCCGCGCCCGACGGTTCCGCCCCGTCCGCCGGCTCTTCGTCGGTCCAGGCTGCTGCCGGTGTACCGTCGGTCCGTGCCGCCGGTGCCCCGTCGGGGGGATCCGCGGAGCCTGCGCCCGGGCCGGCGACCCCGTCCGCCCCGGGAACCCCGCGCCCGGCCGGCGTGCCCGCAGCCCCGCGCCCGGCCGGCGTGCCCGCCCAGGCGGGTCCGGCCGAGAGTGCGCCGTCGTCCGCGGGTCCGGGGTCCGCGGCGGCCGTCGATCAGACGAGCGGCCCCACCGTCGTCCCGGAGCGCGACATCGACGCCGACCGGCGCGCGTGGGAGGACGAGCAGGTCCCCTATGACGACGCGATGATCGCCTCGTACGAGGACGAGGAGATCCCGCCCTTCGACATCCCAGGTGCCGACGCGTTCGCGGCGCCGGCGCCCGCGCGGCCCGCCCCCGGCGGCACCCCCGCGCCGGCGACCGGGGCGGCCCCCGCGGTCCCCGTCCCGTCTGCCGGCCCCGCGGTCCCCGCCCCCGCGTCCCCTGCGGCGCCGTCCCGTCAGGCCCCTTCGGCGGGCGCTCCGGGCGCGGTGCCCTGGGCGGGCGCGACGCGCGCGTCCGATGCCGAGGAGACGCAGGTCCCGCAGACCGAGCAGGAGGCGAAGGACCTGCTCAACAGCGTCTTCGGCGCAGGGGTCGTCTTCCGGAGCGAGTAGGGGACGCGGGGCGGCGCTGCCCGGTTCGCTGCCCCGCCCCGGCGAACGCGGCCCCGTTCCCGCGGGCCCGCTCCGGCGGCGGGCACCCTCGCGCTCGCCGCCGCGTTCGTCCCGAGGCCGTCGATGCGATCTGGCCCGCGGCGCCGCCCCGGCGAACGCGGCCCCGCCCCGCCCCCGCGGTCCCGCCCCGGCCCGCGGCCGGACCGTATCCGGGGGTGCGGTGTCGTCGCGCCCCGCCGGCCCGTCCGCCGGGCGCGGCATGGTACCATGCCGGGGAACGATCACAGGCCGCCGCGGCGGCACGGCAACCGATGGGAGAAGCCATGGCCGGCATGAACATGCAGCAGATGATGAAGCAGGCGCGCAAGATGCAGGAGCAGCTCGCCGTCGCGCAGGACAACCTCGCCCAGACCACCGTCGAGGCGAGCGCGGGCGGCGGCATGGTGAAGGTCACCGTGAACGGCGGCATGCAGCTCGAGAGCATCACCATCGATCCCGACGCGGTCGACCCCGAGGACGTCGAGATGCTGCAGGACATGATCGTCGCCGCGGTCAACGAGGGCATCCGCCAGATCACCGAGATCGCGAACAAGCAGATGGGCGCCATCACCGGCGGGCTCAACATCCCGGGGATGCCGTTCTAGCGCGCCGTCCACGACCGTCGTCGCGGCCGCATCGTCGCGGGGCACGTCCCCGGCGCGATGCGGCCCTCATTCGTTTCCGAGGCAGACCATCCAGGTGAGAGCATGAGCGCAGACCGCAGTTTGCAGATCCTCCTCGACGAGCTGGGCCGGCTTCCGGGCATCGGGCCCAAGTCGGCGCAGCGCATCGCGTACTATCTGCTGGAATCCGATATCGAGGAGGCGCGCCGCCTGGCCGACGCCATCCTGTCGGTCAAGGAGCAGGTGCACTTCTGCAGCCGGTGCTTCAACTACGCGACCGAGGACGAGTGCGCCATCTGCCGGGATCCGACGCGCGACACGGCGCGCATCTGCGTGGTCTCCGAGCCGCGCGACGTCACGGCGATCGAGCGGACCGGGAGCTATCGCGGCCTGTACCACGTGCTCGGAGGGGTCATCAGCCCCATCGACAAGATCGGCCCGGAGCAGCTGCACGTGCGCGAGCTGTTGGCGCGGCTCGGCTCGGAGGGGACCGAGGAGGTCATCATCGCCACGAACCCCAACATCGAGGGCGAGACGACGGCGAGCTATCTGGCGCGGACCATCAAGCCGCTCGGCGTGACCGTGAGCCGCCTGGCGAGCGGCCTGCCGGTGGGCGGCGACCTGGAGTACGCCGACGAGCTCACACTGGGCCGCGCGATCGAGGCGCGCCGCGCGCTGTAGGGGTGATAGGCGCCCGGCTGCGCTCCGCGCGGCAAGTTTGTACCTGGCACCATCTTGTCGCGGGCGCGTCCCCAACGATCCGTTTTGCCTGCTGTTGTTAGACTTCGAAATCGTGTAGATCGATGCCCATGTCCTCGGCCTTTTGGCAGAGTTCGAACCCACCCACGTCCTCGATGTCCATGGTGTCGAGCAATGCGGCAGGGAAGCCGCTGAATGCCGCCGTGCCGGTGTAGTCGGTCAGGTAGTCACGCAACTTGTCGACGTCGATGGTCGCCATGGGTTGTCCTTTCGGTTTGGCTTGCCTAATGGTCAATCTAACAGGCGAAAGGCCGATTTGCTGTCTGCGGGCATAGACGGCGGATGGGAAAGGAGCAAACAGGTCGGCGTGTGGAACAACAAATGCCATAGCTGAGAAGCTGGCGCCATTCATTTTAGCGTTTGGCTACGACTTCAATCGTCTTACGTTGTCCATATCCTATACTGTTGGCAAGTAAAATGACCATGGCACAGCGAATGTTTCCCGGAGTATGACATGACTGGAATCATGAAAATGCTTCGGGGGGGGGGCGTCTCATGCTGAGCGCCCGCTCTCGATTGGCGTTAGCCAAGTAGCAGATCGTTTCATCAGGCGGGTGTCGTAAATGGACGCCGCCTTCTTCGACAATAGAACCAGTATTCTCAAGGACGACCTCGTCAGGGTAATCAAAGAGGGGGATACCGTCTCCGTCGCGGCGTCGGTGTTCTCGATGTATGCCTTCAACGAACTTCGAGAACAACTCGAATCGGTGGATGAATTTCGATTCATTTACACCGAGCCGACCTTTGCCAAGGAGCGCGCCAAGAAGGAGCAGCGCGAGTTCTACATTCCGCGTCTCTCACGCGAGCAAGGACTCTACGGCACTGAGTTCGAAATCAAGCTCCGTAACGAGCTCACGCAAAAGGCTGTCGCTTCTGAATGTGCAAGCTGGATTAAGTCGAAGGCCCGCTTCAAATCCTCAAAGTCGGGAACTGCCCCGGTGATGTACGGTCTTGCAGTTGAAGGCGAAGATGTCGCCGCATATTTAGGTGTCCAGAGTTTCTCGGTGGGGGCGCTCGGCGTAGGCGACTACCCGGTTATGACGGGAGTGTGGCGGCAGAATACCGACCAATCGAGCCAGTACCTCGCCATGTTCGGCCAGGCATGGGAGAGCGACGCACTTGAGGACGTTACCGCTACGGTCATCGACAACATCCAGGCAATGTATCGGGAGAACGCACCCGAGCTCATCTACTATGCCGCGCTCTACCGCATCTTCCACGAGTTTCTCGATGACGTCTCTGCGGACAACCTTCCCAAGGAGGGAGCGGGATTCCGTGAAAGCGCCATCTGGAACCTCCTCTATGACTTTCAGAGGGACGCGGTTCTTGCCATCATCAACAAGCTCCAGACCTACGATGGCTGCATCCTCGCCGACAGCGTAGGCCTTGGCAAGACGTTCACGGCGCTCGCTGTCATCAAGTACTATGAGTCGCTGAACCGCAATGTGCTCGTCCTTTGTCCCAAGAAACTTTCGGACAACTGGACGATGTACCGCAACAACCAGATCAACAATCCCATAGCCAGCGATCGTCTCCGCTACGACGTGCTCTATCACACCGACCTCTCGCGCAAGCGGGGCAAGACCGTCACGGGCATGGACTTGGAGACGATCAACTGGGGCGGGTATGACCTTGTCGTCATCGATGAGTCTCACAACTTCCGTAACGGCGAAGACACAGCAACCGCGGCAAAGGATGACGGGACGGGTGGTACCGAGAACCGCTATCAGCGTCTGATCAACCATGTCATTCGCGGTGGGGTCCCCACCAAGGTTCTCATGCTCTCCGCGACCCCCGTCAACAACCGCTTCCGTGATCTTCGCAACCAGCTGAGGCTTGCCTATCAAGGAGATCCGGCTGGGTGGTCGGAGAAGCTGGGGCTCTCTTCCAACATTGAGGACGTGTTCAAGAGCGCTCAGGGCGCCTTCACGGTCTGGTCCAAGCTTCCCGCCGAGGAGCGCAGCACCGAGGCACTCACCGACTCGCTCGACTTTGACTTCTTCAAGGTCCTCGACCAGGTGACGGTTGCTCGCTCGCGCAAGCACATTCAACGCTACTACGACGTGAGCGCTATTGGTCCGTTCCCGCGTCGCAATGACCCTGTTTCGATCTATCCCAAGCTGTCAACGCTGCCCAACAGCACCACATACAGTGAGATTGCCAACTCGCTTGACCTGCTCAAGCTTGCGGTTTACATCCCCTCACATTATCTGCAGCCGTCGGCGCGAGGCAAGTATGAGGACAAGAACGGCAACCTCACCACGAGCGGTCGCGAGACGGGTGTCCGCAAGCTCATGGCAGCCAACCTGCTCAAGCGCCTCGAGAGCTCTATCTCGTCGTTCAGTCTCACGCTCGAGCGCGTCTTTTCGGTCATGAACCAGTGCCTCAACACCATTGAGGTGTTCAAGGCCGAGGGTATGGCTACGGCGAAGGTGGACGCATCTTCTTTTGGCGACGGTTTTGACCTCGACTACGAGGATGCCGACTTCATGGACTTCTCCGTGGGCGGCAAAACGCAGTTCGATCTTCGCGACCTCGATTGGAAAAGCTGGGAGAAGGACGTCCGGGATGACGCTCAGACGATTGAGGGCCTGCTCGAGATGATTCGCGGCATCGATGCCGAGCACGATGACAAACTCCTGCGTCTCGAACGGCTCATTGCCGAGAAGGTCGAGAACCCCATCAACCCGGGCAACAAGAAGGTCATCGTCTTCACCGCCTTCGCTGACACCGCGAACTACCTCTATGAGAACGTCTCCGAGTTCGCATCTCGCGAGCTGGGACTGGGAGTCGCAGAGGTCACGGGATCGGGTGGCGGCAAGACCAACGTTGACGGGGTTCGCGGTGACCTTTCCGAGATCCTCACCTGCTTCTCGCCCGTCTCCAAGGACCGCGACAAGGTCTACCCGCGTCTTCGCGGCAAGGACATCGACATCCTCATCGCCACGGACTGCATCTCCGAGGGCCAGAACCTCCAGGACTGCGACTACCTCGTGAACTACGACATCCATTGGAACCCGGTGCGCATCGTCCAGCGCTTCGGTCGCGTTGACCGCATCGGTTCCAAGAACGACGTCATTCAGCTCGTCAACTTCTGGCCGGATGAGGATTTGGATAACTATCTAAACCTCAAGACGCGCATCGAGAATAAGAATCGCGCCCTCGTCTTGGCGTCGACAGGCGATGATGACTATATCAACGAGGACGAAAAAGGTGACCTAGAGTATCGTCGCCGGCAGCTCGAGCAGATGAAGCGCGAGGTCGTGGACCTTGAGGACGTCTCGGGCGGCGTCTCCATCACCGACCTCGGCCTCAACGACTTTCGGATGGACCTCGTCTCCTACTACCAGGAGAACCCGGACATCGACAGCGTTCCCACGGGCATCGATGCCGTGGTAGAGGGCGACACGCCGGGCATCATCTTCGTACTTCGCAACGTGAACCAGGAGCTTGATGCCAAGACGCGTAATCAGATTCACCCGTTCTACTTGGTGTACGTGAGTGACGAGGGCGAGGTCGTGCACGGCTACCTCGATCCCAAAGAGTCCCTCGACGCCATGAGGCGCCTGTGCAAAGGCAGGTCCGAGCCTGACGCTGCGCTCTGCCGTGCCTACAACAAGGCAACAAAGAACGGGCGAGACATGCGCGCCGCCTCGAGCCTGCTTCGCAGTGCCATCGAGTCGATCGTGGAGGAGAAGGCCGAGGCCGACCTCGACAGCTTCTTCTCCGGGGGTACTACGAGCTTCCTTGAGAACGACGTGGCGGGGCTCGATGACTTCGAGCTCGTCTGCTTCTTGGTGGTGAGGCCTCGTGCTTAACCTGCCGAGCACAGTGCTTGTCAACCGCGTGATGCCCAAGAAGGCGTTCTACGAGCACCTCAAGACAACGACCGCCATCAAGGAGCAGTTCGTCCAACAGATCGAGCGCATCGAGATGGTCGCCTCTATCAAAGAAGCCAGCATCCACATTCCTAGCGACAAGGACGTGGCGGAGATAGATATCCTTGCGCTCTACCTCAAGGGGTCTGACGTTCCCCGCGAGGCGATTGAGCTCATTGCTCGCTCGATTGCCAACAAGCTGCTCTTTGTTTGTCTGTCCGAGGAGTCGTGCAAGCTGCTCGTGAGGCGAGACCGTCTATACGAGACGGAATGGATGTCGACCGACGGTACCAAGCTCGAGCTAGAGGGCTCCACGTTGGGGGAGATCTGGGATTCGCTGACATCCCAGGTCGTTTTTGGCAACCCCGGCACAGTTGACCTGAGCGGGCGACTTGAGCGCAAGAGACGGGCTGAGGCGTTGCGCCTCGAGCTCACACAAGTTGAGAAGAAACGCCAGTCAGAAAAGCAAATTCGAAAGAGGAACGCCCTCTTCGACCGCAAGCGCGCGATCGAGGCGGAGCTTTCCCGCCTGGAGGGGGAGTCCTGATGGAGAAACTGTCTCACACCACCGAGAACATCCTTGACGAGAACGTCAAGAAGCTCGCCGAGCTCTTCCCCGAGGTCGTGACCGAGGTCCGCGAGCCCGACGGCACCCTCCGCCACACCATCGACGTCGACGCCTTCAAGGAGCGCGTGGGCGACGTCGCCGAGGGCCAGAGGGAGCGCTACCAGTTCACCTGGCCGGGCAAGCGAGAGGCCAAGCAGGAGGCGTATCGCCAGATAGACAAGTGCCTGCGCCCGTGCCCCGAGGAGAGCGTGGACTGGGACACGACCGGCAACCTCTACATCGAGGGCGACAACCTCGACGCGCTCAAGCTCCTGCGCAACACCTACGCCGGCAAGGTCAAGATGATCTACATCGACCCGCCCTACAACACGGGCCATGACTTCATCTACGACGACGACTTCGCGCGGTCGAAGGTCGACTACGACGCGGAGAGCGGTGACTACGACGAGGAGGGCGGGCGCCTCGTCGCCAACCCCGAGTCCAACGGCCGATTCCACTCCGACTGGTGCTCGATGATGTATCCGCGACTGCTGCTCGCGAGGGATTTGCTGAGCAGCAGGGGAGCACTATTTATCAGCATTGATGACAATGAACTGTCGTCTTTGCTGAGGATGTGCGAAGACGTATTTGGAAAAGGGAATCAGGTGGCGACGATTCCTCGTCAATCGCGGGCATCGGTACAAAACGACACAGATATTAGCTCCAGTCATGAGTACCTAGTTGTGTTTGCGAAGAATCGCCGGCAAGAGAATCGGCGACTTAAAGAGTCAAATGCCGTTGCTTGGGCTAAATCAGATAGCTTTGCTTGCTACCCAAAACCGTCGGATCCCTCGCGATACTCTAACCCAGATAATGATCCAAGGGGACCTTGGAAGGCCGATCCGTTTGACGCGCCAAATGTGCGACCCAATTTGACCTACCCGATAATTAATCCAGACACTGGCGAACAGCATCTGCCGCCGCGCGGCAGACACTGGCGAACTATGCCTGACCAGTATTCAAAACTGCTGGAAGACGGACGTATCGTTTTTGGAAAAGATGGCCGTGGTAGGCCTCAGCTAAAGGTGTTCTATGAAGAAAAGAGTGCCTTCGGTGAAGTCGATAATACCTGGTGGGATGCCCAGAGGATAACTGTGAATAGCACGGCATCAAAACAGTTGATGAGATTGTTTGATGGTGTTCAGGTGTTTGATACCCCGAAGCCAGTCGATTTAATTACTAATGCAATGAAACTTGCTTTGCCGAAAAAGTCTAACGACATCATTCTAGACTTTTTCTCTGGGAGCGCGGCGTGCGCGGATGCCGTCATGCAGCTCAACGCCGAGGACGGAGGTAACCGCAAGTTCATCATGGTGCAGCTGCCAGAGGTCTGCGATGAGAAGTCGGAGGCTGCTAAGGCGGGTTACAAGAACATCTGCGAGATTGGCAAGGAACGCATCCGTCGCGCGGGCAAGAAGATCGCGGAGGAGGTCGAGGAGTCCAATCGTCAGCTTAAGCTTGGCGAGGAATCCAAGAAGGTTCCAGACATCGGATTCCGCGTGCTCAAGATTGACTCTTCCAACTTTGAGGACGTATCAGAGGTGCCCCAGCTCATCACGCAGGGCACACTATTCGACTTTGCCGACAACCTTAAGCCCGGTCGCACCTCGGATGACTTGCTCTTTCAGGTGTTGCCGCAGTTCCAGATTCCGCTCTCGGCCAAGATTGAAACGAAGAGCATCAACGGCTCTACGGTCTTCTCGGTCGATAGCGGACGCCTCGCGGCCTGTTTCGATAGAAATGTCTCGACCGAGACCATCGTCGCCATGGCCAAGATGGAGCCCGATTACGCCGTGATGCGCGACGCCTCTTTCTCGGGCGACGATGCCGTCTCGAACTTCGGTGAGCTCTTTAAGACTTACAGCCCCGCCACCATTACCAGAGTGGTGTAAGAGGTCTGAGCCGTATTGCGTGTTTGAATCTAGATGGGCAGTATCATGGAATTCAAGTTCACCGTTCAGAGGTACCAGACGCAGGCGGCCTACGCCGTGGCAGATGTGTTCGAAGGTCAACCCCGCATCGAGGGTCAGCAGTTCGTGCGCGATATGGGCGTCGATGCGCGCGACGCGCGCGGTCAGCTGCTTATGAGTTATGAGAGCTCAGATGGTTACAAGAACGCGTCTATCGCGCTAACCGGCGCGCAGCTGCTCGAGAACATCAACAAGGTCCAGGGGCGCAACGGTATTGAGCGATCCGATGCGCTGCATCATACGCTTGGCGCGTGTGAGCTCGACGTAGAGATGGAGACGGGTACCGGCAAAACCTACGTCTATACCGAGACAATCTTTGAGCTCAACAAGCGGTACGGCTGGTCGAAATTCATCATCGTGGTACCAAGCGTTGCCATTCGCGAGGGTGTGGCGAAATCGCTCGCTATCACCGAACGGCATTTCGCGGAGCGCTATGGCAAGCGCATCTGGTGGTTCGTCTACAACAGCAGCCGCCTGAACGAGCTCGACAGCTTCGCCAGCAGGAACGACATCTCTGTCATGGTCATCAATATGCAGGCGTTTAACGCGTTCGATGAGGCGAAGAGCAAGGGCGAGGGGCGCGGTGGTGACAAGACGGCGCGCATCATGTTCTCCGAACGCGATGATTTCGGCAGTCGCCGCCCTATCGACGTGCTTGCTGCGACGAACCCCATCCTCATCCTGGACGAACCTCAGAAGATGGGAAAGAAAGGCGGCGCCACGCGCAAAGCCATGCAGCAGTTCCATCCGCTGTTTTCGCTTAACTATTCCGCGACACATGCGGAACGCCACAACGAGGTCTATGCTCTCGACGCGCTCGATGCGTACAATATGCGCTTGGTGAAGCGCATCGAGGTGAAGGGCTTCGAGGTACGCGGGCTTCGTGGCACGGACGGCTATCTGTGCTTGCAGGAGATTCGCGTAAGCCGCGACCGGGCACCGCAAGCGCGCATCGAGTTCTCGCGTCAGCTGGCAAGCGGGTCGGTGAAGCACGTTTCCAAGCTCTTTGATGTGAATGACAGCATCTACACGGAGTCTGGCGAGCTCGAGGCGTACCAGAACGACTATGTCATCTCCGAGATCGTACCCGACCAGCCCGGCGTACTTGGTTGCGTGCGTTTCCGCAACGGCGAGGAGATCCGCTGCGGAGAGGTGGTTGGCGACTCCACGGGAGCGGATATTCGCCGCGTGCAGATTCGCGAGACCATCAAGAGTCATCTGGAAAAGGAGGAACGGCTCTACGAGCGTGGCATCAAGTGTCTCTCGCTGTTCTTTATCGATGAGGTGGCCAAGTACCGTCTCTACGGCGCAGACGGCGAGGAGCTCCTGGGCGAATACGGCAGAATCTTTGAGGAAGAGTACGACGCCGCGGTGGGTGAGCGCCTGCATAACCCGCGTTTTGGCGACGACCTCCCTGGTTCGTACGTCGAGTACCTCTCGCGCTTCCGTCCCCACATGGTGCACAAGGGGTATTTCTCTATCGATAAGAAAGGACGTGCGGTCGATAAGATTTCTAACTCGGGGTCTGAGGCGAAGCTGTCCCGCCGCGACCTCGAAGAAGGCGTGAACGACGAAAGCGCCTACGACCTTATTCTCAAGAACAAGGAGCGCCTGCTTTCCTTTGAGGAGCCCACGCGCTTCATCTTCTCTCACTCGGCGCTGCGCGAGGGCTGGGATAACCCCAACGTGTTCCAGATCTGCACGCTCAAAGAGTCTGGCTCCGAGACGAGCAAGCGCCAGGAAGTTGGCCGTGGCATGCGCCTGTGTGTTGACCGAGACGGCAACCGCCAGGATGCGGCGACGCTTGGCGAAAGCATGGTGCAGGGTGTGAACCTGCTTACCGTTATTGCTTCTGAGAGCTATGCAAGCTTTGTGGGTGACTTGCAGAAGGATATCCGGGCAGAGCTGCGTCGTCGCCCCAAGCGGGTGGATGCCGGGCTCTTCCAAGGTGCTTCCGTCTCAAACGGCGCGGGCGCGACGCTTACGTTGAGTAATGCCGATGCGGACGAGATTATGTATGCGCTTGCGGCGAATCGCCTCGTCGATAAGACGGGGGCTCCGACGCAGAAGTTCCGCGATGAGGGAGTAAGTTCGATCTCTGCGGACGATGTGAGCGAGCACCTGTATGACTTCTTGCCAGAGATCGAGAAACTCGTCCAGAGCGTGTATGACCCGTCTGCTTTGGATGACATGATCGGCAACGGTCTTGAGCAGAAGGTGCTTACCAATCCGCTGAACGATAACTTCAACAAACGAGAATTCCAGGAACTATGGAATCGCATCAACTTCAAGCAGGCATATACCGTCCATTTCGATGATAGCGAGTTGAGGCGCAAGGCCATTGCCAACATCGATAGGAACTTGACAGTGTCAAAGGTGAGCTACCGCGTGGTGACGGGCGAGCAACAGGCGACCGCAAGCGAGAAGGAGCTTGAGGCGGGCACGCATTTCGCCGTGCAGCATACGGAGACGAAGGAGCTCACGGCAAACGGCGCTGTGCATGTGAAGTATGACCTTATAGGTGAGGTGGCACGTCGCGCACGCATCACGAGGCGCAGCGCGGCGGAGATCCTTGCCGGCATAAGCGCGTACAAGTTCCGCATGTTCCAAGACAATCCGGAGGAGTTCATCGTCAAGGTGGCAGATGCCATTGTGGATGAGAAAGCTACCATGATTGTGGAGCACATCAGCTATAACCGGCTCGAGGAACGCTATGACGCCGCGATTTTCACCGAGTCGATGCCCGAGAACATGTCGCGTGCTTACCATTCGAGGAAAAACGTACAGGATTATGTTTTCCCAGACGGCGCTGCTGAGCGTTCGGTGGAGCGGCGCTTTGCGGAGGAGTTGGACGCTGCAGACGAGGTCGTGGTCTACGCCAAGTTGCCGCGTTCGTTCCAGATTCCGACTCCCGTGGGCGGCTATGCTCCCGACTGGGCGATCGCATTCAAGCGCGATGCCGTGAAGCACGTGTTCTTTATTGCGGAGACCAAGGGCTCTATGGAGTCCATGCAGCTGAGGGGTGTAGAACAGGCAAAGATTGCCTGCGCCCGTAAACTCTTCAACGAGATGAGCGATACCGACGTGCGCTATGATGCGGTTGATAGCTATGAGAAGCTGCTGGAGTTGGTGAGGGGTTGAATGAATCATGAATAAGAGGGATGCAAATTATCTACTCGCATCGCTTTCGCAGCACGGAATAATAGATGCGATTTCAGAAGCCTTGGAAGAAGCGAACGAGCTATATGTCGAGCTGTCTGGTAATTTGCGTTCAAAATTGCCTGCGCAGCACTTTAACCGCTTGTACTCCGATCTTATGGGTTGTTGTATTGCGCCTTGTTTTTTGGGTCGAAGCTGGCGAGAATTTGGCTTGGAAACTGATCAATGCAACAGAGGTGCATATCCGCGTGTTGAGTTGAGATCGGCGAATTATCGATTCGTTTACTCCGCTGCAGGGGGCAAGAGCGCAAACTATAAGGAAGAATGCTTCGCGCTGAATAAGGCAAAATCCACCGATGGCCAAAGGGGTATTTTGATAGAGTACGTCCTTGGTGCAGATAAGAAGATAGCTTCAGCAAGAGCCGTAATAAAGACCGGACATAATGATCCTGAGCTAGCTGCGATTCCTGTTTTTCCCAAATCGGAAGTTCAGGTACTAGCCGGATAGCGAATTGACCTAGCATTATATTTCTCATCTAAATTCGCGAGACGATCTTCCTGCGGTTTTGAAGTATCGTTACCGCGGTAATGCGAAGCTGCATTCTCTGACCTCAGCGTTTTTCGATCTCATCCTGTAAGAGCGGTCTGGCGAAGGCTGCAAATTGGGGGTTTGGGAGACGCTGCACATTTAAAGCTGCACGCACTGGTCTTGCATGGGATGGCAAGTACAAGTATCAGAGCCTTTTTGGCCATATTGGAGCGCGAGCGACTACGGAGAAGGTTGTGTCTTAGGATTGTTGAGACGCGCACGGGAATCGTGATGGCGATGCAATGTGAGCACCCGGTATGATGAGATTGCTGACTTCCGGTTGCTAGCTTTGAGTGATGGCGGGGTGGAACCATGGACTCTACAGAGGACATCGAAACAAGACTTGAGATGCGCGATATGCATGAGTTCTTTCTAGATAAGATCAGGGGCGCTATAAATCAAAGTAATTATTTCGAAGCAGCATGGCTTGAGTATGCTTGTTTGGAAAATCGGTACTATCGTGTGCTTGGAAAATACAAAAAGAATTGCAAGTACTGCAAAGGCAAGTGCAAAAGCAATAAGAACGAACTTGCCTTAAGAACAAAGATAAGGTGTGTTCAAAGACTCTTGGATGCTGACATTGAGTGCGTTTCGATGTCGTTTTCGCAAGAGATGATAACGAATACGCTTTCTTGGGTTAAGAAGAGAAACAATCTCATGCATAGCTTGTTGGCTATCGAAACGTATCAAGATTCGTTTGACCATGCTTTTGAGGAGCTTGCCAACGAGGGCGGCGAGCTGGTGGTTCAAACTTATAATGCATGCACAAGGTTTCGAGCAATCTACTATCAAGATGATTATGTTTTTAGCTTTCCAGAGGAATGCATGGAGAGGTGCGCATGCAACACTCAATCTAAGGAAGGTTCTGCAAAGCGTTAATGCCTACCGTCTCTGCGCACTAATAAATCGCATTGGATGGTGTTGTCTTTGCCTAGGGCATTCTGCGCACTCGTATGAACCATCGGTGTTTGGTTGCCAGTTCCGATAGTTGCAAGATGCGTTGTGTCTGCAAGTCCACAGTGTCCTTGGCGGCTTTGCGAATGCCGCGATGAAGGGCTTCAATCGCCGATGCTGCAGCGCTGAGGCTTTTCGGCACGAGGTATCTCTGACAAAAGACTGCATGTCTGTGTGTTTGCGATTCTGATTACCCTGAATTCTTGTCCTAATCTGCCGATTATTTCTAGAAAAAATCGACAGAAGTGCCTACTATTTCAATATAAGAGCTCGCAGCGTACAGATTCCACGGGAGGCGGATGCCCCATGAAGCGCAAGGTAACGGCCGCACTTGAAGCGTGGGCGGCAGAGCAGGACAAGAAGCCGCTCGTTCTGTTCGGCGCCCGTCAGACAGGGAAGACAACGTCGGTGCTCGACTTCGGTGCGGCGCACTACCAAAGCGTCGTGCATGTCGACTTCGTTCGCCAGCCCGCACTTAAAGCGGCTTTCGAGCGTAGCCTTGACCCCAAAGACATCGTTCAACTCCTTGCCGCATTGCTCAGGCGAAGCATCGAACCGAAAGGAACGCTGCTGTTCTTCGATGAGGTTCAGGAATGCGACCAGGCTATCGCGTCGCTCAAGTACTTCCGCCAAGATGCTCCAGAATACGACGTGATCGCGGCGGGCAGTTTGTTGGGCGTGCACGTGGCGCGCCAAGGTTCGTTCCCCGTTGGATTCGTGGACATGCTCACCATGCATCCCATGGACTTCGAGGAATTCTGCTGGGCGATGGATGAGGGGCGTGCGTTCGATGTGGTGCGTTCGAGCTTCGCATCCCGGTCGAGCTGCCCGCTTCACGATCGCATGATGGAGTTGTATCGCGATTATCTGCTGGTGGGCGGTATGCCCGAGGTCGTGGCGCTGTGGTCCGGGGGCGCGTCGCTTGAACGCGTGCGGCGGGCGCAGCGTGATATCTCGACCGCATACGTTGCCGATATGACAAAATACGCGACCTCTGCAGATGCGGCCAAGATCGTCGCAACATGGGACAGTTTGCCCGCCCAGCTGGCAAAAGAGAGCGGGTCTACAAAGTTCATGTGGCGCTATGTCGCAAGCGGCGCTAAGGCGGATCGCTATCAGACTGCGGTGGATTGGCTGGTGGCCGCGGGTATTGTGTCTCAATGCACGCAGGTGAGCGATGGACGCTCCCCGCTCAAGTCGTTCGAGAACCCTGCATCGTTCAAGCTGTACGTGGCCGATACGGGTCTCCTGTCCTGCGCGTACGACGCCACGCCTGCAGACTTCGAAACCGCCGACCGAGCGACGGGTCATTTTCGCGGGGGTATGGCGGAGAACTACGTGATGCAACAGCTCGTTGCGGCGGGAGTTCAGCCGTATTACTGGGGCATGCAGAGCACGCACGAGGTCGAGTTCGTTGCAAGCTTGGAAGGAACGGTGGTACCCATCGAGGTGAAGTCTGGTAGGCGGGTTCGTTCGACCAGCGCTGCGCGCTTTGCCGAGAAGTATGGCTGCCCGATGATCGTTCGCGTGTCTGCCAAGGATTTCGGCTTCGACGGAGCGGTGTTCAGCGTACCGCTCTATGCAGCGGTGCTGGTGGGAGAGCTGTGATGGGAAGATAATGCCGGGTCAAGCTCGGCATAATTGGCTTTAGCTCTCCGATTGCCTAGGTGGGTGATGCTGCAGGAGTGGGGAAGGCGATGGAGCGTGCGACTTGCCTTTTCCTCGATTTGCTCCCGGACCCTTCTTCTCATTTGATTTGTTCGCTGTGCCATCGCGGCAATGAGCTCGCATCCAAGGCTCGAAGCTACGTAGGTGAGAAGAGGAGGAAAGGCTGCCACCGCTAAGCGGCGGGCAACCCCCAACCAAATCAAGCACCGCTGCCTGGGACTCCCATCGCGGGCAGCCGCTGGCCTTATTGCAGCAAGGTTCAGCTATGAGCTGCAGCTCCATGGACAAGTTTGGACCTGGCACCATCTTGTCGCCTGCGTTCGCCACGTTCGGCGGCAGGCGGAGGGTCGCATTTTGCAGATTTTTACAAGTTGTGTACCGCTTGATTTCGATGCTCGGGAAAACGGCATAAACGGACAGGGGCCCAACTCGTCCGACCTGCGAAAACGTCTGCCGGGCAGCTCGCCTGCGGTGCCGAAACCGCCGGGGCGGAAAATGGGAGGTACATAACTTGCAAAAAACTGCAGAAACGCGCCTCGGGTCTGCCTTAGCCCCGCCCGTCATGGCGGCAAAGGCGGCGTCGCCCACAATGCCAAGACATCCGCAGACCGCATATAGGTATTAATCGGCGAAAACCGCAGGATCCACCCGTGGAGCAATCTCCGGCTCCGCCCCAAGCAGAACGGCGCCCCCGCGCAGGATGGGCGCGCGGTGGTCCGGGCCGCAAAAAGCCCCCGGCTATGCCGGGGGCTTTTTTGCTTCAGCGGGGTATGGCAACACGCCGACTACGCCCGCAGCTCCTCGGTGTCCTCAGCCGTCTCGCGGACGATGCGGTGCAGCTCGCGGTCATGTTCGAGCGCATTGGCAGCGCGTTCGGGCAGGTAGACCGAGATGCGCCCGCCGAGCGTGCGGAATGTGCCCCAGCCCTCGGCGTCCACCATGACGTCGTCCTGCCCGCCGACAACGCAGCTCCAGGTCTCGCCGGCGTGGCCCGCGCCCACGAACATGCGCTTCTCGCCGCCGTCGCGGTCGGTGATCACCACGGCGAGGCCGCTTCAGAAGTGCCCGCGCAGCTCGCGCGTGACCACGTACTCGGACAGCTCCTGCTCGATGACGGCCTCGTCGTCCTGGTCGATCTTGATGACGCCGTTGATGTCGCGGTCGATGTCGCGTTCGAACATATCGTGGATGCGCACGGCCGGCTCCTTTCTAGGGGGGGGGGTTGGTTGGGGACGGGTTCGCTTCAACCTTTTTGGGATGGGTTGGATGGGGACGGGCTCGTTTCAACCCCCTCAACCCCTCCGCTGGGTCAGAGCAAGGTGAACGCACGGTAGTAGTTGCCGTCGGCGACGGAGTTGAACAGCCGCAGCGAGGTCTGGTCGTACAGGCCGGGGTAGAACAGCACGAACGGCACGCCGTCGAAGGCCGGTTGGGCGTTCTCCAGGATGTCGTGCGCGCGGGCGAAGGGATAGGTCTTGCCCACGCCGGTGACCAGCAGCACGTCGCGGCCTGCCTGCATGCCGCCGAAGTCGCGCTCGTAGCGCTCGCGCATGGCGCGGACGTAGTCCTCCGGCATGGCGAGCTCGCGGATGTGCGCGAGCAGCGCCTCGGAGCCCCGCTCGCGCTCCATGCGCTCGAGGTCGTCGACGATGTCGTAGTAGCCGCAGATGCCGCAGAAGATGTCCCACAGGTCGAAGTCCACGATGCGCGCGGGGATCGAGCCCGCACGCGACGCGGCGACGAGCTCCGCCGTTCGCTCCCGCACCTCGTCCTCGCAGGCGGCGTCGTAGGGGAACACGTAGAAGGGGACCTCGTTGCTGATGCCGCGGCAGCGAAGGAAGTCGGGGTCGCCGAAGCGGGAGCGTATGAGCTCGAAGCTGTCGGCGAGCGAGGGGGATTCGGATGCGGTCATCTGCGCCTCCTATTCCGCCACGCCGAGGGCTGGCAGGACCTCGGCGTCGCCGTTGGCCCGGATGGCGGCCTCGAGGTCGAGGTCGAGCAGCGGGGGAGCGATGCGTTCCGTGGCGCGGTCGTACATCCCGCAGCGCTCCAGGCACGCGGTGAGCACCTGGCGGACCTTGTTGGCGGTGGCGTCGCTCCAGCGCGCCGCGCGGCCGTCCTGGGCCCGCAGCCCCTCGACGAAGTCGGCGATCTCCCGTCTGCGCAGCAGGGGGTCGAGCGCCTCGAGCTTGCGCGCCACGACGCAGGTCATGAAGTCCCATACGATGCGGTTGTCGCGCATCATGGCGTAGAGGTTCGTCTGGGCGAGCTGGTCGGGCGTCCCATGGGCGATGAGCTCGACCAGGCGCCTGCGCAGCTGCGGGTCGTCGGAGAGCGCCGCCAGCCGCCGCGCGCATGCCCGGGTGATCGATTTGAGCTCGCGCTCGGTCGGGTATTGGAAGGGGTTGGCGGACACGACGGCGTCGACGAGCCCGGCGGTGTCCGCGATGCCCTCATCGAGCATGAGCCGGGCGACGGTGCGGGTCTCGTTGACGAGCCACTGCTCGCGGGTGATGGACCCCCGATACGCCTGCGGGGCGCTCATCGCGCGCCTCCGATGCAGCGGGGGATCGCCGGTCCTTCCATGGGCGCCTCCAAGGGACGACGACGGGTGCCTATCCCGTTGATACGTCCGAGGCGCGCCGATTTGTTGAGCAACAATTCGGTGCGTATGCACCCCGTCCGCGAACGGCGGTTCGCCCGCCGCCCGGGGCTGCGCCGGCGTACCGCCCGCATCCGCCGCCTCGCATGCCCCGCGCTCCCGTGGCTCCCGCCGCCCGGGGGTGCCGCCGTGCCGGACGCGCGGCCCGCCCGGCGCTCCGCCGCCGCCCACCCGCCCCTGCCTGCCGGGCGCCCCGCTTGTAAGTCACAGTGCGTTCCAGTACATTTGTTCAATTGTGTTGAAGATTTGAAGACGCCTCGTCGGGGCCCGGGTCGCCCCGGGGGCGTTGGGGGAGGGAATCCCATGGGAACGCATGGCATCTTGAACGGGGCGGCGCGCCTCGCGCGGCGGTCGGCCCTCGCGGTCGCCTTCGCCGCCGCGGCGCTCTGCGGTCTGCCCCAGACCGCTCTCGCGGCGGACGCGCAGCCGGTCGGCTCGATCGACATCCTGCATGTGAACGATATCCACGGCCGCTACGAGGTCGACGGAGTGAACGCCTTCGCGGCGGTCAAGGGCCTGGCGGATGCGGAGGGCGTCGCGCTCACCCTGGACGCCGGCGACACCTTCCACGGCGCCTCGTTCGCCACGGTGTCGCAGGGCGACAGCATCGCGCAGCTGCTCGACGCCGCCGGGTTCGACGCCACGACGCCGGGCAACCACGATTGGAGCTACGGGGCGGACCGCCTGCTCGAGCTGGACGCGTCCGGCTCCTTCTCCGTGCTCGCGGCCAACGTGGTGGACGCCGAGACGGGCGAGCCCTACTTCGCCCAGCCGTACCTGCTGAAGACCGTCGACCTCGAGGACGAGGACGGCGAGCCGACCGGCGAGCGGGTCCAGGTGGGCGTCCTCGGCGTGATCGACCCCGGCTTCTACACGTCCACGCCGGGAAAGAACGTGGCCGGGCTCTCGTTCATCGACCCGGTCGCCGCCGCGAACGAGACCGCCGCCGCGCTGCGCGCCGCCGGCGCCGACATCGTCATCTGCCTGACGCACAACGCGGACCCGCAGGCGCTCGCCGCCGACCTCGTCGGCGTCGACGCGGTCATCGCCGGCCACGAGCACCTGGCGATCGACGAGGCCGTCACCGCCGCGGACGGTCGCGAGGTCGCGGTGGTGGAGTGCCCCTCGAGCCCCTCGGCGGACTACTTCGGTTCCATCGGCCTGCTCACCCTGCAGATCGAGCGGGCGGACGACGGGGCCCTCTCCGTCTCCTCCCATACCGACGAGCAGCTCGCCACCGCGCAGCTCACCGCCCGGGACGAGGGGGTCGCCGCGCTCACCGAGCGGATCGTCGCCGACAACGCGACCATCCTCGACCAGGTCGTCGGGACGAGCGCCGGGGACTACCCCTACGGCTCCGCGCAGGGCACCGAGCCGGGCGGATGGGAGCGCGTGCGCACCGAGGACACCGAGATCGGCCACCTGGTCACGGGTTCCTACCTGGCGCTCACCGGCGCCGACCTCGCGTTCGAGAACGCCGGCGGCATCCGCGGCGGCGTCTCGGCGGGCGATGTGACCGTGGGCGACCTCATCTCCATCTCGCCCTACGGCAACACGCTCGCCACCTACGAGCTCACCGGCGCGCAGGTCCGCGCGACGCTCGAGCACTCGCTCGACATCTCGAAGGCCTGCCGCGACGTGCTCGCCCGGCAGATCGAGGCGATCGAGAACGGCGGGGACCCGATGGCGTACAGCTGGCCCGAGAACTCGGGTTCGGTCATCGTGGTCGGCGGGACGACCATACTGGTGGACTGGGACCGCCCGGCGGGCGAGCGCATCCGCTCGATCGAGGTCGGCGGGGAGCCGCTCGAGGATGCCCGCGTCTACACCGTCGCCATGAACAGCTACCTGCCGGGGCTCACGGACGAGTACCCCGCCTTCGCCGACATGGACCTCGTCGCCGAGTGGGGGACGTGCGAGGAGGCCCTGCGCGCGCTCGTCGCCGCCGACAGCTGGGAGCAGCTGGTGGACGAGCTGACGGGCACGGTCTCGTACGCGGACCCGGATACGGGCGACCCGGATGCGGGCGATGAGGATACGCCCCTGGCCCCGCTGGAGCCCGCCGAGCCCGTCGACGGGGCTGGCGGCGCGGCGGATGACGGCGCGACCGCGGGAGACCTGCCGCGGACCGGCGACGCCGGCACGCTCACGGTGAGCATCCTCGCGGGCTTGGGCGCGCTGTGCGCCGGAGCGGGGGCAGGGCTCGCCTGGCGCCGCCCCGCGCGCCGGGCGCGGGAGTGCGACCGCGAGCGCCGCTGAGGACCGCCCGGGCCCGCGCGCCGGGTGCCGTCGCGCACCGGCTCCGCGATCCGTCGCCGTCGTTGGCGACGCGTATAATCCAACCCCCTTTGCGGCGGCGCGCATCCGATGTGCCGCCGCTGTTCTTTTTCGACCCCGCGCGCACCCGCCCCGGGTTGCCCGAAGGCAACCGAACCGCTGGTCGGCGTGACAGTTCGATGCGGCGAAATCCGTCTCGGATTCCGTCTTGCGAACCCTTGGTTGGGAGTACAATAACCATGCATGTGGATTTTCGGCAGGCTCGTCCGCGCGGGCTCGTCCGCCGGCGATCCTGCGATGCGTCCAGATCGCCGGAGGCATCCATGCACGGTAATACCCGGGGGCACCGGCTCCCGGAGCGTGTACACCCAGCTGAGAGGAGAGGGGTATATGGCGCGTAAGTTCAAGTCTATGGACGGCAACGAGGCGGCCGCATACGTATCGTATGCGTTCACCGAGGTTGCGGGTATCTACCCGATCACGCCGTCCAGCCCGATGGCCGACCATGTCGACCAGTGGGCCGCGCAGGGCAAGAAGAACATCTTCGGTACGCCCGTCAACGTCGTCGAGATGGAGTCCGAGGCCGGTGCCGCCGGTACGGTCCACGGCTCGCTCGGCGCCGGTGCTCTGACCACGACCTACACGGCGTCCCAGGGCCTGCTGCTCATGATCCCGAACATGTACAAGATCGCGGGCGAGGGCCTGCCGGGCGTCTTCCACGTGTCCGCCCGCTGCGTCGCCTCCCACGCGCTCAACATCTTCGGCGATCACTCCGACGTCATGGCCTGCCGCCAGACCGGCTTCGCCATGCTCGCCGAGGGCAACGTCCAGGAGGTCATGGATCTGGCTCCCGTGGCGCATCTCGCCGCCATCGAGGGCAAGGTCCCGTTCCTGAACTTCTTCGACGGCTTCCGCACCTCCCATGAGATCCAGAAGGTCGCCACCTGGGACTACGCCGATCTCGCCGAGATGTGCGACATGGACGCCGTCCAGGCCTTCCGCGATCACGCGCTCAACCCCGAGCACCCCTCCGCGCGCGGCTCGCACGAGGACGGCGACGTCTTCTTCCAGCACCGCGAGGCCTGCAACAAGGCGTATGACGCGCTGCCCGCGGTCGTCGAGGACTACATGGGCAAGATCAACGCCAAGCTCGGCACCGATTACGGCCTGTTCAACTACTACGGCGCCGCCGACGCCGACCGCGTCGTGGTCTGCATGGGCTCCTTCTGCGACACGCTCGAGGAGGTCATCGACTACCTGAACGCCCACGGCGAGAAGGTCGGCCTGGTCAAGGTCCGCCTGTTCCGCCCGTTCTCGATCAAGCACTTCGTCGACGTGCTCCCCGAGACCTGCACCAAGATCGCCGTCATGGACCGCACCAAGGAGCCGGGTTCCATCGGCGAGCCCCTCTACCAGGATGTCGTCTCCGCCCTCTACGAGGCCGGCAAGACGGGCATCACCGTGGTCGGCGGCCGCTACGGCCTGGGTTCCAAGGACACCACGCCGGCTTCCGCCTTCGCCATCTACGAGGAGCTCAAGAAGGACGCCCCGCGCCGCGAGTTCACCGTCGGCATCGTGGACGACGTCACCAACCTCAGCCTGCCCGAGGCCGCTGACACCCCGAACACCGCCGCCCCCGGCACCATCGAGTGCAAGTTCTGGGGTCTGGGCGGCGACGGCACGGTCGGCGCGAACAAGAACTCCATCAAGATCATCGGCGACCACACCGACAAGTATGTTCAGGCGTACTTCCAGTACGACTCCAAGAAGACCGGCGGCGTAACCATTTCGCACCTGCGCTTTGGCGACAAGCCGATCAAGTCTCCTTACTATATCAACAAGGCGGACTTCGTTGCCTGCCACAACCCGTCCTATATCATCAAGGGCTTCCCGATGGTGCGCGACGTCAAGCCGGGCGGTATCTTCATGATCAACTGCCAGTGGTCTGACGAAGAGCTCGACCACCACATGCCGGCTGAGGCAAAGCGCTATATCGCGAAGAACAACATCCAGCTCTACACGATCAACGCGATCGACAAGGCGATCGAGATCGGCATGGGCAAGCGCACCAACACCATCCTCCAGTCCGCGTTCTTCACGCTGGCAAAGGTTATGCCGCAGGAAGAAGCGATCGGCTACATGAAGGATGCTGCGACCAAGTCCTACCTGAAGAAGGGCCAGGACATCGTCGATATGAACCACAAGGCGATCGACGTAGGCGCGACCGCATTCCACAAGGTTGAGATCCCGGCTTCCTGGGCAGACGCTGCCGACGCGGCGGACAACCGCGACCTGCAGGGCCGTCCGGAAGTTATCAAGATGGTCAAGGAAGTTATGGAGCCGATCGGCCGCATGGACGGCGACTCCCTGCCGGTATCCGCTTTCGCGGGCGAGCATGTTGACGGCTCCTTTGAGCACGGCGCTGCCGCTTACGAGAAGCGCGGCGTAGCCGTTACCGTTCCGGCATGGAACCAGGATACCTGCGTACAGTGCAACCAGTGCGCTTACGTCTGCCCGCACGCTACCATCCGTCCGTTCGCGCTGACCGAGGAAGAGGCTGCTGCCGCTCCGGCGTCTGCGAAGATCGTCGACATCAAGGCCGGCAAGGGCAAGGGCGTTTACAAGTACACGATGGCTGTTTCCCCGCTCGACTGCATGGGCTGCGGCGTCTGCGTAGGCGTATGCCCGACCAAGTCCCTGACGATGGTTCCGCAGGAGCAGGAAGCTGCCCAGCAGGATACCTTCGACTACTGCGTAGCCAAGGTTTCCGAGAAGGCGGACATGATCTCTGTCAACTCTGTCAAGGACAGCCAGTTCAAGAAGCCGCTGCTTGAGTTCTCCGGCTCCTGCGCAGGCTGCGCCGAGACTTCTTACGCCCGCCTGATCACCCAGGTCTGCGGCGACCGTATGTATATCTCCAACGCAACTGGCTGCTCGTCCATCTGGGGCGGCCCGGCGGCTACCAGCCCGTACACCGTTGACAAGGACGGCCACGGCCCGGCTTGGGCAAACAGCCTGTTCGAGGACAACGCGGAGCACGGCCTCGGCATGTACTATGGCCAGCAGGCAATCCGTGAGCGCCTGATCTCCAAGCTGGAAGAGATGGCTGGTGCGGAAGGCGCTTCCGACGACCTGAAGAATGCTATCAATTCCTTCATGGATACCAAGGACAATGGCGCTGCCAACGCAGAGCCGGCTAAGGCGCTGATTGCTGAACTCGAAAAGGGTGCGGCTGCTGGCTGCGACAAGTGCAAGGAAATCCTCCAGCACAAGGAATACCTGGCCAAGAAGTCCGTCTGGATCTTCGGCGGAGACGGTTGGGCTTACGATATCGGCTTC
>DXAO01000018.1 GCA_019117005.1 Candidatus Collinsella stercoripullorum | reverse complement strand
GCCGATATGAAAAGAGCCGATTCGAGTAAAACCGGCTCCCTGCATGCGATGGAGCGGACAACGGGGCTCGAACCCGCGACCCCAACCTTGGCAAGGTTGTGCTCTACCAACTGAGCCATGTCCGCTTGCGAGGAAGTACTATACGCGAATCGGCATCCGTGCGCAAGCCCCCTCAACCTCTCCACAATCGGCTGCGCGGAGGGGGCCGGTGCCCCGGGGAGGGCAGGGGCGCCCCCACCGGCCCGCATTGGGAAAATAGTGCCTGTCACTTATTTCCCGCTTGGGAAATAAGTGACAGGCACTATTTTCCCGCCGCCTTCTCGCCCGCGAAGGGTCATTCCTCCTCCTGCAGGCCCTTCGCCTCGTCGAGGTAGCTGTAGAAGCTGTACTTGGAGATCCCGAAGAACTCGCAGGCCTTCTGGCTCGACTTGCTGATGAGGAACGCGCCGCGCCGGTCCAGAAAGCCGATCGCCCGCACGCGCTCCTCCTTGGTCATGAGCGAGGCGGGCTTGCCCACCACCTGCTCGCATTCGCGGAACAGGTCGTCGAGGAGGTCGCCGATGTTCTTGGTGATGGGCTCGGGCTCGGTCGCCCCCGCGTCGCCGCAGCCGATCAGGGCGCCGAGCGCGCCGGAGAAGGCCTTCATGAGCGTGATGTCGAAGTTGATCGCCAGGATCCCGCACGGCCAGCCCGCCTCGTCGCGGATGAACACGGTGCTCGATTTGAGCAGCTTTCCGTCGGAGGTCTTGGTGAGGTAGGGCGGCCGGTCCTCGAGGGCGTCGGGCGCCCCCTGGAGCGCCTCGAGCACCACGTGGCTCGGGCCGTCCCCCAGCCGGCGCCCGCTGATGTGGCCGTTCTCGATCGCGACGATGGAGTGGTCGAGGTCGTCCGCCTCGAGGTCGTGGACGACGATCTCGCAGTTGGGACCGAACTGCAGCGCGAGGCTGCGGGCGAGGCGCCGGTAGAACTCGATCTGCGCTGGTGACATGGCGCTCCTTCCAAACTTTCTGTTAGGTTTATCCTGCCACATCGACCCCATCTCTACAAACAGGCAAGAAAACTACCGTTTATCGACGTATTCTTACCGTTCAGCAGACCTGACATTCTGTCTGGACAATGCAGGTTCCCCTGTGATAAAACTGCTATAGCAAAACTTTTTGTTTGGTCCTCAGATAAAAGTTCAGCTTCCGGCCAAAACCGACCGCCGGGGCGGGCGCGTATCCGCGGGCCAGGCAAAGGAGCGGCAAAGGAGAGCAAGACAGCATGGCCGAGAAGATCAAATGGGTCGCGAACAACATGCCCGGAAGCGATGACGCCCACCTGGGCATCATGTCGCTCGAGAACGTGCGCTGCGCCCGCGCGTTCCACGAGAGCTTCCCGCAGTACGACGTCACCCCGTTGGCGAAGCTCGACGCCCTGGCGTCGGATCTGGGGCTGGCCAACCTCGCGGTGAAGGACGAGAGCTACCGCTTCGGCCTCAACGCCTTCAAGGTGCTCGGGGGCTCCTTCGCCATGGCGAACTACATCGCGGGCAAGACCGGGCGCCCCATCGCCGAGACCACCTACGACTACCTCACGGGCGACGAGCTCGCGCGCGACTTCGGCCAGGCGACCTTCTTCACCGCCACCGACGGCAACCACGGCCGCGGCGTGGCCTGGGCCGCCAACAAGCTCGGCCAGAAGGCCGTCGTGCACATGCCCAAGGGCAGCGTGAAGAGCCGCTTCGACAACATCGCCGCCGAGGGCGCCGAGGTGACCATCGAGGACGTCAACTACGACGAGTGCGTGCGCATGGCCGCCGCCGAGGCCGACGCCTGCGAGAACGGCGTCATCGTCCAGGACACCGCCTGGGACGGCTACGAGGAGATCCCCTCCTGGATCATGGAGGGCTACGGCACCATGGCGAGCGAGGCGGCCGAGCAGTACGCCGCCGCGGGCGTCGAGCGCCCCACGCACGTCTTCGTGCAGGCCGGCGTGGGCAGCCTCGCGGGCGCCGTGGTGGGCTACTTCGCCAACCTGTTCCCCGACAACCCGCCCGTCTTCGTGGTGATGGAGGCCGACGAGGCCGCGTGCCTGTACAAGGGCGCGGTCGCGGGCGACGGCGAGCCGCGCATCGTGGACGGGGACATGCCCACGATCATGGCGGGCCTCGCCTGCGGCGAGCCCAACACGCTCGGCTGGGACATCCTGCGCAACCACGTCTCCGTGTTCGTCGCCTGCCCCAACTGGGTCGCGGCGAAGGGCATGCGCGTGCTGGGCGCCCCGCTGCCCGGAGACCCGCGCGTGATCTCGGGCGAGTCCGGCGCCGTGGGCGCGGGCCTCATCACCACCCTCATGGAGTCCGACGAGTACGCCGACCTGCGCGAGGCCATCGGGCTCACCCAGGAGAGCTCGGTGCTCATGTTCTCCACCGAAGGCGACACCGACCCGGTCAACTACCGCCGTGTCGTGTGGGACGGCGCTTACCCCGCCGAGTAAAAGGCGTCGCGAAGCGACGCGCCATCTTCCCTGAGCAACGAGGGAGGGTGGCAGACCGATCGAGTTGCAGCGCATGGGAGCCTGCGGGGGCGGAACGCAACCGAGGCGACCGTGCGAAGGCCCCGGCATACCCCTCCGCGCGAGTTCCGCAGCGCGAAGCGCGAGGACCTGCCCGAGCGCGGCGGGATATGCCGGGGGCCGCCCGAATACGTCCATCAACATCCGAAGAGAGGATTCGATCCCCATGACCAAGGAACTCGATTTCGACGCCATCAAGCAAGCAGCCGCCGCCTACGGCCCCGACATGACCGCCTTCCTGCGCGCCATGATCAGCCATCCGTCCGAGTCCTGCGAGGAGGGCGAGGTCGTCGCCTGCATCGAGGCCGAGATGGAGAAGCTGGGCTTCGACAAGGTCGAGGTCGACGGCCTCGGCAACGTCATCGGCTGGATGGGCGAGGGCGACAAGATCATCGCCATCGACTCCCACATCGACACCGTGGGCATCGGCAACCGCGACAACTGGACCCACGACCCCTACGAGGGCTATGAGGACGACGAGGTCATCTACGGCCGAGGCGGCTCCGACCAGGAGGGCGGCATGGCCTCCGCCACCTACGCCGCCAAGATGATGAAGGACATGGGGCTCATCCCCGAGGGCTACAAGATCATGGTCGTCGGCTCCGTCCAGGAGGAGGACTGCGACGGCATGTGCTGGCAGTACATCGTCAACAAGTACTTCGACGGCCCGGAGGACGCCCGCGAGAAGATCGAGTTCGTGATCTCCACCGAGCCCACCGACGGCGGCATCTACCGTGGCCACCGCGGCCGCATGGAGATCCGCGTGGACGTGCACGGCGTCTCCTGCCACGGCTCCGCGCCCGACCGCGGCGACAACGCCATCTACAAGATGGCCGACATCATCGCCGACGTCCGCGCCCTCAACAACAACGGCTGCGACGAGTCCACCGACATCAAGGGCCTCGTCAAGATGCT
>DXAO01000017.1 GCA_019117005.1 Candidatus Collinsella stercoripullorum | reverse complement strand
CCCAGGAGTTCGTGGACGACTGCGCGAACGGCCACAAGTGGCTGCTCGAGCAGCGCGAGAAGATCAACGAGCACGAGATCGAGAAGACCGGCGAGAAGATCCGCTCCATGTTCAGCTGGATCAAGAAGTAGCCGAGCCCGCTCGACTCCGAGAGCCCCACCTCGGTGCCCCGCACGGTATCCGCCGCGCGGGGCACCGTCATGTATGGCGCAGGATGCCGCCGGCTCGGGCCGGCGCGAAACCGAGTACGCACCGCAGCGCCCGGCAGCAGCCCGGCTCGCCTCAGAAGAACGAACGGATGCACTCGGTGATCGCGGCCATGGTACCGGAGTCGGCATCGAGGTGGTCGACCACCTCGGGCTGTCGGAACTCCAGGTCGAACGCCCGGATCTGCTCCGTCACCACCCGGCCGTGCACGCTCAACCCCTCAGGAAGCTCGATGTGGAGCGGAAACGCGTGGTCCGACGAGGTGATGGGGCACAGCAGCACCATAGACGTCGACATGTTGAAGAAATCCTCGCTCACCACGAGCGCCGGCCGGGAATATGCAGGCTCGTGCCCCACCGGGTCGGAATACCTGTTGACGACGATATCGCCCTTTCGGTACAGCACCTACCACATCTCCTTCCCGACGGGACCGCCCCAGCCCTCCCAATAATCCACCCGGTCCGGCACCGGACCGTCATACCCCTCGAGCAAGGTGCGGATGGTATGCGCCCCGACAGGGCGGGCGCGCAGCTCGCCATCGACAACCTGGAGGTTGAGCTTGTCACCCGGCTTCAGGCGGAGGTCCTCGCAAACCGATTTGGGAAGAACGATTCCCTGGCTGTTTCCCCATTTCGTCAGCGTAGATGTCAGCATGGCCAACCGTCTCCCCATATCGAGCGTCGGAATGTTTAGACTCAGTATAACCTCATGTCGCGGCATCAGTCCGACCTCCTTCACGACGGCACGGCATCCGGCGAAAGCCGTCTCGACGAACCGTGCATCCCGCCTCGCTCGATTCGTACGGAGACCCGAGCCCTCTGCGATCGTTTCACCCCCTTCCCGTCGCAGGCGAGCAGGCCCCGTGAGACATAGGGATATCACCCTGTCCTGTACGGAAATCCACCGGTCGCTGACAAGATCTTGAACGTACGACGGCACAGAGCCGAACGAAATCCGACACCGCGCCGTCAGCGCAGGTAAAGATGGAAACGGTTCATGCGCGCGACGGGGCGCAGTCGCGCTACGCGACCGAGCTCCACGGCAAAACCTCGCAAAGGAACACAAACGATGAGGCCGCGTACTCGAGGCGACGGCCAGCCGGCCCGCCCGCACCACTTTTCGTGACGCGATACTCTGTTGCGTTCGTGTTCAGCTTCCTGGCACGATTTCACCGTTTGGGGGAGGGTGCTCCGGGCAACCGGCGGGCAAAGGGTCGGATACAGAGGCTTCCGGCGCATCGGAAGGGCATCCGCGGCCCGTGGAATACCACGCCGGAGCCTCCATGACTCATCACCCGACAAAAACCTGACGGGCGAAGGGGCCTGGAGGCGGCACCGAGCGAACGTGGGAGGCCGTTGCATGATCGACACTCCCCCAAACAGCGTTTTCGTGCCAGGAATCGGAAAACGAACGAAAAATCGGCGCCCGCGGCGGCAGGGCGACGCGCTGAGGCAACACATGCGGGAGACGCGGCGACGAACCAGGGCGGCGAATGCGAGATTCAAGGAGGGCAGAGCGCGATCGGAGCACGCGACCCCCGGGGGACCTCTACCGCGCCCGCTCGCATCCCGACGGCGCCGTCCCCGAGCGCCCCGAATGCGGATGCGGCCGCCCCCCACCGAAGGAAGCGACCGCACCGATCCGTGTCCTATAATCCCGACAGCGCCGGCGCCGGACCCGCCGGCGCTACACCACGGTGACGCGGCCGCGGCTGCCGACGATGCCCTTGACCTCGGCGAGCAGCGGGATGCTGCGGGCGTTCACGCGCACGGGGATCTCCGCGCGCATCGTCTGGCCGTCGTTCTGCTCGATGAACAGCTCGACGCGGTCCCCGCCGGGGTTGGTGGACAGCACGGTGGCCAGGCGGGCCATGTTCCCCTGGGAGAACCGAGAGCTCGGCACCATGATCTCGAACACCTTGGGGCGGTTGTTCTCCTCGGACAGCTCGAGCGGCAGGATCTCCTGCGCGATGATCTGGTCGCCGCGGTCGGACCGCTCGAGCTTGCCGCGCACGCGGATGAACGCGTCGGACAGCACGGCGCCCGTCTCGGGGTCCGTCTCGCCGTACAGGCAGCTCTCGCACTCCTTGTAGGTCTTGGGGAACACCACGACCGTGGCCTCGCCCTCCATGTCCTCCATGCGCACGATGGCCATGGGGTCGCCGTTCTTCGTCACGCGCTTGGAGACCTCGGCCACCATGCCGGCGAACCAGAACGGCTTGCCCTCGGGAATCTCCTGGTTGACGGTTCCCTCGCCCGTGGGGCTGGCGATCTCGAACCCGGTGTCGATCTGGGACAGCGAGTACTCGCGCGACTTGGCGAGCGCGTACTCGAACGGGCGCAGCGGGTGGTCGGACACGTAGATGCCCAGCACGTCGCGCTCGGCGGACAGCTTCATGTGGCGGTCCCATTCCTGGCCGTCCGGCTCGGGCACGACGACCTCGAAGCCCGACCCTTCCACATCGCCGAACACGTCGAACAGCGAGGTCTGCCCCGCGGCGCGGTCCTTCTGGCGCTTGACCGCGGCGTCGATGATGTTCTCCGGGTTGTTCTTGTCCACGAAGCTCATGAGCTGGCGGCGCGGGTAGCCGCTGGCGTCGAAGGCGCCCGCCTTGATGAGCGCCTCGATCACGCGGCGGTTGGCCTGGCTGGAGTCCACGCGGTCCACGAAGTCGTGCAGGTTCTTGAAAGCGCCGCCGCGCTCGCGCTCCTCGATGATCGCGTCGGCCACGCCCTCGCCCACCCCGCGGATGCCGGCGAGGCCGAAGCGGACGCCCTCGGCGGTCGCCGTGAACTCGCGGCCGCTCTCGTTCACATCGGGCGGCAGGACGGGGATGCCGTCGTGCCGGCACGCGGAGACGTAGTGCACGATCTTCTCGGTCTTGCCGGTGTAGGAGGTGAGCACGGCCGCCATGTACTCGTGCGGATAGTGCGCCTTCAGCCACGCGGTCTGCATGACCAGGATGGCGTAGCCCGCCGAATGCGACTTGTTGAACGCGTAGGACGCGAACTCGAGGACGTCGTCCCAGATGCGCTGGGCGGTCTCGCGCTTGTAGCCGTTGCGCTCCGCGCCGTTCATCCAGTGGTCGTAGATGGTCTCATCCTCGCCGTCCGACCAGTTGAAGACCTGCTCGGTGAGCATCTTGATCTTCTTCTTGGCCACCGGCTTGCGGATGCGCGAGTCGGACTCGCCCTTGGAGAAGCCGCACATCTCGACCGAGATGTTCATGACCTGCTCCTGGTAGACCATGGTGCCGTAGGTCTCGCCCAGGATGTCGTCCAGGCGCGGGTCGTAGGAGACCGCGGGCTCCTTGCCGTTCATGCGGTTGATGTAGGACGAGACCATGCCCGCGCCGAGCGGGCCCGGGCGGTACAGGGCGATCAGAGCGACCACGTGCTTGTACTCGGTCGGCTTCATGTTCTTGATGGTCGCGGTCATGCCCGCGGACTCGATCTGGAACACGCCCGCGGTATGGCCGGCCTGCATGAGCTCGAAGATCTTGGGGTCGTCGAAGGGGATCGCGTCCACGTCGATGTCGATGCCGTGGTTCGCCTTGATGTTGGCCTTGGCCTTGGAGATGACCGTGAGCGTGCGCAGGCCCAGGAAGTCCATCTTGAGCAGGCCCATGTCCGCCACGGTGTGGCCTTCGTACTGGGTGATCTCCACGCCGCCCTTGGTGTCGAGCTTCGTGGGCACGTGCTCGTTGACCGGGTCGCGGCAGATGAGCACGGCGCAGGCGTGCACGCCCTCGCCGCGCGTCAGACCCTCGATGGCGAGCGCCGCGTCGATGATGCGCCGGGAGTCGTCGTCCTTCTGATACGCCTCGGCGAAATCGGGGTTGTAGAGGTCCTCCTTGCCCTCGACGCGGGTGAGCACCTGCTTGAGCTTGACGGAGGGGTCGCTCGAGATCATCTTCGACAGGCGCTGGCCGATGTAGACCGGGTAGTCCAGCACGCGCGCGGCGTCGTTGATGGCCTGCTTCGCCTTGATGGTCGAGTAGGTGATGACGTGGGTGACCTTCTCGGGGCCGTAGAGCTGGCGCACGTGCTCGATGACCTCGAGGCGACGCTCATCGTCGAAGTCCATGTCGATATCGGGCATCTCCGAGCGCTCCGGTGAGAGGAACCTCTCGAACATGAGGCCGTTCGACAGCGGGTCGAAGGTGGTGATGTCCATGGCGTAGGCGACGAGCGCGCCCGCCGCCGAGCCGCGGCCCGGGCCGACGCCGATGCCGTTCTGCTTGGCCCAGCGCACGTACTCGGCCACGATGAGGAAGTAGGCCGCGAAGCCCTTGTCGCAGATGACCTTGTACTCGTACTCGAAGCGCTCGCTGATGGAGACGCCGCCGATCACCTGGTCGCGCCAGTCCTCGCCGTAGCGCTTGGCCAGGCCCTCCTCGCACTCGCGGCGGAACTGGCTCTCGTGGGTCTCCCCCTCGTCGAGCAGCGGGTAGCGGGGCAGGATGATCTTGCCCCACTCGAGCTCCACGTTGCACTTCTCGGCGATCTCGACCGTGTTGTCGCACGCCTCCGGGCAGTACGGGAACAGCGCGCGCATCTCCTCCTCGGTCTTCATGTAGAACTCGGAGCCCTGCATGCGCATGCGGTTGGGATCGTCTACCTTGGAGTTCATGCCGATGCACATCATGATGTCCTGCACCGGCGCGTCGTCGCGCGTGAGGTAGTGGAAGTCGTTGGTGGCGATGACCTTGACGCCGACTTGGTTGGCGATGTCGATGAGCTGGCGGTCGAGCTGCTCGTCGGTAAGGCCCGAATCGGTGGTGATGCCGTGCTCCTGGATCTCGATGTAGAAGCTGCCGGGCTCGAACAGGTCGCGGAAGGTCTCCGCCCAGCGCACCGCGGCGTCGAGGTCGCCGCGGTCGATGCACTTGGGGATGATCCCCGCGATACACGCCGAGCTGGCGATGAGCCCCTCGCGGTGGCGGCGCAGGTTGTCCAGGGTGACGCGGGGCTTGTAGTAGAAGCCGTCGACCGCGGCCTCCGAAACCGTCTGCATGAGGTTCACGTAGCCCGTCTCGTTGCGGGCGAACAGCACCATGTGGTAGAGCTCGGGCTTGCGGTCGCGTGCGAGCGTATCGTCCGGGGTGAAGTAGACCTCGCACCCGAAAATGGGCTTGATGACGAGCGGGGGCTTGGTGGCGTCCAGGCTGCCGGAGCGGTCCCACTCCTCCATGTCCCGCTGGAACTGCGCGTAGCCGCGCGGGTTCTTCTCGGGGTCGGGGACCTCGAGCTCGTCGCGGCGCCCCTTGGTCAGAAACGACTTGTCGTGGCTCCACACCTTGTACTCGGGCGTGCCGTGGTTCACGGCGTCGCAGGCGAGGCCCAGCTCGGGCACGCCGTACATGTACCCGTGGTCGGTGATGGCGACGGCGGGCATCCCCAGCTCGACGGCGCGGTTCACCATGTCGCCGATGCGCGTCGCGCCGTCGAGCATGGAGTATTCGGTGTGGTTATGCAGGTGAACGAACGCCATAGGCCGATATGCTCCTCGGATCTCTCACGTGCTTGCTGAAAAGCATTCTACCGCACGGCGCGGACACGGCTCCGCGGGCGGGAGGGCGCCCGCGGCGGAATGGGTTGGAACGAACCCGTCCCCAACCGACCCCTCCCAGCGCGATGGGTTGGAACGAACCCGTCCCCGACCAACCCCTCGGCTACTCGATGTAGACGAGCTCGTCCATCTCGTCGATGGGCCACATGGGGCGGAAGATGCGGCGCAGCGGGATCTTCTCGTAGATCTGGTCGGTGGGGCCACCGGTGAGCGCCATGACGTGGTAGGCGGTCTCGGGGATCAGGTAGGTGTCGAGGTAGCCCATCTTGACGACGACGATGTCGTAGTCGTGGAAGTCGACGCCGGCCGCGGCGAACTGCTCCATGTGGCCGTACTGGACGTTGCGCGGCATCACGAGGACGTCGAGCCCCGTGCCGTCCACGTTCACGATGCAGGCGGGCCCCACGGAGTGCTCGCGCACCCCGACGCCGAGCGTCGCCTCGCCGCGCACGGACAGCACGCCGGAGATGGCCACGGGCTCGGACACCTCGTCCTCGCCCACGCCGAGCATGAACTCGACGCGGTCGCCCACCGCGCGGCCGCTCAGCATCTCGCAGGATGCAGGGTCGTTCACGCCGGCCACGAGCACGCGCTTGCCGCGCAGGTCGGCGGCGAGCAGCTCGCGCACCATGACGGTGCCGTAGCCCGTGGCGCCCGCGCCGCAGTTGTCGCCCGAGTCGGTGATCACGGCCGTCTTGCCGTCGAAGGCCACGGCCTGCGCGACCGCGGTCGCGGGGTCGCCGTAGTTGCCGCCGAAGGTGAACTCGGCGCGATGGTCCCACGCGTAGCGCGCGATGCGGTCGGCCACCTCGGCGCAGTGCCCCGCGTCCTCGGGGCGGTTGGGCACGACCACCACCGCGGCGCCGAGCTTGTCGTCGTCGTGGCGCAGGTAACCCACGTGGTAGGAGCCGGAGAAGACGCGCTCGTCGGCCTCGGCCTCGTCGAGCAGGCGGTTGATGGAGCGCATGGGCTCGTTGGCCGACACGCTGCGCTCGCCCTCCACGATGATGGGCAGCTTGCGCACGATCGGGTGCATGGGCCGGCGGTCGCGCATGAGGTCGATGAGCTTGGCCGCGACGGTCCGCCAGGTGTCGACGGTGTCGATGTGCGGGGACTCGCGGTAGCAGCGCAGGATGTTGGTGTAGGAGGCGAGCTCCGCCGTCACGTTGCCGTGCGGGTCGAGCGAGACCGCGATGGGAAGGTGCACGCCGGTGACGGTGCGGATGCGGCGCAGCAGGTCGTGCTCGCCGGAGACGCAGTCCAGCCCGAGCACGCCGGAGGCGCCGTGCAGCTGGAGGTAGATCGCGTCGATCTCGTGCAGGTGGGCACGCAGGTCGTCGAGGATGCGGCCGCTGATGAAATCGTAGGCCTCGCGCTCGATCATGCCGCTCGGGTTGATGCCCGCGTAGAGCGACGGGACGATCTCGATCCCCGCGTCCTCGAAGACGTCGCGGATGCGCATGGCCTCGATGCAGTCCTCGCCGTACAGCAGCTTGAAATCGGACAGCTTGGCGTCGCGGGTCACGCGCTCGTTGCACTCGGCGGACATGTGGGCGACGAATACCTTCATGGTGCTCCTCTCGGACGGGATCGGCCGAGCGCTTATCCTAACGCGTCGGGCGCGGGGCGGCGCGCAAACAGAGCGAAACCATAGGGAGAACGAAAACCGGGGACGGGCAGGGCGCGGGGCGGGGCGGGGGGCGCGCTCGGCTGGAGGCGCGCTACCCCCGGAAGGGAGCGCCCCGCCCCGGGAAGCCCGGTTTCCCCTGTCTCAGGGTGAAACCGGGCTTCCCGGGGTTGAGCAAGGCGCCGTCGGGGCAAGCCCCGGCGTTCCCGGGGTAGGACGAGGCGTCGTCGGGGCAAGCCCCGGCGCTCCCGGGGGCACGGCGCTGCACCCCGGGACGGGGAGCAGCGCCGCGGGGCGCGGGTGGTTTCAGATGGGACGGAAGACCGGCCGAGCCGTCACAGACGGTAGATGACGGCCTGGGGCTCGCCGGGGTCCTCGGGGTCGGGGACCTCGACGCGCACGAAGCGCAGCTCGACCTCGGCGAACCCGGCGCGGTGCAGCACGTCGGCGTACACGCGGGCCTGCAGCGCGTGCTTCTCGCGCAGCCGCTCGGGCGTCTCGTCGGGGCTCCCGCCGGTCTTGTAGTCGATGACGAGCGCCGCGCCCGGATGCGACGGATCGGTCGCGAGCGCGTCGATCGCCCCCTCCGCATAGGCGCCGAACCGCGCGCGGACCTCTGCGTCGTCCAGGCCGACGGAGAAGAACGGGACCTCGGCGCGGACCTGCGGCCATGCCATGAGCTCGGCACGGGCGCGCGAGGCCTCCCAGCGCGCGAGCGCCGCCTCGAGCCGCACGCGCTGGGCGGGCGTCACGCCCCAGTAGCGCGCGAGCGCGTCGACGCGCTCCGCGGGCACGGTGTCAGCGCCCGTCTCGATCAGCCACTGCGCGGCGGCATGGAAGGCCGACCCGAGCGCGGTCGGATCACCGTCGGCGCCCCGCGTGGCCGGGTCCGACGCGGCCACGGCGATCGCGGGCGCGGCGGTCGCGGCTCCGACCCCGTCGACCTCGACCACATCGGTGACGCAGGCCGCGACAGGCGACGGCTCCACCCCGGACCCCGGGACGGGCTCGTCGGGGACCGCGGCGGCGTTCAGGGCGTCCACGGCATCCGATCCGGCGGCGCGCGCCGGGGCGCGGTCCTCCGGATCCGCATGGAGCTCCGCGGACAGCGAGGTGTAGCTGTAGGAGTCGCGCGGGGGGCGGGGGGCGGGCGTCACGCGGGCGCGCGCCTCCTCCGGGTACACGAGCGTGAACGAGTCCGGGACGTCGTCCGCCGGCCCCGCGGCGGACCGGCCGTCACCGTCCACGTCGACCGCGAGGGCGCCGCCCGCCGCGGACGTGCCGCCCCCCGCGGCCCCGCCGCCCGCCGCGCCCGGCTCGGCGCCGTCCTCCCCGGGCGCGGCGCCGCCGGCCGTGTAGCGCTCCCCCCTGAAGACGAAGTCGCGCAGGGCGACGAGCTCGAAGTCCCCGGGGCGCGCGTCGTCGAACACGAGCCGGTCGACATCCAAGCGCGCCGCCTCGTCGGGCAGGATGCGCTCGAGCACCGCGCGCGTGAGGTCGCGGTCCCCGTCGAAGGACAGCTCCGGCGCGCGCCCCCACCCCACCGGCGCGTCCATCGCCAGGATCAGGAGCTCCCGCGCGCGCGTCATCGCCACGTACAGCAGGCGCGCCCGCTCCTCGAGCTCGCGCTCGCGGGACTCGTCGCGCATGGAGACGAAGGCCTCGGCCGCGGAGCCCGTCGCGCACACGTCGTCGAACGCCTCCGGGACGAGCCACTCGGCATACAGCTTCCTGAACCGCTCCTGGACCTTGTCCTCGGGAAACGAGACGCCGTCGAAGGTGGTCACCGCCGGGAACCGGGCGGGCAGCGCGACGGCGTCGACCCGGTCGCGGCCGCGGCGGGCCTGCAGCCGGCTCGCGTCGCGGCGGATCGAGAAGCACTCCGCCACCGCGACCACGGGGAACTCCAGACCCTTCGACGCGTGCACCGTCATGATCCGCACGGCGCCGGCCCCCCGCTCGTTCAGGGCGCCGGGGGCCTGCTTCGCGGCGAGCGCGGCATCGAAGGCGAGCGCCACGCGGCGCGGGGAGCGGCCCTGCGCCGCCTGCGCCTCGGCGAGCATGTCGAGCGCCTTGAGCACGTTCGCCGCGACCGCGCGCCCCTCCGGCCCGCGCGCCGCCAGGCGGACGAGCCAGCCCGACCCGCGCACGACGTCGCGAGCGATGTCGACGGGCGCGTCGCGCCCCACGCGGGCGAGCGCGGGCCGCAGGACCTCGCGGGCGCGCGCGAGCAGGGGGAGCCCCGCGAGACCGGGGGCGTCCTCGTCGGACATGAGCCCGGCGTCCGCGTTCCGGCGGCGGGTCTCGCCGGTCTCGGCGTCCACCGCGGTGCACAGCGCCAGGAACTCCTCGGCGCCGAAGGCGAACATCGGCGAGGCGAGCAGGGGCACGAGCCCCTGCGCGGTGTCCGCGGGGTTGGCGAGCGTGCACGCGAGGGCCCGGACGGCCGCGACCTCGGGCGTGGAGGAGAACACCGACCCGCCCGTGATCACGCAATCGAGCCCCGCCGCGCGCACGGCGTCCGCGTAGATGCCCGAGAACGTCATGCTCCCCAGCAGCAGCACCATGTCGCCCGCCGGCTGGCCCGCGTCCGCGAGCGCGCGGAAGCGGGCGGCCACGGCCTGCGCCTTGGCGCGGGCGCGCTCCTCCGAGGTGCCGCCCGCGACGAGGACGGCCTGCCGGCGCGAGGCATCCGCGACGAGCGCGTCGTCGCGTCCCTCGTGCGGCTCCAGGTCGAGGAAGCCCCGCATGAGGCCGCCGCGCTCCCCGTCGAAGATGCGCGCGACGTACTCGAGCACGAAGGCATGGCTGCGGAAGTTGCGCACGAGCCGCACGACGGCCCCCGCGGGTGCGGGGTCGCCGCAGGCCGGGCCCGCCGCGCCGGCGCCGGCCGCCGCGCTCCGCCCGCCCGCGATGGCGCGCTCCTGGCGGCGGAAGACCTCCACCTCGGCGCCGCGGAAGCGGTAGATGGACTGCTGGGCGTCGCCGACGGTGCACAGGCACCGCCCGCCGTCCGTGAGGAAGCCGATGAGGTCGACCTGCTGCTGATCGGTATCCTGGAACTCGTCGATCATCACCATGCGGAACCGGTCGGCGTACGCGGCGCGCACCGCGGGCTCGTCGCGCAGGGCGCGGTAGGCGAGCCGTAGCAGGTCGTCGCTGTCGAGCGCCGACGCCTCACGCTTCAGGGAGCGGTACTCCGCCTCCACCTCGCGGGCGAGCGCCATGAGGGCGTCCAGCACCGGGGCCCCCGCCTGGAGCCACGCGTTGATGAAGGAGTCCGCCGCGTCGGCGCGCAGCAGGTCGAGCTGCTCTCGGGGAAGCGCCTTGCTCGGGCGCGGGATGTCGCAGGCCATCATGCAGGCGGCGAGGTCCGCCACGGTGCGCTCCCCCGCCTGGTAGGCGTCGATCGCCGCGATGGCGCGGCGGCCGATCTCGGCGGCCTTGGGGCTCGCGTCCAGGCAGGCCCGGTAGGCGTCCGCGAGGCTCGAGAGGTCCCCCGCGCCGCGTGCCAGGTGGACCCCGTCCATGCCCTCGGGCAGGCTGCACGCGAGCCCGAGCAGACGGCGGACCAGGCCGGTCGCGCTCGTGCCCGCCTCCCTGCCCGAGGGGCCCGCGTCCCCGCGCAGCGCGTACCAGGAGGTGAGCGCCGCGAGCGCCTGCGGCCCGCCCGCGGCCCCCCCGGCCTCGGCGCGCGCGACGGCGCGGTCCACCGCGCGCGCGACGAGCTCGTCGGCGTCCTCCACCACCGTGAACTCCGGGTCGATCCCGAGCTCCAGCGCGTGGGCGCGCAGGATCCGCGAGCACATGCCGTGGATGGTCGAGATCCAGGCGTCGTCCACGGTGAGCGCCTCCTCAGCCATGCCCGCCCCGATGAGCGCGGCGCGGACGCGCTCGCGGATCTCCGCCGCGGCGTCCTTGGTGAAGGTGATGGCAAGCACCTGGTCCAGATGGTCGATGAACGGGCCCGACTCGGGGGAGAGGGCCCACAGGATGCGGCGCGTGAGGGTGAAGGTCTTGCCCGAGCCGGCGCCCGCGGACACGAACAGCGGCCGGTCGAGCGTGGTCACGATCTCGCGCTGCTGGGGCATGAGGGCGGTGAGGTCCATCGCTATGCGTCCCTCCGTTCGAATCCAAGCGGGTGGTTGCGGGTGCAGGCGGGGGCAGGGTCGTCCGAGGCGGCGACGACGCCGCGGGAGAGCTCGGAGAGCCGCTCGGCCACACCGGCCTCCACGCGGTCGAGCAGCTCGTCGAAGCCCATGGAGCCCCCGTCGGCGGACGGGAAGCCGTCGCGCAGGCCCGGCACGCGGCCGTCGCCCGGCTCCTCCTCCGCGAGCTCGGCGGACACCGCGCCGCGCATCGCCACGCGCCCCTTGGTGGAGAAGTACAGGGCGCCGCGCACGTCCAGGCCCAGGGCGCGGCGCAGCGCCTGCGCGTAGATGAGGGTCTGGGTGTGCTCGGGCAGCCACCGCGGGTCCTCGGCGGGCGCGGCACCGGTCCTGCGGTCCGGGACGGTGGGGTCCTTCAGCCGGAAGGGGTTCGCATCGGCGCGGTGCTTGTAGTCGATCACCACCGCCCGGCCCTCGGCATCCACGTCCACGCGGTCGATGCGCCCGCCGAGCGGCCAGCCGGCGTAGTCGACGCCCAGGCCGTTGAAGGAGTACTCGAGGTACTCCGGGGCGAAGGGGGCGAGCGCCGAGGCCTCGTAGCGCACCACGCGGCGCAGCTGCGGAAGGATGTCGTCCACCTGGCGGCGCTCGACGGCGGACAGCGGCACGAGCGGTGCGGAGCTCGACGTCTTCCCCCGCCCGTGCTCGGCGCGCACATCGGAGAACACCTCCTCGAGCACGGCGAGGGAGGCGTCGAGGTTCTCGCGGGTCACGCGGGAGAGCCCGACCTCGCTCAGGCGCTCGTGGAACCGGTCCATGACGTCGTGGACGAAGTTGCCCGCCTCCATGTTGCCGAAGCCCGCGTCGATGGCCGCGGGGCGCACGCGCGAGGAGACGAACCAGCACAGCGGGCAGCGGGCGTAGCTCTCGATCTGCGAGGCCGAGAACTGGCGCGCGACGAGCCCGCCGTCCTCCGCGCGGCGGGTGAGCACGAGATGGGGCACGGCCGCGTCCGACAGGCGCTGCGGCGGCAGGCACGCGACGCGCTCGACGCGCCCCGGCGAACCCGCCGGGTCGAAATCGCCCGCGACGTCGTCCTCGCCGGTGCGGGCGGGCTCCTCGGACCGGGCGGCGGCGAGCTCGGTCCACACCGCGGCCGGGTAGCGGTCCTTGGCCTGCCGGTCGTGCGTCACGCGCGCGAGCACCGCGTCGCCCGCGCCGGCGGCGAGGGCGCGGGCGGCCTCGTCGCGCAGCCGGGCGGCGGGCTCGAGCTCGAGCGGGGCGCAGCCGAGCCGGGCGGCGAGCGTCGCCAGCGGGCCCTCCTCATGGGACAGCGGGTAGCTCGCCACATCGAGGTCGGCGACCAGCACCGCCCCGACGGAGCCGGCGGGCAGGCGCGCCGCGTCCGCGAGCGTCATGAACTCGACCGTCACGGCGCCGTCCGGGACCCGCTCCGGCTCGGAGGCGAGACCCGTCGCCACGCACAGCCCGTCGAGGCACCCCACGGCGACCGCCTGGCTCACATCAAGGGAGCGGGCGGTCTCGGAGAGCACCTCAAGCGCGCGGGCCGTCATCGAGCGCTCGGCGGCGGCCCGGACGGCCCCGTCGGCGCCGCCGAAGGCGGAGTCGGGCAGGGCGAGGGCGACGGAATGCATCGCCTTCCACGCCGAGACGGGGCGCCCCTGCTGCAGGAACCGCACGACGTCGGCGCACACCGCGGGAACCCCGGCGTACGCCGACCCGTCCGGGAGCTTGGCACGGGCCGCCGAGATACGCGACTGCACGCCCTGCAGCGCGCGCAGGACGCCCTCGACCCCGAGCGAGCGGGTCGAGCGGACCTTCTTGTCGAACGCGCGGGCCGACGACGCGTCCGCCCCCGAGAGCGGGCAGTAGAGCCAGTCGGTCAGCTCCGGCGCGGGCCACCAGGCGGAATCGTCCCCCTCCCCGCATGCGGAGGCCGCCATGCGGGCGACGAGGTCGGACAGGGCGGCGAACTGCCCGCCGGCGTCGGTCTCCCGGAAGCGGGAGAACCGCACGGCGCGCGCGGGCAGGCCCCGGGCGGCCAGATGCGCGGACAGCGCATCGAAGGCCTCAGCCGGGCGCGCCGAGGCAGCGACCACGCGACGGGGGGCGGCGGGGGGCAGTCCGGCGGCCAGGCGGGCGAGCTCGTCGGCCAGGGCGCGGGCGCGGGCGTGCGGCCCGGCGACCTCGAGGAACCGGGGACGGGGCGCCCGGTTGGGCTCATCGGGCCCGGGCGCGCCGCAGCAGACGACCTCGCACCCGAGCGCGCCGAAGGCGGATGCCAGCTCCCCCGCCCAGACCGCCTGGTCGCCGCGGAGCAGGAAGACCGCCTCCCCCGCGCGCGCGACGGCGGCGACCAGGCGGGCGAGGTAGGCGGGCAGACGCGTCACGTCGCGCACGACGACGCAGCGGGCGCACGCCGGCGCGGCCCCGCCCACCGTGCGGGCGAGCGCGTCGGCGGCCTCGCAGGGCTCCGCCATGCCGCGGTCGAGCAGGGCGCGGCCGTAGGACGCGAGCAGCCCGAGCACCGAGGCCGTGGCGTCGTCGGCGCCGGAGAGGGCGGCAGGGGTAACGTACGGGAGCAGGTCGCGCGCCATGCGGGCGAGCATGCGGACGGTGCCGGGGTTGGCGCGCAGCGGCGCGAGCGAGTCCCCCGCGCGCGCGACGGCGTCGGCCATGAGCAGCTGGCGCTCGAGCGCGCCGCACAGGCGGCGCCCGTCGCCCAAAAGCTCCCACAGCCCCTCGATCCATGCGGCGGGCGTCAGCGCGTCGACGCCCAGGCCGCAGCCCGCGTCCGCGAGGCGGCGGCGGGACAGGTCCCGCGCGGCGGGGGCGTCGACCAGCAGCGTGCAGCGGCCGTAGCGCTCCACGAGGCCCGCGACGAGGTCGACCTCGCCGCGGTCGAGGGCGCTGCCCGCCCCCGTTGTCACGATCCGTACCGCCATGGCGCTCCCCTCGCAGACGACTGCCCGACCGACCGGGAGGCCCCGCGCGGCCGCGCGCCACCGGCCCAGCGGCGACGGCGCGGTCCGGCATCCGGGCGCGGCGGTGCGGCCGATGCCCCCCATGCACCCTATCGTACACGCCCGCGCGGACAGCGCGCCGCGGGCGGCCCCGCGCGACCGCGCGCCACCGGCCCCGCCGCGACGGCGCTCCACAAAAAACGCGGGAGCCGTACGGCCCCCGCGTCTCGGTCCGAGGCGGTCGGGGCCCACACCGCCCGACCGCCCGCGCCGCCCGCGCCCCTAGGCGCGGCCGCGCTCCTGGTCCTCGAGCTTGATCAGGATGCGGCGGTACCCGCCCTGCTCGCCGTTGAGCGCTTTGGACACGCGGCTCACCGTGGTGGACGACGCCCCCGTGCGCGCCTGGACCTCGACATAGGGCTCGCCCTCGTCGAGGTAGCGCGCCACCTGCAGGCGCTGCGCGAAGTCGCAGATCTCTCGCGGGGTGCATAGGTCGGTGAGGAACGCGCGAACGTCCTCCTCGTTCTCGAGCAGCAGGACCGAGCGCACGAGCTGCTCGACGTCGCCGCGCTCAAACATCTTCTCGATATTCATGACGTACCGCCGTATCCGCTAGAAACGTATAGAGAGCATACTGGCGGCGGGCTCCTGCGCAAGGATTCTATTCACAGTGCAGGGCTGACCGGACCCGCCGCATGCAGTGTATCACACCATCGCGCTAAAGTGGAACCCGTACCGACGAGCGGCTGCTTCCGGGACGGTCGGGGGAACGCCGCGCTACAGGCGCGGGAGCGTGGGCACGAGGGAGAGCCGCTCCGCGACGCCGTCCGTCCACGACACCCGGTCGGCGTCGTCGATCAGGACCGCCTCGATCCCGGGCAGCCCCCCGATGAGGTCGAGCGCCGCGCGCGACCCGGCCATGAGTGCCGTGGTCGACCACCCGTCGCAGTCGATGGAGCGCGCCGCGACGATGGTCGCGCTCGTCAGGTCGGTGCGCGCCGGCATGCCGTCGGCCGGGTCCAGGATGTGGTGGTAGGTGATGCCGCCGCGCGTGAACCGCCGCTCGTGCAGGCCGCTCGTCACCACGGACCCGTCGGCGACCTCCACGATCGCGCGGCTATGCGCCGGGTCGAGCGGGTTCACGATGCCGATGCGCCACGGCGCGCCCGCGCGCGAGCCGGGACCCCCCGGCCGCCCGCCGCGCACGAGCACGTTGCCCCCCAGGTTGATCGCGAAGCGGGTCACCCCGCGGCCCGCGAGCAGCCCGGCGAGGTCGTCGGCGACGTACCCCTTGGCGATGCCGCCCAGGTCGAGCACGGTCCGCGGGTCGTCGATGGCGAGGGTCGGGGCTCCCCCCTCCCCCTCGCCCACCGCGATATGGCGGAAACCCACATGCGGGAGGGCGCGGGCGATGTCGCGCCGCGAGGGCACCGTGCCCGCATGGAAGTCCCACAGGGACGTGACCGTCCCCATGGTGATGTCGAAGCGGCCCCCGCTCGCCGCGCAGTACCCCAGCGCGCGCCGCGTGAGGTCGGCGGTCTCGGGCGCCACGGGGACGGGGTCGGGCGAGGCCGCATGGGCGCGGGAGATGTCGGAGTCCGGGCGCGTGCGCGACAGCCTGCGCTCGAAGTACAGGCACCGGTCGCGGCAGGCCGCCAGCGCGCCGTCGAGCTCGGCGGCGACGGCGGGGTCCGCCGGGTCGGCGCCGTCCGGCGCGTAGGCGTGCAGATGCACGTCCGTGTTGAAGACGAAGAGAGAGATGACCCTCGAGCCGTCGGCGGCGGCATGCGCGTTTGCTGTGGACGGGTCACCGTAATGGGGGCTTGGCTGCAACGGACGGCCTTTCCTGTGGAAGAATCATCCCGACCATCATAGCGCCCCGCCGCCCGCGCGGGGCGGACCCGAAAGGCGGACGACCATGCGGTTCATCCTCAACTGGCTGCTCACTTCCATCGCCATCGCCATCGCGGCCTACGTCGTGCCGGGCATCGAGCCGTTCGGCCCCGCCGAGGCATGGGTGTGCTTCGCCTTCACGGGCCTGTTCCTCGGCCTGGTGAACTCGCTCGTGAAGCCGATCCTCAGCGTGATCTCGCTTCCCGTCACCATCCTCACGCTCGGGATCTTCCAGCTCGTCATCAACAGCCTCATGCTCGAGCTCGCCGGCTCGCTGTCGGTCAACCTGCTCGGGGCGGGCATCGCCATCTCGGGCTTCGGGGCGGCGTTCATCGGCGGCATCGTCATCAGCATCATGTGCTCGGTTCTGGGAGCCGTCACCAAGGACGCCTGAGGCCGCCGGCGCGCGGGAGAGGCGTCAGTCGAGGCAGGCGACGCCGCGCGGGGCGGAGGCGAGGTCGGCGATGGAGATCGAGTCGAGGTACTCGGCGATCATGGAGTCCAAGCGCGACCACATGCCGACGGTCGGGCACTCGCCTGCGCGCTCGCAGCCGCGGCGGCTGCCCTCCAGGCATGAGACCGGGGCGAGGCTGCCCTCGGTGAGGCGCAGGACCTCCCCCACCGCGTACTCGTGAGCGGGCCGGGTGAGACGGTACCCGCCGCCCTTGCCGCGCATGCCCGAGAGCAGCTGCGCGCGGACGAGCGTCGAGAGGATGTTCTCGAGGTACTTCTCCGACACGTCCTGACGCTCGGCTATCTCCTTCAGAGGTATGCGTCCGTCGCCTTGGTTCTCGGCGAGATCGACCATGACGCGCAGCGCGTACCGCCCTTTCGTTGACACCAACATGGTCGTCTCCCCCCTTCTTGTCCGGTTTCGGTATCAGGATACCAAATTCACCGCAAGCTCGCAGCTACGATGCCTGAAATGGAGGGGTCGCTAATTCAAGGAACGACACCCCTTGCGACCTCGGATCCAGCCGTACAATCGAAGTGCGGGGCGGATGCCGGGCGGCGGGCTTGCGCCAGGCACCCGTCGATCCTATAATCCCTAGTTACTTGATAGGATTATTTCGCCCCGATGGCGCCACCCATCCGGGATACAGGAGGAATTATGAACGTCTACACCTCGGTCGATCAGCTCATCGGCCGCACGCCCCTGCTCGAGCTCGCCCGGACCGAGCGCGAGCTCGGCCTGTCCGCACGCGTCCTCGTGAAGCTCGAGCGCTTCAACCCCGCCGGCTCCGTCAAGGACCGCGTGGCGCGCCAGATGCTCGACGACGCGGAGGCATCCGGGAGGATCTCCCCGGACCGCGGGTCGACCATCATCGAGCCCACGAGCGGCAACACCGGCATCGGGCTCGCCGCGCTCGCCGCGGCACGGGGGTACCGCATGGTCGTCACCATGCCCGACACCATGAGCCCCGAGCGCCGGCGCCTCATGGCCGCCTACGGCGCCGAGGTCGTGCTCACCCCCGGGGCGCAGGGCATGGCGGGCGCCATCGCCCGCGCCGAGGAGCTCGCCCGCGAGATCCCGGGCAGCATCGTCGCCGGGCAGTTCGAGAACCCCTCGAACCCCGCCGCGCACGAGGCGACCACCGGCCCGGAGATCTGGGAGGACACCGAGGGCGCCGTCGACGTGTTCGTCGCGGGGGCGGGCACCGGCGGCACCGTCACCGGCGTCGGCCGCTACCTGCGCGCCCGCAAGCCGGACGTGCGCATCGTGGCCGTCGAGCCGGCCGGCTCCCCCGTCCTCGAGGGCGGGCAGGCAGGCCCGCACGGCATCCAGGGCATCGGCGCCGGCTTCATCCCCGCGGTCCTCGACACGACGATCTACGACGAGGTCGTCCCCGTCGCCGACGAGGACGCCTTCGCGGCGGCCCGCGCGCTCGCCCGAACCGAGGGCGTGCTGGCGGGCATCTCGTCGGGAGCCGCCCTGTGGGCGGCCATCGAGCTGGCGCGGCGGCCGGAGAACGAGGCCAAGACCATCGTCGCCCTGCTGCCGGACACCGGGGAGCGCTACCTCTCCACCGCGCTGTTCGCCGACGCCGAGTAACCGGCGCCCCGTCGGACACGGACCGATGCACCGCGCCGCCGTGGACTCCCCGACCGGGCCGTCCACGGCGGCGCATGGCGCCGGGAGGCGGCATCGGGTACCATGGCGCGGGACACGAGACGGAAAGGGGATGCGGATGGCCTCACGGGGACGCGTGCTGGTCGCCATGAGCGGCGGCGTCGACTCGAGCGTGACCGCCTACCTGCTCAAGAGCCAGGGCTACGAATGCGCGGGCGCGACGATGCGCCTCGCGTGCACGCGCCGGCTCGACGAGGAGGGGGCGCGCACCTGCTGCTCGCTCTCCGATATCGAGGACGCCGCCGCCACGGCGGCGCGCCTGGGCATCCCCCATCGCGTCATCGACCTGCGCCCGGTCTTCGAGCGCGAGGTCGTGGAGAAGTTCGTCCGCACCTATCGAGCGGGCGCGACCCCCAACCCCTGCATCGACTGCAACCGGTACCTCAAGTTCGGCGCCCTGCTCGATCACGCCCTCGAGGAGGGCTTCGACTACATCGCGACCGGGCACTACGCCCGCGTCGAGTGCGCACGGGGCGCATGGGAGCTGAGGCGCGGGGCAGACGCCGCCAAGGACCAGAGCTACGTGCTCTACTCGCTCACGCAGGAGCGGCTGGCGCACGTCCTTCTGCCCCTCGGCGGCCTCGGCAAGGAGGCCGACGTGCGCCGCATCGCGCGCGAGCAGGGGCTCTCCTCCGCTGAGAAACCCGACAGCCAGGGCATCTGCTTCGTGGGCGACGACGACTTCGCCTCCTTCATCGAGCGGCGCGACGGCAGGAGCCTCCCGGAGGGGGACGTGCTCGACCGCGACGGGCGCGTCATCGGCCGCCATCGCGGCGCCCTGCGCTACACCATCGGCCAGCGCAAGGGCCTCGGGGTCGCGGCGGCGCACCCGCTCTACGTCACCGCGCTCGACGTCGAGGCGAACACGGTCACCCTCGGCGGCGTCGAGGACCTCATGGCCGGCTCGCTCGTCGCGCACGACTGGATCTGGAGCGCGCCCGCGGCGCGCTGCGAGGAGCTCATGGCGGCGGCCGGAGAGGACGGCGCGCCCGTCGCCGCGAAGATCCGCTACCACCAGCCCGACCAGGAGGCGCGCATGAGCCTGGTAGACGCGCGGGCAGGGGCCGCGGGCGGCGTGCGCATCGATTTCACCCGCCCGCAGCGCGGCATCGCGCCCGGCCAGGCGGTCGTGGTCTACGAGGGCGACACCGTGCTCGGCGGCGGCTGCGTGACGGCGGTCGGCGGCGGGCGGTAGCCCGCTCCCCGACATGCGACGCGCCCTCGCGCACGTGCATACGATCGCGTCTTCACCTGCAGCTCCCCGAACCGGACCGCCTCCCATCCCCTGGACATCTGGTTTCCTGTCCAGGGGATGGGAGGCGGTATGCGCGCGGAGGCGCCCGGGCGGGGCGTTGCGCGCCGCCGATACCGGGCGGCGACCGCACGCGGCGGAAGGGGCGCGGACCGGACCGCCCGCACCCCATCGCGGGGAACGGGCGGCCTCGGCAGAGCCGGATTCTACTTCATGATCTTGCGGAACAGCTCCACGACGGTCTCATGGTCGGCGTCGCGCGGGTTGCCCGGGTAGCAGGCGTCGGCCAGCGCGTCGTCGGCGATCTGGTCGAGCTCGTCCTCGGTGATGGCCTCGCAGACCGTCGGGATGTCCACGTCGGCGGACAGCTGGCGCACCGCGGCGATGGCGGCGTCAGCGGCCTCGTCGGTCGTCATGCCGGCGGTGTCGACGCCCATGGCGACGGCGACGTCGGCCAGACGCTCCGCCACGACCGGCTTGTTGAACTCCATGGCGATGGGCAGCAGCATGGCGCAGGCGACGCCGTGCGGGGTGTCGTAGTGGGCGGACAGGGTGTGCGCCATGGCGTGGTCGATGCCCAGGCCGACGTTGGAGAAGCCCATGCCGGCGATGTACTGGGCGAGCGCCATGCCCTCGCGGCCGCTCCCGGGCTGGCCGCTCTTGGCCTCGGCCACGGCGTCGCGCAGGTTCTTGGAGATGAGCTCGATGGCCTTGAGGTGGAACATGTCCGTGAGCTCCCAGGCACCGCGGGTGGTGTAGCCCTCGATGGCGTGGGTGAGCGCGTCCATGCCGGTCGAGGCGGTGAGGCCCGCGGGCATGGTGGCCATCATCTCGGGGTCGACGACGGCGACCTCGGGGGCGTCGTTGGTGTCGACGCACACGAACTTGCGGACCTTCTCCACGTCGGTGATGACGTAGTTGATGGTGACCTCGGCGGCGGTGCCGGCGGTGGTGGGCACGGCGATGGTGAACACCGCGTGGTTCTTGGTGGGGGCGACGCCCTCGAGCGAGCGCACGTCGGCGAACTCGGGGTTGTTGATGATGATGCCGATGGCCTTCGCGGTGTCCATGGCGGAGCCGCCGCCGATGGTCACGATGCAGTCGGCCTCGGCGGCCTGATAAGCCTCGACGCCGTCCTGGACGTTCTTGATGGTGGGGTTGGGCTTGATCTCGGAGTAGAGGCTCCAGGCGATGCCCGCCTCGTCGAGCAGGTCGGTCACCTTGGCGGCGACGCCGAACTTCACGAGGTCGGGGTCCGTGCAGACGAAGACCTTCTGGAACCCGCGGCGGGTGATCTCGCCCGGGATCTCCTGGATGGCGCCGGCGCCATGATAGGAGATGGTGTTCAAGACGATGCGATTTGCCATAGCTGCCTTCCTTTCCATGCGGGGCGAGACCCCGCGACACGGGGATGCACCGCGCGAGTCGCGTGCGCGGCGCATCTCCTCATCCTGTCGATATTGTATGCCTGCATGCGGCCACGCCGGGCGGTCGAACCGCCCGTCGAATTCGGCTCGACGTACACGAGCTGACGTTTTAAAGCAGACGGCAGCTTTTGCTCGGTGAACGGCTATTTTCGACACCCGGCCCACACGAAGCGACCGATCGGAACGCATCCGCGTCGTTCCATCTACTCCAGGTGATAGAGCTCCTCCATGAACTCCCAGTCGCCGTTCTCGCCGAAGGGTCGCATGTTGGGACCGACCGCTGCCCACCACTCCTGCGTCCGCGGGTCGGCGGCCATCTTGGCCATATCCGCCTCATAGTCGTCACCGGTGTATTCGTAGTACGAGAACAGCAGGCCGTCGTAGTAATAGATCGAGTAGTTCTGCAGGTTGCAGGCCTTGATCATCTCGTTGACGCCCTCGAAGGGCGCCGCGTGGTAGGCCTTGTACTGACGATAGCCCTCCTCGCCGTTCGTCCGCGAGATCGAGCCGAAGCGTTGAATCTTGCCCATGGCAACCTCCTCAGATAGGTCCTCGTTCCATGATACGCCCGGTCGGCCCTACGAGCAGTAGCGCCAGTCGGGATCGGTGAGGGCGCGGGCGAGGCCCAAGCCCATCGGCAAAAACAGGATGATCATGACGGCGCGGATGGTCCACTCCATGGCGTCGATCGTGTCGAATACGCCCATGTAGTACACCGCACGGTACATATACAGGCCGGGCACCATGATGACGATGGAGGGAACGGTGATGGAGATGCGCGGGAACGCCGTCTTGGTCGCCGCGACGGACGCCATGAGGCCGGCGCAGGTGGCGCCCACGAACGCAGCCGCCTCGGGAGGCATCGATGCGAAATCGACCAGCGACAGGCGCAGCGTGTTGGCGAGGGCGCCCACGACGCCGGCGGTCGCGGCCATCTCGAGCGTGGAGTTGAACATCATGGAAAACCCGAAGACGCCCACGAAGCTCGCGATCAGGCGCAAGGCGAGCTGGACGTGAGCCGAAAGGCCTTGCGCGGCGAACTCATCGGGAGACAGCTCGACCACCATCGCCACAAGCCAGGCCACCAGCGTGGCGACGACGATGACCGCCACGGCGTAGGCAAGGCGCTCGAGCCCCGAGCGAAAATCGAGCTTCGCGATATCCAGGCCGCTGGTGATGAGCGGAAAACCGGGAATCACGAAGAGCATGGCGCCGATGTAGCCCGCCTCGTGATCGAGCGCGCCGCTCACCACAAAGGACAGCAGCGACAGGCATCCGAGATACGCCAGGCACGCGACGGCGACCGAGACCCCGATGCACACGAAATGCGTGAGCCTGCGGTCGAGCATGATGCGGCGCGTGAAGTTGCCCAGCCCGGCGCCCACGAAGGCGCACCCCATCTCGATGGGGCCCCCGCCGAGCAGGAAGACGAACGCCGCGCACGCCGCCGCCGCCAGACCGACCGCCCAGGGCGCGTAGTTGCCGGGCGTACGCTCGATGGCGTCCATGCGGTCGTGGAACTCCCGCACGGTGAAGGTGTCGCCGCGGGCCTGCACCTCGCGCGTGAACTGCTCCATGAGCCTGATGCGCTCGGTGTTGACACCCGTCGTGTGGAGCGAGATCACCTCGGAGAAGCTCGTGTGCCCGTCGATGCACGTGCACTCGATCGTGGTCAGGCTCACCGCCGCCGAGACGGTGACGCCCAGGACGCCGGCGATCTTGTTCATGCAGTCGCGCACGCGCCAGCTGCCCGTGCCGCCCGCGAGCAGCAGCAGGCCCGCGCGGCAGATGATCGACGACTTGTCGTCGAGGTCGGCGTCGATGGCGAGCATGTCGTCGCAGTCGGTCACCTCATGCCAAGGCACCGCCATGTGGTTTCGGTGGCGGATGCGCGCGCGGTGCACATGCGGCAGGGGCGCGTGCGCGATGGCTTCGCGGATTCCCGCGGCGGTCCGTTTCTGCTCGTGGTCCATGGGGCGCCTTTCGATGGGATGCACGGTTTACCCATGGTA
>DXAO01000016.1 GCA_019117005.1 Candidatus Collinsella stercoripullorum | reverse complement strand
CGCCCTCGCTGGTGCCGACGTCGGTGCGCGAGCCGGTGAACTCGTAGGTCGCGCCCTGGCCGGAGACCCAGCCGCTCTCGGTCTCGAGCGGGGTGCTGCCGTTCTCCAGCGGGGTGCCGTCCCACGGCTTGCTCAGGTCGGCGGACTTCAGGGTCACCTGGCGCTTATTAATAATGTAGGTCGCATCATTCGTCAGCAGGGCCGTATCCCCACCAACAGTCACATTCTGACGAACCTCAACATTATACGTTCCTGCGTCCACAAGCGCAGGATTAGCGCTGCTCCATTCGGACCACTCGCCTTCATCCTTCTGATAACGATACTCCATGGTGCCAAATTCAATCAGACCAGCATCTTCAATTTCCTGGAGGTAATCATTGGTCAGGCTGCCGCCTTCGAGCTCGGCGCCCGCCGTAATGTAATGATCCGTGCCATCGTAAGTATCAGAGCCACCTTCGGCAGACACCTCCACCCACAGGGCATCGAGCGTGTACTTGTTGTCAGCATCGTCATATATATAGGTTAGCTGACCACCAGCCGGCCGCATGGTTGCGCCCTGGCCGCCCTCGGTCTGGGTGCGGTCCTTATCAAACCAGCCCACAAAGACGTATCCCTTGCATTGAGGCACATCACTTGTAACCGTAAACGTGTCGCCCTTTGAAAAATGGGTCTTCACTGCATAGAAATTGCCGCTCTCGAGCTGCATGTCACTCGGAGTTCCACCAACCCACGAGGCCCCATCCAGCGTCAAGTTATAACGAACCGTGCCGACCTCTTCCTCAAACTTGGCATAGTAGGTCGCAGCGGTCCATTCGCCCGCAGGCTTTTGGGGAACATACTTCCCCTCTTCGGAAAGAGGCTCGCCCTCGCACTTCGCGTTGTCGTACCAGCCGACGAACTTGTAGCCCTCGGATGCGATCGCGGTGGAGCCCTTGGCCACACCTGTGTCGGGATTCAGATTCTCATACGACGGAGTGACAGTTCCCCCAACGCCGCCGGCAACTTCATAGTTGATACGAACGTTGTTCTTCAGCTGCCACTGAGCTGTTAGCGTTGTGTTTTCGTTAACAGTAATCGAATCACCAGGCTGATAAGTTTTTCCATCTACTGAGGACAGCCAGCCAACGAACTCATAGCCAGACTTGACCATCTCCTGCCATTTGTCGTAGTAATCATAGGCGCCCGGCTGAGAAACGGTAACGGTATCTCCCTTGTCATGCTGACCGCCGCGAGGAACCAGTCCCCCCGTGTTGTAATTTCCATCATAGTCAAGGTTGACCTTGGAAATCTGCCTGCAAACACCATCGATGTGCCAGGTGCTATCGTTCCCCTGATATTTGATTACGTACCACTCGACATATTGGGTGTCCGGATCCCAATACGCATAGCCACTCGTCTGATTAATGCGCTCGACCTCTTCATAGAAGAAATCTGTCAGAGCCGCTTCGACCGCTGATGTACCGACCGTAGTGTGAGCAGGCTTGAAGTAGTCGAGCACGTTGTTTACGGAATAGCCTTCACGAAGATATTTATACGAGTCGTTGTTTAGGGACGGCTCGGAAGGAATTACTCCATCGTAACGGACGGCAATGGCAATCTTTCCGCTCCTCGTTCCCGAGGACTGCGCCCACACGGCATACAGAGTGTCGCTTTCCGCTGCCTCAAAGGCAGATCCGAGGCCGTACACGGGCGGCTTCTCGGCATCCTGCCCCGCCTGGTTGGTTACAGTATTCGAATCTTTTTCGGTCGACCAGCCAAGGAGCTCATGTCCATCACGCGTTATCCCCTCACCATCCGGAAGAGAAATAATCTCACCGGACTTCTCAACCTCAATGCTGCTGGGCTGCGTGCCACGGCCACCATTCAGGTCGAAGTTGATAACAATCTTGGCGGCGGAAACATTGACCGTGAGAATAAGGGTGTTTCCGCAGTAGATGTTGGCTGTACCGGGTTTTTTCGCGGTAACCGTCTGGGTGTCGTATTGGCCAAAAAAGGATTCCGTAGATACGGACGCCACACTGGAATTGTCAGACTGCCAATCATGGCTATGCCAGCCGCCAGAGTTGCAGGTTACCTCTCGCGTATCTCCGACAGTCATGTCTGCAGTTGCAGCGCGGGTTGCCTGAGCCTTCGCAGCAGTAACCGCAGAAACCTGGATGTTGGACCCCTCGGCAATCTGATCGGCAGGAATGGTGTAGGTGCCGTCCTCGCCGGAAATCTCAGAGGTCTCGTCGGCGTCTGTCACGGTGACGCTCTCTAGCTCACAGTCCTCAGCCGGCTCGACGGTCAGGGCGAGGTCCTCGTCGGCCGCGACCTCAACGTCCTGGGACTCGGAGACCGTCTGCTCCTCGCCCTCAGCGTTGGTCAGGGTGACGGTGCTGTTCTCGACGTTGATCGTCAGAGTCGCAACGCCATCGGCCTCCCCCGCGGCGTCATCGGCAGCCGGCTCGTCCGCGGCGGGAATCTCCGCGGTCTCGACGGTGATCGCCAGGCCGTCGTTCACGGCCTCGGCGGGAATCGTGTACGTACCGGACTCGTCGGCGGCCACATCGGTGTCCGCACCGTCGACGGTGTAGAACACGCGGCTCGCCTGGAAGCCGTCGTTGGCAGTCACGGAGAACTTGATCTCGGTCTGGGTCGGGAAATCGACCTTATCCTTGTTCTCGGAGACCGTCTGCTCGGCACCGTTCGCGTCGGTGTACTTGAGCGACGCGTTCGCGACCTTGACCGCTACCTGAGCGGTGGTATCCTCCTCGACCGCGGAGGGGTCATTCTCGGAAGAACCCTCCGTGAGGTTATTCTGGTCGCTTTCGGCCCCAGCGGCCTCATCGGGCTGCTGGTCGTCCGCGGGCTGCGCGTCAGCCGTGGTGTCCGTGGCGGCGTCCGCGGACGTATCCGCAGGATCATCCCCCTCGTTCACCGTGGCATCGGTCCCCTCGGCGGGGGTCCCCTCCGCGGTGGCAGACTGGTTCTCGGTGTTCACCGTGCTGTCCTGGATGATCTGCTCCTGGGCGTCGGCCGTGATGCCGAGCTCCTCAGCGATCGCCGGGACGTTCATGGTGGAGATGGTCATCGCTGCGACGAGCACGCCCACCAGCGCACGCTTGGCACCCACGCGATGCTTTTTCGCGAAGTGCCGGCCTTCTTCCCGAAGGTGCTTCCATGAAGACATAGTTCCCAACCCCTCTCCCGGGCTGCGGCCCATTCCCGTAAGCCGCGCGTCCGGACTAGTGACGCATCGCGGGTCTTCCTTCCGCGAAACTGCCTGGTTCAGATGCCATATCGAGATAGCATCCCAGTTATTTCGCACGCTAATAGTTTCCAGCCCCCCCTGTCAATATACGTGACACAAGCGGGGTCCTTTTGGTTTCAAACGCATGTCCATCCGATGCCTGCACTGCTGGGGGCTTGTTTTCTGCCGTTCGCCCGCCGCCGCTCCAAGAATACGGACCCCCTTATATGCAGGGGGTTGGTTTGAGTGCGTGCATAATACGGGGCAGAGCGGCACCCCGTGTTTTCGGCAAACGGCGATGTAAAGCGGACTAGCGAGATTCCGACCGGGTCCGCCGGCGCTCTCTGCGTGGAATCACGCCAAGCGGGGCGCCTGCATATCGTCTGGCGAGGGACGGGCGCCCGCTCCGCACCCCGCCCTGCACGGTGCCCGGCGGGGTGCCTGCTATGATGGGGGCACGTAGCCCCACGAACACGGAGGACCGCCGATGCGCCCTGGACCCACAGCTCGCCGCCTCGCCTGCCTGGCGCTGGCAGCCTGCCTGGTCCTTGCGGGATGCGGCGGCTCCGGCGGGGGTGGGACCGGGGAGGACGACTCCACCTCCGGCCCCGCGTACAGCGAGCCCGCGCAGGTCGTCGCCGCGTCGTTCGACCCCGCGGCGGCATCCGGGCAGAACGACGCGCTGATCGACACCTCGCACATCGCCGAGGGCTACGTCGCCGCGTCCGCCGTCAACGGGAACCGCCTCAAGTTCCAGGTCTCCAGCGGCGACATGAGCTACAACTACGACCTCCCCGGCGACGGCACACCCATCGTCTGCCCGCTCAACATGGGCGACGGCACCTACCGCCTGCGCGTCATGCAGAACACCGGCGGCAGCAACTACGTGGAGATCGCCGCGACCACCGTGGACGTGTCCATGACGAGCGAGTTCGAGCCCTTCCTGCGGCCCAACGTCTTCTGCAGCTTCGCCGACGACAGCGCCTGCGTGCAGCTCGCGCGCGAGCTCGCCGCGGACGCCCAGAACCAGGGTGACGTGCTGCGCTCCGTGTACCGCTGGATCCAGGACAACATCTCCTACGACACCGGCAAGGCCGCGGAGCTGGCGGACGCCACGGGCTACGTCCCGGACCCCGACGCCACGCTGGAGAGCCGCACCGGGATCTGCTTCGACTACGCCTCGCTCGCGGCGGCCATGCTGCGCAGCCTGGGGATCCCGTGCAAAATCATCACCGGGTACGTCTCGCCCGACGGCATCTACCACGCCTGGAACATGGTCTATATAGACGGTGAGTGGATCAGCGTGGAGATCAGCGTCGGCCCTGACAGCTGGACCCGGATCGACCTGACCTTCGCGGCGGCGGGGGCCGGCTCCACCGTGGGCGACGGCACCGACTACACCGACCGCTATGTATACTGAACGGAAACGATGGGGGTTGGCTATGGATAACAAACGCTCGGGTCACGACGACGCACCGGTCGCCGGCGCGTCCGGCGGTGCCCGCTCCGCACTCACCCCCTTGTCCGGCGGCGAGGTGTCGTCGTTCTGCGAGGGGATCGCCATCATGCTGGCCGCCGGGATCCAGACCGACGAGGCCGTCCACATGCTGTCCGATAACATGGGCGACACGCCCCTGCACCGCGCGTGCGACGAGGTCTACCGCGGGCTGGTGTCCGGGCGCGGGCTGGCGGCGTCCATGCGCGCGGCGGGCGGCGCGGGTGCGGACGGCGCCGCGGGGAGCCCGGACCCGGGTCAGGGCCCGGCGGCCGGCACGGGGCGCGGCGCCGAAGCCCCCGTCTTCCCCGCGTACGCCGTCGCGCTCGTGGGGATCGGCGAGCGCTCCGGCCGCCTGGAGAACGTGCTGCGCTCGCTCGCGGTCTACTACGACGAGGAGGAGCGCGTCTTCGCCAAGCTGCGCGCGAGCATCGGCTACCCGGCGGCGCTGCTGTGCGTGATGAGCGTCATCCTCGCCTTCACCGTGATCGGCATCCTGCCGGTCTTCCTCGGCGTGTACGACGAGCTCGCCGGCGGCCTCGCCGGGGGCTCGTTCGCCGCGGTGGGCGCGGCGGTCGCCGTCGGGTGGGTCGCGCTCGTGCTCACGCTCGCCGTGACCGCCTGCGCGCTCGTCGGCTCCGCGGCCGTGCGGACGCCGCGCGGCCAGGCGCGCATCCTCGCGCTGCTCGAGCGGCTCCCCGTCACCCGTCCCGCCATGTACCGGCTCGCGCTCAGCCGCTTCTCCGCGGCGGCCTCCGCCTACCTGGCGTCGGGCGCGGACTCCAACACCGCCATGCGCGAGGCGCTCCGCGTCGTCGACCACCCCGTGCTGCACGAGCGGCTCGAGCGCGCGCACGACGCCATGGTCGACCCCGCGCGGGCGCTCAGCCTCTCGCAGGCCGTGACGGAGTTCGGGGTCTTCGAGCCGGTCTACGCCCGCATGCTCGCCATCGGCTCGCGCGCGGGCAGCGTGGACGGCGTGCTCGAGCGGCTCTCCGCCACGTTCTTCGATGACGCGGTGGCGCAGATCGACCGCGCGGTCGACGCCGTCGAGCCGGCGCTCGCAGCGCTGCTCACCGTCGCCGTGGGCGCGACGCTCATCTCCGTCATGCTGCCGCTCGTCGGCATGATGGGCGCGATCGGATAGCAACCGGGCGCGCCGGATCCGCCGGCGCAGCAAAACGACACCGCGAAGGGAGGCGAGGAGATGGGAACGCACCTGATAAGGAGGGTCATCGTGCCCGTGGCGGCGGTGGCGGCGATCGTCGCCACATGCGCCCTGGGCGGCCGGGCCGTCACCGACATGACGCGCGAGCAAGGAGCCGCCTCGCTGCGCGCGGCGGTCCTCGACGCGGCGATGCAGTGCTGCGCGATCGAGGGATCCTACCCGTCCTCCCTCGCCTACCTCGAGGAGCATTACGGGCTCGTCGTCAACCGGGACGACTACGCCGTGACCTATGAGTCGTATGCGGCCAACGTGCCGCCCAGCGTGAGGGTGGTGCCGCGATGAGCCGGTCAGCTGCACGGGGCGCCGCGCGGGCGCGCGGGCGGTCGCTCGCCCGGATGGGCCGCATGGAGCGCCTGGTCGCCGAGCGCCAGGCCGCCGTCGAGGCGCGCGCCCGGCTTGCCGGGGCCGCGCCGGGCGGGAGCGCGGACGGGGGCGCCCGTGAGGACATGCTGCTCGACGCCATCGAGGAGGCGCGGTTCGCCTCCGGCGGCGAGGGCGGCGCCGGTGCCGGGTCGAGGTCCGGGGTGCTCGCCGTCTCGGGCCATGCCTTCACGGTCGCGCTGTTCGCGCTGTTCGTAGTCGCGCTCCTGCTCGCCATCCTCGCGGGGACCGGCGTGTACCGCGCGCTGCGCGCGGCGGACGGGGCAGCCTCCGACGAGCGCCTCTCCACGAGCCTCATCGCCAATGCCGTGCGCGCCACCGACGCCGCGGGATCCGTCTCGGCGGCCGAGGGCCCCGAGGGCCCGGCGCTCGTGTTGACCGAGCATCTGGACAGCGGGGACTACCAGACCCGCTTCTACCTGTACCGCGGCTTCGTGGTGCAGGAGTACGCGCTGGCGGACGCGCCCCTGGCGCCCGACGCGGCCACGCCCGTGGTCGAGAGCACGAGCTTCTCCTTCGAGCTGGACAAGGGGTCCGGGCTGCTGCGCGTCTCCACCGACGCGGGCGAGGTCCTCGTGGCCCTGCGCAGCGCGGGAGGTGATGCGCGATGAGCCGTCGGGATGCTGCGGGCGCGGGCCGGGTCGATGGGACCGGCCGCAGTGGCGGGCGCATGGGCGCGGGCCGGGTCGGCGGGACCGGCCGCGGTGGCGGGCGCATGGGCGCGGGCGCGGCGCGGCGCGACGGGGGCTCCGGACGGCCGGACGCGGGTCGGCGCGACGGGGGCCGGGCGAGCTGGCACGGCACCGCCCTGCTGGTCGAGGCCCTCGTGCTGCTGGCGTTCCTCGTTGCATCGCTCGCCCTGTTCATGCAGGCCTTCGCGCAGGCGCGCGGCATGGGCGCCGAGGGTTCCCAGCTCGCGCAGGCGGTCGCCATGGCCTCAAACCTCGCTGAGGAGTTCGCCGCGGACCCCGCGACCGAGCCGGAGCCGCTCGAGCGCGACGGCCTCACGGCGTCGTGCGCGATCGCGACCGTCGCGGCGGACGATGCCGGCCACGCGGACGGCCAGACGGGCCCCGATGCGGACGACGCCCCGTCGGGCGGCTCGTCCGGTGACTCGTCCGGCGCCGTCGGGACGCTGTACCGCGCGACGATCCTCGTCACCGACGGGGACGGCGACGAGGTGTACCGCCTCGTGACCGAGCGGTACGCGAGCGGCGACGATGCGGCAGGGACTGACGGCAGCTCATCCACCGGAACCGCGTCCGCAGCCGACGGCTCGGCCGCCGACTCCCCCTCCCCTGCCGATGGCGACGCGTCCCCCTCCCCCGGCGACAACGCGTCCCCCTCCGACCAAGGCGAGGTGATCTGATGGCGCGCGGGAACAGCTCGGTGCGCATGGGCCCCATCAGCCTGTTCGCCCTCGTCATCATCATCTGCCTGGCCGTCATGGCGGTCCTCGCGCTGGCGACGGCGCGCGCCGGCCTCGCGCGGTCCGAGCGCCAGGCCGACTCCGTCTCCGCGCTGTACGCGAACGAGCGCGCCGGCCAGGAGCTCGTCGCCCGCGTCGATGCGCTGCTCGCGCAGGCCCGGGGGAACGGGCTCGATCGAGACGGCGCGACCGACCTGCTGGCCGATGCGCTCCCGGACCTCGCCGACGCCGCCGCATCGGCAGCGGCCGCCGCGGACGAGGACGCCGACGCGGACCTCCTCCCGCAGGTCGACGCTGCGTCCGTCGACCCCGCCGACGCGACCGCGACCGTCCGGTTCGCCACCGCGTCCGGGCGCCTCCTCGATATCGAGCTCACCGTGACCGCCGACCTGACCTGCGAGACGAGCAGCTGGAAGGCGACGACCCTCTGGACCGAGGACACCAGCGACACCGTCTGGTCGGGACCCTCGACCTGAGGGCGCCGGCCCCGACCGCGCACGACACCGACCCACCCCGACGAACAGGAGCCAACCATGAACCTCGAGCAGTTCCTCAAGAGCATGATCGACGTGCGGGCGTCCGACATCTTCGTGATCGCCGGTCTGCCGCTCACCTACCAGGTCGACGGGCGCCAGGTCCGCTCCGACGCCGGCCCCCTCATGCCCGCCGACACCGAGGCCATGGTCCGCGCCATCTACGAGGTGGCCGGGCGCCCATTCGAGCGTTTCGCCGAGCTGAGCAACCACGACGAGGACTTCTCGTTCGCACTGCCCGGGGTGGGCCGCTTCCGCGCCAACGTGTTCCGGCAGCGCGGCTCGCTCGGCGCGGTGGTCCGCGTCATCCCCTTCGGCCTGCCCGACCCGGCAGACTTCGGCATCCCCGAGGAGGTCATGCGCATCGCGCGCTTCCAGAAGGGGCTCGTGCTGGTGACGGGCCCGGCGGGCGCGGGCAAGTCCACCACGCTGGCGTGCGTGATCGACCGGCTGAACCGGGAGCGCTCCGGGCACATCATCACCATGGAGGACCCGATCGAGTACGTGCACCGCCACGGATCCTGCATCGTGACCCAGCGCGAGATCCCCACCGATGTCGCGACCTACGCCGAGGCCCTGCGCTCCGCCATGCGCGAGGCGCCCGACGTGATCCTGCTCGGCGAGATGCGCGACCCCGAGACCATCTCCACCGCCGTGACCGCGGCCGAGATGGCGCAGCTGATCTTCTCGACCCTGCACACGACGGGCGCGGCGGGCACCGTGGACCGCATCATCGACGCGTTCCCGCCCACGCAGCAGCGCCAGATCCGCATGCAGCTCTCCATGGTGCTGCAGGCCATCGTGAGCCAGCAGCTCGTGCCGACCGTCGACGGCGGCGTGACCCCGGCGTTCGAGATCATGGTGACCAACACGGCGATCCGCAACCTGATCCGCGAGGAGAAGACGCACCAGATGGACAGCGTCATCGCCGCCGGTGGCCCGGAGGGCATGCGGACCATGGACCAGAGCCTGTTCGAGCTGGTCGACGCCGGGCGCATCACGCGCGAGACCGCGCTGCAGTACGCCATCCACCAGGAGGCCCTCGAGCAGCGGCTCGCCGTCGCCGGGCTGTAGGGCCGCAGCGGCGACGCCCCTACTGGGCCGCGGGGTCCCACCGTCGCCGGGCTATAGGGCCGCGGCGGTGCGGCAGGGCAACGGGTTCCAGCAGCTGATGGTGCGACGGCGCGAACCGAAGCGGGACACCGTCGCCGCACGGCCGCGGCGGCGGGTCGGGGGGCGCGATCCTGGGGTTTTCTTCGCTGGAAGGTGGTAAACAATTTTACTGTAACGTTAAACCCGGACCCTTAAAGTAGACGAGAAAGGGCGCAAGCTCTCTACCTGCGCTTTTGATGGGACCGTTCCCCCGGCTACTCGGAGACCCCCAATTTAACGGAGGCTTCGGTAGTTTGTGTGACAAGGGGCTAGCCTAGGCAGCAACGCTCTTCGCTCCCTTCACGCCCTTCTTCCTCGCCTTCACCGGGCGACCCGGGAGCTGGGGCTGGCAGTCGCCGCACCTGAGCATGAGCAGGGCCACGAGGTTGTCGGTGTTGCGGAAGCCGTAGCCCATCCTCACCGCCACCTTGATCTTGTTGTTGATGGCCTCTACGCGCCCGTTGCTGATGCCGAGCTCGACTGCGGCGATGATGTCGTCGCGCCGGCGGCGCACCTTTTTCTCCACGGCGACGACCTTGGCGATCTTGCAGTAGGCGGCCCTGTGCATCCAGTCGTCGAGCAGCTCGGTGAGTAGTAACCGTTCGCGGTACCAGCAGTCAGCAAATTCTGGTACCGCGAATCGGTTTTTTATGGTACTGACTACTCCTCCTTGCTCTCTTTCTGCTTCGCGAAGTACTCGCGCATGTTCGGGCCCTCGATATCCAAGTACCTACTCGCCGTGGCGATGCGGTTCAGAATCGAGTCGGCCATCAGCTCACCTTCGATGCGAAGGTACCACTCCTCGGGCTCCAGCTGCGAGGCTATGAGCGTCGCCCGTTTGCCCTCGCGCGCTTCCATGATCTCGAAGAGGTCGACGGCGTCTTGGGTGCTGATGGGCGTCGTCATGAAGTCATCGACGATCAGCAGCTTGATCGTCTTGAAGCGGTCCATCTTCTCGAAGTAGGAGCCGTCGGCATGCGCCCTGGCGCGGTTGAGCTCCATGAACATGTCCGCCATGCGCGTGTAGGTGACGCCGTGCAGGTTTCGGCAGGCCGAGTTCCCCAGCGCCTGGCACAGGTAGCTCTTCCCGCAGCCCGTCTTGGAGATTATGACGAGCACCTCGTTGTCCTCGACCCACTTGCAGCTGGCGTAGCGGGCGACGCGGTCGCGGCTGAGCTTCCGGTCGGGCAGGTAGACGATGTCCTCCACACAGGCGGCGGGCAGCTTGAAGCCGGCCTCGCGGTTGAGCTTGGCAATCTTGCGCTCCCTTCGCGCCGCTGCCTCGGTCTCCAGCAGCTCCGCCATCTTGTCCTCGAACGTCATGTCATCGTAGGCGGGGTCGTCGATCATCTCGCGAAGCTTGTCGCCCATCGCCCTGACCCTGAACTTCCTGAACAGGTCGAAGTGCTCCTCAGTTAGCATCGCGATTCTCCTTCCTACGGTAGGCATCCGCGCCGCGCAGACGCCCGGCATGCGCGGCACGATCCACAAGCTGCCCGTTGCTTGCAGCTGAAGGGGCGGCACTAGCCCTGGCGGCCTGTTTGCGCTCCGTATCGGCTTTGATGGAAAGAATCATGTTCTTCACACCTGTGTAGCTGGGAAGAGCACCCAAGGCGTTGACCTGCGCGCATGCAGCCTCGAGCAACTGCGGGGTATAGCGTTTTGACAGCCCCAGGATGTTGCGGCAAGGGACGAACGCCTGCTCCACCACCGTCCTGCTGTCAAGCACGCAGGTGATAGCAGCCTCGGTCTCGGGGCCAATCTTTGCAGCCCATGAAATGAAGCGGTCCCTAGACCACGGAGATCCAACATCGCGATGGTTTGGCGGCATGTGATCTTCAAAAGTCTCGTACTGGTTCTTCTTGCCGGTCATGCGCTTGTGCTCGCAGACGAGCTCGCCGTCGTCGTAGACGGCCACCTTGCTCGCGGTGACCTTGGCCTCGAGCGTGCGGCCGATCAGCGCGTAGGGCACCGAGTAGTGCATGTAGTCGATGGTAATGTGGTAGTCGGGAGAGACCACGGGATAGCACCACCTGCACATCTCGTAGCGCTCCGGCGGCAGCGGCAGGAGCTGTTCGGCTTCCTCGGCCTCGAACAGCTCCCCGCGCGACCCGTCCCTCGCCGAGAACGGGCGGCTGTTGAGCCATGCCACCCGCCCGGCGCAGAACTCGTTGAACTCCTCGAGCGTGTAGAAGCGCATCTCGGATGACGGCGCCACGATCCACTCCTCCACGAGGTTGACGGTCCCCTCGGCCGTGCTCTTGTCGCGCGGCCTGCGCACGCGGGCGGGGACGACGGCAGTGCCATAGTGCTCAGCAAAGCGTTCGTAATCCTTGTTGATGAGCGTCTCGTAGACCGAGCCCCTGTCAGTGGAGGTGGCGCAGTTGTCAGGAATCAGCATGCGCGGAACACCGCCGAACATCTCAAAAGCAGCCATGTGACCCTCAAGCCACGACTGCTGACGCATGTCCGTGAAGCCGCGAGCCCAAAACAGACCAGAAAAAGGCAATACCACGACGAGCACATACACCTTCGTCGTCTTGCCGGTAATCCTGTCCGTGAGCTTGGCAACATCACCTGCCCAGTCTATATAGGCCTTCTCGCCTGGGGTGTGTTTGAAATGCCGGGTCGCGCCTAGCTTGTCGGCCTCTGCCGAGAACTGCTCGCAGAAGCTCTGGTACGAGTACGCGAGCTTTTCGTGTGCGAGCGCAGCGGAGCAGTACTCCTGCCAGAATTGCTTGACGAGGAGCTTGTGGCACTTCTTCTTACGTTCGACGTAGAGCTTCATGTCCGGCTGCAGGTAAGCATCGTTTTTCTTACTGCCGCGGCTCTCCCTTGGGAAGAACGCGTCCTCGACCATAATCGGATCCATGCCAAGGATCGCCTCGTAGGTCAGGTTGTGCTCCTTGATCGCCTTAGCCGCCTCTGAGACGTCGCGTTTGCTGACGTGCAAGACGGCTGCAACCTCGCCTTGGCTGTTTCCTCCCCTCAGCAGCATCAGGAGGATCTTCTTCATCTTTGCCATAGGCATTCCTTTCCGTCTGGGGCGCCCCGGATTGGGCGCTTGCGACGGATTCTATGGCGGTACCGTAATTAGCTGATTTGCGGTACCAGAATTTGCTGACTCTCAGTACCAAGAGCGCTTACTACTCACTCGGCGGCCTCGGAGCCGTCGGCTGCCCGGAAGACGGCCCGCAGGTCCTCCTTGAGCTCCCAGGCCCTGACCAGCCGCGAGCCGGCCCTCTTCTTGAGCGCCTCGAGCCTCGCCCTCTGGCCGTCGGTGA
>DXAO01000015.1 GCA_019117005.1 Candidatus Collinsella stercoripullorum | reverse complement strand
GGTGTCCCCTATGACGAGGCGGAACAGCAGCATGAACCCGATGGGCATGAGCAGCACCACGAGCATCGTGGGGTTCTTGATGAGGTCCATGAGGTCCTTGTCGACCAGCGCGCCCACTCGGCGCAACGTCGCGTTCATGCTAGAACTCCTTTCCGGTGAGCTCGAGGAAGACCTCTTCGAGGTTCGGTTCGTCGGAATGCAGCGACAGGACCTCGCCGGCGGCGAGGAGGTCGCGTACGGTGTCGGCGCAGGCGGCGTCCTTGGTGAGCTCGACGACGCCGTGCGTGCGCGTGGTCACGACCAGGCGGTTGCGCGCATGCTCCATGGTAAGCGATTGCGGGGTCCCCATCGTCACGATGCGGCCCTCGTTCAGGATCGCCAGGCGGTCGCAGCAGGACTCGGCTTCAGCCATGTCGTGCGTGGTGAGAAACACGGTGGTTCCGGCGCGGCGCAGCTCGGCGAGCATCTTGTGCACCTCGGCGCGCGCAGCGGGGTCGAGCCCGCTTGTCGGCTCGTCCAGAAAGACGAGCTCCGGGCTGTGGACGAGCGTCGCCAGGAGGGCGGCTCGCTGCCGCATGCCCTTCGAGCAGTTCTTGATGAGCGTCTTGCGGTCGCGATCGAGGCCCACGCGTTCGAGCAGGGCGGGAATGCCGCGTCCGCCGCGCCCGCGGACCTGAGCGTAGAGGCGCAGGTTCTCCTCGATGGTGAGCCGCTCGTAGAGGGCGCTCGTGTCCGACAGGATGCCGATGCGATCGTAGTCGGCGCCGCTCGCGTTCTCGATGGGACGGCCGAACAGGGCGATGCGCCCGGTGTCGGCGGTGAGCTGGCGGGTGAGGAGCTTGATCGTGGTGGTCTTGCCGGCGCCCGACGGGCCGAGGAAGCCGAAGCACTCGCCGCGGGCAACGGCGAAGGTGAGTCCGTCGAGGACGCGCTTGGCTCCAAATGAGAGGCAGACGCCCTCCATGGAGAGCACGGCGCTATGCGTCCCGTTCATCGCGTGTCTCCTCCTTCCGCATATCGGGCGCATGCTCGCCCTCGTCCTTACGGTTCTTCTTTCGCCTGCTCGTCTCGAACACGCCGGCGGCAAAGCAGCACGCGATGATGATCGCACCCATGAGCGCGGGATCCATGCTACATCGCCTCCTTCGCGCCAGAGCCCATGCGGCAGATCTCGTCGCACGCACGCGGCAGGTTCACCGCGTGCCAGCTGCCCCACAGGCCGCTTGTGCGAAGACCGCTCGTGGATTCGTGCTGGGCGTTGAGGAGCATGTCGCCCTCGTCGGTGGTGATGCGGATGCGCCGCGTCATGCCGGCGTCGGCGAGCTCTGTCTCAGCGGAGAGGATGTCCTCGCGGGAGATGCAGCGGTAGCTCGCAGATGTGCGGATGTCGTTGGTGAGGTTGTTGAGCTTGAAGAGGAGGACGGCGTCCTCGGTGCAGACCATGAGCTCGAAGCGGTCGGTCTGCATGGCGAACTCGACGACGCCCTGCAGGATGCTCTCGGGTGTACGGGTGACGATGATCGCGGTCCCCTCGATGGGCTCGTGGCCGAGCGCGCGGACGCGGTCGTAGATCTCTTGCTCTTTCATGGCGCTCCTTTCGGTTGCTGGCTGCTGAGGCCATACTCGCCCGCGCCGGTGGGGCGGACAAGGGGTTCCGACCATCAGGAGCTGCGGAAACGACGAGAGGAGCATAGGCGGGTACGAGAGGAGCGAACGGCCCCGTCCCCAAAAGCGCCGGCCTACCGCCAGCCGTAGCGCTCGCGCATCGCCTCGGCGCGTCCCTTGGCGAGCGGGATCTGCGTCTGGTGCGTGTCGGCGAGCGTGAGGTTGAAGCTGTTGCGCGTGAAGCGCTCGACCTTCGCCACCTTCTGGACGTTCACGATGTAGGAGCGATGGCACCGGAAGAAGCCGAATCGCTCGAGTTCCGCCTCCAGCTCGTCGAGCGTCATGCTCACCGGGTAGAGCTCGCCGCGCACGGAAGCGAAGTTGGCGCGGTTCACGCTCTCCACGAAGTCGACTTCGCGCGGATCGAACAGCAGGGTCGCCCCGTCGGATCGCGCGGGGACCTTGAAGACGCGGACCTCGTCGCCGGCGAACTCCACGTCTGGCGTCTCATCGTCGCCGACCGCGGTCTTGGCCTCGTGGAGGCGTCCGTCCTCTTCGTAGAAGGCGGTGCCGGGCATGAGGAGCGCCTCGCGCAGGGGCTCGCCGGCAGTGATGAGCGCGCCCCCGGCATCGGCGACCTGGCCCATCCATGCGGTCACAAGTCCGCGCGTGGCGGGCGTCACGTCCGCGAGCGGTCGCTCGCAGAAGACGACCTCGGGTTCGAAGAGGCTCATGCGGGCAAAGTTGAGCAGCGCGCGCTGCTCGGCGGTCAGGGTCTTCACCTGCGCCCGCGCCGCCGGGGCGAGTCCGAAGTGCGCCATGGCGTCCTCGGGGGCGACGGCGCCGCCTGCGAGGCGCGAGAAGAGCTTGAGGTAGGAGCGGACCGTCTCGCGGTCGAAGCCGCGATCGGTGGAGACGTAGAACGCGCAGCGCCGGCGGCCATAGCGTTCGTGGACGAAGCGAACGGCCCGGTCCACGGTCTCGCGGCAGCATTCGAGGTGGACGCTCTCGCCCTCACGGGCGGCGAGCAGATCTTCGACGGTAACGTAGGATGCGGTGTCCGCCACAGGCCCCTCCTCGGTTTCTCAGGATGAAAAACGACGTCAAGTATATCGGGTATCATGTCTCACATGGCAAACGGGGCTTTTGGAAACATACGCGCGCTGGTGGCGCGCGACCTGCTTGACGCCGTCCGCAACCCGACGACGCTCATGTCGTGCGGTGCGGGCGCGCTGTTCACAGCGTTCATCGGCGGCGTGGTGGCGACCTCATCCCGGCTCACGCCGGGCGAGGCCGACGCGTTCGCCCAGGTCGCCGTGTTCTGCATCGCCCCCGCGTTCGCCGGATGCGTGATCGAGCTCTACGTTATGGCCGAGGAGCGCGAGCGCGGCGCCTACGTCACCCTTGTCGAGGCGGGTGTGACGGCGGGCGAGATCGCCGTCTCCAAATGGCTTTCGGCGGTGCTCGTGACGCTCGTCACGCAGATCGTCTCATGTCTGCTGCTGGGTCTTGCGCCCGCGAGGGCGGCACTTCTGCTCGGGCTTTCTGCCGTCGGGGTCCAGCCGCTTCTGTTCGCGGGGCTTGTCGCCGGCCTTTCCGCGCGGGAGCAGATGTCTTCGAGCCTGCTCGCCGTGCCGCTCACGGTGGTTGCGCTGGCGCCCATCCTCGCGTTCATGTCCGGCACCGTCCGCGCGATCACATGGTT
>DXAO01000002.1 GCA_019117005.1 Candidatus Collinsella stercoripullorum | reverse complement strand
GGCGTGCTCGACGTGCTCATGGAGCACGGCATCCAGCCCGACGCCTGCTTCGGCGTGTCCGCGGGCGCCCTGAACGGGCTCAACTACAAATCCCGTCAGATCGGCCGCGGCAACCGCGTGAACCTGACCTTCTGCAACGACAGCCGCTACATCGGCACCAGGTCGTTCGCGCGCAGCGGCAGCCTCATCGGCTACGACTTCATGCTGAACGACGTGCAGGACCGCATCGACCCCTTCGACAACGAGGCGTTCCAGGCGAACCCGCTGCGCCTGTACGCCGTGGCGACCGATATGGTCTTCGGCACCGCTGCGTACCTGGAGGTCGCCAACGCCGTGCTGGACATCGACGTCGTCCGCGCGTCGACCTCCCTGCCGCTCATCACCCAGCCGGTCGAGCTCGACGGCCACCTCTACCTCGATGGCGGCGTCGCCGACTCGGTGCCGGTCGAGCACGTGCTGGAGGAGGCGGGGTTCGACCGCGCGGTCGTCGTGCTGACCCAGCACCGCTCCTATGAGAAGGGCCCCTACGAGTTCATGTCCGCCGCCCGTGCGCGCTACGCCGAGTACCCCTATCTGCTCGAGGCCCTCGAGACGCGGCACGAGCGCTACAACGAGCAGCGGCGTCGCATCTGGGAGTACGAGCGGGACGGCCGCGTCCTGGTCGTCGCCCCGCCCCGCCCCGTCGAGGTGGGGCATGTCGAGCACGACCCCGTCAAGCTCCTCGAGCTCTATATCGAGGGGCGCCAGGAATGCGCGCGGCTCCTGGATTCGATCCGGGCCTTCCTGCGGTAGGCCTCCCGGCCGCCCTGCGGGCCCGGGTCGGGGCCTCCGGTTCGGCGCCGCCCGCTTCGCGCCCCTGCCCAGACGGTCCCGGCCGCACCGGTCCGACCTCCCCGACATGTGCAGAAACTCTGACCGCGGGCGAACCGCGCATTGACCCCGCGGGCGCTCGCGCTATAATTCTTCAGTCATTTGCAGAGCCCCGTGAATCTCTGTTAAGACACGTACTGTACATGGAGGAGTCAAGTGATTCAGAAGTCGACTCACTACGCCAAGCAGGGTGAGGTCGCCCGCAACTGGGTCCTCGTCGATGCCGAGGGTGCTGTCCTGGGCCGTCTCGCCACGCAGATCGCCATGATCCTGCGCGGCAAGAACAAGCCGCAGTACACGCCCAACTCTGACTGCGGTGACTTCGTGGTGGTCATCAACGCCGATAAGGTCCAGCTTACCGGCAACAAGGCCGACCAGAAGGTCTACTACCGTCACAGCGGCTACAACGGCGGCCTCAAGGCCGAGAGCTTCCGTCAGGCCATGGCCAAGCACCCCGAGCAGGTCATCGAGCGCGCCGTCCGCGGCATGCTCCCCAAGACCACCCTCGGCCGCGCCCAGCTCAAGAAGCTCAAGGTCTATGCCGGTGCCGAGCACCCGCATGCCGCTCAGAACCCCACCAAGATCGAGCTGGAGGCATAAAAGATGGCTGAGAACACCGTTGTTTACTACGGCACCGGCCGTCGCAAGAACGCCGTTGCCCGCGTCCGTATCGTCCCCGGCACCGGCAAGGTGACCATCAACAAGCGCGATGCCGTCGAGTACTTCGGCCGCAAGCAGCTTCTCGAGGACGCCCTCGCGCCCTTCAAGGTCACCGACACCGCCGGCACCTTCGACGTCATCGCCCTGTGCGACGGCGGCGGCATCTCCGGTCAGTCCGGCGCCCTGCGCCTGGGCATCGCCCGCGCCCTGCTGAAGGCCGGCGACTACCGTGCCGACCTCAAGCGCGCCGGTTTCCTCACGCGCGATGCGCGCGTCGTCGAGCGCAAGAAGTACGGCCTCAAGAAGGCCCGTCGCGCTCCGCAGTTCTCCAAGCGCTAATCGCTTCGCGGAGATCATCCGTTCAGGCGGGACCTGCCATTCGGCGGGTCCCGTTTTTTTGCCGCACGGTGCCGCGCTCACCGTCAGGTAGACCGTCTAAGGGTCAAAATCGACAACTCGCGGGAATCTCCGATGCGGTAGGATTGTGATAGCTATCCTTCGCACGGGTTACAAGGAGGGGCATGTTCAGCAGGTTTCTCAAGTCGTTCGGCCTGCGGAAGCGGAACAGCGTTCTGCTTTCGCCTCTGGCGGGCAAGGTCATCCCCTTGTCCGAGGTCAACGATCAGACCTTCGCTGCGGGGCTGCTGGGTCAGGGTGTCGCTATCGAGCCCACGGGCAACAAGGTCGTCGCGCCGTCCGATTCCAAGATCGAGGCGATCTTCCCCACCGGGCACGCGCTCGCGCTCCATACCGAGGAGGGCCTCGACGTCCTGATCCATATCGGGTTGGACACGGTCAAGCTCGACGGGAAGTACTTCCACGTCAAGGCGAGCGTCGGACAGACCGTCAAGCAGGGCGACGTGCTGATAGAGTTCGACCGCGAGGCGATCGAGCGGGAGGGGTTCGATGTGACGGCGCCCATCCTCATCTGCAACTCGGTCGAGTTCGCGAGTATCCGGGGGAACGTCGGCGATACGGTCTCTGAGCTCGACCAGCTCATCACCGCGCGGGAACGCTAGGTTGCAAGGTCGGTCGCGCGCATCCGCAGCGGGGCCGATAGGGAAGTCGGTTGATAGCGAGAAAAGGGGATCAACATGATTTCAATCGTACGGGCACGCGACTACGACGACATGAGCCGCAAGGTCGCCAACATCATCTCCGCCCAGGTGATCTTGAAGCCGGATTGCGTGCTCGGCCTGGCGACCGGCTCGACGCCCATCGGCGCCTACAAGCAGCTGGTCGAGTGGTACGAGAAGGGTGACCTCGACTTCGCCCGCGTCTCCACCTACAACCTCGACGAGTACCGCGGCCTTCCGGGCGACCACGACCAGAGCTACCGCTACTTCATGGACACCAACCTGTTCGATCATGTGAACATCGACAAGTCCCGCACGCACGTGCCCGACGGCATGGCCGAGGACTACGAGGCCTCCTGTGCCGCGTACGACGCCGCGGTCGCCGCCGCCGGCTATCCCGACCTGCAGCTGCTCGGCATCGGCAACAACGGCCACATCGGCTTCAACGAGCCGGACGACCACTTCTCGAAGGGCACGCACCTGGTCGACCTGACCGAGTCCACCATCGAGGCCAACAGCCGCCTGTTCGACAGCATCGACGACGTGCCCCGCCAGGCGTTCAGCATGGGCGTGCAGACGATCATGTTCGCGAAGATGATCGTCGTGGCCGCCAACGGCAGCAAGAAGGCGCAGGCCGTGCACGATATGTGCTTCGGCCCGGTGACCCCGCAGTGTCCGGCGTCCATCCTCCAGCTGCATCCCAACACGGTGCTCGTCGCCGACGAGGAGGCTCTGGCGCTGTGCGCCGACGAGCTGGCGTAGCCGCCCGTCCAGCCGCCTCCGCGGCGTCCGCAGCCGGCCGCATGCGCGGCGGGAGGCGGAAATCCGAGGGGGCCGGCACCTGATACCGATGCGGATCCCCGCCCCTCCGGGCACGGTGCTCGGAGGGGCGGGGTCTTTTGTGCCGCGATGGGGTCCGGGCGGGGTGGCCGCCGTGGGGCGATGGGCGGCACGTATGGGGTCAGCGCCTCCCGCTTCGAGGTGCGGGTGCCCGTACGGGAGAAGGCCCGCGCGCATGGGGGCGGTGCGGTCTGCGAGAAGGGACGCTGGAGCGAAACGGCGTCGCCTCCAAATCCTGCCGTGCGAAGCCCTGCCGGATGGGCTGGGACGGGGCGCGTCCGCCCGATGCGCTCAGGCGCCGGCGTCGGTGGGGGCGCACGGGTTATCGACAGGAGGGCCGCGGTCATGCCGGCAATCCCGGCGGACCTTACCGCTATCCGACACGGTGGGAGATGCCCGATGGGTTGTCCGCTTTGTCACGTTGTAGACGTAAAATGAATAGAATCTTCAGAAAATGCGCTGTACCGTATGCTGCGCTTTGCCGAAACGGACCCGCGCGGCTCCACAATCGCTCGGGGAGCGATGCGAGGGGATGGACGGTGCTGTTCGGGGGCGCGCCGTCCCGAGGGCCCCCGTCGGGAGACCTTCCCCGGAATCGGGGTGGCGGCTTACCGGGGTCTTACCGGCACGCGGAAACGGGGGAGAACCCCGTTCGCGCCCGGGGCGCCCTTCGATATCGTTGCTCGCGAGGACTTCGAGTGTGGGGAGCGAACGAAGATGTCGGATGGAGCGAAGGCCGTCGAATCGTCGGGGCGCGGGTACGGGGTCGAGCGATTCGACGCGCCGCCCATGGGGATCGAGACGGGGCTGACGGTGAGGCGCGAGCGGCTGCTGAGGGAGCTCGCGTTCAAGGCGGGTGAGGCGGGCATCGCGCTCGTGTGCGCCCCGAAGGGGTTCGGGAAGACGACCCTGCTGTTCCAGTACGCGGCGACGGTGCGGTCGGACCCGGAGCGCGGCAGCGTGGAGCTCATCGACGCGGGGCGCATGGCGAAGCACGAGCTGCGCGACCTGCTCGAGGAGATCGGGCAGGGGCAGCCGGTCGAGGCCAGGCCCCTGATCGCCATCGACGACGTCCCGCGTCTCGAGAAGGAGGAGGCGCGCCGCATCGCCGACCTGCTCCGCGCCCTGCGCGGACGCGGGTTCGAGGTGGTCGCGTCCTGCCTGCCGTCGAACCGGGCGTTCCTCTCGACGCTGGGGGATTCCGCCAAGATAGCCCCGCCCGCCCTGGCGGTCCAGCCAGGGGAGTACGCCCAATGGGCCCGGGCGTTCTCCATCGCCCCGTCGCTCGATGTGTACGAGCTGACCCAGGGCGTCCCGGCGCTCGTGGTGCAGCTTCAGGACGCCACGGGCGCCCAGATGGGAGGCAGTCTGCTCGAGGCGGGCATCGAGGAGCTCTACCAGGGCGTGATGGGGGAGCTGAGGCGCGAGCGGGACTCCCTGTACCGCATCGTCTGCCTGATGCTCCTCATGGGCTCGGGGTCGTTCGAGGAGCTCGAGCGCTCGGGGCTGCGGGTGAGGCAGGAGACCCGCTCGCGGCTGGCGCGCGACTACCCGGTCTTCGCGCTCGGCGGCGGGACCGGCTCGTTCGGATGCCTGGGGGACGAGGACGGGGCGGGGGTTCGCCTGCGCCGCGATATCGCGGCGCGGAGGCCGGAGTTCGCCACGCAGGCGGTGCGCCTGCTCATCCGGGCCGGCAGGGTCGATGCGGCGGTTCGGCTCATCGGACTCGTCCTCGACTCCCGTGCGGCGGCGGGCACCCTGGCGCAGTTCCCGGTCCACTTCGCGCTCGCGGGGCATGCGGCGTTTGTGAGCAGGGTCTTCGCGGAGATGGGACGCGTGCCGGCCGCGGGGATCGAGACCGGGGCGCTGCTCGCCGTCTACACGGCGGCGCTGACGGCGGGGGAGTACCACAACGCGCGCAGGGCGGCCGTGGAGCTGCGCCGCCGCGCCGATGAGATCCCGCAGCAGGTCGATCCGGCGGACTGGGGCGTCGCCCGCGCCCTGAGCGAGGCCTGGGGGCCGGTGAGCGGGACGGAGCTGCCCGAGCTCGACCGCGGGTTCTCCCCTGAGCGCGAGCCCCGCGCCGCGGCGAGGCTGCGGGCGCATGCGCGGGGGTACCGGGAGCTCATCGCGGGTAGCGGGGCCCCGCTACCCGCCGAGGCCCGTGAGGCGGCCCCTTCCTCCGCGGCGGACAACGCGCTCGACGTCCCCGGCGTGCTCCTCGCGACCGACCGGTGCCTGGAGTCCGCGCTGCGCGGGGACGGGGTCATCAAGTCCCAGCTGGACGACCTCGAGGATCTGGCGGAGGTGCTCGCGGAGCGGCGCCTCGTGCCCCTGTCCGTGCGGGTGAGGATGACGGCGAGCGCGTGCCGCATGCTCGCCGGCCTTCCCGTCACCGACGAGCGGGGGTTCGTGGACGCAGGGACGATGGCGGTGCGCGAAGGGGACCTCGCGACGCAGCTGTTCTGCCTCGCGGCGGAGGGATGGCAGGCGCTCGCGCTCAAGCAGACGGTCACCGCGCAGTTCCGCGGCCAGCAGGTGCTGAAGCTCGCGGAGCCGGGGCAGTCCTTCCTCCGCAGCTGGGGCACGATGCTCGAGCGCACCTCGTACCTGCGGGGGACGTCCCGGGTCAAGATCAGGGAGGATGCCGAGGCCCTCGACCTGTACCGGGAGGACTGCGGGCCCGCCGAGGCGTGGGCGGTGGCGATGCACCTGGCTGCCGCGCGGTTCGATTCCGAGCTGTCGGCGTGGTTCTCGCTCAACAAGGCGGTGATGCTCGAGCCCGGGTTCCGCCCCATCGCGCGCCACGCCCTGGCGCTGCTCGGTGCGCGCTGCGAATCCCTGCGCAGCATGATCCCGCGCGGCCTCCTCGCGCGCTACGTCCGCGGCGACGAGGCTCCCCTGGCGGAGCGGACGCTGTTCGAGGTGGTGAACGGCACCTCGGGGGCGGAGGCCGGGCAGGTGGTCATCAACCTGTTCGGGGGTTTCCACGTCGAGCGCAACGGGCACGTGCTCACCGATGAGATATGGCGGCGCAAGAAGACGAGCGTGGTGGCCGCGCGCCTGACGCTCAGCCTGGGATCGTTCGTGAGCAGGAGGACGATCATCGACGAGCTGTGGCCGGATGCGGGCTACTCGCGGGGGAGGGAGAGCCTGTACGTGACCCTCTCGTCGCTGCGACGGGCGCTCGGCCAGCGGGAGGAGGGACTCCAGTACCTGCTCACGCAGGGTGACGGCGTGGCGCTCAACGGGGAGCTCATATACTCGGATGTCAGGCGGTTCGACGGGCTCGCGCGCGAGATCCTGCTCAGCGGGGAGGATGCCACGTCGCCTCAGATCGTCGAGGCGAGCCTCAAGATGGAGCAGCTCTACATGGGTCCGCTGTATCTGCCCGATTGCGGCGACCCGTCGTTCTTCGCGCGGATGCGGCGCGCGTTCGCGACGCGCTTCGTCGACTGCATGGTCCGCGGGATCGATGCGGCGCTCGCGGCGGAGAACCTCTCGTCCGCCTCATGGCTCGTGGAGTCGGCGCTGCGGCACGCGCCTGCACGCGAGGACCTGATCAGGCGGGCGATGAGCGTATACGACCTCTGCGGGCGCCGGCGGGAGCTCGTCGAGCTCTACAACGGTCACCTGCACTACCTGAAGAACGAGCTCGGGGCGGTGCCCGAGCCGGAGACGAGAGCGGCCTACGAGAGGATCGTGGACCGGTCGAGGAAGGCGGTGATGATGTAGGGGGCGGGCCCGCGCGGGCCGCGGCGGACGGGAGCCGGCTGCGGCGGCCGTCAGGCGAGCTTGATGTGCTCGATGTCGGTGCGGGAGCTCTCGCGGTAGAGCGAGAAGCGGTGCCCGATCACCTGGACGACCTCGGCGCCGGTGCGCTCGGCGAGCTCGCCGGCGGCCTCGCGGGCGGAGAGGTCGGAGCCGTCCTGCACGCCGCACTTGATGAGCTCGTGGGCCTCCAGGCTCTGCTCGGCCTGCTCGACCACGCCGTCGCTGACGTCGCCGCGGCCGATGAGGATGACGGGGTTGAGATGATGGGCGAGGCTGCGGAGCTGGCGGATCTGCTTGCCGGTCAGTGCCATGGGATGCGCGCTTCCTTTCTGCTGCGTGCGGTAGATGCCGGTACACGATAGCCCAGAGCTGGGAGAAAGGCCAGAGCGCCACGCATTCTCCGATATTTGGGCGAGGGTCCTCCCGTCGGGGTGCCGCGCGCCTATACTGGTCCGTACCGGCGCCGTGCGCAGCGGCTGCGGGACGACCGAGGAGGTACCATGGAAGACCGTTCGGGACATCGGGGCGACCGAGGGGTCGTCGCGCCCATCGACGCGGCCCAGGCCGCCCGCCGCGCCGCCCGGGCGGACGCGTCCGAGGTCGACCGGCTGCGCGCCGCGGCGGCGGGGAGCGCGCGTGCCGCGGTGCGCCGCCCGGGGGGACGCGACGGGCGCGCCGCGCGCAGGCTGATCGCCGCCGCGGTCGTCATCGGGGCGGCCCTCGCCGCCGTGACGGTCGTCGTGCTCGTCCGCGCCCTCGCCGGGGCGGTGCTCGATCTGGATGCGCGCGAACCGGTCGTCTCCGCGGAGCCCGCGCGCCAGGACGGCGCGGTGACCGTCGGCGCCGGGGAGCCCGGGTCCGCATCGATCGCGTACGGGGGCTCGGTGTACGCGCTGCGCACCGATGCTGACGGGGCTGCGGTGATGACGCGTGCGCGCGCGGACGATCCGGGCGCCTCGATCGACCTGTTCGAGCTCGACGGCGACTCCGCCGGCTTCGCCTGCTTCGGAGGGACCCTGTACGCGGTGTCGAACGTCGATGCGGGCTTCGTCGTGCAGGCGTACGTCGATGCGGACGGCTCGCTCCCGACTCGGATCGCGAGCGGGGAGGGCACCGTCGCCGCCGTGGAGCTCGACGGCTCCGTGCTGCGGCTCAGGGATGCATCGGATGCGGAGCTCCTGTCGATCGACCTCGCGGACCGCTGAGCGGGATCGACCCTACGGGCGGCCGGGCGACGGGGCCGCGCTGCGGAGGCCGCCGGCGCCGGGCGGAGGCGGCCCCTGTGCGGGACCCTACAGGTAGCCCAGGTAGGAGATGTATCCCTGCGCGCTCTCGGGCACAGCGAGGGTGACGCTTTGACCCAGGGTGTCGACGGTGATGTAAGAGGGGTCGGCGTAGGTGGTCACGGTCGCGTTCGCCCCCTGGTAGGAGGTGTCGATCGTACCGGTGGGCGATGCGCCCGCGGGCAGGTCCGTCACGCTCCACGACGAGATGTCGAGCCGGTCGATGGCGGCTTCGACCTCCTGCTCGGTCATGCCGGTCGCCGCGGCGATCTCCGGGACGTTCCCGCGCAGCGCGTCCTCGGCAGCCCCCTTGATGCCGCTGGCATCGATGGCGCCGTTCAGGATGGTGTTCTCGAGCGACTGCCCGGCGCCCGAGAGCATCTGGGTGATGGGGCTCCCGGCGAGCAGGGTGTTGCAGAGCCCGGAGAGGACGCCGAGCGCGACGACCGCTGCCGCCACCGTCAGGGAGATGGCTCGGGTGAAAGTGTTCATTGCGCGCTCCTTGGGCCGGGGTGGGTCTTAAGACCGTATGCCCGTATGCGCGCGCCGACCGCGGGGAGCCGGGCGATTCCGGGCCATCTACATATCAGGGGACCCCGCCGCGTCCCAAGAGAGGAACGCCCAGCGGACGACGCGCTCGCGGTCGAGCATGAAGGGCCCCTGCGGCTCGCCCTTCTCGCCCGGCGCGCCCGCATCGGGGTTGGCGACCAGATGCCCGTCCACATAGGCGCGCAGCGCGCCGATGCGGTCCTCGTTCCCGCCGGCGAGCATGCGCGCGAGCTCCGCGACGGCGTCGTCCGCGGACCGGAAGGTGTCGCGGCGCGTCGAGGAGATGTAGCGGACCTCGGGCGCGAGGCCCATGCCGACGAGGATGTTGAAGGCGTAGACGTAGTCGCCGCGGTGCGCGACCCGGGCACCGATCGCCCGCAGGATGCGCCCGTCGACCCGCGGCCCCGCATCCGCGGAGAGCGTGATGCAGCACCTCCGCCGCGCGACGCGGGTGAGCCGGGAGAGGGCGGCGCGCAGGTCCGAGGTGGCGATCGACCTGCTGGCGAGGGCGACGTCGACGCAGCCCGGACCCAGGCCGGCGGCCTCCCAGTCGTCGTCCCAGGCGAGCGGGAGGGTGCGGACGAGGTCCGGGACGCCGGCATCCCGGACTCCCTCCTCCAGCACCTCGAGCATGCGCGCCGAGAAGTCCGCGGCGATGACGCGGTGCCCCGCGCGGGCGAGCGGGATGGCAAGCGACCCCGCGCCGCAGCCCATGTCGAGCACCGACTCCCCCGCGCCGATGGCGGCGAGCTCGATGAAGTCGCGCGCGTAGGGGTGCGTCTCGCGCGGGCGGAAGTGCCTCGCGCGCGCATCCCAGCGCGCGGGGTCGTCGGGCGCCGGGCGCTGGGCCTGGAGCGCCATCCACTCCTCGTTCCAATCGGTCTCGAGCAGCGCCGATCGCATCGTGGACCTCCTTCGGGGGAATGGGCCGCCCGGGGAGGGGCGGTCACCCGCCGGGACGGGCGCCCACCGGGTGCCGGGCCGCCGAACGCGGCGGGCCCGCGGAGCGCGCTGCGCGGCCGCGGGCCCGATCCGGTCCCCTAGTTCTTGAGCGAGTTGAGTGGGGCGGGGAAGCGTCCGCCGCGATGGGCGAACACCGTGCCGGCGAACCGGTTCACCGGCATGATGGGCGCGCGCCCGAACAGCCCGCCGTACTCGACCGCATCGCCCACGCCCTTGCCGATGGCGGGGATGATGCGCACCGCGGTGGTCTTGTTGTTGATGACGCCGATGGCCATCTCGTCTGCGATGATGCCGGCGATGGCCTCCACGGGGGTGTCGCCGGGCACGGCGATCATATCGAGGCCCACCGAGCACACGCACGTCATGGCCTCGAGCTTCTCCAGGCTGAGCGCGCCGGCCTCGACCGCGGCGATCATGCCGGCGTCCTCGGATACGGGGATGAACGCGCCGGACAGGCCGCCCACGCTCGAGCTCGCCATGACGCCGCCCTTCTTGACGCAGTCGTTCAGCAGGGCGAGCGCCGCGGTGGTCCCGGGGCCGCCGCAGGTGCCCACGCCGATGATCTCGAGGATGCGGGCGACGGAGTCGCCGACGGCCGGCGTCGGGGCGAGGGACAGGTCCACGATGCCCTTCTCGACACCCAGGCGGCGCGCCGCCTCGCGGCTCATGAGCTCGCCGGCGCGCGTGATCTTGAACGCGGTCTGCTTGATCTTCTCCGCCACATCCATCATCGAGGCGCTCTCGGGGAGCTGCTCGAGGGCGGCCGCCATGACGCCGGGGCCGGACACGCCCACGTTGATGACGGCGTCGGCCTCGCCCGACCCGTGCGTGGCGCCCGCCATGAACGGGGAGTCCTCGACCATGTTGGCGAACACGACGAACTTGGACGCGCCCACGGAGTCGCGGTCGGCGGTGAGGCGCGCGGAGTCGATCACCGTGTTGGCGACCATGAGCACGGCGTCCATGTTGATGCCGGCGCGCAGGCTCGCCACGTTGACGCTGGAGCACACGCGGCTCGTCGCCGCGAGCGCCTCCGGGATGCAGGCGATGAGGCGCCGGTCCGCGTCGCCGATGCCCTTCTGGACGAGCGCGGAGTAGCCGCCCAGGTAGTCGATGCCGAGCGTCTCGGCCGCGCGGTCGAGCGCGTGGGCGAGCGGGACGAGGTCGACGTCCGGGCAGGCGGCGGCGATCTGAGCGACGGGCGTGACCGACACGCGCTTGTTGACGATGGGGATGCCGTACTCGCGCTCGAGGGCCTCCGCGGTGGGGACGAGGCGCTCGGCCGTCTTGGTGATGCGGTCGTACACCTTGGTGCACATGCGGTCGAGGTTCTCGTCGGCGCAGCCCATCAGCGAGATGCCCATGGTGATGGTTCGGATGTCCAGATGCTGCTCGGATACCATGCCCCGTGTCTCGGCGATTTCTGCAGGCGTGATGGCCATGGGCTCTCCCTTTCGTCGGTCGTCGTGTGAAACGATGCGTCTTATTCTAGCGTGGCCCGCCCTCCCGGTGCCGCGCCCTTTCGAACGGGCCGCGGACGACCGTCCCGCCCCGCCGCGGGGGCGCGCCCGGGCCGCGGCCGCCCGGGCGCGCCCCCGCGGCGGCGGGGCGTGGCGACGGCCCCGGGGCCGCTCAGCCGAAGACCTCCTCGGCGATGCGCGCGGACTCGGCGGCGTCCTTCGCATAGTAGTCGGCGCCGATCCGCTCGGCGTACTCGGGCGTCAGCACCGCCCCGCCCACGAGCACCTTCACCCCCGGCACCTGCTCGTGCAGCAGGGCGATGGTCTCCTCCATGCTCCTCACCGTGGTGGTCATGAGGGCCGACAGCCCCACCAGGCGGACGCCGCGCTCGCGCACGGTGTCCACGATGCGCTGCGGGTCGACGTCGCGCCCCAGGTCGAAGACCGTGTACCCGTAGTTGTCGAGCAGCATCTTCACGATGTTCTTGCCGATGTCGTGGATGTCGCCCTTCACCGTGGCCAGCGCGACGGCGCCCTTCTCGGACAGGCCCGCCGCGGGCATGAGCCGGCGGATGGTGTCGAATCCCGCGCGCGCCGCCTCGGCTGAGGCCATGAGCTGGGGCAGGAAGTACCTTCCCTGGTCGAACAGGACGCCGACCTCGTCGAGGGCGGGGATGAAGCGCTCGTTGATGAGCTCCATGGCGTCGCAGGTGGCGAGCAGCCGCTCGGTCGCCTCCTCCATCTCGCCCTTGCGCCCGGTGAGGATGAGCCGGCGGATGGGGTCGGCGTCGCCCGCCTCCCCGCCCGCGTCCGCGCCCACGGCAGGTGCGGGCGCTCCGCCGGGCGCCGCCTTCGGGGAGGCGCCCTTGTACGGGTCGGTCCAGCCGCCGTAGCGCTCGATGTAGGCCCCCGACCCCTCGTCCTCGCCGTTCAGCACGCGGAAGCTGTGCACGACGTCCATGTAGCGCGCGGAGCCCGGGTTCATGATGGGGGCGTCGAGCCCGGCGCCGAGCGCGGCGGCCAGGAAGGTCGCGTTCATCAGCTCGCGCGCGGGCAGGCCGAAGCTGATGTTGGACACGCCGAGCGCGCATCTCACGCCCAGGCGCTCGCGGCACGCCGTCACGGCGCGGAGGATCTCGAGCGCCTGGGCCTGGTTGGTGGAGGCGGTCATGACCAGGCAGTCGATGAGGATGCGGTCGGGGCCGATGCCGAAGCGCGCCGCCTCCTCCACGATGCGCCGGGCGACGTCGAAGCGCCCCTCCGCCGTGTCGGGGATGCCGGCGTCGTCGAGGGTGAGGCCGACCACGTCGGCCCCGTAATGCGCGGCGATGGGGAGGACGGCATCGAGGCTCTCCCGCGTGCCGTTCACCGAGTTGATGATTGGCTTGCCCGCGTAGGCGCGCACCGCGGCCTCGATGGCGCGCGGGTCGGTCGAATCGATCTGCAGCGGCAGCAGGGTCGACGCCTGCAGCTGCTCGCAGACGCGCGCGATGACGTCGGCCTCGTCGATCCCGGGCAGGCCGACGTTGACGTCGAGGATGTCGGCGCCCTGCTCCTGCTGGCTGATGCCCTGCCCCACCACGTAGTCGAGGTCCCCGTCGCGCAGGGCCCGCTGCAGGCGCTTCTTGCCGGTGGGGTTGATGCGCTCGCCCACGACCGCGATGGCCCGGCTGCCGGCGGGCAGGCTCACCAGGCGCTGCGCGCTCGCGGCGGTGAAGGCGGGGCGGACGGTGCGGGGGGTTGGGGCGCTCCCGGCGAGGACCTGCGCCAGCAGGCGGATGTACTCGGGCGTGGTGCCGCAGCAGCCGCCCACGATGGAGACGCCGTCGGACACCATCTCGGCGACGGCGGCGGCGTAGGCCCTCGGGTCGATGCCGTAGACCGTGCGTCCGTCCTCCACGTGCGGCAGGCCGGCGTTCGCCTGCACGATGACGGGCTTCGCCGTGACGGCGAGCATGCGCTTCGCGAGGCCGCGGAGCTCGGCGGGGCCGAGCGAGCAGTTGATGCCGAGGGCCTCGACCCCGAGGGCGTCGAGGGTGACGGCGGCGACCTCGGGCGAGGTGCCCAGGAAGGTCCGCCCGTCCTCCTCGAAGGTCATGGTCGCGACGATGGGGAGGTCCGTGTTCTCCCGGCAGGCGAGGACGGCGGCCTTGATCTCGGCGAGGTCGGTCATGGTCTCGATGATTAACAGGTCGGCCCCCGCCCGGGCGGCGGCGCGGGCCTGCTGGGCGAACAGCCCGTAGGCCTCCGCGAAGGAGAGGGTGCCCATGGGGCGCAGGAGGGCGCCGATGGGCCCGATGTCGGCGGCGACGTAGCGCGCCCCGGCGCGGCGCGCGCATCCCACGGCGGCGCGGAACACCTCCTCGACCTCCGCCTTCCCGCCCAGCTTGCGGGCGTTGGCGCCGAAGGTGTTGGTGGTGACGGCCTCGCTGCCGGCGGCGACGTAGGCGGCGTGCACCGCGGAGATCCCCTCGGGGTCCGTGAGGTTCAGCAGCTCGGGCAGCTCGCCGGCGGCCAGCCCCGCGGCCTGGAGCATGGTGCCCATGCCCCCGTCGAACAGCAGGCTCCGCCGCCCCTCGAGGACGGCGCGCAGGTCGGCGTCGGCGATGCGCAGGGAGCCGAGCGAGCGCGGGGCGTACGGCTCCCCGGAGGCGAGCGCGGCGGTGAGGGGGGTCGCGGAGTCGAGCGTGAAGTCCATGCGGGAGACCTTCCTAACGGGTTCGGTTCCAGATTGTAGCGCCCCCGCGGGGCGCCGCAGGGAGGGGAGGGATCAGCCGTAGCAGACGGTCCCCCGCGCGCGGAAGGCGCAGCTGCCGCGCAGGCGGCATCCGCCGCACCCCGGGCGCTCGCCGGCGTCCGCAGGCTCGCCCTCGAACAGGCCGATGAGCGCGGTGACGCTCTTGGTGGGGAGGAGCAGGTGCGTGGGCGTGACGGTGAGGCCCAGCAGGCGCCCGGCGTTGAGGGCGGCCACGATGCCGTCCTGCGCCTCGATCGGGCAGTCGCCGTAGCCGCAGGAGAAGCGCCGGTTGCGCGCGAGGCCCGCCTCGGCGGCGGCGCGGCCCACCTCGGCGTCCATCCGGTCGACGGCCGCCTCGACGTAGGCCGAGCAGGCGGCGTCGAACAGCGCGGACTCCAGGGGGCTCTGGCCCGACAGGGTGCGCAGACGCCGCTCGCTCTCCATCCCCAGGGTGCAGGCGAGCACGGCGCAGCGCCGGGCTGCGCGCAGGTGCCGGAAGATGTCGCGCCCCGTGAGGCGCGCGGCGGTCCCGGCGAGGCGGATGCAGGGGAGGCCGCGGTCGTCCGCGCCGTCGGCGTCCAGGTCGAACACCTGCCAGACGCCGCGCGGCGCGATGTCGCGCTCGGTTTGCTCCGCGACCAGCTCGATGCGCCGGGCGAGATCGGGCTCGATCGTTTGGCCCGCGTAGCCCAGGTAGCGCAGCATCTCCGCACGGTCGATGCGGGGCCGCGCGCCCGCTTCCGGCCGATAGAGGACGGGGCTGCCGGTCTGCATCCCTCGCCTCCCTTCCCAATTTCCGGTCCGCGCCTCCCGGGAGGCGCCCGTGAACGCCGTCCGCCCCCGGGCGGCATGAGCCCTCGGGACGGGATCCGGCGGATCCGCGCGCTCCGGGCCCTCCCGGGCGCCGGAGCGCTGTGCCGCCGAGTCGCCTCAGCCGCGCAGCGCGCTCATGGCCGCCGCGGCGACGTCTGCGCGGTTCATGGTGTACACGTGCAGGCCGTCGACGCCGTGGGCGGCGAGGTCCTCCAGCTGGCGGCAGGCGTACTCGATGCCCGCCGCGCGCAGGCTCGCGGGGTCGTCCTCGTAGCGGGCGAGGATCTTGATCACCGGCGCGGGCAGCGACGCGGCGCAGGTGAACACCATGCGCGTGACCTGCTGCTTGCTCGTGAAGGGCATGATGCCCGCCGTGATGGGGACGGTGATGCCCGCCGCATCCGCCAGCTCGCGGAAGCGGTAGAAGCACTCGTTGTCGAAGAACAGCTGCGTGACGAGGAAGCTCGCGCCGGCATCCTGCTTCTGCTTGAGGTGCTTGACGGAGGTCACCAGGTCGTCGCAGGTGAGATGGCCCTCCGGGTAGGCCGCGCCGCCCACGCAGAAGCCCGCGTCGACGAGGGCGGGGACGAGGTCCTTGGCATAGGGGAAGGCGATACCGTCCGCCTCGGCCTCGCTCATGCCGTCCGGCAGGTCCCCGCGCAGGGCGAGGATGTTCTCGATGCCGGCGGAGCGGAACTCGGCGATCTTCTCCCCGAGGGTCTCCGGCGTCAGCGAGATGCAGGTGAGATGGGCCACGGAGGTGAGGCCCAGCTCGTCGGAGATCATCTGCGCGATCTTCGCCGTCGCCGCCGAGTTGCCCGAGCCGCCCGCGGAGTAGGTGACGCTCACGAAGTCCGGTGCGAGCTCGGCGAACCCTCCGGCGACCTCGCGGGCGCGCTCGAGGGTGAGCTCGCCTTTGGGCGGGAACATCTCGAAGGAGACGGGCATGGTCCCGGCGGCGCGCGCGTTCTCGAAGATCTGGTCGACTCTCATCCGTTCCTCCTTGGGGTAGGGCGGGGCGCAGGCCCGCGGCGGCGCCCGTCGGCGCGGACGCGCCCGTCCGGGCTGCCGATGGGGTGCGGGGATTGTATCGCACCCGTGTTTCCGCCGTGCCGCCGAGAGGCCCCCGCCGCGGGGATTTAACATGCGGACGGCTCCCGGCGGGAGCATGAACCTGCAGGCAGGCGCCCCCAGCGCCGCCGTCCGCCCGGTGCGCCCGGCAGTTTCCCGGGTTTTCCCCGACACGTTGCATCTTGGCAACCCACCGGTAATTTGTGCGAAACACGCCCCCCGTAATCTACAATGCGTTCGTTGAGGATATGCGCCGGCCGCACCGGTCGGTGCCCACGAAGGGAGCCCCTATGGCCGATACCGAGCTCACCAGCCGCTTCGGGACCGTGGTGTTCTCGGAGGACGTGATGCGCAAACGCCTTCCGAAGGACATCTACAAGCGCCTGTCCGCCACCATCGAGGACGGCGCGCCGCTCGACCTGGACGTGGCCAACGCCGTCGCCCACGCCATGAAGGAGTGGGCCATCGAGCTGGGCGCCACGCACTACGCGCACTGGTTCCAGCCGCTGTCCGGCATCACCTCCGAGAAGCACGACAGCTTCCTGGAGCCCAACCACGACGGCACCGCGATCACCAAGTTCACCGGCAAGGCCCTCATCCAGGGCGAGCCCGATGCCTCGAGCTTCCCCAACGGCGGCCTGCGTGCCACCTTCGAGGCGCGCGGCTACACCGCATGGGACCCCACGAGCCCGGCGTTCATCAAGGACGAGGTGCTGTGCATCCCCACGGCGTTCTGCGGCTACAACGGCGAGGCGCTCGACAAGAAGACCCCGCTGCTGCGCTCCATGAAGGTCCTCGACACCCAGGCCAAGCGCGTGCTGGCGCTGTTCGGCAAGACGCCGAAGCGCGTCGTTCCCAGCGTGGGCCTGGAGCAGGAGTACTTCCTCATCAAGAAGGACGCCTACCGCAAGCGTCGCGACCTCGTCATCTGCGGGCGCACGCTGTTCGGCGCCCCGCCGTGCAAGGGCCAGGAGCTCGAGGAGCACTACTTCGGCGCCATCCGCCCGAGCGTGTCCAAGTACATGAAGGAGCTCGACGACGAGCTGTGGGCGCTCGGCATCCCCGCCAAGACCAAGCACAACGAGGTCGCCCCCTGCCAGCACGAGCTCGCCCCGGTGTACACCGAGCTCAACGAGGGCATCGACAACAACATGCTCGTCATGGAGAAGATGAAGCTCGTCGCCTCGCGCTTCGACCTGACCTGCCTTCTGCACGAGAAGCCGTTCGAGGGGATCAACGGCTCGGGCAAGCACAACAACTGGTCGCTGTCCGCCGAGGACGAGAACCTGCTCGACCCGGGCGACACCCCGCTCGAGAACCTGCAGTTCGTGGTCTTCCTCACCGCGGTGATCGAGGCGGTCGACAAGTACCAGGACCTGCTGCGCATGTCCGTCGCGAGCTGCGGTAACGACCACCGCCTCGGCGCCAACGAGGCGCCCCCGGCGATCGTCTCCATCTTCCTGGGCGACCAGCTCACCGAGGTCGTGCAGAAGATCATGGACGGCAAGGCCTCCGTGCACGCGACGCACGGCGTGCTCGACCTCGGCGCCGACGTCCTGCCCAACCTCGAGCAGGACAACACCGACCGCAACCGCACCTCCCCGTTCGCCTTCACCGGCAACAAGTTCGAGTTCCGCGCCGTGGGTTCCGAGGCCAACCCGAGCGACGCCAACCTGGTGCTCGACACCGCCGTGGCCGAGTCCCTGAAGGAGTTCGCCGACGCGCTCGAGGGCACGCCCGAGGAGGACTTCGCCGCCGCAGCGCTCGAGTACTGCAAGAAGACCCTCAACGAGCACCGCCGCATCCTGTTCTCCGGCGACGGCTACTCCGACGAGTGGCAGAGGGAGGCCGAGCGCCGCGGCCTGTCCAACCTGCGCACCACCGCCGACGCCCTGCCCGCGATGGTCGCCGAGAAGAACCTCGCGCTGTGGACCGGCATGGGCGTGCTGACCGAGACCGAGGCGTTCAGCCGCTACGAGGTCAAGCTGGAGAAGTACGACAAGCTCATGAACATCGAGGCGACGACGATGATCCGCGAGGCGCGCCGCACCTACCGCCCGGCGATCACCGCCTACGCCACCAAGGTCGCCAAGGGCCTGGAGATCATCCGCGGTGCCGGCGCCGACGCCGCGATGACCTGCGAGCAGAACACCCTCAACAAGCTGTGCGCCGGCATCACCGAGATCAACGAGGCCATCAAGGCGCTCGACGCCCTGCACCAGAGGGCCGAGGGCCTGATCGACCCGCAGGAGCAGGCGAACTGCTACGCGCACGAGGTCGTCCCCGCGATGCAGCGCCTGCGCGACGCCGTGGACGCCATGGAGGAGATCGTGGCCGCCGACTACTGGCCGGTCCCGACCTACGACGACATCCTGTTCTACGTGTAGGACCGCTTCGCGCGAGCGCGTCGCACACGGATTCGACCGACGGGCCGCCTGCGGGCGGCCCGTTTCGCGTCCGCCCGGCTGCGAGGGGGTCGGGACGCCCGACCTGCCGATGCGGTATGCTCGTGGGGACCTGTTCCCTCATGAGAGGAGCTGCATGGCTGCACAAGACCTCGTACTCGGCGTGAACGACCGCGTCGAGCCGCTCAAGGCGGTGGGTTTGGCGTTCCTGCACGTCCTGGCGATGGACCTCTACGTCTGCCCCATCGTCCTCGCCTCGATGCTCGGCCTCGACACCGCGGGCACCAACCAGCTGATCCAGATCTGCTTCCTCACCGCCGGCCTGGCGACGCTGATCCAGACCGGCCTGGGCATCAAGCTGCCCGTCGTCCAGGGCGCGAGCTTCGTCGCGCTCTCCGCGCTCGCTACCATCGGGACCAACGGCGGGATGGCCATGATGGTCGGCAGCATCATCCCCGGCGCCCTCATCCTGATCCTGCTCGGCGTCACGCGCCTGTTCGCCAAGATCGTGCGCCGGTGCATCCCGCCCTACATCGGCGGCACCATCATCGTGATCGTCGGCCTGTCCCTCACGCCCACCGCGGCGGGCGGCATCTTCAGCGTCGACGGGGGGCTCGCCGCCAACCTCGCCCCCGGCCTCGCCTCGCTGGTCACCCTCGTCATCATGAACGTCGTCGCGTATCGGACCGGCTACCGCCACCACCTCGTGAGCGTCCTGTCCGTCCTGTGCTCGCTGGCCGTCGGCTGCGTGGCCGCCGCCGCGGTGGACGTGCTCGATCTCTCCGGCGTCGCCGCGGCCGCCTGGTTCGGCATGCCGATGCCCTTCCACTTCGGCGCCCCCGTGTTCGACATCCCCTCGATCGTCCTCATGACCTTCATCTACTTCATCGTGCTCATCGAGACCACCGGCGTGTGGTTCACCGTGGGCGACGTCACGGGCGAGGAGCTCACCGACGAGCGCCTGAACCGCGCGGTCATCGGCGAGGGCCTGGGCTGCCTGGTCGGCTCGGTCTTCGGCGGCACCCCGCTGACGGGCTACTCCACCAACGCGGGCATCATCTCCATCACCAAGGTCGCGAGCCGCACCGTCGTGATGGTCGCCGGCGTGATCCTCGTCGTCCTCGGCATGTGCCCCAAGCTCATGGCCGTCATCTCCTCGGTCCCCGAGGCCGCCATCTGCGGCGTCCTGCTCGTGGTCTGCCAGATCCTCGTGGTCAACGGCCTGCGCATCATCATCGGGTCCCAGCTCGACCAGAAGAAGATGATGGTCATCGGCCTGTCGCTCATCTTCACCCTGGCGAGCCTCGTGCTGTCCGCCGACGTCAAGGCAGCCTTCCCGGTCTTCCTGCAGTACCTGGTGAGCAGCGGCACCGCCGTGGGCGGCATCATCGCCGTCGCGCTCAACCTGCTGCTGCCCGACGACCCGGCGTCGTCCGGGTCCGCCGAGGAGCGCTAGGACCCGCCGTCCGCGCCCGGTCCGCCGCCGCTGCGCCGCGGGCCGGGCGCCCCTGTTTCCCGCCGCGCCCGCATCGCGCCGGCGCGGCGCCCGCCGAACGATTGGAGACACCATGTCGATCGCCTCGAGTTCACACGCGACCGTGCGGGCGGTGCTCGGCTCGCTGTTCCATACCCCCGAGTACGGCTCCTTCGAGCTGCTCGAGCGCGCGCTGCTCGAGCTCGACGACGCGGGCTTCATCGAGCGCGTGACCCTGCCGGGGGATGCCGGCTACGACGAGCGCGTCGCCGCGGCGCGCGCGGCGGACGAGCTCGACCCCGGCTCCCTGCTCGAGCTCACCGACGGGCGCTACGGCCTGCCCGGGTTCGTCGACCTCCACGTGCACGCGCCGCAGTGGCCCCAGGCCGGGGTGGCGCTCGATGAGCCGCTGGACGTCTGGCTCGACCAGCGCACCTTTCCGTTGGAGGCGCGGTTCTCCGACCCCTTCTTCGCCCATGGGGTGAGCCTGGACCTGGCGGAGACCTTCCTGTCGCGCGGCACCACCACGGCGCTGTACTTCGGCAGTGCGCATCTGGAGGGCAGCTGGGAGCTCGCCCGCGCCTGCACCGAGGCCGGTCAGCGCGCGGTCGTGGGCAAGGTGGTCATGGACGACCCGGCGGCCAACCACGATTTCTACCGCGACGCCTCGCCCGAGCAGGCGCTGGCCGACACCGAGGAGTTCCTCGGGCGCGTGGCGGGGCTCGACCGCGAGCTGCGCGCGGGCGACCCGCGCTTCGCGGGCGTGTACGCCGCGGTGACCCCGCGCTTCATCCCGAGCTGCACCGACGAGGTGCTCTCCGGCCTCGGGAAGATGGCCGCCGAGCACGGCGCCTACATCCAGTCCCATTGCAACGAGGGGGAGTGGGAGCACGGTGTGGCGCCGGAGCGCTACGGTGTGAGCGACGCCCGCGCGCTCGCGGACTTCGGCCTGCTCGGCCCGCGCTCGGTGATGGCTCACTGCACGTATATGGACGAGGCGGACACCGAGTTGTTCCGCGAGACGGGGACCGCCGTCGCGCATTGCCCGATCTCCAACGCATACTTCGCCAACAGCGCGTGCCCCGTGAGGCGCATGCGCGAGCACGGGGTGAAGATCGGCCTGGGCACCGATGTCTCGGGCGGGTTCTCGCCGAGCCTGTACGACAACATCCGCCAGGCGGTCATGGCGTCGCGCATGCTCGAGGACGGCGTCGACGCGCTCGTCCCCATCGAGCGCCGCGGGGCCGGGCGCCCCTCGCGCATCTCGGTCGCCGAGGCGCTGTACCTCGCCACCAAGGGCGGCGCGGAGGCCCTGTCGCTGCCGGTCGGGTCGTTCGAGGTCGGGCGCGCCTTCGACATGCAGGTGGTCGATGTGCGCCGGCCCTACGCCGACCTCACCGGGTTCGACGTGTTCACCGAGCCGGGCGATGTGCTCGCGCGGATCCTCTACCTCGCCACGCCCGACAACATCCGCCAGGTGTGGGTCCAGGGCAGGCAGGTCATCGACCGCGGCTGACGCGCGGCGCCGCGGCAGAAGAAAGCCCGGCTCCGATGACGGAACCGGGCTTGCACTCGATGGTGCCCCCAACGGGACTCGCGTCCGCCTCCGGCGTCCGCTGCTTCGGGGCCTTGCGGCCCCTCGCACGCTCGCTGGGGAACGCTCGCGCGTTCCCGCAGCCTCGCGACCCGAGCGGGTTCGAGTCCCGGCGCCGCGGCAGAAGAAAGCCCGGCTCCGATGACGGAACCGGGCTTGCACTCGATGGTGCCCCCAACGGGACTCGAACCCGTGTCGTCGCCTTGAAAGGGCGATGTCCTGACCGCTAGACGATGGGGACGGCGGAGTCGAGTATAGCAGATGGCGCATCGCATCGCGGCGCGAAGGGCGGAACACGACGAGTACACAGCCCGACCGGTCCGCGGGCGCTCCGCTCGGTATACTGGGCGTATCGACCATCCGACCCGTTCGATAGGAGAATCGCCATGGACGTACGCCAGATCTCGCGCGCCGGGGTGTCGGTCGCCCTGCTCGCCGTCGCCTCATGGGTGACCGTGCCCTTCGGCCCCGTTCCCTTCACGTTGCAGACGCTCGCGCTCGCCATCCTCCCCGCGGCGCTCGACCGCACGACCGCCGTCGCGTCGGTCGCGGTCTATCTGCTGCTCGGCGCCCTCGGGCTGCCGGTCTTCTCCGGATTCGGCGGGGGCGTCGGCGCGATCGCCGGGCCCACGGGCGGCTTTCTGTGGGGTTTCCTGATCGGCATGCTGCTCGCCACCACGCTCGAGAGCTTCCTGCCGCGCTCGGTGCCGGCGCTTCCCCGGGCCCTCGTCGCCGATGCGGTGATGCTTGCCGTCACCTATGCCTGCGGCACCTTCCAGCTCATGGTCGTGGGCCCCATGGACCTCGTCCCGGCGCTGCTCGCCGCGGTGGTGCCGTTCATCGTCCCCGACGCGGTGAAGCTCGGGGTCGGTGCGAGCATCGGGTGCGCGGTCGCCCGTGCGGAGGGGCGCATCACCCGGCACGCATAGGGTGCCCCGGATCCCGATGGGACGCCTCCCGTCGCGCGGACCTCTCCCGGGTCCGGCGGCGGGAGGCTTTTTCATGCGGATCCGCGGATCGGAGGAGCGTTGCAGGCGGTGCCGAGGGGGTCTTCGCCTTGCTTTTGTTTCCGCAGCGGTCAAGCGTCGGGGCCCGTCTCCGCCGCGGCGTAGCGGATCCGCCGCCGCGTCGCGGCGTCCAGGCGGGAGCGCGGGCTGTAGATGACCTGCGTCCGGCAGAACCCGCAGCACAGGTCGCATCCGGCGCACGCCTCGGGGTCGACCCGGTAGGCGGGCGGCTCGAAGGAGAGGGCGGGGCAGCCCGTGATCTGGTAGCAGCGATGGCAGCCCACGCACATGTAGCGGTCGACCTCCACCGGCTCGAGGTCGCGCCCCCCGCGCTGGAGCTGCGCGCAGGGGGAGGCGAAGACCGCCCCGTGGACCCCCGGCTGCCCCAGCTGCGCGCACAGGACCTCACGGCAGCGCTCCGTGTCGAAGGGGTCGAGCACGGCGACGTCCGAGGCCCCGAGCGCGAGCGCCCGCCCGCCCAGCCATTCGATCCGCTCGCGTGCGAGGAAGTCGCGGCTCGAGGCGAGGACGGCGAGGACGGTCGTGCGACCCTCCGCGGCGAGCCCGGCCAGGCGCTCGACGGCGCCGTCCGCCGCCAGCTCGGTATCGGGGACGATGTGGATGCAGGTCTCCACCGCGGGGTGCTCGGACGTGCCGCCGTCGGGGACCGCCACGCGGTAGCGGGGGAGGAGGCGCTCGGCGCCGCCCGGGCAGGTGGCGGCCGCGGGCGGAAGCTCGCCCACCGCGGGGCATCCCGCATCGCCGCAGATCACGCGCCCGCGGCAGCGGCGTGAGGCGTCCTTGAGCGCGATGTAGGCAGCGCGGTGCGGGCAGCCCGCGCACAGGATGCCGCGCTGGGGCCTACGCATCGGCCCCGCCCCCCTCGTTGCCGTCCCGGGCGTCGCAGGGCTCGCGGCTCAGCAGCTCGAGCTCGAAGTTGAGGGCGCACCCCGCCATGGGGTGGTTGAAGTCGAAGATCGTGTCCCCGTCGTCCTCCACCTTGGCCACGCGTGCGAGCTGCTGGTAACCGTCGGAGTTCATGAGGTAGATCATCTCGCCCACCACGAGGTCGTCGTAGTTCGGGATGAGGACGGTGGGCATGGAGTAGATGAGCGACGCCTGGCGCTCGCCGTAGGCGTCCTTCGGCTCGAGGTGGACGCGCTTGGTCTCGCCGGGCTGCATGGTGAGGACCGCGGCCTCGAACCCGGGGACGACCTCGTGGTCGCCCTCCACGTACGTGAGCGGCGTGCGGCCGCGCGTGGTGTCGAACACCTCGCCGTCGTCGAAGCTGCCCGTGTAGTGCACGGTCACGACATGCTTGCAGGGGATATCGGCCACCGTTCCATCCTCATCGACATCGGGGCCTGCGACGGGTGCGCCGCGGGCCGTGCGGGCGAACACGTCAACTCTAGCACGGGGCGCCGCGCGCGGTGCGCGTCAGTACCCGTAGCGCCGCGCGAAGTCCTCCGAGGCGTCCTCCACGCCGTCGACCGACGCCGCCCATGCGGTGAAGTCGGGCGTGTCGACGATGATGCCGTCCGCCTCCCAGACCGCCTGGTGGGCGAGCTCGCATGCCTCGCGGACGGGCGGCCGCACGGGCAGGTAGGGCGTCAGATAGGTGGGGTTGAGCAGGTAGAACGCGCCGCCGTCGCAGCGCGCGGCGAAGTCGCGCAGCGCGCGCCGGGCGTTCTTGCGGCGTCCGAGCTTGTAGAGCAGGATCGTGCGCCCGAGCAGGAACCACGGCGAGTCCTCGCCGGCGCCGCAGGCGGCGCCCTCGCGGGCGCAGGCGAAGAACCCGTCCTCGTCCTCCAGGCGGGCGAGCGCGAGCAGCACCGTCCCCGCCGACAGGTTGGGGTAGCCCTGGGCGCGCATGACGCGCCGCGCGTAGTCCGCGGCCGCGCGGTAGCGGGCGCTGGCGAGGCACAGCTGCGAGATGGCCTCGAGCGTGTGGAGCCAGGCGACGAGCTCGGGTTCCGCGCGCGTCCGCTCCGCGTCGTCCTGCGGTCCGCCGTCTGCCCAGAAATGGGGGGCGTCCTCGTCGAACCCGGGCAGGAATCCGAGGCGCCCGCGCACGCGCTCCTCGAGCTTCATGAGGTCGCCCAGGCAGGCGTCGACCGGCACGTCGGCGAGCATGATGTCGACGAGCTCCGCGTCCGTGCACAGGGGGTCGGCGCGGTGGATGCGGTGGAGCTCCTGGCGCGCCGCGGCGAACAGCTGCTCGCGCTTGCGGTCGAACTCGTCGTCCGGGAGGTCCTCCATGCGGTCGAGCTCGCGCAGCAGACGCTCGCGCGCCCGTCCGTAGGAGATCAGGGCGCGGGCATGGTCGGTCGTCGCGTAGCGCGCGGGGTCTTGGAGCACCTCCTCGTGCAGAAGCTCGCGCGCCGCGCAGGTGAGCCCCTCATGGGAGCGCAGGTACTCGCGCTCCAGGTACGCGGGGATGTAGACGCTCGGCTCCATCAGTTCTCGCCCCCCGCCTCGGTGCGCCCCGTCCGGCCGTGGGCCGCGGGCGATGCCTCGCCCAGGGCGCGCTGCACGAGGTCGTGACCGGCGAGCCAGGTGGCGAAGCAGGCGTTGTCCGGCGCCCCGATGCCCTCTTGGAGAAGGGGGGTCGCCTCGCTGATGGCGAGGATGAGCTCGTCCTGGCTTCCCTCCTCCACGTTCACGCGGCTGAAGAGCCCGTCGGGGAACTCGGCCTGGTAGTAGAGGGGCTGCGCGGCGTCGGGATAGGTGCGCATGAGCAGGTGGAGGGTGCGGGTCGCGGTCCCGAGGTCGAGGGAGCGGTACGCGGCGGACATCTCCGCCAGCAGCGTCCAGGCGTCCGGGGCCTTCTCGGCGGCGTGGTTGCGGCGGCGCAGCGGGCCCGCGGTGCGATAGGCGATCGCATGGCGGGCGCGGAAGCGCTTGATGTCCTGGCGGCTCGCCTCGAGCTTGGCGAGGGCGAGCATGCCGGTGTGGCGGGCGCCCGCCCCGTCGGCGGGCGCGAACGCGAGGGCCTCCTCGGCGGTCTCGAGTGCGAGGCGGTAGCGCCCGGCGATGACGGCGCGCGACGCGGTGGCGGCGAGCCAGCGCTCGAGCGGGCGGCGTGCGAGCCCGGAGGCGTACTCGCGGCGGTAGGGATCGTCGGCCGCCTCCGTGACGGCGGCGAGGTCGCGCTCCACGGCGGGGCGCGTCTCGAGCAGGTAGTCCACGTAGGCGTCGTTCGAATCCGCCTCGAGCGCGGCGAGCATGCGCTGCGCGTCCCAGTTCGAGGCGTCGAGCGTGACGGCCTCGCGCAGGTAGTCCTCGGCGCGGGCCTCCTGGCGGTCGACCTCCTCCTCGTCGGCCAGGAAGGGGACGCGGTAGTCGAGGATCTCGGTGGCCTTCGCCATGAGGTGGAAGGACCGGTCGGCGTCGGTGGCGATGAGGGCCGCGGGGTCCTCGCGGAAGCGGTCCATCCCGCGCGCGATGAACGCGGCGTCGTCCAGCGGGTAGACGCGCTCGCGGCGCATGGCCTCCAAGATCAGGCGCAGGCAATCCTCTTGGATGGGGTCGAACGCCATGTGCGCCTCCTTGCTCGTCGTCTCGGGTGATGCCTCAGTGTAGCGCGCCGCGGCCGGTTGCGACAGGGGAGGGGCTGCGCCGGCATGCGAAACACCGCTTTCGGGCGCCCCGCGCCGGCAGGGGCGGGGGGGGGTGCGCCGCGGCCGCCCGTCTGCGCGCGCGGGGCGCGGATGGGCGGCGGAAGGGGCTGCGACGGCGCCTCGCCGCGCGCCGGCGCCACCTGCCCGATGCCCGTGCCGCCCCGTCGACGACTCTCCGTTCCTCAGGGCTCGAGGCGCGTCGCGTCGGCCTCGTCGGCGACGACCTCGATCACCAGGCCGTGCGGCAGGCACACGATCTGCTCGCCCACCTGCGACGCGGGGGCGTGGTCGACGCAGACCTGGTTCGAGCAGTTGGCCGAGACGACGTCGACGGAGCCGCCCGAGATGCGCACCTCGTTGAGGCCGGCCGCGGCGTCCTCGCCCGACCCGGTGCCCGGGGTCTCGACGGTGTAGGAGGTCTCCGCATCGAGCGGGTCGGCGCGGTAGAAGCCGTCGCGCGACTGGCATACGACCACGGCGGACGCCGCCTCGGGGCGCATGAGCGCGCCGGCGGCGAGCCAGATGCCCGCGGCGGCGAGCAGGGCCGCGATCAGGATGAGATCCGCACGGCGACGTGCGCTGCGTTCCACGGCGGCTCCCTTCTCGCGCCCGGTACCCGGCCGCCCGGTGCGCGCCTCGCGGCGCGGTCGCGGCCCGCGCACAGTATAGACGAGGTGCGGGTGCGACGGGCTGCGACGAGGTGCGGATGAGGAGGGGCGGGCAAGCGCTCAAAACGGACTCAAACGACGCGTGCGCTCGGTTTCCAAAGCGTTAAAATATCGTCGGGTTCAGATGAACCTCGCGCCCGGCTGCCCGCCCGGCGCGGTCCTCGGGGGAGCACGGGGTTCCCCCGGTTCTGATTTGCAGGCCGTCGGCCTGCTGATTTGGAGGCACATGATGGGACGTTTCACCAACCCGCGCGACCTGTACTTCGGTGAGGGCGCTCGCCACGAGGTCAAGAACCTCACCGGCAAGCGCGCCATGATCGTCACCGGCGGCGGTTCCATGCGCCGCGGCGGCTTCCTGCAGGACGTCGAGGCCGACCTCAAGGAGGCCGGGTTCGAGGTCCAGATCTTCGAGGGCGTCGAGTCCGACCCCTCCGTCGAGACCGTGAAGCGCGGCGCTGCGGCCATGGCCGAGTTCCAGCCCGACTGGATCGTCGCCATCGGCGGCGGCTCGCCCATCGACGCCGCCAAGGCCATGTGGCTGTTCTACGAGTATCCGGAGGAGACCTTCGAGGAGGCCATCGTCCCGTTCAGCTTCCCGACCCTGCGCACCAAGGCCAAGTTCTGCGCCATCGCCTCCACCTCCGGCACCGCGACCGAGGTCACCGCGTTCTCCGTCATCACCGACTACGAGAAGGGCATCAAGTACCCGCTCGCCGACTTCAACATCACGCCGGACATCGCCATCGTCGACCCCGAGCTCACCTACACCATGCCGCAGAAGCTCTGCGCGCACACCGGTATGGACGCGCTGACCCACGCCATCGAGGCCTACGTGTCCACCGCGGGCTCCATGTTCACCGACGCCAACGCGCTGCACGCCATCCGCGAGATCGTCGAGTGGCTGCCCAAGTCCTATCAGGGCGACCATGAGGCCCGCCAGCACATGCACGAGGCCCAGTGCATCGCCGGCATCGCCTTCTCCTCGGGCCTGCTCGGCATCGTGCACTCCATGGCCCACAAGACCGGCGCCGCCTTCACCGGCGACCACATCATCCACGGGTGCGCCAACGCCATGTACCTCGGCAAGGTCATCCAGTTCAACAGCAAGGACGAGCGCGCCAAGAGCCGCTACGCCTACATCGCCAAGGAGGTCCTGCACCTCGCCGGCGAGACCGAGGACGAGCTCGTCGCCTCGCTGGTCCAGTGCATCCGCGACCTCAACGACAAGCTGGACATCCCGCAGGGCATCAAGAACTACGGCAAGGGCGGCGTGAAGGCCGACGAGTCCATCATCGACTACGCCGAGTTCGAGGCCAAGAAGGCCGACGTGGCCGCCAACGCCATCCTCGACGCCTGCACCGGCTCCAACCCGCGCCAGCCGACGCAGGAGGAGATGGAGAAGCTGCTCGAGTGCGTCTACAACGACCAGGACGTCGACTTCTAAGCCGCCGCTTCGCATCTTCGCGCGCATGCGCATCCGGGAGGCCCTTCGGGGCCTCCTTTTTCATGCCCCGCCGGCCGCCTGCGCCCCGCCCCCGCATCGGGATGCAGCCGGGCCGGCGCGGCTCGGTCCGCCTACCGACCCCGCGCCGGGGCCGGCCGGGGCCGATGCCGGGCGATACCCTCGCCGCCGTGGGAGCCGTCCCCGTCCGGTTTTCCGCGCCGGGCCGGTGCGGGCTGTACGTTTCACGGGAGCGGTGCTACGATGGGCCTGCTGTTTCAGGGCGGGGTGGAATTCCCCACTGGCGGTGTATCGGTCGGGCGCATGGGGCGCCCGGGTGCGGGGCGCGTGCCCCGCGCGCAGCCGATGAGCCCGCGAACCCGTCAGGCGTTGGGTCGCCTGCGGGCCGATCCGGTGGAAACCCGGGGCCAACGGTCAGAGTCCGGATGGAAGAGGCAGGTGATTCTTGTGACTGAGCAGTCTTCGCACATCCATTTCGAGAACACGAATCGGTGGGGGACCAGGCAGCTGGTGACCATGGCGCTGCTGTGCGCGGCGAGCGCCCTGCTCATGTTCCTCCAGATCCCCATCATCCCCGGCGTGACGTTTCTGTCCTACGACCCCTCGCTCGTGCCCGCCATGGTGGCGGGCCTCATGTTCGGGCCGGGGTCCGGCGTCGCCGTCGGCGTGGTCGCCATCGCGATCCGCGCGCTGACCACCGGCGAGTGGGTCGGCGCCCTCATGAACGTCGTGGCCACGGTGTCCTTCATCCTCCCGGCCGCTTGGGCGGCGCGGCGCACCTCCTCGCCCGCGGGGACCGTCGCCGGGCTCGCGGCGGGATGCGCGCTCGCCACGCTCGCCTCCATCGCGGCCAACCTCACCATCGGCGTGTGGTTCTGGTACGGCTCGCCCGATGCGATCGTCCCGTTGATCCTTCCGGCGATCCTGCCGTTCAACATCGTGAAGACGGTCCTGAACGCGGTGCTCTCGGTCGTCGTGTTCCGCGCCGTCCGGCCCCTGGTCGACGCCTCCCGCGGGAGGTAGCGACCGATGATCGTCCTCGACGACGTCAGCTACTCCTACGACGGGCGCACGCCCGCGCTCGACGGCGTGTCCCTGCGCATCCCCGACGGGGAGTTCCTCTGCATCCTGGGGGGCAACGGCTCGGGGAAGTCGACCCTCGCCAAGCACCTGAACGCGCTGCTCGTGCCGGATGCCGGCACGGTGCTCGTCGACGGGATCGACACCTCTGACCCCGAGTACGTCTACGACGTCCGCGCCCGGGTGGGGTACGTGTTCCAGAACCCCGACGACCAGCTGGTCGCCACGCTGGTCGCCGACGACGTGGCGTTCGGTCCCGAGAACCTGGGGCTGGACCCGGCGCTGATCGGGGAGCGCTGCGAGGAGTCCCTCGACGAGGTGGGGCTCACGGGCTTCGGCCGCCGCGAGGCGCACGCGCTGTCCGGCGGGCAGAAGCAGCGCGTCGCCATCGCCGGGGTGCTGGCCATGCATCCCGAGGTGCTCGTGCTCGACGAGGCGTCCTCGATGCTCGACCCGCGCGGCCGCGCGGGCCTCATGCGCGTCTGCCGGGAGCTGCACGGCCAGGGCATGACCGTCGTCATGATCACCCACGACATGGAGGAGGCGGCGCTCGCCGACCGCGTCGCGGTGCTGCACCGCGGCAGGATCGCGCTGGAGGGCGCCCCGCTAGACGTGCTCCCGCGCGCCTCCGAGCTCGCCCATCTGAACCTCGCGGTCCCGCACGCCTGCCGCCTGTCCCTCGCCCTCGCCGAGCGCGGGGTCGCCGTCGGGCCGGAGGTGGACGAGGGAGCGCTCGTCGACCGCCTCGCGCAGATGGCCGCGCATCCCGCGGCGGGCGCCGGGACCGGGGCGGGCGAGGGCGCCGGAGCGCGCCCCGATGCCGTGGACCTCGACCCCGCCGTCCCCCGGTCGCAGCGGGACCCGGGCGGCGCCCCCGCCCCCGGTCCCCGGTCGGATGACGGCGCCCCGGCGCCCGGGTGCGCCGACCCCGCCGCGGGTGATGCCCCGTGCCTGCGGTTCGACCATGTGAGCTACAGCTACGAGCGCTCCGTCCGCGAGCGCGCCCGCCGCCGTCGCCTGCCGCGCCGCGGGAGGCGCGCGGCGTGGGGGAGCGACCCGGACGCCGTGTGGGCGCTGCACAACGTGGACCTCGCGGTGCGCCCGGGCGAGCTGCTCGGGCTCGCGGGGCATACCGGGTCGGGGAAATCGACGCTGATCCAGCATATGAACGGCCTCGTCCACCCCACCATGGGGCGCGTCGCGGCTTTCGGCGCCGACCTCGCCGGCAGGCGCGCGGCGGCCGATGTCAAGACGAGGGTCGGCCTGGTGCTCCAGTACCCCGAGCACCAGCTGTTCGCGCAGACGGTGTCCGAGGACGTCGCCTTCGGCCCGCGCAACCTCGGCCTGCCCGCCGACGAGGTCGGCGCCCGCGTGCGCGCGGCGCTCGACCGGGTGGGCCTGTCCGTCGACGAGCTGGGGGACCGCAGCCCGTTCACCCTGTCGGGAGGGCAGCAGCGCCGGGTCGCGCTCGCGGGCGTGCTCGCCATGCGCCCCGAGGTGCTCGTGCTCGACGAGCCCACGGCGGGGCTCGACCCCGCCGCCCACCGCGCCATGCTCGATCTCGTGGCCCGCCTCCATGCGCAGGGGCTCACCGTGATCATGGCCTCCCACGACATGGACGACCTGGCCGAGCTGTGCGACCGCGTCGCCGTGCTGAACGAGGGCTCGGTGCTGCGGCTGGGGAGCCCCGCCGAGGTGTTCTCGGACGGGGAGGCGCTGCGGCGCGTGGGGCTCGGGCTGCCGTCCGCCCAGCGCATCGCCTGCGCCCTCGCCCGGCGCGGCGTCCCCGTGCGCACCGATGCGCTGCACGACATCGACGGCCTGGCAGACGAGCTCGCGCCGATCCTGAAGGGGGGCGCGCGATGAGCGGGGCGTTCTCCTTCGGGAGCTACTATCCGGGGTCGGGGCCCCTGTATCGGCTCGACCCGCGCACCAAGCTGCTCGGCGGCATCGCGTTCATGGTCATCGCGCTGGCGGCGCGCGACTTCGCGGCGCTCGGGGTCCTGGCCGCCTCGGTCGTCGCGCTGTACCTGGTCTCCGGCGTCCCGGCGGGGCGCGCCGCCCGCTCGGTCGCGCCCCTGCTCGCGATCGTCGCCGTGGTGTCGGTGCTCAACCTGTTCACCGGGCAGGGCGGGGCGGTGCTCGTGCGGCTGGGCCCGCTCGCCATCTCGGAGGGGGGCGTGCGGCTGTTCGCGTTCACGGGCCTGCGCACGCTGCTCATGATGTGCGCGATGAGCCTCGTCACCCTGACCACGCTCACCCTCGACCTCACCAGCGCGGTCGAGCGCCTGCTGGCCCCGCTCGGCCGCTTCGGGTTCCCCGCGCACGAGGTGGGCATGATGCTCGGCATCGCCCTGCGCTTCATGCCGCAGCTCGCCGCCGAGCTCCAGACGACCTACCGGGCGCAGGTGAGCCGCGGGGCGCGGGCGGCCGCCGGGCCGCTCGGGGCGGTGCGCATGCTCTCGTCCGTGTCGGTGCCGCTGTTCGCGAGCATCTTCCGGCACGCCGAGACGCTGTCGCAGGCGATGGATGCGCGCTGCTACCACGGCGAGCAGGGGCGCACCCGCATGCACCCGCTGCGGTTCGGCGCGCGCGACGCCGTGGCGGCGGCGCTTCTGGTCGCGCTGGCGGTCGCCGTGGTGCTCGCCGGCCTCCTGCCGTGACGCGCGGCGGGGAGGGCGAGTTGCGGGGCCCGGTCCTCGGGGACGGGCGAGCCCCCGGTCGGGTCTGGGCCATGAGGCCGGAGCCCGCTTTGGGCGCGCCGCCCGCCATGACGGGCGCGCGTCGGTTCGATATACGGGTCCCCGGGCGCAGGACGCGGCCGGGGCATGCGAGGAAGGTGGTTTGACGATGGGTAAGCCGATGGACACGGCGGACGGGGCGGTCCGCTCGGACGCGGTGGGGACCGGCGGGGCGCAGGCGGCGCGCGGGGAGCGCGACGGCCTCGATACCGTCCTCGGGTACCTGAGCGCGGTCCCCGCGTGGTACCTCGCCACGAGCGTCGACGGCCAGCCGCATGTGCGCCCGTTCTCCTTCGCGGCGCGGCAGGACGGCAGGATCTGGTTCTGCACGGCGACCACCAAGGACGTGTGGGAGGAGCTGCAGGCGAACCCGCGCTTCGAGGCCACCTCGTGGTGGCCGGGCCACGGCTGGCTGATCCTGCGCGGCGTCGCGGGCATGGAGGACCGCGCGGAGCCGGCGATGCGCGAGGCGGGCTGGCGCCATCTCGAGGGGCTGGGCGAGCGCTACGACGGGCCCGACGACCCGACGCTCGTCTTCTTCAGCGTAGAGCAGCCCCGGGCGTGGATCTGCGACCACGATACCTGGACGCCGGTCGAGCTGTAACGGCCGCCGGCGCGCCGGAGCGGCGTTGGAGGCGGCGCCGGTGCCCCAACCGCCCGCGCCGGCCGGAGGCGGCTTCGTCCGCCGCGTACCGGTTCCGCCCGAAGCGGCTTCGTCCGCCGCGTGCCGCACCCGCCATGTTGCGAGAATATGACGCGCGAAATACTCGGCACCCGTCCCCTCGGAGAGTGCTAGTCTTTCGGTTTGTCACATCATCGGGCTCAATCATGCGTCTGTATGCATTATTGAGCGAATAATATGCATGTTGGGGATGAAGGGCATGTCTATCAAGGTCGGTGTCGTCGGGGCGGCGGGCTACGCGGGGATCGAGCTCGTGCGCCTGCTCGCGCAGCATCCGGAGTTCGAACTCGTCGCGATCACCTCGAACGCCGATGCGGGCCAGGCGCTCTCCGACGTCTACCCCGCGTTCGCCGGTGTGTCCGACCTGGTCTTCACGACGCACGACGACCCGCGCCTCGCCTCCTGCGACGCCGTTTTCCTCGCCGTCCCGCACACCGCGGCGCTCGCCGCCGCCCCGGGCCTCATCGAGGCGGGGGTGTCGGTGTTCGACCTCTCGGCCGACTTCCGCCTGTCCGACCCGGCGGTGTACGAGGAGTGGTACGGCACGCCCCACACCGCGACCGACCTGCTCGCCCGGCGCGCGTTCGGCTTGCCGGAGCTGTTCGGCGACGACCTCGCGGACGCCGCCGCGCGCCGTGCGGCGGGCGAGGCCGTGCTCGTGGCCTGCGCGGGCTGCTACCCCACGGCGACCTCGCTGGGCGCCTACCCCGCGGTGGACGCGGGCTGGGCGGCCGAGGGCGCCGCGGTCGTGGTGGACGCCGTCTCGGGTGTGACGGGCGCCGGGAAGTCGGCCAACGCACGCACCCATTTCTGCTCGGCCGACGGGAACGTCGAGGCATATGGCGTGTGCCGCCATCGCCATACGCCGGAGATCGAGCAGATCCTCGGCCTGCCTGGCCGCGTGGTGTTCACCCCGCACCTCGCCCCGCTCAAGCGCGGGCTGCTGTCCACCGTGAACATCCCGCTGTCCGACGCCGCGGCCGGCCTCACCGAGGAGGCCGCCGTCGCGTATTACCGGGACTTCTACGCCGGTCGCCCGTTCGTGCGCGTGCTCGACGCGGGCCGGATGCCCAAGACCGCCTCCGTTGCGGGGTCGAATGCCTGCCAGATCGGTCTTGCCGTGAACCCCCACGCGCGCATGCTCGTGGTCACCTCCGCCATCGACAACCTCTGCAAGGGCGCCGCCGGCCAAGCGGTCCAGTGCGCCGACATCGTGTTCGGCCTCGACGAGCGATGCGGCCTGCCGCTCGTCGCCCTGCCGGTCTAGCAGGTGCGGCGGCACCGCTCGGGCGCGCGTCCGTGCGGTGCGCTACACTGGTCCCACCTGTCAGATACCGTTGACGCATCCAGGAGCGTGCCGATGAACGTCGATGAGTTCGATACCAAGATCCGTGCCGTGCCGGACGGCGGCGTGACGAGCGCCCGGGGCTTCAGCGCCGCGGGCATCCACGCGGGCTTCCGCCGCAACCCCGAGCGCGCCGACTTCGCGCTGCTCGCCGCCGAGCGGCCGGTGAGCGCCGCGGGCGTGTTCACCACCAACCGGTTCTGCGCCGCACCCGTCACCGTGTGCCGCGAGCACCTGGGCGCGGACAGCTGCGGCCTCGTCCAGGCCGTCGCCGTCAACTCGGGCAACGCCAACGCGGCGACCGGCGAGCCGGGCCTCGCCGTCGCGCGCGAGACCTGCGACATCGTTTCCCAGATGTTCGGGTGCGAGCCGGAGCAGGTGCTCGTCGCCTCCACGGGGGTCATCGGCCAGCAGCTCGACATCGCCCCGTTCGAGACCGGCGTACCCGCGGCCGTCGAGCAGCTCTCGCCCGCGGGCGGCGCCGCGGCGGCCCGCGCCATCATGACGACGGACACCCATCCCAAGGAGTACGCGGTCTCCTATGAGAGTGGCGTGCTCGAGTACGTGGGCTGCACGTTCACGGTGGGCGGCTGCGTCAAGGGCTCGGGCATGATCATGCCCAACATGGCGACCATGATCGCGCTCATCACCACCGATGCGCCGGTCGCGCCGAAGACCCTCCACGCCGTCCTCGCGGACTGCGTCGCCCAGACCTTCAACAAGGTGACCGTCGATTCGGACACCTCCACCAACGACACCTGCATCATGCTCGCCTCCGGCGAGGCCGCGCCCGGCGAGGCGCCCATCGAGGTCGGTTCCGAGGCGTACGAGGAGCTCGCCTACGCGGTGCGCGTGGTGTGCGAGGGGCTCGCTCGCGCCGTCGCCGCGGATGGGGAGGGGGCCTCGCGCCTCATCACCGTCAACGTCACCGGCGCGCCGAGCGATGCGGACGCGGATGCGGCCGCGCGTTCCGTGGCCAACTCCCCGCTGGTCAAGACCGCCGTGGCGGGGCACGACTGCAACTGGGGCCGCATCGCCATGGCGCTCGGCAAGTGCGGCGTGGCGTTCCGGCAGGAGGACGTGTCCATCGACATCATGGGCATCCCCGTGTGCCGCGCGGGCCTCACCGTCCCCTTCGACGAGGACGAGGCGCTGCGACGATTCGAGGCACCCGAGATCGTGATCTCGGCGGACCTCGGCGCCGGCGAGGGCGCGGCGACGGTCTGGACGTGCGACCTCACTCACGATTACGTCACCATCAACGGCGACTATCGCACCTAGGCCCTCGCGCCCACCCATACCACGCCGCCCCGCCGCCCGGCGGGGCGGGCCGTCCGGGCCGCCGGACCCGGCGTCGGGCGGCCGATAACAGGATCGGAGCCATCCCATGAAGTACGCACGCGACTCGCGCGCCTCCCGTTCGGACGAGGAGACCGCGAAGCTCCTGTTCGAGGCACTGCCGTGGATCAAGAACCTCACCGGCAAGACGGTGGTGATCAAGTACGGCGGCGCCGCCATGGTGGACCCGCGCCTGCGCGCCGACGTTATGAGCGACATCGTGCTGCTCAAGATCATCGGCATGAAGCCCGTGATCGTGCACGGCGGCGGCAAGGACATCAACGCCGCGCTCTCCCATTACGACATCCCGGTCCGCTTCAAGGACGGGCAGCGCGTCACGGACGAGGCGACCATGGAGATCGTGCGCCAGGTGCTCGTGGGCAAGGTGAACGAGGACCTGGTCGCGGCCATCAACGCCCACGGGAACCTGGCGGTCGGCGTCTCCGGTTCGGACGCGGGCACCATCGTCGCCGAGCGGCTCGACCCCGAGCTGGGGCGCGTCGGCAAGATCAGCCGCATCAACGCGGACTACCTCGAGAGCCTCATGGACAGCGAGTACATCCCCGTGGTCGCCACGGTCGCCCAGGGCGAGGACGGCGGGTTCTACAATATCAACGCCGATGTCGCCGCCGGGCACATCGCAGCGGCGGTCCACGCGCACAAGGTGATCTTCCTCACCGATGTCGACGGCCTGTACGAGGACTTCGAGGACAAGGACTCGCTCATCTCCAACCTGACGCTCGAGGAGACCGAGGCCATGCTCTCCGCGGGCGAGGTCGACCGCGGGATGATCCCCAAGCTGGAGAGCTGCGTGCACGCGCTGCGCGCCGGCGTGTTCCGCTCGCACATCATCAACGGCACGACGCCGCACTCGCTGCTGCTCGAGCTGCTCACGGACGCGGGCGTGGGCACGGTGATCCACTCGACGCAGGTCGCCTACGAGCAGGACACGCACCCGCATCCGCTCACCCCCTTCGCCGCGCGCCTGGCGGAGAACATCTAGCGCGCCCCGAGGCGCCCGGCCGCACGCCGGGCGCCCTGTCTATGAAAGGATCCCCCATGTCCCTTGCCATGCAGAAAGAGCTCGAATCCCCCTACGTGATGCATACCTTCGGCCGCTCGGAGGTGGACTTCGTCGGCGGGCACGGCATGGTGCTCACCGATGACGCCGGCCGCGAGTACACCGATTTCCTCGCCGGGATCGGCGTGTGCTGCCTGGGCCACGGGCACCCTGCCCTCACGGAGGCGGTCCGCTCCCAGGCCGAGCGCCTCATGCACGTGTCCAACTACTTCTACATCGAGCACCGCGGCCAGGTCGCGGCGCTCCTGTCCAAGCTGGCCAACGACGATATGGCCGGGGCGCGGGCGATCGCCGACGCCGTCGCCGCGGGGGATGACGGGGCGCTCGCGGCCGCCGCTGCGCCCGCCGAGGGCGAGCAGGTATGGGAGACCTTCTTCGCCAACTCCGGCGCCGAGGCCAACGAGTGCTCCATGAAGCTCGCGCGCCTCTACGCCAAGCGCGTCGGCAACGGCGGCAACACGATCGTCTGCCTGCGCGGCAGCTTCCACGGCCGCACGCTCGAGACGGTGGCCGCCACCATGCAGGACCGCCTGCAGGATGAGTTCCGGCCGCTGCCGGGCGGCTTCGTGGCCTGCGCCCCCAACGACGTCGAGGAGCTGCGCTCCGTGTTCGAGCGCTACGGCGAGGAGATCTGCGCGGTCATGCTCGAGCCCATCCAGGGCGAGTCGGGCGTGCACCCGCTCACACGGGAATTCATGGAGGCCGCCGCCGAGCTCGTGCACGGCGTGGGCGGCCTGCTCATCGCCGACGAGGTCCAGACGGGCGTCTTCCGCTCGGGCAAGCCGTTCGCCTATCAGGTGCTCGGCGTGGAGCCCGATATCATGAGCCTCGCCAAGGGCATCGCCGGCGGCGTGCCGGCGGGTGCGAGCGTGGCCAAGAAGGAGGTCGCCGACGTGTACCGCCCGGGCGACCACGGCTCGACCTTCGGAGGCAGCTGTCTTGCCGTGGCGGCGGCGGAGGCCGTGCTGTGCGAGCTCGTGCGCGGCGCGTACGACGGGCATGCGGCCGAGGTCGGCGCCTACCTGCAGGAGCGCCTGGCGGCCCTGCCGCAGGTGACCGAGGTGCGCGGCAGCGGCCTCATGGTCGGCTGCGACCTGGACGAGGCCGTCGGCGATGCGCACGACGTCGTGGCGAGGATGCTCTCCGCGGGCTTCGTCATCAACGCGACGGGCGCGCGCACGCTGCGCTTCCTGCCGCCGCTCATCTGCGAGCGCGAGCACGTGGACGCGATGGTCGCCGCCCTGGCCTCTGCGCTGTAGGGCGGGGCCCGGCAACCGTCGCGGTACTCGGCACGGCCCCCGGCGCGGAGGGTTTTCGCGTCGGGGGCCGCCGTGTCGCTACAGGAGACCGGGCTCTACGGCATGCACGTAGGTTTCGAGCGTCGGTCTGTCCACGAGCGCTGCGGATGCGCCCTGACGCGTGACGCTCAGCCCTGCAGCGTACGTTGCGATGCGGGCGCTTTGCTCGAGATCGTATCCTCGGATGAGGTAGGATGCCAGCGCTGCGATGAAGGCGTCTCCCGCTCCGGTGCTATCGACGGCCGTCAGGTCGGCGGCGGGTATCCGTTTGCTCGTATCGTGGCTGAGGACCTTGCAGCCCTGTGCTCCCAACGTCACGACGATGGCGCCGACGCCCTTCTCGACCAGCGTTCGCATCTTCGTGTCGATCGACTTGTCATGGGGACTGAGCGCATCCAGCTCTGCTTCATTGGGCACCATGATGTCGATTTTCCCCATCAGGTCATCGGGCAGGGTGTTCACAGCACTCGGTTTCATGATGGTGAGCAAGCCGTGCTTGCGAGCAAGAAGAAGGGTCTCCCTGACAGCATCGAGAGGTACTTCGGTGTTGACCAGGCAATGGCTGGCGTGAGCGAAGGCGCGCTCGCAAGCCCTTACATCCTGAGCGGAGAGAATGTCGTTGGCGCCTGTCATGATCGTAATGGTGGATTCGCCATCTTTGGGGACGAAGATGAACGCTTGGCCGGTTCGCTTGTCCTGTGTCCTTGCGATCCCCGTCGTGTCGACGCCATCATCAGCGAGGGATCGCAGGATATGATCTGCGTCCGCATCGTCCCCCACCCGTCCGATCGCGACGGCTTCATGACCGAGTCGGGCAACCCCGATGGCCTCGTTCAGGCACTTTCCTCCCGGGAAGGTTTGGGAGCTCGAGGTCGTCGCAGTGGCGCCTGGATGCGGAAGCACGTCCAAGGTGAGGTAGTTGTCCGTGTTGATCGAACCGACCACGACAATATGTCGAGCTCTCGAGGTGTATGGAACATCGACTGATGCGGCGGACGAGAGTCGCGCAGCAGTCTCGAACGGAGTCGGTGGCTCGGTTTTCTCGATAACTGAGATGAGGAGGTCGGCGAGGTGGCTTCCGTACGAAAGACGAGGGATCTCGATTGCGGAAATCGGGGGAAAGGGCGCTTGCCGCTCATCGTCCCGCAGTGAAACGATTGAGAAATCGAAGGGTACCCCGTAATGAAGCTCCGTGGCAGCGCTATACAGTCGCAGGGCATCGTAAAAATGAGATACGACGATTCCGCTGAATGAATGCGATGCAACCTTCTCGATCGGTAGTCCTGCGGAGGATTCGAAAACGAGTTCATCGTCGAAGGGAATCCCGGATTCGAAAAGGCAGCGCCGGTAGCCTTCGAAGAAGCCGTGGACACGAGCTCCAGTACCGAGCATGCAGGCTATACGCTCGTGACCGCGCAGGGCAAGCTCCTGGGTGGTTCGAAATCCAAGAAGCTCGTAGTCCAGATTCGCATCTGCCCGGTCCTCTTTCGTATTGAAGAAGAGATGGGGAACGGTCGCGCTTTCCAATGCCTTGATCAGGTCGGGATATCCGCATGCGCCGTCGACGATTACCCCGTCGATTCGCAATTCAAGCAGGGAGGATAGCTGTCTTCGGGCGTCTTCCGAATCGGTGTAGGTCCTGATCGCGGTGGCATATCCGAGTTTGGTGGCTTTCGAGACGATGCCCTGTACCAGCATGCCCAGGCGTTCTTGCGTAAGGACGCCGATGATTCCGGACCTTCCAGTGGGGGAGGCGGCGTTCGCATACGGTCGGTAGTTGTACTCTTTGACGATCGCGAGGACGCGCTCGCGTGTTTCCGCGCTGATGCTGTCGTCCTTCCGATTGACGATTTTCGAGACCGTGGAAACGGACACACCGGCTAGCCGGGCGATCTCAGTGATTGTCATGCGGCCTCCCTGATGTGCAAGCCATAGGTGAATCGATCTGCTCGTTTACCGTTTGCGGTCGGCGAGCGGTTGTCGAGCGGAATGTGCTTGACATGCCCACAGCACTCATTTTACTGTACCAGCGGCGAAAGAAAAGTTTTCGGAAAACATTTTCTTAGAAAGGGGAGAGATGAAGATCCTGAACATCGGGTCGTTGAACATCGATCGCGTTTATCGCGTAGAGCGCTTCGTTCGACCGGGTGAAACTATCAAAGCGCGATCTTATGCCGAATCGTATGGAGGAAAGGGGCTCAACCAGTCCGTCTCGCTTGCAAGGGCAGGGGCTGACGTCTGGCATGTCGGTGCGGTCGGGGATGACGGGCAGGCGCTCGTCTCGCTTCTCAAGGGTGCAGGAGCTGATTGCCGGTTCGTAGAATGCGTGGGAGGGCCCACTGGGCACGCGGTTATTCAGGTTGACGACACCGGTCAAAACGACATCATCATCTGCGGAGGCTCGAACGACGAGCTCTCTCGTGAGCTAATCGATCGGGCGTTGGCGGAAGTCGGTGCGGGGGATGCGGTCCTGCTACAGAATGAAACCTCGAATGTCGGGTACGCCATGCGCGTGGCAAAGGAGCGCGGTGCCGTCGTCATCTTCAACCCGTCGCCGATTAACGAGAGCGCCCTCGCCCTCGACCTCGATCTCGTCGACCTTTTCATTGTGAACGAGCATGAGGCGTCTGCCCTGACAGGCGTCAATGTGAACGAGGGGGCGTTCAGCCTGATCGAGGCGCTGCGATCTCGATTTGATGGCGCGCGCATCGTTCTGACTTTGGGCTCAGCTGGAAGCTGCTATGCGGATTGCGAATGCACGGTGCGCTGTGATGCCGTCTGCGTCGAGACCGTCGACACGACAGGCGCTGGAGACACGTTCTGCGGATATTTCCTAGCCAGTCTGATGCATGGAGCGGAGGTAGCCGAGTCACTTGCTCGTGCAAGTGCGGCTTCGGCTCTCTCTGTCATGCGGGAGGGCGCGGCTCAATCTATACCGGCTGTCGAGGAGGTCATGGAGTTCCTGGAAAACGAGGAGGCTCCCATGACACGGCAGTTGGGTGAAGGCGAGGGGGCCGATTCGGAAGGGGGCACGGGGAGGCTGACGAAAAAACGCACTGCTCGATAAAAACCGGAGGAGAATCAACATGGAACAGGCGTTGTTGATCGTATTGACGCTCGCCGCGTGCGTAATCGTCGCGCGGCTCGTCCTGAAGAAAATCAATCCTATCTTTGTATTCCTGATCGCAGGAATAGTGATCATCGTCCTCGCTTCCTTCCTGACTGGCACGTCAGCTTTGGGAGAAGAAGGAAGCGGGAACTACGTCGTTGATGCATTCGCGTACATCACGACGTCCCTGAAGACCAACGTTGCGGGCGTTGGCGCCATTATTATGACAGTTACCGGATACGGCGCCTATATGAATCACATTAAGGCCTCAAAGAAGCTGGCGTATCTGGCGGTCAAACCATTGCGGGCGATTAAGAACAAGTACCTCGTTCTCGCCGGTATGTACGTGATCGGTATGTTGCTCAAGCTCGTGATTACCTCGCAAGCGGGACTTGCCGTACTGCTTCTCGGGACCACGTTCCCCATCATGCTCGCCCTGGGGGTCCATCCTCTGATCGCTGCTTCGACGATGTGCCTCATCTGCATCGACTGGGGCCCCAACGACGGTTCCACGATCTTCGCCGCGGAGACGTCCGGTATGCCCGTCGTGCAGTTCTTCACTGACCATCAATTCATTGTCGTTGCGTGCATCATCGTCGTCCTTGCGATCATGATTCCGTTCTATTACAAGTGGGTCGCCGAGAAGGAGGGGCTTGACGAGGCGGAGCTCGAGGAGCAAACCGAAGTCGATGATGTCGACTGCCCCGGCTATTACGTCTTGTTCCCCCTCATTCCGCTGGCGCTGGTGCTTGTGTTCGCCATCTGGCCCATTGTGCCCATGGACGTTATCACTGCGTGCTTCATCTCCATCGTGATCGTCGCCGTAGTCGAATTGATTCGCCGTCCGAACAAGCTCGATGTCACGGGCGATATCAAGGTCGTGTTCCGTTCCATGGCCGACGCGTTCTCCAACATCGTGAGCATCATCATTTCCGCTTCTGTTTTCGCGCAGGGAATCAAGATGCTCGGAGGGGTGTCTATCATCGCTGATATGATCTCGACGATGCAAGGGGCATCGGTGCTCACTCTCGTGCTGATGTCGCTCATCACGTTCGCTGCCGCGATGATCATGGGGTCTGGCGCCGCCTCGCTGTATGCATTCGGTCCGCTCGTTCCTGAGATGGCGGCTAAGCTTGGAATCGCCACCACCTCGATTATGGTGCCGATGGAGATCGGCACCGCACTCGGTCGATCGCTTTCCCCGGTCGCCGGAGCAGTCATCGCAGTTTCGGGATATGCGAAGGTCGATCTCATGAAGGTGATCAAAATCAACATGGTCCCCCTCGGACTCGCGATGATCTTGAACCTTGCGGTGTCTGTAGTGACCGGGGGGCTGGTCTGATCGTCATCGATGTTAACTTGAAAGAATAAGAGAGGAACGATGATGGAAGACAAGAAGAAGATCATCCTTGATTGTGATCCCGGCAGCGACGATGCCATCGCGATCATGCTCGCTCTTTTTTCGGAGAAGTTGGACGTGCTGGGCATCACGGTGGTCAATGGCAACCGCATCCTCCCCAAGACGCTCGAGAACACGCTGCGCATGAAGCAGTTTCTCGGCAGCTCGGTTCCCGTGTACGCGGGTTGTGTGGAACCGCTGGTTTGCAACCTTATCCCGGAGCGCAAGCCCGAGCTTCCACGAGTCACGAAAAATGATTGCCATGGGGATTATCTTAAGCTGCCTGAGGCAACGATCGGTGCTGAGCACCAGCATGCGGTTAACTATCTTGTCGATACGCTCATGGAATCCGATGGAGATATCACACTTGTGACGGTGGGGCCGCTTACCAACATCGCCATGGCGATTCGTATGGAGCCTCGGATCGTGGGAAAGATCAAGGAGATTGTATCCATGGGCGGAGGCCATATCGCGTGTAACATCTCCTCATCTGCGGAGTTCAACTATTGGGCAGATCCCGAGGCCGCGAAGATCGTGATGGATACGCCGGTTCCCAAAGTGATCCTTCCACTTGATGCGACATGGAAGGCGTGCATCAGTTATGACGAGGCGAAGGAGCTTGAACGCATCGGTACCCCGGCAGCGAAGTTCGCTGCGGAACTTGCAAAGCTGCGTATCGAGGGCCTAAAGGTGAACGATGTAAGTGAGCACAATTTCGAGCTGCGCCATACCCCGGGTACCGTAGCCGAGAAGGTGCTGTATAGGTACGACACCGATCGCGCGCCGATTCATGATGCACTGGCGGTTGCGTATTGCATCGATCCAAGTGTAGTTACTGAATTGGTCGACTGCAACGTGGACATCGATATCTCGCTCGGCTTATGCGACGGGCGTATGGTCGCGGATGTTCACAATACCCTCAAGGGATCGGCGCCCGTTACTGCGAAGGTTGCCCTAAATGCGGATTCCGGCAAGTTTGTCCAGATGCTTTTCGAGCATCTGAGCAAGACGGTTCCGGTGAAATAGGTTGACTCGATCGGCAAGTGTCGGAAACCGGTCAATTCGACAGTTGTAGAGCTCCGGAGGGGGGCGGCCGAGAGGCCGTCCCCCTCCGCTATAACGGTGATGAAAACAGGCGCTGAACAGGACTTTTGATTTCATACCATATAATATACTTCTCATGGAGAAGGAAGCACTGGGCATCGATCCGCTGGTGTCGGGGGGCTCCAAGATGTTCGAGAAGCTCCGCACCGTCATCCGTAGCCATATCACCTGCTTCAGGATCATCGTGGTGGCCCTTTTGGTGGTGCTCATCGCGTCGGTGCAGGCAGATTGCCAGATGCGTCCGCACATCGCGCGGACGGACCTCGTTGCGGATACGGTGAGTCAGATGCCGATCATGCTGGACAACATCCGGTACGATGTCGAGAACCCGCCAAGTGGTGCGGGTGCCGAGCGCATCTATGATGTCAACTGGTCCTATCTGCTCTCTTGTTATCGGCGTTGGTACGATTTCAATATGACTGGGAAGACAAATCCTGTCGGGCTCCAGCTCGCGCACGTGATATCGGTGGTTGAGTCGGGGGACGAGCAGAAGAAAGAGGAGCTCCTTCGTTTCTTGGACGAGGCGGAGGCGATCGTTACCGATCCCGAGGGGACGTTCGAGTTCGATGAGTTCGAGACGCTGTTCCAGACGATATGCCGTATCGAGGAGCTGGACACCTGAGGTCGTTGATTCGGCTGCGTGAAGCGGCGGCCTCCCGCTGAGAGATCGGCGGGAGGCCGCCGCTGCCTTGAGACGGGATGGTGAGGGCGGGGCGGCCTGTCGCGCGGCAATCCGGGGGACCTTTTGGGGGCCTTCGTCGAGCCCGACAGCGTGCGTTTTTCGTTCGCGTTCGCGATCATGGCAGAAAATCACCGTTTGGGGATAGGAGGGCTGAGGGAGAGCTCGTCGAAGCGATGACGGGGGCTCGGTTCGGCGCGATCTCAGGTGTCGAAAAGCGGAAAAATGTTCCCTGTACCATGTGTCTGGCGCTCCAGTTGCCGCTGCGCGTGCTGGGGAGCGCCTTGGCTAGACCGAATCGCGGCGGCAGGGGCCCGTTCGCGGGGATGGGCTTCCCCCAAACGGCGATTCTGCGCCAGCTCCTGGAAAACGAACGGCCGCGCACCTGAATCGCCCGCCGAGGGCGCCGTCGGCGCCCTCGGCGCGCGGCGAACGCCCCCGCAGCTCATGCGCCCCATGCTCCCGTTGAGGGTCGGATCCCCCTGTGCAGGGGGGGCACGAAACGAAAACGGTGCCGGGGCGGCACCGTTGACCATTCCGGGGTGGGCGATGAGGGATGTCGGCCGCGCGGGGCGCGGCCTCCCGCTGCGGGCCCTCCGGGCCCTTGCGCGCTTCGCTGGGAGATGCTCGCGCATCTCCTCAGCTCCGCGCCCCCAACGGGGGTTCGAATCCCTGTGCAGGGGGCACGAAACGAAAACGGTGCCGGGGCGGCACCGTTGACAATTTCTGGGGTGGGCGATGAGGGATTCGAACCCCCAGCCTTGTGCGTGTAAAGCACCTGCGCTAACCGTTGCGCCAATCGCCCGTGATGAAACAGTATAGCGGAAAACGGGGATGAAGCCAGCCGGTGGGGCGCTCGTGGGCCGGTGCGGGGCGTCCGCGCCGTTTGACCGACGTGGGTCGTTTGCAAACTGCCGGAATCTGCCACAATGGACCGAGCAACCGGTCTGCCGACAAGGAGGCACCATGCCCCTCGATCCGATCCGCATCATCCCCGCGAACGTGCGCCGTCTCGTCGCGACGGCGCTGGTCGCCGGCGTCTTCGCGCTCGCGCCCGCCCGCCCCGCCGCCGCCTCTCCCTGCCAGCTCACCGAGGAGCAGCGCGAGGCCTACGAGGCGGACGGCACACTCGACGAGCGCCTGGAGTTCGCCGAGGCGCTGGACCTCGACCAGCCCGACCCCGCGCTCGTGGCGCGCGCCGTCGAGCGCGATGCGGGGGACGATTCCGCGCCCACCGCCCACAGCTCGAGCAACGTGCCCATCTTCTGGCGCGGCGGCATGGCGACCGAGGGCGAGGCCCGCGTGCTCGCCCTGCGCGTCTCCTTCCCGGCGGAGGGCGACGAGCCCGCCCTCGACTTCGAGCAGGGCGATACGCTCGAGGCGCTCGACGCCCTCATCGACGGGGGAGGGGGCTCGTTCCCCTACGAGGACCTGTCCTCCTACTACCGTCGCTCGTCGTACGGCAAGCTGTCGATTTCGGGCGACGCGTTCGACTACACCGCGCTCCATGCGCGCAGCCACTACGACGACGATGTCCTCGCCCTGTTCGCCGAGGCCATGAGCGCCCTCGACGCGCAGATCGACTACAGCGACTACGATGCGAACGCCGACGGCTACATCGACGCCGTCTACCTGCACTTCGCGGGAGGGGATACCGGCTGGATGTCGACGTGGTGGAGCATCACGCAGACCTGGGGCGATACGGGCACGGCGTTCGACGGCGTGAAGCCGAGCAAGGTCGTCACCCTGCACCTTCCGTCGGACGACCCCTTCGCCGCGGCGACCGTCATCCACGAGACGGGGCATGTCCTGGGCCTGCCCGATTACTACAGCGCGTCCACCCAGACCGGCGGCGCCTTCTGGCCCTCCGGCATCATGGGGTCGGACATGATGATGGACAACGTGGGCGACCACAACGGGTTCTCCAAGTGGTTGCTCGGCTGGCTCGACGGGGACGAGGTCACGCGCGTCGAGGCCTCGAGCGCGGGTATCGTGGTGAGCCGCGGCGGCGAGGTCGTCGAGCGCGTGTCGCCGGGGGGCGACGGCACCTCGGCGCTGCAGCTCAGCCTGGCCTCCTACACGGACGACGACCCCGCCCGGACCGGCGGCATCATCGTGCTCTCCAACGAGGACGAGGGCATGTTCTCCGACTACTACGTGCTCCAGTACGACACGTTCGCCGGCAACCAGAGCCTGTACCTCCCCCCGGTGTCGGAGGACGCGGAGCCGCAGGCCATCCCGAACGGCTTCAGGATGTACCGCGTCATGGCCGAGCTCACCGACGGAGGGTTCGACTTCATCCACAGCAATATGTACGGGTCCGTGAACAACCAGCTCATCGAGCTCGTCGACCCGGATATGGACGAGATGCACGTGCCCGGGAGCGGCGATGTCATCTGCGGCGCGGACTCGGGCGAGTACGGGTGCATGCTGCGTGAGGGCGACGAGGTGACCCCCGACACCCATCCCTCGACCAACTTCTTCGAGGCCGCGAACTTCGGGTACACGGGCATCGGGGTGCGCGTCGACGCGTGCGGCGACGATGCCGGGACCCTCACCGTGTCGCACAGCGGCTTGGACAAGCCCGACACGCCGGACTTCGCGCTCGAGCCCGTCGACGGCCAGGCGCTCTACAACGCCGGCACCCTGGTGTTCGAGGCGTCGGTCTCCGTGCGCGCCTCGCTCATGGAGAACCCGACGGTCGTCATCGACGGGCGGGTCTATCCCGCCGCGCTCAGGGCGGAGGGCACGCGGGTCGAGGTCGAGACGCGCCTCGATCCGACCGTCATCGGCCCCGATTCCGTCTGCGAGGTCGTGTTCCCCGCGGGGCAGTTCTCGATCGGCGCGGACGGTGCGGGTGAGGAGACGGCGTCGCCCGAGACCCGGGTGCCCGTGGCCGCGGGCGATGTCGCCCGGATCGCGCGGAGCGGGGAGTACGACATCGAGCGCGCGGCGGACGCCGCCTGCGTCGTGAGCGAGCCGATCGAGCTCGACGGGGGCACGCGGGCCGTGTTCGCCCTGCAGGGCGACCGCATCACGGCGCTGCTCGTCGCCGAGGACGGGGCGGCGGAGCGCAGCCTCGAGCTCGACGGCGCCTATCCGCAGGTGGAGGCGTGCACCCGGATCGAGGCGTGCGCGCTCGGCGGGGACCGCGCGGCCCTCGTGCTCATGGGCGGGGAGGGCGCGCGGGTGCTGCTGGCCGACCTCGGGGGCGGGGAGGCGGCGGACGCCGGTTCCATCCGCTCGTTCGACGCACCCGTTCCCATGCGTGCGGGCGACGGCGTCCTGCTGCTCGCCGGGACGCTCGCGGCGCTGGTCGAGGAGGGGCCGGACGGCCCCGAGATGACGTTCGGGGTCCTCGATGCGACCGCCGTCGCGGCCGCCGGGGACGGGACCGTGGTCTGGGAGCGCTTCGACCCGCAGGCGATGACCTCGCGGTTCATGATGGTTTCCGGCGAGGACCTGGCACGGGCGCTGCGCGCGGCGGGGTCCGGGACCGAGGACGCGGCGCTCGGGGCGGCGCCCGTCACCGACGCGCTCGGGGCGGGCGAGGTCCGCGAGCTGGAGGATGCCGGCATCACGGAGCTCGTGGACGCCGACGCGCGCGGCGGGCGCGTGGCGCTGCTCGGGCACGCGAGCGGTGCGGGATGGGAGGAGTCCGGGGCCCGGGCGGCGGTGTTCGACGCCGAGGGAGCGCTCACGGGATCCGTCGACGTGGCCGGCGCGGCGTCCGCGCCGGGCGCCGGATCGACCTTCTTCAGCCGGGTGCGGCTCGCCGGCGACGGGTCTCTCGCCGTCACCGGCTTCCAGGCGCAGGACTCGGGCTATACCCCGCTCGAGACCGTCCTGTTCGCCGCCTCCTCCGACGGGCCCGTGGGCGGCGAGCCCGTCGGCCGCGTGATCGCCAACGCGCCCGTCCAGGGGGTCTGGATGGACGACGGGTCGTGGCTCGCCCTGAGCTGGCCCATGGGCGAGCCCCCGGGACCGGCGGGTGCGCCGGCGGGCGATGCGGCGTCCGACGGGGGAGACGGCGCCGAGGCGCTCGGCTATGTGGTGACCGAGCCGGTCGCCGCCGCGGACGACCCCGGAGACCCGGATACCCCCGTGGACCCGGAGGCCCCGGAGGTCCCCGATCAGGATGGGGGCCCGGGCGATGCGGACGATCCGTCGGGCTCCGCACGCGAGCCCGGTATCCTGGCCCGGACCGGCGACGGCATGCCGGCCGCCGTCCTCGCGGCGGGGGGAGCCGGCGCCGTCTGCGCGGCCGCGGGCATCGCTCTGGCGATCAGGCGCCGGCGCCGTTAGGCGCCGCGAGGCGGTGCGGCCCCGCGCCCCGCGGTCCCGTCACCGCCTCGCCATCATCCGGGCCCCGCGTTTGGCCCGTCCCCGCCGTGCGGCTACAATGGGTGCGCAACCAAGCGGTCCCCGGCGTGCCGGCGCCCGTGTCCGGCCCGCGGCGCCCCGCCGCCCGTCCGCGTGCACGCGCCCTGCGTCGCCCCGGCGTGTAAAGGAGTGCCCATGCCCCACACCGTGCTGCCCGACGTCCCCTCAGGTGAGCTGCGCGAGCGCCTCGCCCGGGTGCGCTACGTGTTCACCGACCTCGACGGGACGATGCTCGCACCCGGCTCGTGCGCGCTGGCGGACGCCGCGGGCGAGCCGAGCCTCGACTTCGTCACCGTGCTCGTCGAGCTCAAGCGCGCGGGCATCGAGGTGATCCCGTGCTCGGGGCGCAACCGCTCCATGCTGCACGAGGACACGCGCCTGCTCGGCCTCAACTCCTACATCGGCGAGATGGGCGGCCTGCTCATGCTCGACCGGGGGGATTCGCGCTGGGAGTACTTCACCGCGGACATGCCGTTCAACCCCATCTGGGGGTACTCGCCGCACGAGTGCATCGAGGCGACGGGCATCCTGGACGAGTTCTCCGACCGCTGGCCGGGGCTGCTCGAGTACCACAACGACATGTCGACCGGCTACAAGCACCGCGAGGTCACCGTCGGCCTGCGCGGCGAGATCCCCGACGAGGAGGCCTGGGACATCATCCGCCGCTCGGGTGCCGAGCTCGACTGGGGCGACAACGGCTATCTCAACTACATCTCCGCGCCGACCACGCTGAAGCTGCCGGAGGGCGTCAAGGGCCGCGCGTTCAACATCATGCCGCGCGGGCTCAACAAGGGCCGCGGCATCGAGCGCTTCTGCGAGCTGCGCGGCATCGACCTGTCCGAGACCCTCGCCATCGGCGATGCGGCCTCGGACTTCCTGATGGCGGACTTCTGCGCGACCTTCTTCCTCGTGGAGAACGGCCTCAAGAACCCGTCCGCCGAGACGTTCCTGGAAAGCCACGGCAACGCCTTCGTCACGCGCGGGCGGATCGTGGACGGCTGGGTGCAGGCGATGCGCTGCGTGCTCGCGGCGCGCGGTTAGGGAGGGGATGACGATGGGGAACCGGGAGAACGACCGCCCGATCGGCGTGTTCGACTCGGGCCTGGGCGGCCTCACGGTAGCGCGCTCGATCGCGATGGCGCTGCCGCACGAGTCGATCTACTACCTGGGCGACACCAAGCGCTGCCCCTACGGCACGCGCACGGAGGACGAGGTGCGCTCCTTCGTGATGCAGGCGGGCCGCTGGCTGGCGGAGCGCGACATCAAGATCATGATCATCGCCTGCAACACGGCCACGGCGGCCGGCCTGCGCCTCGCCCAGCAGATGCTCCCCGTGCCCGTGATCGGCGTCATCGCGCCCGGCGCACGGGCGGCCATCAACAGCACCCGGACGCGCCGCGTGGGCGTGCTGGCCACGCCGCTCACGGTGCGCACGGGCGCCTACACCCGCGCGATCAAGGCGCTCGATGCGGGCGTGTCGGTCTACGGCTGCCCTGCCCCGAGCTTCGTCGAGATCGTCGAGCGCGAGCTCGCGACCGGCGCGCACCTCCAGGAGCGCTGGCTGCAGGACGGCGACGTGTTCGACACGCCCGAGAACCGTGCGGAGGTCGAGCGCACGCTGCTGCCGCTCGTGGAATCGGGCGCGCAGGTGGACACGGTCGTGCTGGGGTGCACGCACTTCCCGCTGCTCGTCGGCCCCATCCGCCATGCGCTCGGGCCGGGCGTGCGGGTGGTGTCGTCGGCCGAGGAGACCACCCGCGAGCTCACCGACATCCTGTGCCGCCGGGAGCAGCTCGCCGGCGAGGACGTCGAGCCGCAGCACCGGTTCGCCACGACCTCGGACAACATCGCGGAGTTCGCCGCTGCGGGCAGCTTCATCTTCGGCCAGCCGCTGAAGAGCATCGAGCACATCGGCCTCGACGAGCTCGACCGCTGCTAGCGCCCGCACGGCCCCGCCGGGTCGGGCGGACCCGCGGGGGACGGTAGGCCCGCGCGGCCGCGCCCGCCCGCCGGGCGGACCCGCTACACTGGAACGCGATACGCAACCCGCCCCGGCGCATGCCGGGGCGCAAGGCAAGGAGAACGGACGCCATGGAACAGATCGAGATCAAGCGCGCGAACGGCCGCGCGGCCGACGCGATGCGCCCCGTCAAGCTCACGCGCGAGGTGATGAAGCACGCGCTCGGCTCGTGCCTCGTCGAGTTCGGCGACACGAGGGTGCTGTGCGCCGCCACCATCGAGGAGGGGCTCCCGGCGTGGCGCCGCGCGAGCCGCGCGGGGTGGGTCACCGCCGAGTATGCGATGCTCCCGGCGTCGACCAACCGCCGCTCCAAGCGCGAGACGGGCGCGCGGAAGGGCCGCTCGATGGAGATCGAGCGCCTGATCGGCCGCAGCCTGCGCACCGTGACCAACCTGCGCGCCCTCGGCGAGTACACCGTCACCGTCGACTGTGACGTGCTCCAGGCCGACGGCGGGACGCGCACCGCGAGCGTCACCGGCGCCTGGGTCGCGCTGCACGACGCGCTCATGGCGTGGGTCGACGCGGGCAAGATCGCGCGCCTGCCGCTCACCGGGCAGGTGGCCGCGGTGTCGATGGGCGTGGTCGACGGCGCGGAGCTGCTCGACCTCGACTATGTCGAGGACAGCCATGCCGAGGTCGACATGAACCTCGTGGCGACCGACACCGGTCAGATCGTGGAGCTGCAGGGCACCGGCGAGCGCACCCCGTTCGACCGCGGGCGCCTGACCCGCCTGCTCGACCTGGGGGATGCCGGCATCCGCCAGCTCGTCGACCTGCAGAATCAGATCACGGCGTTCCGCGACGACGAGTAGGGGGCGCCGGCCGGGGGCGGGTGCCGCTGCAGCCGCGGAAGACGGTTCCGCGGGCGCGGCGCCCATGTTCCGGCAGGGCCCCGCATGGGGATGAGAGGAGCCGAACATGGCGCTTGAGAAGATCGACATCGACGCGCTCGACCCGGCGCGCACCATCGTGGTGGCCACCGGCAACCTGCACAAGCTCACCGAGATCCGCGACATCCTGTCCCGGGTCCTGCCGGATGTGACCTTCGTCGCCCTCGGTCAGCTGGGGGATTTCGACGACCCCGAGGAGACGGGGACGACGTTTCTGGACAACGCCCTCATCAAGGCCGAGGCGGCGGTCGAGGCGACCGGGCTGCCGGCGATCGCGGACGACTCCGGGCTCGCGGTCGACGCGCTCGACGGCGAGCCGGGCGTGTACTCGGCGCGCTACGCCGGCGTCCACGGGGACGACGCCGCCAACAACGCCAAGCTGCTCGAGAAGCTGGCGGACGTGCCGCAGGGCGAGCGCACCGCGCGCTTCGTGAGCGTCGTGGCGCTCATCGACGTCGACGGCCTGGTGACCTACGGCGAGGGGTTCTGCGAGGGCTCGATCGGCTTCGCGGGCCGCGGCGGGCACGGCTTCGGCTACGACCCGCTGTTCCTGCCCGACGACACCCCGGGCAGGACCATGGCGGAGCTCGAGCCCGAGGAGAAGAACGCCATCAGCCATCGCTTCCACGCGCTGCAGCAGCTCTCCGCGAAGCTCTCGGGCGACCTGGCATGAGGGCGCTCGTCCAGCGGGTGCGCCGCGCGAGCGTCGAGATCGCGGGCGAGGTGACCGCCTCGATCGGCCGCGGGTACCTGGTGCTTCTGGGCGTGGGGCACGAGGACGCGCGCGAGGACGCCGACCGGCTGTGGGCGAAGCTGCGCGACCTGCGCATCAACGAGGACGCGGACGGCAAGACCAACCTGTCCCTCGCCGACGTCGACGGGGAGGTGCTCGTGGTCTCGCAGTTCACGCTGTACGCCGACTGCCGGCGCGGCCGCCGGCCCTCGTTCACCGATGCCGGGGACCCCGCGCTCGCGCGCGAGCTGTACGAGTACTTCTGCGAGCTCGTGCGCCGCGACACGGGGCGGGTCGAGACCGGCACCTTCGCCGCCGATATGCAGGTGGGGCTCGTGAACGACGGCCCCTTCACCGTGATGCTCGACACCGACCTGCTGTAGGGGGGCGCCCCGCCCGGCGGCGATGCCCGCGGTGCGGCGCGCCCGTGCCCCGCCGCACCCAGCGGCCGGGCGCCTGCGGGTCTTGCCCGTGTCGCCCACCCGTCCTCTCGCGCACTCTACCGCAGTGACGTGCATTTCCTTCCGCCGCTTGCTATACTCTGTAAGCTTTATCGCTACGTTGGGGGCATTCTGTGCATCGCGGCCGTGCACCGCGGAAGCGCTTTTTAGCCCCATCATCCATAGGAGGCGCAATGGGGGAGATGGAAGTCAACCACGTTGACGAGATCCATGAGAAGCTGAACGGCATGATCGGCCAGCGCGTCAAGGTGAAGGCCAACATGGGCCGCACGCGCGTCGTCGAGCGCATGGGCTGCATCAAGACCGTCCACCCGTCCGTGTTCATCGTCGAGGTGGAGGAGCGCCGCGGGCGCAAGTCCCGCCAGTCCTACCAGTACGTCGACGTGCTCACCGGCACCGTCGAGCTGTTCGACCCGGAGTCGGGCGAGCGCCTGTTCACGCCTCTCGGCAACCAGCTCGAGGAGCACTGATCATGTCCGGGTCCGCGTTCCTCCTGGTGACCGCGCCCGCGAAGATCAACCTCTACCTGGGTGTGCATCCGGAGAAGGACGGGCGCGGCTACCATCGCGTCGATTCGGTCATGACCGCCATCGACCTCACGGACACCCTGGCCATCGCGCCCGCCGAGCGCCTCATGGTGCGCACGGTCCCCGAGGCGGACTTCCCCATGGAGGAGAACACCGCCTACCGCGCGGCCGTGGCGATGGGCGAGGCCTTCGACCGTGAGCCCGCCTTCGCGATCCTCATCGACAAGCACATCCCCGTCAAGAGCGGCCTGGGCGGCGCGTCCTCCGATGCCGCCGCCGTGATCATGGGGATCTGCCGCTACTGGGGCGTCGACCCGACCGACCCGCGCATCGACCAGGTGGCGCGCTCCGTCGGCGCCGACGTGCCGTTCTTCCTCTACGGGCCGCCTGCGTACTTCTCCGGCGCCGGGGACGTCATGGACGAGATCTTCCGCCCGCTCACCGGGACGCCCGTCGCCCTCGTGAAGCCGCTCTCCGACGGGGTGTCCACGCGCGAGGCCTACGAGCGCTTCGACGCCGCGCCGCCCGCGGCGGGCGATCTGGAGCCGGTGCTCGCCGCCCTGCGCGCGCACGACGAGGAGGCGCTCTTCGCGAGCGTGTCCAACAACCTGGCCCCGGTCGCCTGCGAGCTCGTGCCCCAGATCGCCGAGGTCCGCGCATGGCTGCGCGAGCAGCCCGGCGTCCGCGCCGCGGAGGTCTCCGGCTCGGGGTCGGCCGTGTTCGCGGTCTGCGACACCCAGATGGCCGCCGAGGCGATCGTCCGCTCCGCGCTCGAGGAGCGCGGTTGGTGGGCGCAAGCGGCAAAAATGGAGAAGTCGGGACCGGTTGTGGCTGTCGGCTAGCATTCGGCCGAAGAGTGTGTTAGGATAGCTTCCGCCTTCGGGTTGTGGCTCAGTTTGGTAGAGCACCGCGTTCGGGACGCGGGGGTCGCTGGTTCAAATCCAGTCAACCCGACCATCGCATTGAAGCAGGTCAGAGCGGGTTTCGCTCTGACCTGTTTTGCGTTCGCGGGCACATGCCGTCCTCGGGTCCGATTCCCGCCCCGCAGGCGCCTGACCCGAAGCTGACACCTGCCTGACATACGCGCGGACCTCGTGTGCGTTTGCCCAAATCCGGGCAGGTCGGCCGCGGGGGTGGTCTGACGTGTAAAATATGGCGGTGTTGTCCGCGCCACAGGGGCGCGGTATACTCTTTCGAGCTGGAGACGCCCGGTTTCCCCGATGCGTGCCTCCGCGCTGACGCCGCCATCTGTTTGGGAGGAAAAGTATGTTCCCTAAGGGTACCGAATGGATCATCATCCTGGTCATCGCCCTGCTCATCTTCGGCCCCAAGAACCTGCCGAAGCTCGGCGCCTCGCTGGGTAAGACGGTCAAGAACATCCGCGAGGGCATGTCCGGCGACGACGCCGCCACCGAGGAGGAGCCCGAGAGCGAGGAGGACAAGGAGATCCGCGAGCTCGAGGAGAAGCTGGCCGAGGCCAAGAAGGCCAAGGCGGACAAGGACGAGAGCTCGGCCGACGAGGACTAGTCCCACCTCACAGGGGTGAGCGATGACCGGCTTGCCCAGCGGGCGAGCCGGTTTTTCATGTTTTGCATGCCAACCGCCGCGCGACGACGCGGACGCGGCGGAGACGAGGAGACGCAAGGAGACGCGTATGGACGCAAGCGAGATCGTACTGACAGCTGAGGGTCGCCAGAAGCTCGTCGAGGAGCTGGAGTGGCGCGAGGGCGAGAAGAGCCGTGAGATCATCGAGCACATCAAGGAGGCCCGCGCCTTCGGCGACCTCTCCGAGAACGCCGAGTACGACGCCGCCAAGGAGGACCAGGCCAAGAACGCCGCGCGCATCGCGGAGATCCAGGCCATCCTGTCCAACGCCCGCGACGTCGAGGATTCCGCCTACGGCCTGATCGTCTCCATCGGCTGCACGGTGTCGCTCGTCGACGGCGACGGCGTCGCCACCGACGTCACCCTGGTCGGTACCACCGAGACCAACTCGCTCGAGCACAAGATCTCCAACGAGTCCCCCGTGGGCCGCGCCATCATCGGCCGCGCCGAGGGCGAGACCGTCGAGGTCGTCACCCCCGCCGGCAAGAGCCGCGTCTACACCATCACCAAGATCACGCGCTAGGCCGCACGGTCCCGCGCGTCGACGGCATCATCGTCAGCCCCCTGGGACCTCGCGGCCTCAGGGGGCGTTTTCAGTTCGGAGGACAACCATGGAAGACAATCAGACCGCCACGCCCGACGCATCGACGGCCAACGACGAGCGCGCCCGCCGTCTTGCGGACCGCGCCGCGCTCTACGCCGCCGGCGTGAACCCCTACCCGGAGCATTCCGACGTCACCGACCACGCGGCGGACATCGAGGCCCGCTACGCCGACCTCGAAGCGGGCGTGGACACCGCCGACGTCGTGAAGATCGGCGGCCGCGTCGTGGCCAAGCGCGGCCAGGGCAAGATCATGTTCATCGTGCTGCGTGACCCGAGCGGCGACATGCAGCTGTTCTGCCGCATCAACGACATGCCCTCCGAGGCGTGGGAGCTGCTCGGCGAGCTCGACCTGGGCGATATCGTGGGCGCCGAGGGCGTCGTGGTGCGCACGAAGCGCGGCCAGCTCTCCGTCGCCCCCCGCAAGCTCACCCTGCTCTCCAAGGCCGTCCGCCCGCTGCCCGAGAAGTTCCACGGGCTCTCCGACAAGGAGACCCGCTACCGCCGGCGCTACGTCGACCTGATCGTCAACGCCGACGTGCGCGAGACCTTCCGCCGCCGCTCCGCCATCGTCTCCGCCTTCCGCCGCTACATGGAGGACAACGGCTACATGGAGGTCGAGACCCCCATCCTGCAGACGATCCAGGGCGGCGCCACGGCCAAGCCCTTCATCACGCACTTCAACGCGCTGAACCAGGAGAACTACCTGCGCATCGCGACGGAGCTGCACCTGAAGCGCCTGCTCGTGGGCGGGTACGAGCGCGTGTTCGAGATCGGCCGCATCTTCCGCAACGAGGGCATGGACCTCACCCACAACCCCGAGTTCACCACCATGGAGGCCTATCGCGCCTACTCCGACCTCGAGGGCATGAAGGAGCTCGCCGAGGGCGTCATCAAGGCCGCGAACGCCGCCGTGAACGATTCCGAGCAGATCGAGTACCAGGGGCAGACGATCGACCTGTCCGGCACGTGGCCGAGCCGTCCCATGACGAGCGTCGTGTCCGACGTGCTGGGCCGTGAGATCACCCTCGACACCCCCGTCGAGGAGCTGCGCGCCGCCTGCGCCGAGCACGGCATCGAGACCAAGCCCGAGTGGGGCGCCGGCAAGCTCGTCGCCGAGCTCTACGACGAACTGGGCGAGGGCTCCATCGTGAACCCCACCTTCGTCACCGACTACCCCGTCGAGGTCTCGCCGCTCGCCAAACGCCATGAGGACGACCCGCGCCTCACCCACCGCTTCGAGCTCGTGATCGCCGGCCACGAGTACGCCAACGCCTTCTCCGAGCTGAACGACCCGGTCGACCAGGCCGAGCGCTTCCGCGCACAGGTCGAGGAGAAGTTCGCCGGCGACGAGGAGGCCATGGAGTACGACGAGGACTACGTGCGCGCCCTCGAGTACGGCATGCCCCCGGCGGGCGGCATCGGCATCGGCATCGACCGCGTGGTCATGCTGCTCACCAACCAGGCCTCCATCCGCGACGTCCTGCTGTTTCCGCACATGAAGCCAGAGCGCCGTCTCGGCGCCCCCAAGAAGGCCGCCGCGGCGTCCCCCGAGGTGTCCGCCGCCGTCGCCCCCAACAAGCTGCCGACGCTCGATCTCGACAAGGTCGCCGTCGAGCCGCTGTTCGCCGACGAGGTCGACTTCGACACCTTCAGCCGCTCCGATTTCCGCGTGGTCAAGGTCAAGGACTGCGTCGTGCCGCCCAAGAGCAAGAAGCTGCTGAAGTTCACGCTCGACGACGGCTCGGGCACCGACCGCGTCATCGTCTCCGGCATCCACGACTACTACGAGCCGGAGGACCTGGTCGGCCGCACCTGCGTCGCCATCACCAACCTGCCGCCGCGCGCCTTCATGGGGGTGGAGTCCTGCGGCATGCTCATCAGCGCCATCCACAAGGAGGGCGATGAGGAGCGCCTGAACCTGCTCATGCTCGACGACGCCATCCCGGCGGGCGCCAAGCTGTACTGATCGGCTGCCTTCGCCCGGCCATGCGGCCGCGGCGTCCTCGAGGGGCCGCGTCGACGCTCCGGCGTCCGGCGCGGCCTCCTTTTTTGCCTGGAATAGGGGGTTGTTCCATGGAAGATGGGTCGACGGGCGCGTCGGGGGAGGCGCAGGCGGCCGCCGACGGGTCGCGGAGGCCGATCACGCGCGCGCAGCTGCATGTCGTCGCGGTGCTGGGGTTCTGCGGCCTGGTGTCCGCCGCCGACAACTGGTTCGTCTCGCCGGCGCTGCCCGCGATCGCGCGCGGGCTCTCCGTGCTGCCCGCGGCGGCGACGGTCGTCCTCACCGCCTATATGGTGCCCTACGGTGCCCTCCAGCCGGTGTGCGGGGCGATCGCCGACCGCGTGGGGCGCCTGCGCCTGCTGCGCGCGATCGTGCTCGGGCTGTGCGCGGGGACGGTGCTGTGCGCCGCCGCGCCGAGCCTCGAGCTGCTGGTCGCCGCCCGCATCCTGACGGGCTGCTTCGCCGCCGGGATCATCTCGGTCTCCCAGGCCTTCGTGGGGGACGTGGTGGAGCCCGCGCGCCGCGGCGGCGCGGTGGGCATGCTCATGGGGATCACCTTCACCGGCCAGGGGCTCTCCGCGGGGCTCGGCGGCATCCTGACCGAGCTGGTGGGGTGGCGCGTCGCCTTCGCATCGTTCGGTATCCTCGCCGCGGCGGCGTGGATCCTGCTGTCGACGCTGCGCGAGCCGGACGGAGCCGGGTCGCGGACGTCGGGGGGCTCCGGGAGCGTTTCCGCTGCGGGAGGGGGCTGCTCTCGGACGTCGGGAGGCTCCGGTGGCGTTTCCGCTGCGGGCGGGCACGGGCGTGCGGACGGGACGGCGGGCGAGGCGCGCGCCCGCGCCGCTTCCGGGCGGAGGGGGACGGGGGCGGAGCGCCCCGTCGTCGCCTTCCTCGCCGCCGCCGTGCGCATCTTCCTCGGGCCGCACCGCGCCGTGTTCCTCCTCGCCTGCTCGACCGGTGTGCTGTTCCTCGGCGTCTACGGCCTCATGGGGACCTTCCTCAACGCGGTGTGCGGCCTCGGGTCCACGGAGGCGGGCCTCGTGATGATGCTCTACGGCGTGTTCTGCCTGGTCGGCGGCGCTCTGTCCGGCCGCTTGGGCGGGCGCCTCGGGCTGCCCGGCGTCATCGCCGTGGGCGAGGCGTCCGCGGTCGCCGCCGCCTGCGCCCTGCTCGCGAGCGCGGCCACCGCGTCGTGGGTCCCGGCCCTCGTCGCCGCGGGGTGCCTCGGCTTGGGCTATATCCTGGTCCAGCCGACGCTCGTCACGCTCTCCATGGATGCGGACCCGGAGCGGGCGGGGCTCTGCACGGGCCTCATCGGCTCCGGCGTCTTCATCGGCGGCGGGGTGGGTTCCGCGCTCGGCGGGCTCCTGCTGGGTGCCGGCGGCTACCTCGTGCTCTGGGGCGTCGCGGCGGCGGGGCTCGCCGTCCAGCTCGCCGCGAGCCGGCGCCTGCTGGGCTGACGCGGCATCAGGGCGCGGCCCGTCGCGTCCGGGGCGGCATGACGACGGGCGCGCCCCGGCTGCCGCCATAACAGCGCGGTGCGTCCTATCTGCCAAGATCCGTTACCAAGACGGGGGTGCATCCCCGGGCGCGCCCGGCCCCGCGGCGGCGTGGCAAGGGGGACGTCCCGCCCGTCGCGCTGCGTCCCGCCTGCCGCCGCCCGTCATGCCGCCGGCCGGCCGTCCGCCGAGCCGCCGGTGCAGAGCTGCCAGTACCGCCCGCGCAGCCCCATGAGCTCCTCGTGGTCGCCGCGCTCCACGATGCGGCCGTCCTCCATGACGCAGATGCAGTCGGCGTCGCGCACCGTGGACAGCCGGTGCGCGATGACGAAGGTCGTGCGCCCGGCCATGAGCGCGTCCATGCCGCGCTGCACGACCTCCTCGGTGCGCGTGTCGATCGACGAGGTCGCCTCGTCCAGGATGAGGGCCGGCGGGTCGGCGACGGCCGCCCGCGCGATGGCGAGCAGCTGGCACTGGCCCTGGGAGAGCCCCGCCCCGTCGCCCGATACGACCGTCCGGTACCCGTCCGGAAGGCGGCGGATGAACCCGTCGGCGCCGGCCAGGCGCGCCGCGGTCGATGATGTAGGCCATGATGAAGGGGAGGAAGACCTCCATCACCACCTCCCCCACGGTCCTCGTGACCGCGAGCGCGGCCTCCCTGCGATACCGCCCCAGCGGGGCGGGCGGCTCTCCCATGAGCACCTCCGAAACTTCCGTTGGTTCAAATCGGAGGTTAGTATTGCCGTTCAAATGTGGGGGAGGAGGTTCGTCTTTTCGATTATTGATAGCTATATGTTATAACGTTAGATAGAGACACCATCATGAAAGGAGCGCCCTGTGAACACCATGCAGCTTTCGTGCTTCGTCGAGGTCGCCTCGCAGCTCTCGTTCTCCAGGGCCGCGGAGGCGCTGCACGTGTCGCAGCCGACCGTGAGCCACCAGATCCAGGCTCTCGAGACGGAGCTGGGGTGCTCGCTGCTCGTGCGCAGCACGCGCTCGGTCCGCCTCACGGACGAGGGCATCGAGTTTTTGGCGACGGCCAACGAGATGCTCGCGCTGGCGGATCAGGCCAAGCGCCGCGTCGCGCGCGGCGGCGCGCGCAGCGCCGACACGCTGCGCATCGGCGTGACCGACGGGATGGAGGCCCAGCTGCTCGCCCCGGTCATGGGCAGGATCCACCGGGAGGACGCCGCGTTCGACCCGGTGCTGCGCATGGGGCCGTACTCCGCGCTGTGCGACATGCTGGAGACCGGGATGATCGACGTGATGCTCGCCTACCGCGACCCTGACGGCGACCCCGCGGGGGCGACCGTGTTCCGCCGCGTGATCGACGTCCCCGTGGCGTGCGTCTACAGCGGCCAGCATCCGCTGGCGGCGTGCGAGCGGGAGACGGTGGGGCTGGACGAGCTGGCCGAGGCGGGTCGGATCGCCGTGGTGAACCCGCGCATGTCGCCCGCGGCGATCGTGCGGGCCCAGCGCGACGCGGGCCTGCGGGTCGACCCGGAGCGCATGATGATGTGCCAGTGCATGGAGATCGCCCTCGCGCTCGCGCATGCGGGCGTGGCGTTCACGCTGATGGCCGACATCCCGGCGATGCACCGCGCCGATCTGAACTTCGTCCCGGTCAAGGGGCTGGGCACCATCTCCCTGGGCGTCCGCACCCGCCGGGGCCGCCGCCCGGCGCTGGTCGACCGCTTCATCGACGTGCTGGGCGTGGAGCTGCTCCGCGAGCCGTGAGCGCCGGCGCGCCATCATTTCCCCGGCCCCCCGCGAGCCGGGGCACCGCAAGGCCCTGACGGAGGGCGGTCCGGCCGCTTCTAAGCGAGACATCCCGCAGCGCGCAGCGCGAGGACGTCGAGCGTGAAGCCGCCGGGCCGTCCTCCGTCAGGGCCGCCCGGGAGTCTGCCCCTGCTCGCGCCCAACGCGCAAGGACGTCGAGCGTGAAGCCGCCGGGCCGTCCACTGTCAGGGCCGCCCGGGAGGCTACCCCTGCTCGCGCGCCTCCATGATGAGCATCTGGAGGCGGTTCTCGATGTTGGCCTGGCTCGTGTCCGGGTCGTAGTCGAGCGGCAGGATCGAGACGTCCGGGTAGCGCTCCTTCAGGCTCTTCACGATGCCGCGGCCCACGATGTGGTTGGGCAGGCACCCGAAGGGCTGCAGGATGATGAAGGCGCGGCAGCCGTGCGCCGCATGGTGCAGGATCTCGGCGGGGATCAACACGCCCTCGCCGGCGTCGAACGTGTGGTGCACGATGTCGTCGCTCGCTCGCACGAGTTCGCCCATGCGCTCGGGCGGCTCGTAGAGCGGATGGCGGCGGGCGATCCGGTCGGTCGCACTCTGCGCGAACTCGAAGACGTCGTCGGACACGGCCCACTCGGCGCGCTGGGCGAAGGGCTTGTGGATGCCGTACTCGCGCACCTGGGCGTGCTTGTAGAAGTAGGTCTTGCGGATGACGTCGGTCATGCGCGCCTCGATCACCTCGAAGCCGTTGCGCTCGAGGTACAGCTCGATGTCGCGGTTCGCCCCGGGATGGAAGTTCAGCAGGTACTCGCCGACGATGAGCACGCGCGGGCGCGGGTTCGAGCGGTCGACCTCCACGTCCGCCATCACCTCGACGGCACGGCGGAACCCGGCGACGCCGCCGCGCACGCCGCGGGTCTTGATGCCCTCGATCACGTGGTCGAGGGCGATCTCGAAGGCGCGGTCGGACGCGCCGGGCTCGATCTCGTAGGGGCGGGTCTTGCGCAGCAGCTCCTCGAGCGCGTCGATCATGGGCAGGCCGTAGGCGATGCGCATGGCGGTGAGCAGGCTCATCTTAAAGCCGGGATGCAGATCGTGGTCGTCGGCAAGATCGTTGGTGATGATGGGCACGTGCGCGAAGCCGGCGTCGTCGAGCGCCTTGCGCAGCAGGGCGGAGTAGTGCGTGAGACGGCAGTCGCCCACGTACTTGGCCATCATGACGGCGGTGCGGTCGAGGTCGTACCGACCGCTCATGAGCGCGTCGAGGACCTCGCCGATCACGATCTGTGCGGGAAAGCAGATGTCGTTGTGGACGTAGCGCTTGCCCAGACGGATGGCGTTCTCGCGGCCGACCGGCAGCGAGACGGCGTTGATGCCCTGCTTGGTGAAGGCTGCCGCCATGAGGCGCGAGAAAGCATGCGAGGTGTTGGGCACGAGCACCGTGTAGGTGTCGCGCTCGTCGCGGGTGAACTTGACGGGGTAGGGATCGCCGAGCTCACGGACCTCATCGGCATCGCCCTCGCCGCGCTCGCGGCGGATGCGCGTGGTCTCCAGGAAGGAGCGCACGCGGATGCGCAGCGCGCCCTCGGCGGCGCTCTCGTCGACTTTCAGCAACAGGGGCCGTTTGGCCGAGACCTCGTGCATGAGGCGGGCGGCCTCGTCGGCCAGGTAGGCGTCATGCCCGCAGCCGAAGCTCGCGATCTGCGCGAACTCGAGCCCCTCGGTGCGCGCGGCGATGAGCGCGCACGACAGGATCCGCGCGTGGTAGTTGTTGGCGATGTCCAGGCGGCTGCGCGTGAGGTCGACCTCGCGCATGCCGGGGACGGCGTCGGCGGTGAGCACCGGGACGCCTTGCTCCACGAACATGCCGGGCAGGTTGTGGTTGACGAGCGGGTCGGTCTGGTAGGGACGCGCCGCGAGCACGACGGCCGTGCCGCCGCGCGCCTGGACCTGTTCGAGCACCTCGGTGCCGCGGCGCTCGAGCGCGTCGGTAAAGGCCTGCTGCGCGCGGTCGGCTTCCGCGAGGGCGGCGCGGGTCGCGTCGGCGGGGATATCGAAGGTGGCGGCCAGGTACTGCGCGAGCTGGCGCTCGCGGTCCTCGGCGGTGTACCAGTGGAACAGCGGCGAGTCGAGGGGGATGCCGAAGCGCTGCGTCGGGTTGTCCGACGAGCGGATCACCATGGGGTAGCCCTTCACCACCGCGCACATGGACTCGGCGGTCTCGGCCGTGCCCTCGGGCGCGACGGTGGTGATGATCGGCATGAAGATGCGGTCGACCTTCTTGTCGGCGAGGTCGCGGATGTGCCCGTGGACGAGTTTGGCCGGGAAGCAGATGGTGTCGGAGCATACGGCCGGCAGCCCGCGCTCGTACATCGCGTGCGAGCTCATGGACGACAGGACCACGGTGAAGCCGAGCGATCCGAGCAGCGCGTTCCAGAAGGGCGCGGAGTCCCAGACGGCCAGGGCGCGCGGGATGCCGATCCTGATGCCGTTGTCGGGCAGGACGCGGTCGTACTCGGGCGTGCGGAACAGCAGGCGCGTGCGCTCCTCGAACAGGTTGGGGACGCTCGCGACGGCCGCCGCCGCGCGCTTGGCCCGGGCGCGGACCTCGGGTTCGCCCGGATCCCCCAGCACCTCGCCGCGCGAGCAGCGGTTGCCGGTCACGTAGCGGTCGCCCGTGGAGAAGCTGATGATGGTGCGCGCGCAGTGGTTGCCGCAGAACGGGCAGGTCACGTTCCCCTCGCGGGTGAAGGAGAGGGCGCGGACCGCGGGGAAGCCGATGAACGAGGTGCCGCCGCGCGCGTCCGACCCGTCCCGCGCGCCGTCCGCGCCCGCGGGTCCCGCCGCCTGCGCGGCGCGCTCGACGTGCTCCTTGGCGAGCAGGGCCGCGCCGATGGCGCCCATGAGGCCGGGATAGGGGCTGCGGGTGACGTCGCGCCCCACGTACTGCTCGAACGCGCGCAGCACCGCGTCGTTGGCGAAGGTGCCGCCCTGCACCACGATGTGCTCCCCGAGGGCGTCCATGTTGGGCACGCGCACGACCTTGGTGAACACGTTCTCGATGATGGAGCGGCACAGGCCGGCCATGATGTCGGCAGGCGTCTTGCCGTCGCGCTGCTCGGAGATGACGCTCGAGGTCATGAAGACGGTGCAGCGGCTGCCGAGCGCGGCGGGCTCGGCGGACGAGAACGCCGTCGCGGCGATGTCCTCCACGAGGATGCCGAGCGAGCGGGCGAAGTTCTCGAGGAACGACCCGCAGCCGCTCGAGCAGGCCTCGTTGACGATCACGTCGGTGATGACGCCGCGGTCGACCCACATCGCCTTCATGTCCTGGCCGCCGATGTCGAGGATGAACGAGGCGTCCGGCTCGTAGGCGAGCGCCGCCCGGGCGTGCGCGACGGTCTCGACGGTGTGGTAGTCGGCGCCGAAGGCCCGCGCGAACAGCTGCTCCCCGTAGCCGGTGGTGCCGATCGAGGCGACCTCGAGCTCGACGCCGCGCTTCTCGTAGGCGTCGTGGAGCGCCACCAGGGCGTCGCGTGCCACGTCGACGGGCTCGCCCTGGTTGGAGGAGTAGAAGGAGTCGATGGGCGTCCCCTCGCCGTCGAGCAGGACGAGCTTGGTGGTCGTGGAGCCGGCGTCGATGCCCAGGTGGACGGTGAGCCGGTCGCCGGGGTGCAGCTCGGGCGGGGAGATCCGGCGCAGCTCGTGGCGGCGTTCGAAGGAGAGCCGCTCCTCGGTCGAGGAGAAGAACGCCGGGGCCGCGGAGCGGCGGCGCTGGGGGCGCTCGGCCATGCCGTCGAGCGCCCGAGCTACGTCCTCCAAGTCGCGCGGGGCGCGGGCCGCCTCATCTTGGGAGCCGGGCAGCCACAGGGCCGCGCCGCGGGCGACGATGGTCTCGGGGTGCTCGGGGATGATGACCTCGTCCGGGTCGAGGCCGAGGCGCTCGGAGAAGACGCGCACGAGGGTGCGGTTGAAGGTGAGCGGGCCGCCCTGGAAGACGACGGGCGCGTTGATGTCCAGGCCCTGCGCGAGCCCGCCGACCGTCTGCTTGACGAGGGCGTGGAAGGTGGACAGCGCGATGTCCTCCTTGGCGACCCCCTGGTTGAGCAGCGGCTGGATATCGGTCTTCGCGAACACGCCGCAGCGGCCGGAGATCTCGTAGACGGTCGTGCCCCGGGATGCGAGGTCCTCGAACTGTTCGGTTTGCACGCCGAGCACCGAGGCGATCTCGTCGATGAAGGCCCCGGTGCCGCCCGCGCAGGTGCCGTTCATGCGCATGTCGTCCACGCGCGACGCCCCGCGGTAGGGGTCGTGCGCGAAGAAGATCATCTTGGCGTCCTGGCCGCCGAGCTCGATGACCGTGCGCGCCTGCGGGTAGAGGGCCTGGACCGCGCGTGCGCCCGCGACGACCTCCTGGACGAAGGGCGCGCCGCACGCCTCGGCGATGGGGGCGGCACCCGACCCGGTGACGGCGATGCGGAAGACGCGGCCGGGGAGGGCCCGCGCGGCGGCGCGCAGTGCCTGCGCCGCGCAGGCGGCCTGATGGGCGTGATGCCGCTCGTAGCTGGTGTAGAGGACGCTCCCGGTCGCAGGGTCGACGGCGACCGCCTTGACGGTGGTCGACCCCACGTCGAGGCCGAGCAGGAGGCTGTCGTCGGCGGGGGAGGGGGAATCGGGATCGAGAGGGGTTTCGCGCTGGATGTCGGTCATACGGACGGGACCTGCAGTCTTTCTAGGGGGTTGATGTGCCACTGCAACGATACCCAATACCGGGCGGATGTGAAGGGGAATCGGCAGGCTGACGAAAAAATGCTTAGGTACAGTACAAACACCTCGGGGGTTGGTCGGGGGTTGGTTGGGGACGGGTTCGTTTCATCCCCTCATCTGTATCCTGCCCCGGGAACGCCGCGTCCTGCCCCGGGAACGACACAGCATGCCCCGGGAAGCCCGCACCCCACCCCGGGAAGCCTGCGACCTGCCCCGGGAGAGCCATGACCTGCCCCGGGAACGACACGGCATGTCCTGGGAAGCCCGGTTTCGCCCCGAAGCGGACGGATCCGGCCTTCCCGGGGCATGGTGCACCTTTCCGGGGGCAGCGGCGCTCCGGCGCCGGCGCCCGGTCCGTTTCCTGTTCGTGCCGAAAGCGTGGTACAAAGGAGTTGTTTCGTATCCTTGGGAGGGAAGGGGCGCGCATGGCCGACGTCATCGTCTTCGGTAGCCTGAACATGGACCTCTCCATCGAGGCCGACCGCATGCCCCAAGCGGGGGAGACCCTCTCCGGGCGCGGCTTCTTGATGAACCCCGGCGGCAAGGGTGCCAACCAGGCGGTGGCCGCCGCCCGTATGGGGGCGCGGGTGCACATGGTCGGCGCGGTGGGCGAGGATGTGTTCGGCGACAGGATGGTCGCCGCCCTCTCCGATGCCGGGGTCTCGAGCCGCCATGTTCGGCGGCTCGCCGGCGTCCCCACCGGTGTGGCGTCGATCGCGCGGGTCGAGGGCGACAACCGCATCATCTTGGACGCGGGGGCGAACCGGATGCTCGCGGCAGACGACGTCTCCGCGTCGCTCGACGCCCTCGCCAAAGCCGGCGACGTGTTCCTCACCCAGCTCGAGTGCTCCCTTGAGGCGACCCTCGCCGCGCTTTCGGACGCCCGGGCCCGCGGGATGCACACGGTGCTCAATCCCGCTCCGGCCTGCCCGCTGCCCGAGTCGGTGTGGGCGGATGTCGACCTGGTATGCGCCAACGAGACCGAGTGCGAGGCCATCACAGGGGTCTTCCCGCATGATGACGGGACCATCCGCAGCGCCCTGGAGCGTCTGGCGGAGCGCGGGGTCCCCACGGTCGCGCTGACCCTCGGCGACCGCGGCTCCGCCGTGCTCTCCGGCGACAGGCTCCTCCGCGCGACCCCTCCCCGTTGCGACGCGGTGGACACCACGTGCGCGGGGGACACCTACATCGGTGCGCTCGTGGCGGGGCTGGCGGGCGGCATGGACATCCAGCTCGCCCTTGCATGGGCGTCCGCGGCATCGGCTCTCGCCACCACGCGCGTGGGCGCCCAGCAGTCCATTCCCTCGCGCGATGAGGTCGAGGCGCTCGCGGGGCGGGCGGCGGAGCTCGTCTGCCCGATGGACTGATGCGCGACGCGGCGGGCGGCGGAGGGGACCGGCCCGCCGCGGGTCCGGTGCGCCGCGCACTGTATCCTCGGCAAGACGGCTCCCGGCCCCTCCCTTCCCCTGGAGCGCGCTCCAGGGTTTATCCTTTCAGCTGAAAGGACGGATCGCCGTGGTAGCGAAAGTGTGACCGGGGCGCAGGCGCCGGAATCATCGGTTAAGATAATGCAACTCTGGGTACAGCATCTTTCTGAAAACGAACCACGACGGATTGCACGTTAGAGGTATTCGCATGCTAGATCGATTCACCGACCGCGCGCGCCGCGTCATGTCCATGGCGAAGGAGGAGGCGCTCGCGCGCAAGACCAACAAGGTGGGTACCGAGCACCTGCTGCTCGCGCTCGCCAAGGAGAGCGAGGGGATCGCCGCCGAGGCGCTGCGGACTCTCGAGATCTCCTATGAGGACATCGGCGCCCAGCTCGACGAGATCCTCACCACGCAGCCCGGCGACGAGCCCGCCGAGGCGGCCAAGCTCGCCTTCACGCCGCGCGTGATCTCGGTCATGGAGCGCGCCTTCCGCCTGGCGCGCGAGAACAACCAGACCTACGTCTCCACCGAGCACCTGCTCGTGGGCATCGTCGACGAGGGCGACGGCATGGCGATGGACATCCTCATGCGCCTGGGCGTCTCCGCCGCCTCCGTCCGGGGCGCGGTCGACAAGCTCACCGCCAAGGACCAGAGCCGCAAGCGGCCCATGGCCGGCTCCGCCTCCGGGCGCCCCGGCGCGGGGCTGCCGTTCTTCTCCGGCGAGTCCGCGCGCGGCGACGATGCGGACGCGAGCACGCTCGCGCAGTTCGGCACCAACCTCACCGCCGAGGCGCGCGACGGCAAGCTCGACCCGGTCATCGGGCGCGAGAAGGAGGTCTCCCGCATGATGGAGATCCTCTCCCGCCGCACCAAGAACAACCCGCTCATCCTCGGCGACCCGGGTGTGGGCAAGACGGCGATCGTCGAGGGGCTCGCCCAGCGCATCGCCGCCGGCGACGTGCCGGAGAACCTCGTCGACATGAACGTCTGGACGCTCGACCTGCCCGGCCTCGTGGCGGGCGCCAAGTACCGCGGCGAGTTCGAGGAGCGCCTGAAGAACGTCATCGCCGAGGCCACCGAGGCCGACGACGTCATCCTGTTCATCGATGAGATGCACACGCTCATCGGCGCGGGCTCGGCCGAGGGCTCCATCGACGCGAGCTCCATGCTGAAGCCGGTGCTGGCCCGCGGCGCCTTCCAGATCATCGGCGCCACCACCGCCGAGGAGTTCCGCAAGTACCTCACCAAGGACCCCGCCTTCGAGCGGCGCTTCCAGACCATCGACGTGGAGGAGCCGAGCGTCGAGGACACGGTCAAGATCCTCGACGCCCTGCTCCCGCGCTACGAGGAGCACCACCACGTGCGCTACACCCGGGCGGCGGTCGAGGCGGCGGCGTCGCTGTCGGCCCGCTACATCCAGGACCGCTTCCTGCCCGACAAGGCCATCGACCTCATCGACGAGGCCGGCGCCCGCGCCCGCATCGCCGCGAACCGCGCCCCCGAGCCGGTGCGCTCCGCCGAGGCGCGCGTGGCCGAGCTCAAAGCGGCGGTGGAGGAGGCGACCGGCGCCGACGACATGAACCGCGCCGCGGAGCTCAAGAGCCAGCAGCACGAGGCCGAGATCGCCCTGTCCGAGGCCCGCACCGCCTGGAACGCGGAGCTCGACGCGAGCCCGATCACCATCGACGTCGCGCAGATCGCCGACATCGTCTCCGCCACCTCCGGCGTGCCCGTCTCCTCTCTCACCGAGAGCGAGTCGCGCCGCCTGCTCGCCTGCGAGGACGCCTTGAAGACGCGCATCATCGGCCAGGACGAGGCCGTGCGCGCCGTGGCCAAGGCCATCCGCCGCAGCCGCTCCCCACTCAAGGACCCGCGCCGCCCCGGCGGCTCGTTCATCTTCCTCGGCCCCACGGGCACGGGCAAGACCGAGCTCGCCAAGACGCTCGCGGAGTACCTGTTCGGCAGCAAGGACGCGCTCATCAGCTTCGATATGAGCGAGTTCGCGAGCCAGTACGAGGTCTCGAAGCTCATCGGCAGCCCCCCGGGCTACGTGGGCCACGACGAGGGCGGCCAGCTCACCAAGGCGGTGCGGCGCCATCCCTACTCCGTCGTGCTGTTCGATGAGATCGAGAAGGCCCATCCCGACATCTTCAACATCCTGCTGCAGGTGCTTGACGAGGGCCGCCTCACCGACGGCCAGGGCAAGACCGTGGACTTCCGCAACACGGTGATCATCATGACCTCCAACGTGGGCGCGCGCGAGATCGCGCAGGACGCGAGCGTGGGCTTCGGCACCACCGGCGAGGCGGGCCTCACTGCGGACGAGATCCGCACCCGGGCCATGGGCGAGCTCAAGCGCCTGTTCCGCCCCGAGTTCCTGAACCGCGTCGACGACATCGTGGTCTTCCAGAAGCTCTCGGGCGACGCCCTGACGAGCATCGCGCACCTGCTCGTGGACGACCTGCGTCAGCGCCTGATCGCCAACGGGATGAACATCGAGCTCACGGATGCCGCGATCGCCAAGATCGTGGCGGAGGGCACCGACCTCACCAACGGCGCCCGCCCGCTGCGCCGCGCCATCCAGCGCCTCATCGAGGACCCCTTGAGCGAGGAGCTGCTCGCCGGCGAGTGGCACGAGGGCGATACGGTCCTGACGGACGTGGTGGACGGGCACTTCGTGTTCAGCCACGGCACGGGGGAGATCCCCGCCCCGCGCCCGACCGGCGCCCTCGGGGCGAGCTTCGAGTCCGCCCCGCGTTCCGGCGCGGCGGCTCCCTCGCTCGGGGCCGCGCCCGGAGGCGCCCAGATGGGGGCCGCGACCCGGTAACGGGCCGACGGCCTCCCCATAGCCGGATCGCCGCGCTCCCGGCCGTGAACCGCCCCCCATCTCCCGGACAAGGAAAGAGAAGTCCGAGAGATGGGGGCTTTCTCCATGGAAACCGATTCCCGATGCAGGCACGACGCGTCCCCCCCCCTGGTCGAGGCGGCGCGGCCCGGGGCGCCCGCGACGGGCCATCGGGGCACGGGGGACCGCCCTGTCCGCCGCCGTCATCCGTCGCCGCCTTTCAGCACAGCGGGCTTCGAGCCGCCGGGGGAGCCTCTGCCCGCAGCGCCCCCGTCCCCGGTTCGTACAGCCGTATGTTGAGTTTCAAAAACCCGTCCGCCTGACGTCGCAATCCGTGAGAAAATACAGCCATGACTGTGACTGGACCTCGAGCAGACACGGAGCGGCACATTGGATAAGGATGAGATCAAAAAGCGAATGGACCAGGCTATCCGGCTCACGGCACCCGGACAGCCTATCCGAACCGCACTCGACATGATCATCGCCGGGCACCTCGGCGCCCTGATATGCGTCGGCGACACCGAGAACGTCCTCGCCGCGGGCAACGACGGCTTCCCGCTCAACATCTCCTTCACGTCCAACCGTCTCTTCGAACTGTGCAAGATGGACGGCGCCGTCGTGATCGACGGCGACCTCTCGCACATCCTGCGCGCCAACTTCCATTTGAACCCGGACTCCTCGCTCGCCACGAGCGAGACCGGCATGCGCCACCGCACCGCCGCGCGCATGAGCGTGCTGACCGACGCGATCATGATCTCCGTCTCGTCGCGTCGCGCGGTGGTCAACGTCTACGTCCACGGCAAGGCCTACGAGATCCAGCCCGTCGCCATCATCATGAGCTCGGTCAACCAGCTGATCGCCACGCTCCAGACCACGCGCGCCGCGCTGGACCGCTCCCTGGTGCGCCTGACCGCCCTGGAGCTGGACGACTACGTCACGCTCGCCGACATCACGGACATCTTCTCGAGCTTCGAGATTATGCAGCAGGCCAAAAACGAGCTCAAGGACTGCATCGTCAAGCTCGGCAACCAGGGCAAGCTCGTCCAGATGCAGATGGAGCAGCTCGCCGGCCAGAGCATGGACACCGAGTACGACCTCATGATCCGCGACTACGCGAGCGATTCCTCCGAGGAGAACGCGCGCCGCATCCGCCAGCGCTTCAACGACATGACGCCCGAGGAGCTCGCCAACCCCCAGCGCGTCGCCGCCGCCCTGGGTTTCGACAACCTGGACGAGGACTCCGTCATGACGCCGCTCGGCCTGCGCACGCTCTCCCGCGTCTCGGTGGTCCGCGACGGCGTGGCGGAGAAGATCGTCGACGAGTACGGCTCGCTGCAGGAGCTCATGGGCGATATCCGCAAGGACCCGGAGCGCCTGGGGGATTTCGGCGTCAACAACCCCGCCATCCTCGCCGACTCGCTCGCCCGCATGCAGGGCAAGCAGGCGGGGGCGTGATCCATGCCGGCTGACGTCTGCGCGGTCATCGTCGCCGGCGGGTGCGGGCAGCGCTTCGGGAACCCCGGCGGCAAGCAGCTCGTGAACGTGGCGGGCCGTCCCCTCATGACCTGGTCGATCATGGCGTTCGACCGCTCCGCCAACGTGGGGCGGATCGTGGTGGTCTGCCCGCCCGAGCGCGCCGGGGAGATGCGCCGGCTGGCCATCGACCCCTTCGGGTTCGCGACGCCCCTGACGATCGCCGAGGCGGGGGAGACCCGGCAGGACTCCACGCGCGCGGGTCTCGATGCGGTGCCCGCCGGCTACGCCTACGTCGCCGTGCACGACGCGGCGCGCCCCCTCATCACCACGGAGGCCATCGACCGCGCCATCTGCGCCCTGCGCTGCACCCCCGCCGCCGACGGCGCGGTGTGCGGCCAGCCCGCCATCGACACCCTGAAGATCGTGCGCGGCAACGCCATCCAGAGCACGCCGCCGCGCAGCATGTACTGGGCGGCGCAGACGCCCCAGATCTTCAAGGTCGAGGCCCTGCGGCGCGCGCACGACGCGGCGGACGCCGACGGTTTCGTGGGGACGGACGACTCCTCGCTCGTCGAGCGCGTGGGCGGGCACGTGCTGTGCGTCGACAGCCCGCGCGACAACCTCAAGGTCACGCTTCCCGAGGACCTGCGTCCCGTGACCGCCATCCTGCTCGGCCGCATGAGCGATGCCGACAGCGCCCAGGACTCCGGCATCCTGGGGCGCGCCCCGCTCGTGTAGAGCCCGGTGGCCCGCGGGCGCCCTCGTCTTCGCCCCGGCCCCCGCGCCCCCGTCCCTCGTCGCATGCTGCTATGATGGCAGGGTCGCACGCTTTGGAGGAAAGGGGTCGGCTGTGCCGAACAGCTCGCTTCGCATCGGACACGGATACGATGTGCACCGGCTCGTGGAGGGCCGCCGCTGCATCATCGGCGGCGTCGACATCCCCTACGGGCGCGGCCTGCTCGGTCATTCCGATGCCGACGTGCTCGCCCACGCGCTGGCCGACGCCATCCTGGGCGCCTGCCGCGGCGGCGACATCGGCCAGCTGTTCCCCGACACCGACCCCGCCTATGCGGGGGCCGACTCGCTCGTGCTGCTCTCGCGCGTCATGGAGCATGCGCGCTCGCTGGGCTTCGAGCTCGTGGACGCCGACTGCACCATCGCCGCCCAGGAGCCCAAGATGGGGCCCCACCGCCAGGCGATGCGCGAGAACCTCGCCCGCGCGCTGGGCGTCGAGGTCGGGCAGGTGGGGGTCAAGGCCACCACGACCGAGCGCCTCGGTTGGGAGGGGGCCGGCGAGGGCATCGGCGCCTGGGCCGTCTGCCTGCTCGAACGATGTATCTGAAAGGGTTCGGAGAGTCCGGCTCCGTCGGGCCCGTCGATCTCCCTTCCCACCGAGGACCCTTGACCGCATGATGCGCGCGCCGATGCCATCTGCGCGCGTACGCTACCATCTACCAGAGTCGACACACGAGGAGGCCTGCCGGATCCGCCCGTCGCGGGTTCCGCACGCGCGGGAGCAGCCGGCGGCCCTGCAGTCCCGCACAGGACCGTCCGAGCGCCGGGCGAATCCGGCGGACCTTCCCAGAAGGGCATCTACCATGAAGATCTACAACAGCAAGACCCATGCCAAAGAGGACTTCCGTCCCATCGAGGAGGGCCGCGTCCGCATGTACGTGTGCGGCCCGACCGTCTACGACAACATCCACATCGGCAACGCGCGCACGTTCATCTCCTTCGACGTGATCCGCCGGTGGCTGATCGCGAGCGGGTACGAGGTCACCTTCGCCCAGAACCTCACCGACGTGGATGACAAGATCATCAACCGCGCCAACGAGCAGGGACGCACCGCCGAGGACGTGGCGACCGAGTTCTCCGAGCGCTTCATCGAGGTCATGCACAGGGCCAACGTGATGGACCCCGACGTGCGGCCGCGCGCCACCAAGGAGATCGGCCCCATGATCGGCATGATCAAGGCGCTGATCGAGCAGGGGCACGCCTACGCGGCGGACAACGGCGACGTGTACTTCTCCGTCCGCAGCGACCCCTCTTACGGCGAGGTCTCCGGGCGCAAGATCGACGACCTCATGGTCGGTGCGCGCATCGAGGAGAACGAGGACAAGAACGACCCGCTCGACTTCGCCCTGTGGAAGGCGGCCAAGCCCGGCGAGCCCCAGTGGAACTCTCCCTGGGGTCCGGGCCGACCGGGCTGGCACACCGAGTGCGCCGCGATGGTCCACCGCTATCTGGGCACGCCCATCGACATCCACGGCGGCGGCTCCGACCTCGCCTTCCCGCATCACGAGAACGAGTGCGCCCAGGCCACCTGCGCCTGGCACGAGGGCTTCGCCAACACCTGGATGCACACGGGCATGCTGCTCGTGGACGGCGAGAAGATGAGCAAGTCGCTCGGCAACTTCTTCACCCTGGAGGAGGTGCTGGAGAAGCACTCCGCCGCCGCCCTGCGCCTGCTCATGCTCCAGACGCACTACCGCAGCCCGCTCGATTTCTCCTGGGAGCGCCTCGAGGGTGCGGAGAACTCGCTCGAGCGCATCGCGACCTGCGTGGAGAACCTCATGTGGGCGGCGAACCACGCGTCGGGCGAGGCGGATGCCGACCGCGGGGCCGCGCTCATCGCTGCGGCCGAGCGCGCGGCGGCCGAGTTCGAGGCGTCCATGGACGACGACTTTAACACGGCCGGCGCCGTGGCGGCGTACTTCCAGCTCGTGACCGAGGCCAACACCTACCTGGACGAGGTCGGGGGAGCGGCGGACGCGGAGGCGTGCACGGCGTGCGCCGCGGGGGTCGCGGGGGCGTTCTCCGTCCTGGGCGTCGGGCTGCGCGAGCCCAAGGAGGAGCTGCCGGTCGGCCTGCTCGGGGTCGCCGCGGGCCTGGTGGCCTACACCGGCGACGACGTGGACGAGGCCGCCGAGCGCATCCTCGCCGCCCGCGCCGAGGCCCGCGCCGCCAAGAATTGGGAGCTTGCCGACGCCATCCGCGACCAGCTGCGCGATATGGGGCTTGTGATCGAGGATACCGCCGCCGGTAGCCGCCTCAAGCGCGCCTAGGGTCCCGGGGCACGCCATCTTGCCGCTCACTCGTCGGTCGCCGCACGCGAGGCGCGCTCCCTCCTCGTTCGCGGCAACCTGGCGCACCCCGGAACCCTAGGGTTCGCCGCGCTCATTCGTCGGGCATGACCTCCGGGTCTATGCCCTCCTCCTTCGCGCGGACCTCGGGCGCCTGCGGCGCCTAGGGGCGGCCGGTGGCCGCTTGCCGGATGCCGGCGCTTGGGCATGCCGGGGCGGCGCCTTTACAAAACATGTCGTATCTGACACGGCCCCCTCCCGTTCAGGTACCTGAGTGTCAGATACGACATGCTTTCCATATCGGAGGGGCACCTCACGGCGGCGTTGGAAGGTCGGAAGAGTGCCGCACGTCGGCGCGAAAGACCGGAGGCGCGCTGAACAGGGGCGCGGGAGGGCCGCAGTGGCGCTGTGCGACGGCGCGGGGCGGTCGGAGGCGGCCTGTACGACGACGCGAGGAGGTCGGAAATGGGCTGTGCGCCCCGCGGAAGGGTCGGAAGCGGCCTGCACGACGGCGCGGGAGGGCCGGAGACGGTCTGTACGACGGCGCGCCATCGGGCGGCTTCGCGGGTCGTCGGGATATACTGGGGTGATCGACGACCGGAAGGGGCCACATGGCAGACAGGAAGAAACGCGGGGCGCGCGGCGGCTCCGCCTCACCGTCGGGAGCGCAGCGCTCCGGGCGCGACCAGCGGCCGCAGGGGTCCGGGGACCGCTCCGCGCGGCGGAAGGGCGCCGCTGCCGGCGGCCCGCGCCCCACGCGTCCCCGGCCCGCGGACCGCGCGGCGGAACGGGGGCCGAGGGCGGCCTCCCGGGAGGCGGCGGAGGGCCGTCCCCGCGGCCGGGACGCGCTCCCGGGACGACTCGCCGGCAACGTCATAGAGGGCCGTCGCGCCGCGGCGGAGGCCCTGCGCAGCGGCTTCCCCGTGAAGCGCGCCCTCGTGGCCGAGGGTGCGGGCGGGGACGCGGCGCTCGCGCCCATCATCGCCGACCTGCGCGCCGCCGGCGCGCGCGTGCAGACCGTCCCGCGCTCGCAGCTCGACGCCCTGTCCGCCCACGGTGCCCACCAGGGGATCGTGCTGGAGACCGGTTCCTTCCCCTATGCGGACCTCGCGGACGTCATCGCCCGTGCCGGCGACGGCCCGGCGCTCGTTCTGGTGCTCGACCATGTGACCGACGCCGGCAACTTCGGGGCCATCGTGCGCTCCGCCGAGGTCGTCGGCGCCGCGGGCGTGGTCATCGCGTCCAAGCGCGCCGCCGAGGTGACGGTCGCCACCTATAAGACCTCCGCCGGGGCCGTCATGCACCTGCCCATCGCGCAGGTGCCCAACATCGCCCGCGCGCTCGACGACCTCAAGGACGCGGGCTTCTGGGTCTGCGGCGCCTCCGAGCACGCCGAGCAGGTCTGCTGGGACGCGCCGCTCGCCGGGCGCGTGGCGCTCGTGATGGGTTCCGAGGGCGAGGGCATCTCGCGCCTCGTGCTCGAGAAGTGCGACTTCCTCACCAAGCTGCCCCAGCGCGGCCTCACCGAGAGCCTGAACGTCGCCCAGGCCGCGACGGCGCTCGCCTTCGAGTGGATGCGCCGCAACCGCGACGCCCTGGCCGCCCCCGTCTCCGATCGGGTGGGGGTGTAACGCGCCATGACCAAGAAGAACCGGGCCAAGTCGAAGGCCAAGCGCTTCGGCGAGGGCTCCGCGCGCACCATCGTGGATGCGAGCACCTACGGCGCGGGCAACGCCTTCGCCTCCGCCTTCTCGACGCCCGCCGCACCGCCGCGGGGCTCGAACGCGCGGGGCCAGCGGGAGCTCCTGGTGGTGGACGGGTACAACATCATCCATGCGACGCCCCGCTACGAGCGGCTGATCTTCGATCGCTCCGACGACCCCTATTCCAGCGACGTCTACGACCGCGCCCGCACCGCGCTCATCGCCGACGTGGCGGCCTTCGCGCAGAACCGCTACGAGGCCGTGATCGTGTTCGACGGCGCCGGCAACGTCAGCGCCGACCGTCCCAACCTGCCCCAGGCGGGCGTGCGCATCGAGTTCTCTCCCACGGGGATCTCCGCCGACACGGTGGTCCAGAGGCTGTGCACCGATGCGCGCGAATCCGGGCGCGCGTGCACCGTGGTCACGAGCGACGGGACCATCCAGGCGACCGTCATGGGCAAGGGCGTGACGCGCATCTCGGCGCGGATGCTGGTGGACGAGATCCGCCAGATCGATGCCGACGTGGCGGAGGCGGAGGAGGCCCCGCAGGTGAAGATGACCCTCGGCAGCCGCCTGTCGCCCGAGAGCCTGGCCAAGCTGCAGCGGCTGCGCGGCGAGGCCGGCAGGCCCTCGGCGTAGAGCGCCGCAGCCGGGTTCGATTCCCGGCTCTCAACAGGAACGGGCCCGGTTCCGCGAGGGAGCCGGGCCCGTGTCGTCCATGGAGCCAGCGACAGGAATCGAACCCGCAACCCAGTGATTACAAATCACTTGCTCTACCGTTGAGCCACGCTGGCGTGCTCGGCGCAGGTCGCGCGGAGCCACTACAGGATACTGAAACCGGGCGCAGGCGGCAAGGCCCGCGCCGCGCCCTGCCGCCGGCTCGGGAGCGCGTCTCCGCCGAGCCGGCGGCGGGGGACTCACCGGTAGGCGTCGAGCAGTCCCGCCTCGTCGTAGACCAGCAGCTCGAGCGCGTTGACCTCGCCCGCGTCCATCGTGGACGCCGCGCCGCACAGGTCGACGACCTCGCCGCCGCCGGTCGCCGCGAGGTGCTCGGAGGGGCGCAGGGTGCACCGCAGCGCCACGGTGCCCATGGCGTCGTCGTACGCCGAGCCGACCTCCTCCAGGAAGGTGCTCCGCATCGCATCGTCCTTGACCCCCATGCCCGCGAGCGCCCCGTCGTAGGCGTCTTGGTAGCGGGACAGCGTATCCGCCGAGACCGAGGCGCCGTCGTCCCACCGTTCGTCGAGCACCTGCCCCCATCCGGTCCAGGAGCCCGCTTCGAGCGGGGTCGACCGGACGAGCGACCCGAGGGCCTCGACGCCCTCCGCCTCCATGCAGACGATGGCGTTGTAGTGCTCGAAGCAGTTGACGCCGCCGGCGAGCCGCAACGCCGACCCGTCGTAGCTGAGTCCGACCGTGCCGAACCACGTGTCGTTGAAGTTGCCGCAGTGGTCGACGAGGATCGTCGGGGCGCCGTCCCCGTCGAGCAGCGCCACGTGGACGCCCTGAATCGGGTGCTCGTCGGGCAGCCCGGGGACGACGGCCGCGAGCTCGTCGGCGAGCTCGGCCCCCTCGCCTGAGGCCTCGTAGACGCTGAGGACGAGCCGCACCTCGTTCCACGCGCCGTCCTTCCGGACCGTCCAGCCGGCGCCCGGGTCGAGCCGCACGGTGAGCATCTCGAGCGTCCCGTCACCGTCGAAGTCGCGGATGTCGGCGGACAGCAGGCCGGTGAGGCGCGTCGCCTCCACGAGCGTCCAGCCCCCTCCGTAGATGCCCGGCTGCTCGTAGCGCTCGCTGCCCGTATCCACGATCCCGTACTGCTCGACCAGGCCCTCCAGGCAGGCGCGCAGCGCGGCCGAGGCCCCGCCGTCATCGGGCGCGAGCTCCAGGCGCACGGCCCGCTCGAGGGGGTCCGCGTCCTCGTCCAAGGCGACGGCGACGAGGTGCTCGCGCAGCTCGTCGTACCCGTCCGCGCGCACGGTCACATCGAACGAGACCATGTCGTCGGCGCTGACCCCGGCGTAGCCGTCGGCGTCGGTCTCCACGCTCATCTCCGTGCCCTCGTCCGCGAGGGAGAAGGTCGCCTGCGCGCCCTCGACGGGCAGCCCCGTCGCCTCGTCGACGACGACCACCTCGCAGGCGAACGCCCCGGCGCGGTCGACCTGCGCCACCGCCTCGTCGGCGGCCGCCCCGATATCGAGCATGGGGTAGACCCCGCCCTGCTCCTCGCCGCCCCGCGCGATGCCGTCACCGCTGTGGACGAGCAGCGAGCGCACCTCCGCCGCCGTGAGCGAGGGGTCGAGCGACCACAGCAGGGCCGCGGAGCCCGTCGCCATGGGCGCCGCCGCGGAGGTGTCGCCGAAGGGGCCGTACCCGTCCACGCAGGCCGCGTAGACCCCCTTGTGGGGGCCGGGCGCGCACAGGTCGACCCACGGCTCGCCGAAGCACGAGGTCTCGCACAGGCGCCACTCGTCCCCCTGCAGGGCGACCTCCCCCTCGGTGCGCTCGCGGGCGGCGCCCACGACGAGCGTGTGCGCATGGACGTCCCCGAAGGAGATCCCCGCGACCTCTCTCTCGGGGAAGCACTCCACGAACAGGGTCTCGTCGATGCCGGCGAAGTACCCGTTCGCGTAGGCGCCGAGCGGCGCCCCGTCGACGAGGCCGTTGCCGGCGGACTGCACGAACAGGAAATCGCGCGCCGCCCCGTCCGGGTCCGCCTGGCGCGCGTCGAGCATGAGGCAGACGATCGCCGCGAGGTAGGCCTCGGAGGTGTCGCGCGCGTGGCGGATCAGCGCCTCGCGGCGCCCGTCCTGATCCCACGCGTCGAACGTCGACGTCGGCGGCACGCCGTAGGAGCAGTTGACGGCGATGCCGCCCTGCCCCGGCATGTCTTCCTGGACGAGCGCGCGCAGCACCGCGGCGTCGCCGCCCTTGCTCGCGTACCCGGCGCTGGTGTAGTCCGCGCAGACCAGGGTGGGGGAGGCGCCGTCGTCGCCGGCGGCGACGCCGCGCAGGCCCTCCCCGTTGTCGAGCGCGCCGATGATCGAGGCGACGGCGGTCCCGTGGTCGGACGCCTCGTTGCCCGAGTGGGAGGACAGCAGGGTGGCCGCGCCGTCGAGGTCGGGGTGGTCGAGGTCGAACCCGTCGTCGATGACGCCGACCGCCACCGGGGAGAACCGGTCGGCGTGCTCCCAGGCGCGGTAGGCGCCGATGGCCTCCGCCCACCAGTTGTTGCCGGAGGGGTCGTCCTCGATGCTGCCGCCGTCGCCCCAGCCGTTGGGGTCGGCGCCCGCATCCGCCTGGCGCAGCAGCGGCCCCTCGACGAGCGCCATGATGACGCCCTCGGAGGAGGAGAGCTCCTCCGCCATGGCGGTCAGGTCGGCGAAGGGGGCGTCGCCGACATGGATCTGCACGAGGTCGATGCCCCCTTCGAGGTTGCCCACGACGGTCCCCCCGACGCGGTCGGCCAGCGCGAGGCGCTCGCGCGCGCCGACGCCGGGTTCGAGGTAGGCGATGAGGGTGTCGTCGGCGTACAGCGCGTGTTCGTCGGCGTCGTAGGCGATGTCCTCCTCCGGGAACAGGTAGGTGAACCCGCCGTCCTCCCCCACGGTGATCCGGTCGGCGAAGGCTGCGGGCACCCCGATCACCGGGGCGAAGGGGCCGAGTCCCAGCGCCCACGCCCCGACGATCGCGGCGAGCGCGATGCAGGCGCCGATGAGGAAGTGGAATCGACGGCGGCGACGGCGGCGCGGCATGAGATCCCCCCTTGTATATATGATGCAGCTGACACGCGACCATTGTATGGCGGGCGCGGGAGAGCTCCCGCGCGCGAACCGGCGGCAGGCGGCGCAAGGAGAACCGGCGGCGGGGGATGGGCGCGCCGGAGCCGGGAAGGGGTGGCCCCGTCATGGACGGCCCGGAAGGGGGCCGGCGGAGCTGAAAACCGACGCCCTCCATAACCTCACCATGCTAAAGTGCCCTCGTTTTCGCAGGTGAATGGGGTGACCTACTGGAATAGATACGCCCGGAGCCGTGGATTATAGGGTTTTCCGTTGACACAGGCGCCCGCCGCGTCGTAATATCCTTTTGCTCGCGAACGCGGCAACGCGCAAACGAGTGTGAACATATGGGAGTTTGCCCGAGTGGTTAATGGGGACGGGCTGTAAACCCGTTGGCTATGCCTACATAGGTTCGAATCCTATAGCTCCCACCAGTTCACGCCTGTATAGCTCAGTCGGTAGAGCACTTCGTTGGTAACGAAGAGGTCACCAGTTCAAGTCTGGTTGCAGGCTCCAGTAAGGCGGTGTAGCTCAGCTGGTTAGAGCACACGGTTCATACCCGTGGCGTCACTGGTTCGAATCCAGTCACCGCTACCAGGTAACACGGTGGCTTTCCTATGTACGTGGGGGAGCCACTTAGTTCAAAGAGGCATGTCCCGGCGGGGACGACCTTAAGGAGGAGGGCTTTATGGCCAAGGAAAAGTTCGAGCGTACAAAGCCGCATGTTAACATCGGCACCATCGGCCACGTCGACC
>DXAO01000014.1 GCA_019117005.1 Candidatus Collinsella stercoripullorum | reverse complement strand
GGCTTAGCAATCATAGGCGGATGACGCGGAAACGGCCCCTCCCGGGGCCGTTTCAGTTCCAGATCGTTGTTTTCGCCCGCTGAGCTGGGCCTATGCCGGAATCTCTCCCACAGAAACCACCGAAGAGCCATCTTTTTGAGCCCCTAGGTACGAGCCGGGGTTCGGCTCCGCGTTATCTGGGGCTTCGTTACCTTGAGACGCTCTGATGCCGCTCTGTCCGGAAAGATGCACACCATATCGCAACCCTGCCAAAGCGGACAGGCTTCGATCGCCCACCGCGGTTCGGATTGTTCTTTAGGTGTTCTTTCAGACCCATTTCCGCGCTTCCGCCCACCCCCTGTAGATAATTGACATGTCAACTAATACATGACATGTCATCTATCGAGGATCGCGAGGCCCGTGGAACTCCTGCACATCGTCGTCACCCTGCTGTTCGCCGTCGGCGGATTCCTGATCGGCCGCCGCATCGGCATTCCCGTCCCCGCCATGATCGGCAGCATGCTCGCCGTCGGCATCATGAGCGCCGTCACGGGCTTCGCGGTCATGCCGGCGTCCATCAAGATGATCTCGCAGGGTATCTCCGGCGCCTTCATCGGTATGTCGGTCACCATGCGCGACGTCCGTAACATCCCCCACATGATGAAGCCGCTTCTACTGCTGCTCGCCATGCTCACCGCAAACACGCTCGTCGCGGGATTCATCTTCCAGGCGTTCTTCGGCTGGGACCTCATGACCGGCCTGCTCTCCTGCGTCGCCGGCGGCATCGCGGACGTCTCCCTCATCGCGATGGACCTCGATGCGGACGCGAGCACCGTGGCCATCATGCAGACCGTCCGCCTCGCGAGCGTCCTCGCGATCTTCCCCTCGTGGATCGCCTTCATGACGCGGGACCTCCCCGAGGTCGAGATGAACCCCCTCGATATGGCTCAGACCGAGCACGATACCTGGCTCGACCGCATCATCGACACGCCGCGCAAGCGGACCGCGTTCACGCTCGTCCTGAGCGTCGCGTGCGGGGCGGCGGGCTACCTCTCCGGCGTCCCGGCGGGCGCGCTGCTGTTCTCCCTCGTCGTCATCGGCGCGCTCAACATCTTCACCGACGCATGCCGCATGCCGATGACCGTCAAGCGCATGGCGCAGGTGCTCGCCGGCAGCCTCGTCGGCTCCACGGTGACGCCCGAGACCGTCTCGCACCTCGGCGGGATCGTCGGGCCGCTGATCATCATGTTCGTCCTCTATATGCTGCTGAATCTGGTGTTCTCGCTCATCGCGAGCCGTGCCGGCTGGCTCGATATGCGCAGCGCGCTGTTCGCCTCCTCGCCGGGCGGTGCCAGCGACATGGCGCTGATCGCGGCCGACCTGGGGGCGGACCTCACGAAGATCGCCGTCCTGCAGATCATCCGCGCCATCTACGCGGCGGGCCTCATGCCCCAGGTCGCGATACTCGTCGTCCATCTGGCCGGATAGCCCCGCGCATGGAAAAGGGGCCCGCAAGCCCCTCCCGTATCCGATATCCGACCGGCGCCCTCGGAGCGCGCCCCGAGGCGCCCGCGCCCGGACGACCGAGCCGCCCGTCGACGCGGAACCGCAGGCTACATGCGACCGAGCTCGTGCATCTTGGTCTCGTACGCCGTCGCGATGATCTCGCAGCACCCCTCGACGCCGAAGAGCGCGCGGTTGACGACCAGGTCCTTGTGCGACCGCAGCTTGGTCTTGCCGGCGGAGTAGCGCTTGTAGAACAGCTCGCGGTTGCGCTGCATCTTCTTGATGAGCTTCTTGGCCTTCGCCTCCGTCACGCCGCGACGGCGACAGACGATCTCGATGCGCTCCTCGAGCGGCGCGGTGACGTACACGTTGATGAGGTTCGGGTTGTCGCGCAGGATGTAATCGGACAGGCGCCCGATGATGATGCACGACTCGCTCGAACCCACGTCCAGGATGACCTGCTTGAGGTTCTCGAAGAGCTGGTCGGCCATGGTGCGCGAGTCGAAGCGGTCCGGCAGGAACGCCATCATCTCGGCGGCGACCGTCTCGTCGTAGGGCGCCACCTTGTCGACGACCGTGTCCGAGCGGCGGGCGGCGCGGATCAGCAGCTCGTTGTCGTACAGGGGGATACCCAGGCGCTCCTGCAGCGCGATGCCGATCTCGTGGGCATCGGTGCCGTACTCGCGCGCGATGGTGATCACCACGGGGTACTCGGGGTCGCCCTCCTCGGTGGGGGCGCCGAGCGCGTCGTTGGCGTACATGTCCTGGGCGAGCAGCTGGGATACGTCCGTCTTCTTGTCGATCTTGTCCATGGGATGCCGTCCAATCCGCCGGGGCCGCGCGCCTGCGAACCCCAGCTTGCCGTCTGCCTTACGCAGCCACCACGCGGCGCTGGTAGGCGCGCACGATCAGCGAGATGCCGAAGTTCAGCACGAAGTATAGCAAGAACACGAAACCGTACAGCAGCAGCACCTGGCTGAGGTCGCTGGTGTAACCCATGACGACCTTGGCGGAGAACATGAACTCCATCACGTTGATGCCGGCCAGGTACGAGGAGTCCTTGATGACCGTCGTGCACTGCGAGAACAGTGCGGGGATGATCGTCTTGAACGTCTGCGGCAGGATGATCAGGCGCATGCTGGCAAAGAAGCCGAAACCCTGCGACTTAGCCGCCTCAAACTGGCTTTTAGGAATGGAGTTCAGGCCGCCGCGGATGATCTCGGCCATGACCGCGGAGGTGAAGATCGTGAACGCGAGCACCGAGATGAAGATGTCGCTGCCCTTGACCGTGAAGTAGATGAACAGGATCCACAGCAGGTTAGGCGTGCAGCGGAACAGCTCGATATAGGCGCTCACGAGCCACTTGAACGGGCTCAGCTTGCCCACGCAGTACTGCTTGACGAGCGCGAGCACCGTGCCCAAGATCACCGAGAAGATGATGGCCAGAACCGAGATCTCGATGGTCTTGAGGAAGCCGGCCATGATGAAGGAAACGTTTGCCGGGGTGAAGATCTCCATGCGTTACGCCTCCTTTGCAGGCTCGGGGGCGGGGGTGATGCCCGGGATGTTCTTGGCGCGCGGGCGACGCCTGGAGCGGCGCTCGAGCCACTGGACCAGAATGGCCAGCGGGAAGCAGATGATGAAGTACAGCACGCAGGCCATGATGTAGCCCTGCAGGTAGCCGTAGGTCGACACGAAGTTGTCCGCGTTGTACATGAGGTCGCCGCCGGCGATGAGCGCGAGCACCGAGGTGTTCTTAACCAGGTTCAGCGCTTGGTTGCACAGCGGGGGCAGGATGACCTTGAAGGTCTGCGGCAGGATGATGTAGATGTAGGACTGCACGCGGGTGAAGCCCTGCGAGAGCGCCGCCTCCATCTGGCCGCGCGGCACGGACTCGATGCCCGTGCGGATGACCTCGGAAATGTAGGCGGCGTGGTACAGGCCCACGCCGAGCGCGCCGATGGCGAAGGCCGACAGGCGCACGGGGCTCTCGGCACCCGTGATCATCTGCAGCACGCGCGGACCGGCCATGTAGTAGAAGAACACCTGTACCGGCAGGGGCGTGTTCTGGAAGAACTCAACGTAGATGCGGCTGATCAGTCGCAGCACGCGCGAACGCGTCGTCGAGAAGACGCCCAAGATGGTGCCCAGCACGAGCGAGATCAGCAGGCCGGCGACGACCACCTGCAGCGTGAAGGCAAAGCCCTCCCACAGTGCAGGCATCTCCGCCATCGTGATCTCCCAACGCTTGGCGTCAAACAGCCCGTCGAGCATATCTCTCCTTTCCAATCTGTCTCAAGATGAGACCGGTGCGCAGCGAAGGCCGCGCGGCCCATGATTCTCACGAACCAGCCTTATCTGAAGACAACACAGGGGCGGACGTCCGTAACTGGCGTCCGCCCCGCAGGTAGCTATCGGCTACGGTTACGCGCTCGCGCCCAGCCAGGTGGTGATCTCCTCATCCATCCAGCCGTTGTCGAGCAGCTCGGTAACGGTCTCATCGACGACGTCGGACAGGTCGGAGCCCTTCTTGGAGGCGATGCCGTAATCCTGCGTACCGAACTCGATGTCGGGCTGGACGAGCTCCTTCTGGTCGTTCATGTAGGTGTTCAGCGTGGAGCGGTCCATGGCGAAGGCGTCGATGTTGCCGGACTCGAGCGCGGAGTTGATGGACGGGTAGTCCGGGTACTCCTTGAACTCGGGCGTGGCGCCGATGCCCTTATCCTCGAACATGGTGAGGATGGCGTCCTTGGTGGTGGAACCCTGGGACACGCCGATGATCTTGCCGTCGAAGTCGGCCATCTCGGCGATACCGGAGGACTTCATGACCATGATGCCGACGGAGTCGGTGCGGTAGGACGTGGAGAAGTCCCAGTCCTCCTCACGCTCGGGCGTGATGGTGTAGGTCGCGCAGACGATGTCGAGGGAGTCGTTGTCGATGAGCGGGCCGCGGGTCTTGGGCGTCACGGTCGTAAACTCGCAGAGCTTCTTCTCCTTGGCCTCGTCGTAGGAAACACCCAGGACCGCCGCGGCGATCTGGTAGCACAGGTCGATCTCGAGGCCCTCGTACTCGTTGGTCTCCGTGTTGAGGTAGCCGTAGCCGAGAACGTCGGCCTTGACGCCGCAGTTGAGCTTGCCGCGGGCCTTGATGGTCGCGATCTTGGAGTCGCCCGAGCCGGTGCCCGAGCCGCCGTCGTCGGAGCCGCCGCTGCAGCCCGCGAGCGCGCCCGTGCCCGCCGCCGCGACGATGCCGAGGCCGCAGACCTGCAGGAAATTGCGACGAGAGATGTCCTTCATAATCGGTACCCCTTCCAATTCGGTACGGATATAGCCATCCGCGGCATCGTGCTCACCGCGGCGGGCATCGAGGAGCGGCGCTGCGCGCCGTCTGCGGCGGACCCGGCCCGCCGCGTCGCGCTAGTGCAGGATCTTGTTGAGGAAGTCCTGGCAGCGCGGGTTCTGCGGGTTGGTGAAGAAGTGCTCCGGAGTGCCCTCCTCCAGGATCTGGCCGTCGTCCATGAAGATGACGCGGTCGGCGACCTGCTTGGCGAAGTTCATCTCGTGCGTGACGCAGATCATGGTGATGTTGTCCTGGGCCAGCTCGATCATGACGTCGAGCACCTCCTGGATCATCTCGGGGTCGAGTGCGGAGGTGGGCTCGTCGAACAGGATGATGGGCTGCTTGGTGCACATGGCGCGGGCGATGGCCACGCGCTGCTGCTGGCCGCCGGAGAGGTTCTGGGGGTACTCCCCCGCCTTCTGGGCGAGGCCGACGCGCTCGAGCGCCGCCATGGCGGTGCGGGTGGCCTCCTCCTTGCTCTTCTTCTGCAGCTTGATGGGCGCGAGGGTGAGGTTGCCGAGAACCGTCATGTTCGGGTACAGGTTGAACTGCTGGAACACCATCGAGCTGTACTTGCGCGCCATCTCGAGGTGGTTCTTCTTGGTGAGCGGGGTGCCGTCGATGATGACGTCGCCGCTCGTGGGCTCCTCGAGATAGTCGATGCAGCGGATGAGCGTGGACTTGCCCGAGCCGGACGGGCCGATGACGACGAGCTTCTCGCCCGCCTTGACGGTAAGGTTGATGTCCTTGAGCACGTGCAGGTCGCCGAAGTACTTGTTCAGCCCGCGGATTTCGATCATCTCTGCCATTGACGCGGTTCCTCTCCCTCTCAGGTGGTCGCATCTCCCCGCCCGCTCGAGGCGGGACTGCGACTCGACTTCAGATTGTATGGTCTCGCGCACCGGACGACCCGGATGCGGGTGCCTGTGCAACGGTTCGGTAATCGAGCTGTTACACGCGGGGCGGTGAGCGCGCCGCTAACCCGGTATTCGATAAAAGTATGTGCGACGCGGTCACGTACGCATGCTTTTACCCTATTGGAGGTCCATTATACGCATCGCTTGGGTGGAGCGTTCTCTGGGGCGCTCTTGAAACACTCCTGTTACCTGCGATGAGGGCGGCATGCATCCCGGAACGGGTCCGTCACGCTCCGCGCCCGATGGGGTCACGGGCGGGGCGAAAACAGCGCGGAGCAGGGCGATGCGGCGCCGCAGCGTCCCGTGGGCGGAGCCCGACCGGATGCCCGCCCCGGCGCGACGGGACCGGAAGGACCCGTCCCGCCCGGCCCCGCAGCCCTACGGGCGCGCGGCCTACGACAGGCGCGCGCCGACCTCGCGGGCGGCGGCGGGCTTGTCGAAGTTGCCGCCGGTCGCCTTCGTGAGCGCGCCCATGACCCTGCCCATGTCCTTCTTGGAGGAGGCGCCCAGCTCGGCGATCGTCTGCTCGATGAGCGCGACCAGCGCGTCGCCGGACAGCTGCTCGGGCAGCAGGCTCTCCAGGATCTCGACCTGCTCGGTCAGGGTGTCGGTGCGCTCCTGGTTGTTCGCCGCCTTGATGGACATCTCGAGCGTCTCGCCGGTCTGCTTGATGAGGCGCTTGATCATGCGGTCGACGTCCTCCTCGGTGGCGTCGCGCCTCTCGTCGACCTCGAGGTTCTTAACCTCGCCCATCACCTGGCGGATGATCGACAGGCGGGTCTTGTCCTTGGCCTTCATGGCGGCCACCATCTGTGCTTGGAGCTCGTCTTTGGTCATGGTTCCTCCTTACGGGGTCCGGACGCCGGCGTATCGCGCGCGGCGCCCCGAACACGGGAGGGCGGGCCGTCCGGCACCGGTTCGGTCGGTGCCCGGCGAATCCGCCCTCCTGCGCGCGGTCGCTATTCGGTGCTGCCGCTCGAGGGCTCGACGCCGTCGAGGCTCACGTTGTAGGGGACGTCCTCGGGCATCGGGTTGATCTCGATGTTCGCCTGCTCCTTGTAGTCGTTCCACCACGTGGTGTAGGCATCGCCCTCCGCGTCGGTCTTCACGATGTTGGAGATGTAGTCGCGGATCTCGGTGGGCACCTCGTCGATCGAGCTCACCTGCCCGTCGACATGGAAGTAGTCGGTGCACTTGATGATGTGGTAGCCGTAGGTGCTCTCGACCAGACCGCTGACCTGGTCGACGGAGAGCTGCGACAGGGCGTCCTGGTACTCGGTCACGAAGGTCGTGAGCTTGTCCCAGCCCACGTCGCCGCCGTCCTCCTTGGACGCGGTGTCGTCGGAGTACTGGTCGGCGGCCTCCTCGAAGGTGAGCTCGCCGGAGTTGATCTTGTCGAGCGCCTCCTGCGCCTTGGCCTGGGCCTCGGCCTTCTCCTCATCCGTGGCATCGGACGCGACCGAGATCAGGATGTTGGAGGAGCGGCGGGCGTCGTTGTAGGTGGAGAGGTTCTCGTTCAGGTAGTCGACGATCTCCTGGTCGGTCGGGTCGTCCACGGAGGCGACCGCCGAGCGCAGCTTGTCGAGCTCGAGGCTGTTGCGCAGGCTCTCCTTGTAGCTGCTCTCCGTGTACCCGTAGGTGGCGAGGCTCTCGATGAACGACTTCTCGTCGCCGCCCGAGTTCTCGACGGCGTCGTTCCAGGCGCTCTCGACCTCCTCGTCGGTGGCGGAGGCGTCGTACTCGTTGATGGCCTGGGTCTGCAGGTACTGGTTGGCATAGGAGTCGATGACCTGCTCGCGGTAGGTCTCGGGCGTGAGGCCGTTGTCGACCAGGTACTGCGCCCAGCTCCCGTCGCTGCCGTAGCCGTAGGCGGTGCGCACGCTCATGATCTGCTTGGTGACGGTGTCCTCGGTGATGTTCACCCCGTCGACCGTGGCGGCGACGCCGCCGGTGAGGTGGTAGCTCTCCTCGGTGGTCGCCTCGTTCAGGAAGCCCGAGCACGCCATGGTGGTCACGGACAGCAGCATCGCCAGGCAGCCGATCGCGACGAGCACGATCTTGACGCCCTTCGACATCTTCTCCTTGCGCTCCTGCTTGCGCTCGCGCGCGCTGGGGGCGGCGGGCTCCTGGTCGCGCTTGATACGGGGCTTCTTGTTCATCGGGTCGTCCTTTCCGAAAACGTGCTGCGCGGGCCGGGCGCTATCAGACTGCCTCGGCGAGCTTCTCGGCGCGGTCGGCGGCGGCGAGCGCGTCGATCACGGTCCCGAGCTGGTCTCCCAGCAGCACGCCGTTGTAGGTGGAGTTGAAGCCGATGCGGTGATCGGTCACGCGGTCCTGGGGCTGGTTGTAGGTGCGGATCTTCTCGGAGCGGTTGCCGTGGCCGATCTGGCTCTGGCGCTCCGCGCCGAGCTCGGCCTGCTGCTTCTGCAGCTCCATCTCGTAGAGGCGGGCGCGCAGCATCTGCATGCACACCTCGCGGTTCTGGATCTGGGAGCGCTGCTCCTGGGACTGCACCACGGTGTTGGTGGGCAGGTGGGTGATGCGCACCGCGGAGTACGTGGTGTTCACGCACTGGCCACCGGGGCCGGACGCGCAGTAGGTGTCGATGCGCAGGTCGGACTGGTCGATCTTGATGTCGATCTCATCGGCCTCGGGCAGGACGGCGACGGTGGCCGTGGAGGTCTGGATGCGGCCCTGGCTCTCGGTCTTGGGGACGCGCTGGACGCGGTGGACGCCGGACTCGTACTTCATGACCGAGTAGACCTTGTCGCCGGACACCTTGAACTCGATGGACTTGAAGCCGCCCGCCTCGCTGGGGCTGGCGTCGAGGACCTCGACCTTCCACTTGCGGCTCTCGCAGAAGCGCTCGTACATTTTGAACAGGTCGCCCGCGAAGATGGCCGCCTCGTCGCCGCCGGCGGCGGAGCGGATCTCCACGATGGTGTTCTTCTCATCGTTCGGGTCGCCCGGGATGAGCATGAACTTGATGTCCTCCTCGAGCTGCGGGAGCTTCTCCTCGTTCTCGGAGATGTCCATCTGGAGCATCTCCTTCTCCTCGGGGTCGGAGGTGTCGTGCAGCATCTCCTTGGCGGCCTCGATGTCGTCGAGGGCGGAGATGTACTGGCGCGCCGCGGCGACGAGGTCCGCCTGGTGCGCGTGCTCCTTCGCGAGGCGCATGTATTCCTTCTGGTCCGCCACGACGCTGGGGTCGGAGAGCTTCTTCTCGAGCTCGGAGTAGGCGGAGATGAGTTTCTCAAGCTTGTCGCGCATGGGTATGCTCCTTGTTCGTCTCTCTTGGTTGCGCGCGGCGCACCGGGTGCATATCTGGACCGGGCGCGCGGCGCGAGGGGGGCGGGGCCTGCAGGGCCCCGTCGAGGCACGGCGTCAAGCCAGCTAGAGCATGTCGAATCTGAGGTACACGCGCGGATCCTTTCTTTCGACCCTCTATCTTACCCGGCCGGGCGCATCCGGCAAGCGCGGGCGAGGTCCTCGGGCGCGCGGGCACGCCCACGTGCGCAAAACGTCCACACCGAAGCCGGTGTCCGCAGTTGTCGGGGAATGGGGCGGGATCGCGCGCCTGCCGGCGAGACATTCGCGTGCACGGACGCCATTGTCTCGCCCGGAGGCCGGAGCCCGTCTGCGCGCGACGGATGGAAGGTGCCCAGGCGTCGCTATCTGGCTGCCGGGAGCGCCGGTTTCGGTGTGGATATGCGGTTGTCGGGAGGGTGGGATGGGGGGCGGCCCCGCGTGCGGCCGCCCCGTGCGCCATGACGCGCCGAGGAGGGTCAGTCCTCCAGGTAGCGTGCCAAGAACTCGCGGGTGCGAGGGTGCTTGGGCGCACCGAAGATCTGCGCGGGCGCGCCCTCCTCGGCGATGACGCCCTTGTCCATGAAGACCACGCGGTCGGAAACGGTCTTGGCGAACGCCATCTCATGCGTCACCACGACCATGGTCATGCCGTCCCGCGCGAGACCGCGCATGACCTCGAGCACCTCGCCCACGATCTCGGGGTCGAGCGCCGAGGTGGGCTCGTCGAACAGCATGAGGTCGGGCTGCATGCACAGGGCGCGCGCGATGGCGACGCGCTGCTTCTGGCCGCCGGACAGGTTGGCCACGTTGGCGCGGGCGAAGTCGGCGAGGCCCACGGCGTCCAGGTGCTCCATGGCGACCCGCTCGGCCTCGTCCTTCCGCATCTTCTTGAGCGTCACGGGCGCGAGCGTGCAGTTGTCCAGCACGTTCATGTTGTTGAACAGGTTGAAGCCCTGGAACACCATGCCGATCTTCTCGCGCAGGCGGTTGACGTCCACGTGCTCGGCGGCGAGGTCCGCCCCATGGAACCACACGTGGCCGGCATCGGGCGTCTCCAGCAGGTTGATGCAGCGCAGCAGCGTGGACTTGCCGGAACCCGAGGCGCCGATGATGGTCACCACCCCGCCGGGGGTGACGGTCATGTTGATGTCGCGCAGCACCTCGAGGCTGCCGAAGGACTTGCGCAGGCCCTCGATGCGGACCATGGGCTCGGCGGCGGGGGCCGAAGCGGTGTTGTCTGTCATGAGTTACCTCCCCTGGCCCCAACCGCGACGGTGGTTCTCCCCGTCGCGGGCCGGCACGGCCTCGACGCTTTCCTCGACCTTGACCATCTGGTCGGACGTGCTGCCGAACGGCTCGGGCGTCACGTCGAAATGGCGGGCGAAGCGGCCGAGCAACCAGGACGCGAGCAGTGTGAGGATCAGGTACACAACGGTCACGATCAGGCTCGTCTGGAACTGCTGGTAGTAGATTCCCGAGACGGTCGTGTTGGCGAACATGAGGTCGAAGGTGCCGATCACCGACAGCACCGACGAATCCTTGATGTTGATGATGAGCTCGTTGGACAGGCCGGGGATGGCGTACTTGATGCCCTGGGGGAACACGACCTTGCGCATCGCCTGCCACTGGGACAGGCCGAGCGAGCGGGCGGCCTCCATCTGGCCGGCATCGACCGACTCGATGCCGCCGCGCAGCACCTCCATCATGTAGGCGGTGGAGTTGAGCGTGATGGTGACCAGGCCGGCGACGAACGCCGACCAGATCGTGTTGATCTGCGTGGTGGTGAGGTCGGTGCCCCGCAGGACGCCGAACACGCCGAAGTAGATGATCATGGCCTGGACCATCATGGGCGTGCCGCGGACCACCGTCGAGTAGACCTTGGCGAAGCCCGAGCCCACGACCTTGAGGAAGCGCACGAAGTCGTTGTCCGGGCGGTCGACGGTCTGGATGCGGCAGAACACGAGCAGCAGCGCCAGGAAGAAGGCGAAGACGGTGCCGAAGACGGCGAGCTCGATGGTGGTGGCGAGACCGGTGGCGAAGGTGTCGCGCCCGTTCCAGAGGATATAGCACATGCTCTGGAGCATGTCGTCCGCCGGGCGGGACTCGGCGGCCATCGCCGCCGACCACGCCGAGGCGACGCCCATGACCACGCGGTCGACGACCAGCACGAGCGTGATGGCCCACATGGCGTAGGACGCGTAGCGCAGCGCGCGGCAGACCGCCGGCTTGGCGAACGGCGCGGTCTCGGCGTACGTGCGCCAGTGGGTGAGCTTGAACACGAGGGCCACGGCGCTCACGACCAGCCAGGCGGCGAGAGCGTAGTACATCGCCAGCTCGACGGTGAACACGTTCGCGAGGAAGCTCATCGAGGGACGGGGCTGGCTCGACAGCAGCATGCCGGCGAGGGCGACGACGCTCGTCCCGAGCAGCACGTAGCGATGGTCGTCGAGGATGAACGATGCGATGCGCCCGCGCGGCCGGTCGCCTGAGGGTGCGGAACTCATTGCGGTTCCCTTCTGTAGAGAGAGGTACGGGCGCGCGCCGGTGACGTAAGGGGACGACCCCTCGCGCTTCCCAGCGCACGCCCCTGGAATCCAGCGGTTTGCGTGCGTGTCCGCGAGCGTTAGGCGGGCTGGCGGTCCATGCACTCATTCCACATCTGCTGGCGGTCGTCCTCGGAGATGCCGGCGATGATCTCGTTGATCTGCTCGAGGACGTCGTCCTGGCCCTTGGCGATGGCGGCGTTATCGGGCATGACGGAGCCCTCGAACTTGTCATCCATCTCGAGCTCAACGAAGTCGGGGTAGGTCTCGAGCAGCTTGGGCACGGACAGCATCGAGTAGGTGATGATGTCGCAGGTCCCGCTCGAAAGGTTCTCGACCACGAGCGGCACGGTCTCGGCGGGCGTCATATGGTTCACGTCCGGGATCTGGTCGATGACGGTGTCGTACATGGTGGCCGCCTGGCCGAGGATCGACGCGCCCGCGAGGTCGGCGAAGGTGGTGGCGCCGGCGTAGGCGGAATCGCTCCTGGTGATCATGACGATGTCGTCGTCGATATAGGAGTCGGAGAAGTCGGCGGACTCGGCGCGGTCCGGGTCGACGGACATGCCGGCGCAGACGATGTCGATCTGGCCGTTGTTCAGCGAATCGATGAGCGCGGAGAAGTCGAGCTTGACCGCGACGGCCTCCATGCCCAGCCCGTCGGCGATGATCTTGGCGACCTGGACGTCGTAGCCGTCGGCGTAGGCGCCGTCCACGTTGTCGATGGGGATGGTGTAATCCGAGGCCTCGCTGACCTGCCAGTTATAGGGCGCGTACGCGGCCTCCATGCCGACGCGCAGCGTGGTGCCGTCGCCGAGGGTGCCGGAGCCGGAGGTGGAGTCGTCGCTCGAGGAGCCCGCGTCGTCGACGGTGCCCTCGGCGGCGGGACCGCAGCCGGTCAGGAACATCATGCCTCCCACGCTGAAGGCTGTGAGGCCCGAGAGCTTGAGGAAGTCGCGGCGGGAGCACTGCCGCGGTTGGCTGGTGACAGGGAGCTTCTTGGTCATGATCGGTTCCTTCCCAGTTGCTGTGCGTATGACCCCTTCCGTGCGACGCAACCGGAGGGGACCCATTCCCCTCCCCCTTGCAACCTAATGCGAGAAAGTTACGCGCACAGTGTCCAACCTTACCGCGGGTCGGGCCGGATTACCAGCTCGGATGCATCGGAAACACGCACGTAACGCTCGACGTCGGCGAACGGCGGCGGGGCGCGGTACCCGCGAGCCGGATGCCGCGCGCGGGCACGGGGCCGGCGCCCCGCATCGGGGAGGACCGGCCCCGCCGGATACGGCACCGCAGGCCGCGGCGCCCGGCTGCCGAGGCGGGGCGCTACAGCAGCGTGACGGTGAAGGAGCGCGTGTCGGTGGCACCCGGCGCCAGGATGGTGATGCCCTCCTTGTGCTCGAGGACGTCGTCCTCGGTGGTGAGGGTCGCATGCCCCGTCCACGGCTCGAGTGCGACGAACGGCGCACCGGGCGCCGACCAGATGCCGATGAAATCGAATCCCGGGAAGTCCACGCGCACCCCACGGCCGCTCACCCGGCTCACCAGCGAGAGCGTGTTGCCGGGCACGTGATCCCAGATGACCGTGTCGTGGGCGAACAGGTCGCGCGTGAGGGGCAGGGTGTCGGAATCCTCCACCGTGGGGAAGGTGTCCTCGTAGGTCGCGAGCCCGCCCTCGACGATCTTGGGGCTCGGGCAGGTCCAGGGCTCCGCGAAGCGGAACTCGTAGTCCTCGAAGGCCTCCCCGTCCGCACCGGGGACCGGGATGTTGAACGCCGGATGCCCGCCGACGGAGAACGGCATGTCCGCATCCCCCGTGTTCGTGACCGCGAAGGTCTGCGTCATGCTCGCGGGGCCGGTGAGGGCGTAGGTCATGTTCAGGCGGAAGCGGTAGGGGTACGCGCGCAGGGTCTCCTCCGTGCTCTCGAAGGAGAAGGTCGCCGACGCCCCGTCCTCGCTCACGCCGACGAGCCCGTGCTCGTAGATGCGGGCGAGACCGTGGCGCGCCATGGCGCAGGGGCCCGCGGCGGACTCCGCGCGGTCGCCCCTCAGGGAGCCGACGATCGGGAACAGGACCGGGGCGTGCTTGCCCCAGAATACGGGGTCGGCCTGCCACAGGTACTCGCAGCCGTCGAGGGCGAGGCTCGTGAGCTGCGCGCCCATGCTGTCGATGCGGGCGGTCAGGTTGTCTCGGGCGATGGTGGTGACGGTGGACATGGCTGCTCCTTTGCACCGCATAGCCGCCGGGGCCCGATGCCCCGGCGGCCGCGGATCGAACCTACAGCGGCTGGATGGTGTCGACGATCTGCGCCTCGAGGTAGGGCTGGATGGCCTCGGACCCGCCGGACACGGCGGCGTCCGCGGCGATCATCGCGTCGCGGATCTGCTCGTAGGTGACGGCCCCTCCGGTCTGCAGGTCGACGATCTCGGTCGCCTCCTCGAGGCTGTAGTAGTCATCGGGGTCGGTCGAGTTCCGCATGTAGAGCTCGCCGATAGTGTAGCCCCAGTTGGTGGCCCACACGCTCGCGTAGTGCCCCTGGCCCAGATCGACCTCGCCCATGCACCCGCGGCCGATATCCCCCCAGAACTGCGCGGTCCCGCGCTGGACCTGGACCTCGCAGACCGTCAGGCGAGGATAGGCTTTGGAGCGGATGGTCACGTTGTTGCCGTCGACCTCGACGGTCACGCGGCCGTCCCAGTACGCGGGCAGGTAGAACTCGTAGCTGGCCGCCACCACGTGGCGCGCCTCGCGCGCGGCCTCCTCCGCCGCCGCGGCCTCGGCGGCCTCCTTCTCGGCGACGGCGCCGTCGCGGCGCTTCACCGCGGCATCGCGCAGGGCGTCGGCGTCGGCGGCGCCCTCCCCGTCGTCGGCGGCGGCGAGCTCGTAGGCGCTCTCGATCTGCTCGTCGGTCACCTCGGCGGCGTCGATCGGCGTGAGGACGAAGGAGCCCTCGGAGGTGGCGTCGATGTTCTCATTCGGGTCGTCCGTGGAGACCTCGACCGGGATCGAGGTATCGGGCACCTGGTAGATGGCGCCGTCCGCGGCGATGGGGGACGCCACGACGCTGAGTTCGTAGCTCCCCTGCCGCAGGCGCACGCCCTCGCCCGAGGAGTCCACGTACTGGACCTCGTCGACGGCGGTGTCGTCCAGGTCGGTCCCGGAGACGCGCACCGGGAGGCGGGAGGCGCCCGCATCGGTGCTCCACCCCTCGCCCGAGACGTCGATGTACACGTCGTGCAGGGCGCTGGCGGCCTCCTGCTCCCGGCGCCTCGCCTCCTGCTCGGCCACCTGCTGCTGGTGCTGCTGGTCGAGGTAGAACCAGACCCCGCCGCCCGCGAGCGCCGCGACGGCGACCGCCGCCACGACGATCGCCGCGATCTTCCCGCCGGACATGCGCTTCTTGGGCGGGACGGCGGCGGGTGCCCCCGGGCCCGCGGCGACGGGGGGCACGGTCCCCTGGACGGGGCCGGCGGCGGGCACGGGATCCGCAGGGGGCGCGGACGGGGCCTCCGGAACGGCGGCCATGCGGGCGAAGTCGGGCTGGGTGAGGCCCGGGTCGTCGGGGCCCAGGGCAGGGCCGGACCCGGTCTGCTCGAACTCGATGTCCCGGATGGGGGCGCTCAGGCGCGCGCCGCAGGAGGGGCAGAACGGGTCCGCCGGGTTGATGGGCTCCCCGCAGAACGGGCAGGCGGGAACCGGTTCGGGTTCGGGCTCGGGCGGCACGGCGCCGGGCGACTGCTCGGGGGACGCCGCGGCGCCGGGCGCCGGCTCCCCGTCGAGGGACGCGATGGCCGCGGCCTCGGCGATATTGGAGCCGCACACCGAGCAGAAGACCGCGTCGTCGCGGATCTCGGAATGGCAGGCTGGGCACTTCACGGGCGTCTCCCTCCCTTGCATGCGGCTCGCGGGGCCCCGCCCGGCCGAGCCGCGTCATCACGGATATTGTACGCCCGCGCCCGCCGGCGCGCCGCGGGCGGGCCGCCTGCGCGCGCGGGCCGGTACAATGGGTCGGACCGACCCCGACCGAGGAGGCCCCATGCCCCGCATCCTGTTCATCTGCCACGGCAACATCTGCCGCTCGACCATGGCCGAATCCGTCATGACCGAACTCGTCCGCCGGGCCGGGCGCTCGGGCGAGTTCACCATCGACTCCGCCGCGACGAGCTTCGAGGAGATCGGCAACCCGCCGCATCGGGGCACGGTCGCCAAGCTGCGCGAGGTCGGCATCCCGGTGGTGCCCCACCGCGCGCGGCGCATCGAGGCCTCCGAGTACGGGGACTGGGACCGCATCGTCTACATGGACCGCGAGAACCGGCGCGGCCTCGAGCGCATCCTGGGAGGGGACCCCGCGGGCAAGGTGAGCCGCCTGCTCGATTGGACCGACAGCCCCCGCGACGTCGCGGATCCGTGGTACACGGGAGACTTCGACGCCACCTACCGCGACGTCCTCGCCGGCTGCACGGCCCTGCTCGAACAGCTGTAGCGGCCGGGGCCGCACGGGCCGCGGCCGGCGGGCGATCCGCGCTGGCTGCCGCGGGACGCGGGGGGGGGCGCCGGCCCCGCACGGGAGATCCGCCCGCCTCGCGGTACAGGGGCAGCTCGATCGTCACGGACCCTCCTCGCACGGGCCACCTGACCTCAAGCCTCCCGTCCGACATGCGGACGCCGCGCCCGACGCGGGGCGCGCGCGGTAAAATGGGCACCGGTATGCGGGGATGCGGCCCGAGCGCCCGCATCCGGACGATTGGAGCACCCATGGCGCGCTTCTGCATGAGATGCGGAAACCCCCTCCAGGGGGACGAGAAGTTCTGCCGCTCCTGCGGCTTCCCCACCGGCGGCACGCTGCCCGACGAGGGCGCCGCCACCCCGGCCGACCCGTCAGCGACCGCCGCCGCGCCCGCGGTCCCCGGCCCGTCCGCCGCCGCGCCGGCGCCCCAGACGGCCAAGCGCGGGGTGCCCGTCGCCGCACTCGTCGGCTCGGTCGTCGGCGTGCTCGCGGTCTGCGGCATCGCGTTCGCCGTTCTGGCGTTCCACCCCTTCGGGATCGGCGCGCCCGCCGAGCAGGGGGACGGGACCACCGTCAGCGCCCTCACGCGCGACGGCGAGGGGGACGAGGCCGACGACGAGGTCGACGTCACGGAGATCGAGCCCGCGGATGACGCCGACGACGCGGCGGACGATGCCGCGGACGGCGCGACGACGGACACCGAGACGCAGGTTCAGAGCCAGCCCCAGTCCACCGCACCCAACAACTACTACGTCTGCCCCGACTCCGCGACGCGCGTCTACAGCGACAGCGAGCTCTACGCCATGACCGCCGACGAGCTCGAGCTCGCCCGCAACGAGATCTACGCGCGCTACGGCCGCGGCTTCAGCACCGACTACCTGCAGGAGTACTTCGACTCGCAGGCGTGGTACACGCGCCTCTACAGCCCCGAGGAATTCGACGCCATGACGAGCCCCCTGAACAGCGTCGAGCAGCAGAACGTCGCGAACATGCTCCGCGTGGAGAAGGACCTGCGCTACTGACGCCCTCCCGACCGATGGGCCGGCCCGCTTCGCGGCACGCGCGCGGGCATCGCCCAGCGCACCCCGCCCCGGTCCCATGCCGCGGCGGGCGACCGGCCGTCGCGCGATGCCGCAGCACCGTGACACGACGGAGCGACCGGCCGCGCCCATGCGGCCGCTCCGTCTGCGCGCACTCCGCTCCCGCCCCGGACATCGCCCGGAAGCCCCGTCCTGTCGATTCTGTCGATTTCCAAAATAATACGCTCGCCTAATTATTCGGTACCTTGACTATTCCCCGCGCAGTAGTAACCTACTTCCGTCAAAACGTGAACATGGGAATAGGAAAGGAGCGCTGCATGTGCGATACCGCTGACGACGATCAGCACAGGACCGTCGACACCGCCTGCCGCCCGTCCCCCGACGGGGAGCGCGAGGCCGCCGAGGCGACCGGCCGCCCCGCACCGGACGAGCCGCAGCCCACGGACACCCCCGAGGGCGCCCGTGCCCGCAGGCTGCTGTGGAACCTCGGCTTCTGCGGACACTTCCTGCACTTCCACAGCGGGGGCCGTTCGGGCAAGGCGGCGATCATCTGCATGATCGCCAAGAACGGCGGCGAGATGTCCCAGCAGCAGCTGGGATCGTTCTTCGAGCTCAAACCGGGATCCCTCTCCGAGATCCTCGCCAAGATCGAGGGGATGGGCCTCATCGAGCGGACCCGCAACCCCGAGGACCGCAGGCAGCTCTCCGTCCGCCTGACGGAGAAGGGGGCCCAGGAGGCCGCGCAGGAGCAGCGGCGCCGCGACGACTTCCGCAACGCGGCGTTCTCCTGCCTGTCCGAGGAGGAGCAGGTGAGCCTCATGGGGATGCTCGACAAGATCCGCACGCATTGGGAGGAATTGGATGATTAAGACGCTCATGGGGAGCATCCGCGACTACAAGCGGGCCGCGATCGCCACCCCCATCATCGTATCGGGCGAGGTGGTGATGGAGGTCGCCATCCCCTTCGTCACCGCGCAGCTCATCGACGCCATCCAGAAGGGGGCGACGGTATCCGAGATGCTGCCCTACGCCGGCATCCTCGTCGCCATGGCCCTGGCGTCGCTGTGCTTCGGCATCGGCGCCGGCATCACCTGCAGCCAGGCGTCCTGCGGCTTCGCCAAGAACCTGCGCCACGACGTGTTCGCCGCGGTACAGCGCTTCAGCTTCGCCAACATCGACCAGTTCTCGAGCTCGTCGCTGGTGACGCGCCTCACGACCGACATCACCAACGTCCAGCTGGCCTACATGATGATCATCCGCACCGCCATCCGCTGCCCGCTCATCATGATCTGCGGCATCGTCATGGCCTTCGTCATGGGCGGCCCGCTGGCGATCGTGTTCGTGATCATCGTCCCGCTTCTGGGCTTCGGCCTGTTCAAGGTCATCCGCACCGTGCACCCGATCTTCCGCGCCGTGTTCCGCAAGTACGACGCCCTGAACGAGTCCATCGAGGAGAACGTCACGGGCATGCGCGACGTCAAGAGCTACGTGCGCCAGGACTTCGAGAAGAAGAAGTTCGGCGCCGCCGCGCAGGACGTGTGCGCCGACTTCACCCGCGCCGAGAAGATCCTCGCCCTGAACGCCCCGATGATGAACTTCGCCATCGACCTGGTCTTCGTGGTGGTCATCGGCTTCGGCTCGTGGCTCATCATCTCCAGCCAGGGCCTGCTTCTGAACGTCGGCCAGATGTCGGCCCTCACCACCTACGGCTTCATGATCCTCATGAGCCTCATGATGGTGTCCATGGTCTTCGCCATGATCACCATGGCCCAGGAGAGCGCCGAGCGCATCGTCGAGGTCATCGAGACCGAGCCGACCATCAAGAACCCCAAGCACCCGGTCACCGAGATGAAGGACGGCTCGATCGACTTCGACGACGTCACCTTCATGTACTCCGAGAAGGCCGAGCACCGCGCTCTCGCCGAGATCGACCTGCACATCAAGAGCGGCGAGACGTTCGGCATCATGGGCGGCACCGGTTCGGCGAAGACCTCGCTCATCAACCTCATCAGCCGCCTCTACGACGTGACGAAGGGCTCCGTCAAGGTGGGCGGCGTCGACGTGCGCGACTACGACCTGGAGTTCCTGCGCAACAACGTCGCCGTGGTGCTGCAGAAGAACGTCCTGTTCTCCGGCACCATCAAGGAGAACCTGCGCTGGGGCAAGGCCGACGCCACCGACGACGAGATCCGCGAGGTGTGCGAGCTCGCCCAGGCCGACGAGTTCATCCAGGGCTTCCCGCACAAGTACGACACCTACATCGAGCAGGGCGGCACCAACGTCTCCGGCGGCCAGAAGCAGCGCCTGTGCATCGCCCGCGCGCTGCTCAAGCACCCCAAGGTCCTGATCCTGGACGACTCCACCTCCGCGGTGGACACCAAGACCGATGCGCTCATCCGCGAGGGCCTGGCGACCTACCTGCCCGATACCACCAAGATCATCATCGCCCAGCGCACGAGCTCCGTGGAGCACGCCGACCGCATCCTGATCCTGGACAACGGCCACATCGCCGGTCTGGGCACGCACGACGAGCTCATGGAGACCTGCGACATCTACCGCGACACCTACATCCAGCAGAACCGCACCGGCGAGGACGAGGCCGGCGCCGAGGCCGAGGGGGACGCGGGCGCGCAGCAGACCGCCGGACGAGATGAGACCGCGAAGGGAGGTGCGGCCGATGAGCGCTAACAACGACGCCGCGCGCAAGCAGTACGAGGAGAGCCGCCAGAACGTCGCCCGCCGCCAGGTGCCCGAACCGCAAGGCCGCAAGAGCGGGCGCAGGGGCACGCTCGGACGCCTCATCCGCACCCTGTTCTCGTTCTATCCCAAGATGCTCCCGATCGTGGTCGTGTGCATCGTCATCTCCGCCATCCTGTCGGCCCTGCCCGCGACCTTCATGCAGCGGGCGCTCGAGGTCGTCACCGCCCACTGGCAGACCGGTGACTGGGACGCCGCCTCCGGGCAGATCGGGGGCATCGTCCTCTCGCTGATCGCGGTCTACGCCGTCGCGCTGACCTCGACCACCGTCTACACCCGCATGATGGCCATCATCACCCAGGGCTCGCTCGAGAAGTTCCGCGAGAAGCTGTTCGATCACATGCAGGACCTGCCGATCAGCTACTTCGACCAGCATCAGCGCGGCGACATCATGAGCCACTACACCAACGACATCGACACGCTGCGCCAGATGATCTCGCAGTCGCTGCCCAACATCACGCTCACGGTCATCACCTGCCTGTCCGTCGTGGGCGTCATGGTGTACTACAGCGTGCCCATGGCGGTGCTCGTCATCCTGGGCGTCGCCTTCATGGCGTACATGACCAAGGTGCTCGGCAGCCGCTCCGCGCGCAACTTCGTGGCGCAGCAGAAGGAGATCGGCGTGGTCGAGGGCCATGTCGAGGAGATCATGAACGGCCAGCGCGTCGTCAAGGTCTTCTGCCACGAGGAGGCCGCGCAGGAGGACTTCGACGTCCGCAACGAGAAGCTGTTCCGCGCCTCCCGCGCCGCGAACATGTACACCAACACGCTCGGCCCGATCCTCATGAACCTCGGCAACCTGATGTACGTCATCGTGGCGCTCGCCGGCGGCATCTTCATCGCGGTCGGCGCGCCCAACCCGTCCATCTCGGGGCTCGGGTTCTCCATCGCGGTCACCGTGCCGTTCCTGAACATGACCCGTCAGTTCGCCGGCCAGATCGGCCAGATCTCCCAGCAGATCAACGCCGTGGTCATGGGCCTCGCGGGCGCCGAGCGCCTGTTCGAGCTCATGGACGAGCAGCCCGAGGAGGACGAGGGCTACGTCACGCTCGTCAACGCCCAGCGCAGCGAGGGCGACGAGCTGGTGGAGAGCTCCGCGCGCACCAACATCTGGGCCTGGAAGCACCCGCATCGCGACGGCGCCGTCGAGCTCGTGCCGCTCAAGGGCGACGTGCGCCTGTCCCATGTGGACTTCGGCTACAAGCCCGGCCACACGGTCCTGCACGACGTGAGCGTCTGGGCCAAGCCCGGGCAGAAGATCGCCTTCGTGGGCGCCACCGGTGCCGGCAAGACGACCATCACGAACCTCATCAACCGCTTCTACGACATCGCCGACGGCAAAATCCGCTACGACGGGATCAACGTGAACAAGATCAAGAAGGACGACCTGCGCCGTTCGCTCGGCATGGTCCTTCAGGACGTCAACCTGTTCACGGGCACCGTCATGGATAACATCCGCTACGGCCGCCTCGACGCGACCGACGGCGAGTGCATGGCCGCCGCGCGCCTGGCCGGCGCCGACGGCTTCATCAAGCGCCTGCCCGACGGCTACAACACCATGCTGACCGACAACGGCTCCAACCTCTCCCAGGGCCAGCGCCAGCTGATCTCCATCGCGCGCGCCGCGGTGGCGGACCCGCCGGTCATGATCCTGGACGAGGCGACCTCGTCGATCGACACGCGCACCGAGGCCATCGTCCAGCGCGGCATGGACGCCCTGATGAGCGGGCGCACGACCTTCGTGATCGCGCACCGTCTGTCGACCGTCCGCAACTCCGATGCGATCATCGTGCTCGACCACGGCCGCATCATCGAGCGCGGCAGCCACGACGAGCTCATCGCCAAGCGCGGCACGTACTACCAGCTCTACACCGGCGCCTTCGAGCTGGAGTAGGCGCGGGCGCGGGCCGGCGCGGGCCGGTTGACGGGAGTCGGGCCCGCCGGCCTCGGCCGGTGCGGGCCGGCAGGCCGGTGCAGTGCCAGGCGCCGCGCAGCGTCCGGCGCCGACCTACGGGCCGGATATGGAGGGCCGTCGACCTTCGGGTCGGCGGCCCTTTTCGCTGGCGGCGCAACCGTGCCGGGAGCGTATGCCGAACAGGTTCACGGCCGCGGAAACGTCCCGACCTCCTGTCAGACCCGCGACGGTCACCGGGCCCGAGGCGCCCCCTGCCCCGTGAGGTCTTCCGGGTCCGCGGCAGCCCTCCTGCCCCGCGCGCAGGGGCGTCCGGCTCCGTGCGGACTGTTGTCCGTTTTGGTCCTTTTTCGATATTGTGTGCATCTTTTCGGGGCCCCTGGCACAGCAAGAGATTCCGCCGCCAAAAGGCCAGTTGGCACCCAACCGGCGCCCCCGTCTACCCGGTGGTCCGGAAAAGATACACACAATATCGCAAACCTGCCAAGACGGACACCGGTTATGGGACGCGAGACGGGGCGGAACCCGCCCGATCACGCGTTTCCGGTCAGATCAGGCCGAAATGGGCGAGCCCCGTCGCCACGCCGTCGTCGGCGACGGGGTCGGTCACGTAATCCGCCCGCTGTTTCACGACCTCCATGGCATTGCCCATGGCGACCGCGATCTCCACGGCATCGAGCATGGGCAGGTCGTTCTCGGAGTCCCCGAAGGCGTAGGTCCGCTCGGTCCCGCGCCCCAGCCGATCCAGGACGCGCCGCACGCCGTAGGCCTTGTCGACCCCCTTCATACCCGTCTCGCCCGCACCGAGCCCCAAGTCGTAGAAGCCGTACTCGCGGCGGAGGTCGTCGGGCATGGTCGCGATGACCGGGAAGGTCTCGGACGTGTACGAGAACTTGCTGAACCGCAGGTCCGTGCTGCCGCGCAGCTCGTCCCACGAGCGGACCGTCACCGCACCCGGGATGTCGGTGTAGACCCCGCCGTTCGGCATGAGGGCGGCTAAGCAGGAGGAGCCCTCGAAGAGCACCTCCGCCCCCGCGGAGGCCAGCCAGCGGACCGTCCGCTCGAGCAGCTCCGGGTCGATGACCTTCTCGTACACCGTCTCCCCGCCCATGGTCACGCAGGCGCCCGCCGAGGTGACGAGGCCCGTGGGCTCGAGCGCCAGCAGGTCGTCGCTCACCAGGTCGCACGGGCGGCCGGTGCAGATGAAGGTCAGGTGCCCACGCTCGCGCAGCCGGGCGAAGGCGCGCGCCACGCCCTCGGACGGGCGGGCGTTCGCGACGTTCTGGGCGGCGTTCGCCGCGGGATCGTGCCAGATCAGCGTGCCGTCGACATCGAAGAACACGACGGCGGGGATATCGCGGCGGGCGGGGTTCTCGTTCATGGGTGCGCTCCGTTTCGTCTCACTGCCCACCATCATACCCGCACGCGGACGGACCCTCGCGGCGGGGCACGCAGGGCATCCGCCCGGGATCCGGAGCGATATGGCGCGCCGCACGCCCGCACGGCCTCTGGACGACGGGCGTAGGAGGGCCGGCGCTACGCCCCGCGCGCCCGCGCACCGCGACCGCGCATCCGGGTAAGATGGACGGACACCCGATCGCGACCGACAAGGACGTACCCATGGAATTCTTCGCCAGCTGCCCGGAGGGCTTCGAGCGCCCCCTCGCCGACGAGCTGCGCGCCCTCGGCATCCGGCGCGTCCGCCCGCTCAAAGGACGCGTCTCCTTCGAGGGGGAGGCCGTCGACGCGGAGCGCGTCTGCCTGTGGTCGCGCCTGGCGAGCCGCGTGCTCGCCGTCATCGCGCGCTTCCCCTGCCGCGACGCCGACGACCTGTACGACGGTGTGTACCGCGTGCCCTGGGAGCGCGTGCTGAGGCGCGGCTCGACGGTGGCGGTCAGCGCGCGCGGCACCAACGACGAGCTTCGCAACACGCGCTACATCGCCCTGCGTGCGAAGGACGCCCTGTGCGACCGGCTGGCCGACGAGACCGGCCTGCGCGCGGACGTGGACACCGAGCGGCCCGACGCGCGCATCGCCGTCGCGCTGCGCGGCGACCGCGCGACCCTGCAGCTCGACCTGACGGGAGAGCCCCTGTTCCACCGCGGCCCGCGCCTGCGCGCCGAGCGCCCCCTGCGCCCGGACTACGCCGCCCTGCTGCTCGCGTGCGCCGGATGGGCGGGCGCCTGCGCCGCGGACGGGGCCGCGCAGGCCGCCCCGCTGCTCGTCGACGCCGCCTGCGCGGGCGGGAGCGTGACCGCGGAGGCGGCCGGGATCGCACTCGACCGCGCCCCGGGGCGGGGCAGGCGCCGCTGGGGTTTCACCTGCTGGAACGAGCACGACGAGCGCTCCTGGACGCACCTGCTGGCCGAGGCGGACCGGCGGGCGGCCGAAGCCGACGGGAGGGCCGGCGCCCGCGGCATCATCGTGGCCACCGACGCGGACCCGCGGGCGGTCGAGGCGCTGCGCGCCGCGCTGAAGGGCACCGGTCTCGAGGGGGCGGTCGAGGCGCTCGGCCCCGAGGACGCCCTCGGCCGGCTCGAGGGCGGCGACGTACCCGAGGGCGCCCAGGCCGCCGCGGGCGCCGTCGTGGCCGACCTGTCCGAGCTCCCCCTGCGCGGCGCAGATGCCGCATGCTCCCTGCTCGCCGAGATCCGCCGCACATCTGCGGCAGAGGGCCTGCCCGCCGTCGTCCTCGCGCGCGACGGCGGGGTCGATCGGGCCCTGGGCCGCGCGGGGGACGTCGGGGCCCGCGTGCGGCCGGGCAACGCCCCCGCGCGCATCCTGAGCTTCCCGCCCGGCGCCGACGCGGCCGCAGCCGACGCCGAGCCCCGCGCGCACGTGGACGTGGACGAGGGCGCGCCCGTGGGCGTGCTCGTCCCCGCCTCGGACCAGTTCGCCGCGCGGCTCCGCAAGGTCGCCCGCCTTCGCCGCAAGTGGGCGCGCCGGGCGGGCGTCACCTGCTACCGCGTCTACGACGCCGACCTCCCCGACTACGCGGCGGCCATCGACCTCTACGAGGGGGCACCGGACACCCCGGGCCGCTGGCTCGTGGTGTCCGAGTACGCCGCGCCGCGCTCGGTGGACCCCGCGCTCGCGGCGGCCCGCATGCACGACATCCTCGCCATCGCGCCGCGCGTGCTCGACGTGGAGCCCGACCGCGTCGCCGCCCGCTCGCGCACCCGTGCCCGGGGCGGCTCCCAGTACGCGGCGAGCGGGCGCGCGCCGCATGCGCGGCAGGGCGCGCACGGCCCCCTCGTGCTCGAGGGCGGGCTCACCTTCGAGGTGAACTTCGACGACTACCTCGACACCGGCATCTTCCTCGACCACCGCGTCACGCGCTCGCTGGTCCGCGACCGCGCACGTGGCGCGCGCTTCCTCAACCTGTTCGCCTACACGGGCACCGCGACCTGCTACGCCGCGGACGGCGGGGCCGTCGAGACCACGACCGTCGACATGTCCAACACCTACCTGGAATGGGCGCGGCGCAACATGGCCCGCAACGGCTTCACGGGGCAGGAGCACCGGTTCGTCCGCGACGACGTGCTCGCATGGGTCGACCGCCAGAGCCGCTCCCAGACGGGCTGGGACCTCATATTCTGCGACCCTCCCACCTTCTCGTCCTCGTCCAAGATGGGCGAGCGGACCTGGGACGTCCAGCGCGACCACGCCGGGCTGATAGCCCGCCTGCTCCGGATGCTCGCTCCGGGCGGCGAGATCGTCTTCTCCTGCAACCTGCGGACCTTCGAGCCCGATCTTTCCGAGCTCGCGCGCGCGGGCGCCGAGGTGAAGGACATCTCGGCGCAGACCATCCCCGAGGACTTCGCCCGCAACCCGCGCATCCATCGCTGCTACATCGTGCGACGGGCGCGCTGAGGCCGGGCGCCCGCGCACAACCGCGGGTTGAGGGACGGTAGGCGGCCCCGCACCCGACGCGGTGCCGGGTGCGGGGGCCCGCGGCGGTCGGCGGGTCCCCGCGGGGGCATCGGCGCAGCCCGCGGCGCGCGGCCGTCCGCAGCGGGTCCCGGGGCACGGCCCGAGCCCCCGCCACATCCCGGCCCGCGGAGGACGCCGTGCTCCCGCCGGTTGCATTTCTTCGCGACGCCACCGATAATTACCAGCTTAAGACCGATGAAACGCGGTCGCATTCGATGACATGTCAACCGAGTTAGGGAGTCGCCACCATGGCTGATTCAGCCTCGCCATCGGCTTCGGGCCGTTCCGCCTCGCAACACCATGGCATACCCATCAGCATCGGCGCGATGCTCGTCACCCTGGGAGTCGTCTACGGTGACATCGGCACCTCGCCCATGTACGTCACCAAGGCGCTGCTCGCGGGGCAGGGCGGCATCATGTCCGTCACCGAGGAGTTCATCCTCGGCGCCCTGTCCCTGGTGATCTGGACGGTCACGCTGCTCACCACCGTCAAGTACGTCCTCGTCTCGCTGCGCGCCGACAACCACGGCGAGGGCGGCATCTTCGCCCTGTACAGCATCGTGCGCCGCTGCGCCCGCTGGCTGATCATCCCCGCCATGCTCGGCGGCTCCGCGCTGCTCGCCGACGGCGTCCTCACCCCCGCCGTGACCATCACCACGGCCGTTGAGGGCCTGCGCACCATCCCCGAGCTGCACGCCGTCATCGGCGACAACCAGGTCAAGGTCGTGATCATCACCCTCGTCATCGTGTGCCTGCTGTTCGCCGTGCAGCGTGCCGGCACCTCCAAGATCGGCCGCGCGTTCGGCCCGGTCATGACCTTCTGGTTCCTGTTCCTGGGCGTCACCGGCTTCATGCACGTGATCGAGAACCCCGTGGTGCTCGTCGCCTTCAACCCGCTGCGCGGCATCGCCTTCCTGCTGTCGCCCAACAACCATGCGGGCATCATGATCCTGGGCAGCTGCTTCCTCGCCACGACCGGCGCCGAGGCCCTCTACTCCGACATGGGCCACGTGGGCCGCGGCAACATCTACGCCACCTGGCCGTTCGTGAAGGTCTGCCTCATCCTGTCCTACCTGGGGCAGGGCGCGTGGCTGCTCGCCAACGCCGGCAACGCCTCGCTCGCCGACATCGCGGACCTGAACCCGTTCTTCCAGATGCTGCCCGACATGATCCGCCCCTTCGGCGTCATCCTGTCCACCTGCGCGGCCATCATCGCCTCGCAGGCGCTCATCACCGGCGCCTTCTCGCTCGTCTCCGAGGCGAGCCGCCTGGACCTCATGCCGCATATGCAGGTGTTCTACCCGGCCGAGACCAAGGGCCAGCTCTACATCCCCATGGTGAACAACGTCATGTGGGTCGGCTGCATCATCGTCGTGCTGCTGTTCCAGTCCTCGGCGCATATGGAGGCGGCCTACGGCCTTGCCATCACCATCACCATGCTGTGCACGACGGTCCTGCTGTTCGTGTACCTGCATAGGATCCGCCACGTGCGCCTCTTCCCCTGGGTGTTCCTCGCGTTCTTCGTGGCGCTCGAGGGCTTCTTCTTCGTCTCCTCCCTCACCAAGTTCTTCCACGGCGGCTACTTCACCATCCTGCTCGCGCTGCTGATCATGAGCATCATGGTGAGCTGGTACAACGGCAGCGCGGTGGAGCGCCGCCAGGCCAACCTGCTGCCCATCCGCAACTACCTGGAGCAGCTCGACCGCCTGCGCCACGACAGCACCTACGACAAGCTGTGCGACAACCTGGTCTACCTCACCAACAACACCCGCACCGACTACCTCGACCGCGACATCCTGTACTCGATCTTCGACAAGCACCCCAAGCGCGCCGCGGCGTACTGGTTCCTGAACGTCGAGGTCACCGACGAGCCGCGCACCTTCGAGTACTCGGTCGAGAACTTCGGCACCGACTACGTGTTCCGCGTCCACCTGTACCTGGGCTACAAGGTCAACCAGCGCGTGAACGCCTACCTGCGCCAGATCGTGGGGGACCTGTCCGCCTCCGGCGAGCTGCCCCCGCAGAAGAGCGACTACTCGGTGTACAACACGCCCGGCCCCATCGGCAGCTTCCGCTTCTGCATGGTGTACAAGACGCTCGCGCCCGAGTCCGATGTCGAGGCGAGCGAGCGCTCCGCCATCGCGCTCAAGTACGCGATCCGCCGCCACGCGGGCTCGCCGGTCCAGTGGTACGGCCTTGAGAACTCCAACGTCATCTACGAGTACGTGCCGCTGTTCACCAAGTTCAAGGCGGTCGACCATCTGACGAGGGTCTACCCGGAGGGGTAGCGCCCGATGCGCCCGGCGCCGACGCGGCGCCGCAGCAGAGACCTCGCCGAATGAAAGAACCCGCCGTCCCGAAGACCACCGGGGCGGCGGGTTCTCCCTGTTGAGATGCGCGGCAGGCGCCTTGCGGGCAGGCACCTCACAGACGGTCCCCGCGCCAGTTGGCGAGCCAGCGCTCCATGGACCGGCCCATCTCGGCCATGAAGTCCGAGGTGTGCTTGCGGGTGTAGATGTCGAGCACGCGCTCGCCGGGCTCGGAGGCATGCGGGCGGAACAGCGCGTCCATCTCCGCGACTTGCGCGTCGAGGGTCGCCGCGTCCGCCCGGCGGTAGCGCTCGGGCATGACCAGGTTCTCCACCGGGTGCGGCGTGGCGGGCCGTTCCTTGGCGGGCTCGCCCAAGATGAGCATGGAGAGCGGCACGGTGTGCGGCGGCAGGTCGAGCAGATCGCGGACCTTCTCCGCGTTCTCCACGATATCGCCGATGTAGCACGTGCCGAGGCCGACGGCCTCCGCCGCGATCACGGCGCTCTGGGCGGCGATCACCGCGTCCTGCGCCGCGATGGCGAACTCGCCGAGCCCCGGCGCGCGGCGCGCGGCGATGCCCGTGCGCTCGATGAACGCCGCCTCGAAGCACCCGACGCGCTCGAACAGGTCGATCCACTTGCAGTAGTCGACCACGAAGACGAGCGCCCACGGCGCGCGGGCGATCATGGGCTGGTCGTCGCAGAGGACCGCCAGGCGGTCGAGGGTCTTCTGCGCGCGGATGTCGATGATCGAGTACATCATCATTGCCCCGGCGGTCGGGGCTCGCGACGCGGCGCGCAGCACGGCGTCGCGCTGCTCGTCGGTCACCTCGACGCCGTCGGCGAACCGGCGCGTCGAGCTGCGCCGGTCGATGAGGTCGAGGGTCCCCTGATTCCATGCCGTCCGCTCCATGCGCGGCCTCCTTCCCTGTATGGTCCGCTCGGGCCGGCGGAATCGGCCCCGCCCGTGCCGGAGCCTGCGCCGGCGCCCGCGCCGCAGAGCCGGTCGAGCCGGCCCCGGCGACCCCGTGAAAGAGCCGGGGCGTCGCCGCGGGAGCCGCCCCGGCGACCGGCATCCCGCGCGAACCGGCGCCCTACCTTAAGTTTCTCCACATTTTACGCACCGTGCGGCGCGCATCGACGGAATCTCGACAAACGAACGGTACCATTGGTTTCCGCAACATCAAGACGTTGTCATGAACCTGTCAGCGACCCTCGGGCGACGCCCCTCACGCGCGCCCGCCCCGCGCCCGGCCGGCGCGATCCGAAGGAGTTTGCCACATGCTCATTACGGTCATCACCTGCGCGGGCCTTGTGCTCACGGCGCTCTCCGCCGTCTCCGCCCTGCGCTTCGCGCGCACCGGCGGCACCCGCATCCCCGCGAACGCGATCGCATGGGGCGTCGTCTTCGCGCTCCTCCAGGCGTTCATCGCGATCTGGTCGGGCATCGGCCTAGTCGAGAGCGACCTGCTGTCCGCCCTCGTCCTCAACGTCGTGCTCACCGGCTGCGCCTGGGCGGGCTTCAACCGCGCCCGCGTATCCGAGCGCGCGCTCGCCCTCGTCGGGCCGGAGGGGCGCCTCCCCCACCCGCTCGTCGCGAGCGTCCTGCTGCTGCTCGTCGCCGGCTTCTTCGCCGTGCTCGGGCTCGAGGTCCCCTCGAACCACGACATCACCTGGATGTACCCGCTGTGCCTGATGCTCGAGTGGGCGCTCGTCACCGCCGTGATGGCCGGCACCTTCCTCATCTTCCAGCGCCGCGGCGGCATCTCCGCGGGCATCGCCCTCGTGCTCCACGTCATCGGCATCGCCGAGTACTTCGTCGTCCTCTTCAAGTCCATGCCCATCACCCCGGGCGACCTGACCGCCCTGTCCACGGCCGCCGCCGTCGCCGGCACGGGGTACAGCTACACGCTCTCGGCCTTCTGCCTGTACGGCATGGCCTGCGCCGCCGTCTCCATGACGCTCCTCCAGGTCGCCGGGATCCTGCGGCCCGAGCGCTCCCGCCGCACGCGCCGCGGCCTGGTCGTCAACCTGGCCGTGGGCCTCGCCCTGATCGCCGGCGTCGCCGCGCACGTCACGCTGATCGACTACTACCACACCCTGAACATCCAGGTCTACACCTGGCGCCCGCTGGAGAGCTACTACCGCCAGGGCTTCCTGCCCTCGTTCATCTCCGGCGCCCAGACCATCCGCCCGCCGCGTCCGGACGACTACACCGTCGAGGGCGCGGAGGACACCATCGAGGAGTACGCGGCCGCCTACGACGAGGGCGCCGGGTCCTCGGAATCGCGCGCCGCCGCCGAGTCCCAGTTCTCCGAGGAGCAGCCGACGGTCATCACCATCATGAACGAGACCTTCTCCGACCTCTCCATCTACCAGCAGCTCCACGCCGGCTACACCGGTCCCGAGTACTTCAAGGGCATGTCCGACTGCCTGTCGCGCGGCAAGCTCTACGTCTCCGCCTACGGCGGCGGCACCGCCAACACCGAGTACGAGTTCCTCACCGGCAACTCGATGGCGAACCTCGGGTCGGGCGTGTACCCCTACACCATCTACAACCTCCAGGACACCGAGAACCTCGCCGCCCAGTTCAAGGACCTCGGGTACGACACGGTGGCCATGCACCCCAACCACGCGACCAACTGGAACCGCGAGAACGTGTACGAGGACTTCGGGTTCGACCGGTTCCTGTCGATCGAGGACTTCCAGGACGCCGAGACCCTGCGCGGCATGGTGACCGACCAGGCGACCTACGACAAGATCCTCGAGCTGCTGGACACCAACTCCAACCCGCAGTTCATCTTCGACGTGACCATGCAGAACCACTCCGGCTACAACACCGGGCTCATGCCGTACGACAAGCAGCTGAACCTGTCCATCGACGGCATGACCAACTCCGAGGTGAACGAGTACGTCTCGCTCATCCAGGAATCCGACCGCGCGCTCGAGAACTTCATCGGGCAGCTGAGCCGGCTCGACCGCAAGGTGATCGTGGTGTTCTTCGGCGACCACCAGCCGTTCTTCCCGTCCACGTTCAACGACCTGTGGTTCACCGACGAGGACGAGGCGACGCACCAGGAGCGCCTGTGGCAGACCGACTACGTGATCTGGGCGAACTACGACGTCGCGGGCAACGACCAGACGAGCGAGGTCGACGACCTGTCCACCAACTTCCTGGGCGCCAAGCTGATGGAGCTCATCGGCGCCCCGATGAGCGACTACCAGAAGGCCCTCACGAGCCTGCGCGACGCCATGCCCGCGATCAACTCCGCCGGCTACTGCGACGCCCAGGGGCGCTGGTACCTGACCGGGAGCTCGGTCGAGGGGGGCGATGCGGCGCAGCAGGCCATGGAGCAGGCGCGCGGCGACTACGCGGTCATGGAGTACTACCAGATGTTCTACGACGGGCGGGACATCTACACCAAGCGCTACCAGTCCGCGGCGAACGAGACCGACCCGAACCTCGCACCGGGCACGACGAAGATCAAGTGACGGCCGGACACAGGCCGACGGCGACGGGGCCGGACGAGCACGCAGCTCGTCCGGCCCCGTTCGTTTCGCCGGGAACATGGGAAAATAGGGACAGGCACTTTTTTCCCACCCGTTGGGAAAAAAGTGCCTGTCCCTATTTTCCCGGCCCGCGATTTCCCCGCGAGTTCCGAGCGGAGGTTAGAAGCCGAGCGCCTCACGGGCCGCCGCGGCGATGCGGTCGAGGTCGTCGGCATCGGGGTGGGCGAGCGCGGCGTCGAAGTTCGCGATCATCCCCTGGACGCGGGCGTCGCCGGGGTTCTGCTCGAGCATCGCCTCGTAGCGGCGGCGCACCCCCTCGCCCATCCTGCCCTGGCACATGGCCCCTCCCGCGTAGGCGGCGCCGTCGGGCAGCTTCGCCCGCACACCGGAGAGGATGCGGTCGAAATACTCGGGCGCGCCGCCGAATCCGGCGGTGCCGAACAGGAACACGCGCTTGCCGCCGAGATGCGCGAGCAGCTCGTCCATCTCGGCGGTGCAGGTGCCCTTGTCGCACCAGAAGCCGGCGAGCACCGCGTCGGCTTCCCCGACGCGCCCGCAGACCTCCTCGACGGTCCCCGCGGTCACCTCCGCGATATCGACCTCGGCACCCGCTTGGGCGAGTGCCCTCTGCAGCGACTCAGCCACCTGCTTGGTGTTTCCCCCGCGGCTGTTGTACGCGATCAGAATCCTCATGACGCATCCCTCCCATGGACGCGGTCGGCCCGAGCCGGCCCGTGAATCGGTATCCGTTGTACCGGGTACCCCGTTCTCGCCACAGCAGTCGCGAGATGGGAAATCGGGGACAGACCGGGAAAATGGGGACAGGCTGGGAAAATAGGGACAGGCACTTTTTTCCCACGGCTGGGAAAAAAGTGCCTGTCCCTATTTTCCCAGCCTGTCCCCATTTTCCCGCACCCGTCGGTGCTACAGCTCGCGGCGGGCGTAGATCCTGAGCGACACCGCCGCCGAGATGCCCAGCACGACCAGGGACGCCGCCGCGAAGACCGCCATGCACGCCGCGGTGCCCGCCGGAGTCTCGATGAGCTTCAGCAGCTCGGCGAGCGTCTCCATGGAGACGGCTGCTTCATCCAGCACGCCGCTTCCGATAATCAGCATCGGGATGATGAAGATGAGGACGGTCATCATGGGGAGGTACTGGGTGGCCTTGGTCTGCCCGAACCGGAAGTACACCGGCGTGATGACGCTCGCGACCGCCGAGCCCATGAACATGCAGAAGAAGGATGCGAACAGCATGCCGAGGACGGTGCCGGGGTCGAACGCCAGGATCGACGAGAGGCCGCCGGGAAGCTCCACCGCGCTCGCAACCCCCGTCAGCACCGCCGCCGCGAGCAGGCCGATCGCCATGCCCGTGCAGCCGAGGGTGAGGATCACGGCGTAGCGGGCGAGCACCACGTCGCGGCGCGTCACGGGCATCGTGAGCCGGAACAGGCCCCAGTTGTTCTGCTCGTCGTACGCCGCCGCGGCCATCGAGCCCATCATGAAGTCCAGCATGGTGATGACCGCGGGCGCCGCCACGATCGACTGCATGCCGAGGCTGATGCAGAACGCCACGAAGAACCCGAGCGGGATCAGCTGGCGCATGTAGTCCTTCAGAACCGTCATCTCGATCAGGTACGCGCGCTTCATCTATCGCACACCGCCCTTCAGCATCAAGGTCATGTAGTCGTCGATGGTCATACGGTCGCAGGGCACGTCCGGGAAGCGCCGGGCGAAGTCGTAGCGGTCGGGCACCAGCACGTCGATGCCGTACTCGTTGCGCTGGTAGCGCAGCTCGGACTCGGGCACGAAGCCGCTCGAGGCGATCCGCTCGAAATCCGCCACGCGGCAGCGCGCCACGCCCATCTCGTCGATGATCGCGTCCTTGGCGAGGTCGAAGACGATGCGCCCCTCGTCGATGCAGACCACGCGGTCGGCGATGCGCTCGAGGTCGCTCGTGATATGGCTCGACATGAGGATCGCCCTCCCCGGCGCGGCGACGAAGTCGCGCAGCATGTCGAGGACCTCCTCGCGCGCCATGGGATCCAGCCCGGCGGTCGCCTCGTCCAGGATGAGCAGGCTCGAGCCGTGGCTGAGCGCGCAGGCGAGGCTGAGCTTCATGCCCATGCCGCGCGAGAGCTCCTTGACCTGCTTGCCGGCGTCCAGGCCGAAGTCCTTGAGGCGGCGCGCGAAGGCGTGCCCCTCCCATGTGCGGAAGGCACGGCCGTACAGGCGGCCCACATCGCCCACCTTGAGATGGGGCGGGACGGAGACGGTGTCGAACACCACGCCGATGCGCTCCCGCACCTCGGGCGCGAGATCGCCGCCGGTCGACACCTGGCCCAGCAGGCGGGCCTCGCCGGCGTCGACGCCGATCAGGCCGAGGAGCGCCTTGATGGTGGTGGACTTGCCGGCACCGTTCTTGCCGACGAACCCGACGACCTCCCCGTCGTCCACCGTCAGGTCCACGCCGTCCAGCGAGAACCCCTCGTAATGCTTCGTGAGGCCGGTCGCCTCGATCAGATGCGTCATGTCGTCACACTCCAAAGTCATCGGGTCGGTCCGAGGGGCCGCCCGGTCGCTTGCCGCGAGATAGCCGGAGACGGGCTGTCCCGTCATTCGAGGGTGAGGGCGAACATCTCGGAGAGCTCGGTATCGCTGAGCCCGATGGCGCGTCCCGCCTCCACGGCACGCCCCATGAGGCCCTCGACCTCGCGCAGATGCTCCTCGCGGATCAGCTCCTCGTTGCCTCCCGCCACGAAGCTCCCCTTGCCCTGGACGGTCTCGATGAACCCCTGGGCCTCCAGGTCCGCGTAGGCGCGCTTGGTGGTGATGGCGCTCACCCGCAGGCTGTTGGCCAGCGCGCGGATGGACGGGAGCTGCTCGCCTCCCTCCAGCTCACCCGAGAGGATCTGCGCCTTGATCTGCGTCATGATCTGCTCGTAGATGGGCCGGTCGCTCGAGTTCGAGATGATGATCTCCACACGGTGTCCTTTCGTACGCGCCCGCCGGGGCGTCCCCCGACGGGCAGGATGCGCACCCGACGTCCCGATGGCATCCCTGTCCGGGTATACTGTGTATACCCGCTAAGTACAGTATATACACACCTATACACAGTGCAAGCCCTTTTTCGGGGACGGGCCGGGAAAATAGGGACAGGCACTTTTTTCCCAGCCATTGGGAAAAAAGTGCCTGTCCCTATTTTCCCGGCCCGTCCCCATTTTCCCAGGATGGGCGAGGCGTGCAGCGAACGGCGACCGGGGAGGTTGCAGGTCCCCGGTCGCCTCGGCAACATGCGTATTCGGTTGTTCGACGAGGCGGTGCCCCTCGGCGCTACTTCGACGCGTTCAGCTTCTCGACGATCCAGGCCACGTCGTCGGTGGTCTTCATCCGCTCGAGGACCTCCTCGTCCTCGAGCACCTTGCAGATGGCGGCCAGCACCTCGAGATGCTCCTCTCCCTTGCCGGCGATACCGAACAGCAGGTAGGCCTTCTCCCCGTCGAAGTCCACGCCCTCGGGGTACTGCTGCAGCACCACGCCGGTCCGCCTGACGGCGTCCTTCGCCTCGTTCGTGCCGTGCGGGATGGCCACACCCATGCCCATGAGCATCGTGGTGTCCGGCGCGCCGGCGATGCAGCCGAGCTCGGCCGCCTGCTGGGGCGCCCGGTCTCCGGCGACGAGCGGATCGTCGAGGCGGCGCGCGAGCTGCTCGGCCGCGGCGTCTCCCAGGTCATGGTCTCCCTCGGCGGAGACGGGGCGGTCTTCGTCACGCACGATGCGGCGCTGCGCCCCCATGCCGCGCCGGCGCGCCCGGAAACGCCGGCCTATGCGCTGAACTGGGAGTTGTAGAGCTCCGCGTACGCCCCGCCGCGCGCGAGCAGCTCGTCGTGGGTCCCGCGCTCGAGGATCCGCCCGTCGCGCATGTACAGGATGCAGTCCGCGTTGCGGATCGTCGAGAGGCGGTGCGCCACCACGAAGCTCGTCCTCCCATCCATGAGCTCGTCGAACGCCGCCTGGACCTGCAGCTCGGTACGCGTGTCGATGCTCGAGGTCGCCTCGTCCAGCAGCAGGATCGCCGGGTCGGTGAGCATCACGCGCGCGATGCAGAGCAGCTGCTTCTGGCCCGCGGAGAACGATCCGCCATCCTCGCCGATCACCGTGTCGTACCCGTCCGGGAGCGCCGCTATGAACGCGTCCGCGTGCGCCCGCCGCGCCGCGTCGACCACCTGCTCGCGCGTCGCATCCGGGCGGCCGTAGGCGATGTTGTCGTGCACCGTCCCCTCGAACAGCCACGTGTCCTGCAGCACCATGCCGAACGACCGCCTCAGACTGGCGCGCGCGATGCGCTGGGTGTCGATGCCGTCGACGCTGATCGTTCCCGCGTCCACATCGTAGAAGCGCAGCAGCAGGTTGATCAGGGTCGTCTTGCCGCAGCCGGTCGGCCCCACCAGGGCGAAGCGCATGCCGGCGCGCGCGTCCACGCAGATGTCGCGCAGCAGCGGCCGGTCCTCCACATAGCTGAAGTCGACGTGCTCCAGACAGACCTCGCCGCGCGGGCGCCCGAGCTCGACCGCGTCCTCGGCGTCCGGCTCCTCCTCGTCCGCGTCGAGCAGCGCGAACAGGCGCCGGGCGGACGCGTAGGCGGTCTGGATCTGCATGATGACGCTCGTCACCTCGTTGAAGGGCTTGGTGTACTGGTTGGCGTACGACAGGAAGGTCTGCACCTCGCCGACCGTGAGCGGCGCGGGGACGCCCGTGATGACGCCCAGGCAGCCGATCACGGCCACCACGCCGTAGATCAGGTTGTTGATGAAGCGCGTCCCGGGGTTGGACAACGAGCTCAAAAACTGCGCCCGCTCGCCCGCCGTGTAGAGCGCCGCGTTGATGGCGTCGAAGCCCTCCTGCGCCCTGCCGCCGTAGGCGAACGCGTCGACGAGGCGCTGGTTGCCGACGTACTCCTCGATATAGCCGCCGAGCTGCCCCTGGTTGCGCTGCTGGTCGGTGAAGCTCCGGTTGGAGAAGCGCGCGATGAGCGCGGCGGCGGCCACGGACAGCGGCGTCACGAGCACCACGACGACCGCCATGGGCGCCGAGATGCTCAGCATGAACAAGAGGGTCCCCACGATCGTCACCACGCCGGTGAACAGCTGGGTGAAGCCCTGGAGCAGGCCGTCGCCCACCTGGTCGACGTCGTTGACCACGCGCGAGATCAGGTCGCCGTGCGGATGGGCGTCGATGAAGGACAGCGGCATCCGGTCGAGCTTCCCGTACGCCTGGATCCGCATGTCGCGGACGGTCTCGTAGCTCAGCCGGTTCACGCAGTACCCCTGCAGCCATTGGAAGGCGGACGCGCCGGCGACGGTGAGCGCGAGCAGGCGGACGAGCGGCGCGAGGGCGGCGAAGTCCACCCGGCCGGCGCCGATGATGAGGTCGATGCCCTGGCCGATGAGGATGGGCGTGTAGAGCTGCAGGACGACCGAGACGGCGGCCGAGATGAACGAGACGGAGAAGGACACGGCGTGGGGCCTTACGTAGGAGAGCAGGCGCCGCGTGACCGCGGCGGTGGAGAGGCGCTCGCCGCCGATGCGGTCGCGCGGGGCCCCGGGGCCGCCCTCGCCGTTCAGGTTGTCGTTGCCGGAGACGCTTGCCGTGACCGTGGAGACCGATCCGGCGGAGGCATACGGGTTCATCGGGCACCGCCCTTCGCATCGATCGGGCCGCGGGCGCCCTCGGCACCCGCATCGGGACGGGACGCGTCCGCGGGGGGCTCGGGACCGGGAGGGGTCGCCGGCGCCTCCCCCGCCGCGACGGCGCCGCCGAGCTCCTCGCGGCGGAGCTGGGACAGGCAGATCTCGCGGTAGAGGGGGCACTCCGCCAGCAGCTCGTCATGGGTGCCGAGCCCCGCCACGCTGCCATGGGACATCACGCAGATCAGGTCGGCGTCGCGCACGGACGAGACGCGCTGGCTGACGATGACCGTGGTGAGCGGGAGCCCCGACCCCGCCCCGTCGGCCGCCTCACCCGATCGCGCACGGATCGCGTGGCGCAGCGCCGCATCGGTCTTGAAGTCGAGCGCCGAGGCCGAGTCGTCCAGGATGAGCAGAAGCGGGTCGCCCACGAGCGCCCGGGCGATGGTCAGGCGCTGGCGCTGGCCGCCGGAGAAGTTCCTGCCGCCCGCCTCGACGGGGGCGTCGAGGCCCCGGGGCAGCTTGCGGACGAACTCGGCCGCCTGGGCCATCTCGAGCGCCGCCCACAGCTCGCCGTCGAGCGCCTCGTCGTCGCGCCAGCACAGGTTCGTGCGGATGGTGCCCGAGACGAGCGCGGCCCGCTGCGGGACGATGCCCACCGCGCGGCGGAGCTGGGAGAGCGGCCAGCGCCGCACGTCGGTCCCCATGACCTCGACCGAACCCGACCGGACGTCGTACAGACGGGGGATCAGCGAGACGAGCGTCGACTTGCCCGAGCCCGTGCCCCCGATGATGCCGAGCGTCTGCCCGAGCCCTAAGGTCAGGGTCGCGTCGCGCACGGTGTCCACCTCGGAGCCCTCGAACGCGAAGCAGGCGCGATCGAGGCGCAGCGCCGGGACGGCGCCCGCATCGGAGGGGGCGGGCAGCGCGACCGGGGTGTTGCCCCCGTCGGTGATGCTCGGGGCGCAGTGCAGCACCTCGTTCACGCGGGACGCGCTCGCCCCCGCCTTGGTGAACACCACCACGAGGTTCGCCACGTACACGATGGACAGCAGGGTCTGCGTCATGTAGTTCACGAAGGCCATGACCTCGCCCTGTGTGAGCTCGCCCACCTCGACCTGGATGCCGCCCATCCACAGGATCGCGCACACGCCGAGGTTCATGACGAGGAAGGTCACCGGGTTCAGCACGCTCGACAGCCGCCCCACCGCGATGGCGACACCGGCCTGCTGCTCAGCGGCCTCGCGGAACCGCGCGCGCTCATGGTCCCCGCGGACGAAGGCGCGGATCACGCGCACGCCCGACAGGCCCTCGCGCGTGATGAGCCCGATGCGGTCGAGCTTGGCCTGCATCTGCTTGAAGTACGGCACGCACCTCGCCATGACCAGCCAGAAGACCAGGCCGATCAGCGGGGTCGACACGAGGAACACCAGGCCGAGCCGCACGTCGATCAGCAGCGCCGCGACCATGGACCCGATCGCGAGGAAGGGCCAGCGGATGAGCTGGCGTACGCCGAGGGCGATGGCGAGCTGGATCTGGTTGACGTCGTTGGTGATGCGCGTGATGAGCGACGGGGTGCCGAAGCGGTCGAGTTCCACGTAGGCGAACTCGTTGATGCGCCGGTAGAGCGCCGCGCGCATGCCCGTGCCCATCCCCTGGGAGGCGAGCGCCGCCATCTTCTGGCAGACGAGGGTGAACCCCATGCCGACCACCGCCATGGCGGCCAGCAGCGCGCCGTACCGCAGGACCGCCGCCGGATCGCGCGCACCCACGCCCTCGTCGATCATCCGCGCGATGACCAGGGGGGTGAGCAGGTCGAAGAACACCTCGAGCAGCTTGCAGGCGGGGCCTATGATGAAATAGCGCCGGTATCCGGCGGAAAAGCGCTTCAGAAGCTCAAGCATCGGCAATCCAAACGATGTCGCGAACGTCTCTATCGCGTTATCATACGCCCGTTGCGCGACCGGGCCCGTAAAGCATCCGTAAACTGGCGGCGCGCTCAACCGGCGCTGCGGGGCGGAACGGCGCTCCCCGACGCGAACAGCCGCAGCGGGCGGGGTCGTGCACCGCGGACGGGGCCGAAAAAGAAAGGGCGCCGAGCGCGCTCGATGGATCCGGGTGCCCGTCAGAGGCTCCTTATGGCTGCTTCCTCCCGGACCTGACCAGATTCGGAACATATCGTCACCCGAACCCATCGAGCGCGCTCGGCGCCGTGCCCGATATCATACCCGCTTCCACCGCGCGCGTCGAGGGCGGACGCGAAAACCACGCCAGCCGTGCCCGGAAAGCCCGCGGCGGGGCGGAACCGGTCCGCCGGATACGGACGCCGCGGACGATTCCGGACGATTTCGAATGACACCCCCGGCGTCGCGGGTCGCGGCTCGTGATACGATGGCTGCGCTTCAGCGCGGCGCCGGCAATCGGCGCACCCGATCGTCATCAGGAGGTCTCATGCCCTTCAAAACCAAGAGCCCCATCCCGTTCATCGTCATCTCGGTCATCCTCATCGTCGTCTTCGTCGTCATGTACCTGCTCACGGGCTCGACCGAATGGAGCGGCCACTGGGAGTTCACGTTCTAGGAGGACGACGGCCGACCGTTTCCCGCCCCGCGGTGTGACGCGGCGCGAACCGATCGGTACTTCCCAAGGAGGACGACGGACACCGCGTCCGGGCCTCGAGCGGCCGGCACCCCACGCGGGGCGCCGGCCGTTTCCTTTGGCCGCACACCGCCGCGGGCGCACGGGCGGCGCGGACGCTCCGCACCGATGCGGCGGGAAGGGCGGGGTGCACCCGGTGCCGGGGGGGCCGGGTGCGGGCGAGCGCCCGATAGGGCGGGAGACGTGCGGCCCCTACAGCTTGCCGAGCAGGTAGGCGCGTACGACGGCCTCCCCGGCGCAGCGCAGGTTCTCCGCCGCTTCCTCGGGGTCGAGCGCCTCGCCGAGCGTCATGGGGCGCCGGATGATGGGGAGCACGAGGTCGATGCCGGCCCGGTACACCGCATCGAGGTCCTCCGCGCGCGACCCCGCGACCGCGATGACCGGCCTTCCCCGCCGCTTCGCGCGGCGCGCGACGCCCACGGGCGCCTTGCCGCGCGCCGTCTGCCCGTCGATGGCGCCCTCCCCGACGACCACCAGATCCGCATCGTCGAGCGCGGCGTCGAAGCCCACCAGGTCGAGGACCGCATCGGCCCCCGACACCATCTGCGCGCCGAGCGCGAGCAGCGCCGCGCCGAGCCCTCCCGCCGCGCCGGCTCCGGGCACCCCGAGCACCGAGCGGAAGCGCCTCCCGCCGGCCGCCGGCGACGCACCGCCTTCCGCCCCGGCCCCCCGCGCGGCGTCGAGCAGGCGCCCGTAGGCGACCATCCACCCGTCCAGCACGCCGAGGCCGCACGCGCCGTCGGAATCGAGCGCCAGCCCCTTCTGCGGCCCGTAGACCGCGACGGCGCCGCGCGCTCCCACGAGCGGGTTGTCGACATCGGACAGGACCACGAGCAGGCGGCCGGACAGCATCTCGAGCGCCGGGCCGAGGTCTATCGAGCGCAGGTCCGCCAGACCGGCCAGGCCGGGGCCGATCGGCTCCCCCGCCGCATCGAGCAGCCGGGCGCCGAGCGCCTGCAGGAACCCCGCGCCCCCGTCGCTCGTCGCGCTTCCGCCGATCGCGAAGTACACCGTCTCCGCACCGCCCCGGACCGCGTCCGCGAGAAGCTCCCCCACGCCCCGGGTCGAGGCGCGCAGGGCGGCCTCGTGCGTGCGCGGGGAGTATTCGATGCCCGCCGCCTCCGCCATCTCGATGACGGCGATCGGCCCGTCCGGACCGTCCGCGCGGACGTAGCGGGCGCGGACGGGCTCGCCGAGCGGACCCGCGACCTCGAGGGTGCGCGACACGCCCCCCAGCGCCGCCGAGACGGCGTCGAGGGTGCCCTCTCCCCCGTCCGCGACGGGCAGGCACCTCACCTCCGCGCCCGGGCATGCGTGCAGGATGCCCCGGGAGATGTGGCGCTCGGCCTCGGGGCTCGACAGGGAGTCCTTGAAGGAGTCCACGGCCAGCAGGACCCGCGGGGCGGGAGCCGGGCCGGAGGCGGGAGAGGGGCGATGCAAGGCGGCGGGGGCGCTCGGCTCGACGGCGGGCGTCTCCGAGGCGCCGTCCCTGCGCGCGGCGCGCAGGGATCCGAAGAACTCCCTGAGCTGGGCCGCGCACTCCTCCTCCAGCACGCCGGAGCGCACCGCGAACGCATGGTTGAGCCTGCTGTCGCAGCTCAGGTCGTACAGGGTCCCGACCGCCCCGCCCTTGGGGTCGCGCGCGCCGTACACGCAGCGGTCGACACGGGCGTTGACCATGAGCCCGGCGCACATGGGGCACGGTTCGAGCGTGACGTAGACGGTGCATCCGGTGAGGCGCCAGCGACCGAGGGCGCGGGCGGCGGCGAGCATGGCGGAGAACTCGGCGTGCGCCGAGGGGTCCTCGTCGTGCTCGCGCAGGTTGTGGGCGCGGGCGATGACCTGTCCGTCGTACACGACCACCGCGCCGATCGGCACCTCGCCCAGCTCGGCGGCGCGGGCGGCCTCGGCCAGCGCCTCGCGCATGAAGCGCTCGTCGGTCCCGCAAGTATCCACGTCGTCCTCCCACCTTCTCACGCCATCGGGTTCGATGCTATCATTACCAGTCACGGAGAGATGGCAGAGCGGTTGAATGCGGCGGTCTTGAAAACCGTTGAGCGCGCGAGCGTTCCGAGGGTTCGAATCCCTCTCTCTCCGCCAGTCACCCTTACCAACAAGGTAATCCTCCGAGGCCCGGAGCTCCTCTCAACCGAGGGCGAGAGGGATTCGAACCCGCAGGGCGCGGAGCTGCGCAAAGCGCGCGAGCGTCTTTGCCAGCGCAGCGCGCGAGGGCGGCGGAGCCGCCCGAAGCGGGAGCCGGGCGCAGCCCGGCGGATATCCCTCAGCCTCATCCCCCCGTCCCCTCTCTCTCCGCCAGCCACCCCTATCAACAAGGTAATCCTCCGAGGCCCGGAGCTCCTCTCAGCCGAGGGCGAGAGGGATTCGAACCCGCAGGGCGCGGAGCTGCGCAAAGCGCGTGAGCGTCTTTGCCAGCGCAGTGCGCGAGGGCGGCGGAGCCGCCCGAAGCGGGACCGGCGCGCGAAGCGCCGCCGGTCGACGCCACCCACCGGTTCCGCTCCGTGTACACTAGGCACCGTGTCCGACCGAACCGAAAGGGACCGCATGCCCGCCCTGCTCTCCATAGCCGTGCCCGCCATCGGGGCCATCAACGCAAGCGCCGCCGGGGCGGGGGCCATGGTGGCCGTCCCCATCGGCTTCGAGATGCTCGCCATCGTCGTCTCGTCGATCAGCGGCGCGCTCACCGCCCGCGAGAAGCGGCTCGACCTCGTGGGCGCCATCGCGCTCGCGGTGCTCTGCAGCCTGGGCGGAGGCCTCATCCGCGATGTGATTCTGCAGGTGGGCAGCGTCTACTTCATCAGCCAGCCGCTCGCCCTCCCCGCCTCCATGATCACGGCCGCGGTCGTGTTCGTCATCCCCTCGTTCGTGGAACGGCAGGACCGCCTCATCGCCGTCCTCGACATCTTCGCCGTGGGCCTGTTCGCCGCGACGGGCGCCGACAAGGCCTACGCCTACGGCTTCGAGCCGATTATCTGCGTCATGATGGGCTTCTTCACGGCGGTCGGCGGCGGCATGCTGCGCGACATCTGCCTCGGGCAGACGCCCGCCATCTTCCAGCGCAGCAACTTCTACGCGGTCGCCGCCGTCGGCGGGGCCATCGCCTACGTGGTCCTCGCGAGCTCCGGCGTCTCCCATATCATCTCGCTGATCGTATGCGTCGCGGTCACGATGATCCTGCGCTACCTGTCGCTGCACTTCGATATCAAGAGCCCCACCGATGTGGAGATCGCCGAGGTCATCCATAAGTCGCGCCGGCAGGTCCGCAACGCCGCCGCGCACTCGATCACCACCACGCGCTCCGCGGACGAGCTCGAGAGCCGGCGCGAGCGCGTCCAGGCCGACATCGAGTCGCGCCGCCGCGACGAGCGCAAGCGCGAGGCGCTCGACCGCCTCAAGCGACATCGCCGCCAGCGCAGCAAGCGGCGGCCCGGCCTGTAGCCGGTCCCGACACCGGGAGCCCGCCTGCGGCGCCTCCCGCGCAGCCCGACCGCGCCCCGCGATATGACGAGGGACCCGCCCCCGACGACCGGGAACGGGCCCCTCGCACAGCTTCCCGTCGGCGAAGACCGACGCGGAGGCGGATCCTACTTGCCGCTCATCGCGCGCGCCGCCGCCTTCTTGCGGTCGGTGGCGTTCAGCAGGCGCTTGCGCAGGCGGATGTTCTTCGGCGTGATCTCCACCAGCTCGTCGTCGGCGATGTACTCGAGCGCCTCCTCCAGCGAGAAGGTGCGGGGCGGCACGAGCTGGACGGCGATATCGGCGGTGGAGGAGCGCTGGTTGCCGAGGTTCTTGGTGCGCGCGATGTTGACCACCATGTCGCCGGGCTTGGAGCGCTCGCCCACGATCATGCCCTCGTAGCACTCGGTGCCGGGCTCCACGAACAGCTGGCCGCGCTCCTGCAGCGTGCCGAGCGCGTAGGCGACGGCCTTCTCGGTCGTCATGGAGATCATGGCGCCGTTGTTGCGGTTGCCGATCTCGCCCGCATACGGGCCGTACTCGAGGAAGGTGTGGTAGAACACGCCCTCGCCGTGCGTGACGTTCATGACGCGGTTCTTGAGGCCCATGATGCCGCGGGTGGGGATGCGGAACTCGATATGGGTGACCGTCTTGCCGGCCTGCATGTTCGTCATCGTGCCGCCGGCGTTGCCGAAGACCTCGATGACCTTGCCGGCGTACTCGTCCGGGCACTCCACGACGGCCTGCTCGACCGGCTCCATGCGGTTGCCGTCCTCATCCTTCTTGAACAGGACGCGCGGGCGGCCGACCTGGAACTCGAAGCCCTCGCGGCGCATGGTCTCCATGAGGACGGACAGGTGCAGGATGCCGCGGCCCGAGACCTCGACGCCGCTCTTGTCCGGCAGCTCCTCGATGCGCATGGTCACGTTGTTCTCACGCTCGTTGAACAGGCGCTCCTTGAGCTGGCGTGCGCCCACGATGTCGCCGTCGCGCCCCACCAGCGGGGAGGTCGAGGCCTCGAACACGATGGACAGCGTCGGCGGGTCGATCTCGATGGGATCGAGCTCGACGGGGTTCGCCGGGTCGGTGTAGACGTCGCCGATGTCGGTGGAGTCGACGCCCACCACGGCGCCGATGTCGCCGGCGGACACCTCGGAGCACTCGGTGCGGCCCAGGTAGTCGAAGGTGAAGAGCTGCTTGACGGTGGCCGTGGCGCGCTCGCCGTCGTTCTTCACGACGAGGATCTGGTCGCCGGTGCGGATCGTACCGGAGTACACGCGGCCGATGCCGATGCGCCCCACGTAGCTGGAGTGGTCGACGGTCACGCACTGCATGGCCAGCGGGCCGTCAACGTCGACGTCGGGGGCGGGCATGTCGTCGAGGATCATGTCGAGCAGCGGGTACATGTCCATGTTGCCGTCGTCCGGGTCCAGGCGCGCGAAGCCGTTCATCGCGCTCGCGTACACCACGTGCTCCATGGCGAACTCGAGCTGCTCGTCGGAGGCGCCCAGATCGGCCATGAGGTCGAGGCAGTCGTTGTAGGCCTTCTCCGGGTCGGCGCCGGGGCGGTCGATCTTGTTGATGACGATCATGACGCGCAGCCCGCAGTCGATGGCGTGGCGCAGGACGAAGCGCGTCTGGGGCATGGGGCCCTCGAAGGCGTCGACGAGCAGCAGCGCGCCGTCGGCCATGCGCAGCACGCGCTCGACCTCGCCGCCGAAGTCGGCGTGGCCCGGCGTGTCGATGACGTTGATCTTCACGCCCTTGTACTCGATGGAGATGTTCTTGGCGAGGATGGTGATGCCGCGCTCGCGCTCCTGGTCGTTGGAGTCGAGCACGCGCTCCTCGACCTGCTGGTTGGCACGGAAGGCGTCCGTGGCGCGCAGCAGCTTGTCGACCAGCGTGGTCTTGCCGTGGTCGACGTGGGCGATGATGGCGATGTCCCTCAGGTTCTCAACGCGCATGTGGTTATCCCTTACCCCTCGTAAGCGACGTGGAAGCATGCCAGGGCCAATCGGCGGGCATGCCGATATTCTCGGTGACCGGTTTCAAACGACGTATATAGTAAACGACCTCAGAGAAGCGGGGGCTCCTCACCTGCAGGTTCAGGGTCGCTCCACATAAATGCGTCCCCTTCGCCCATGCCGTCGAACAGGACGTACGCGGAGTAGCCGCACGGCAGGCCCCGCTCGAAGAAGCTCACGAGGACGGCGTTGCGGTAGCCCTCGTCGCCCAGGTCGACGCAGCCCGTGCACGCGAGCGCGTAGCGGTCCAGGGCGCCGACGCCGTCTTCGGGCACGCCCGTGCCCGCATGCTGCGTGACGAAGGCCTGGGCGGCCGCGAGGCAGGCCTCCTCGCCGTCGTCGGAGAACGCGACCTGGCTGCGGGAACCCGCGGCGTCCTCGACGCACACCACGACCCCGGGGTCGTCGCCCTCGGCGAGCGAGTCGAGGAACAGGCCGATGAGGTCGCAGGTCATCTCGTCGAGCTCCGGCGACACGGCTCCCTCGTTGCGCTGGGTATCTGGCATCGGTGGTTCCTCTCTGGGCCCTGCGGGACGGGCGGTCGATGGCGGCGCAAGCCGAAATCCCGTACATTCTACCGCGAGCCCGCAGGTCCGTGGTCCGCACGCGGAAAAGACGGGGGCACGGGGCGCACGGACCCGCCAGAGCGCCGTCGCGGGCGCGGGACGCGGGGCGGGCGGTTACAGGCCGGCCGCCTCCTCGGCGATCCTGCGGGCCGCGTCACGCGTGCGCAGCAGCTCCACCGAGCGCTTCTTGAGCGCGTCGACCTGGCTCGACAGGATCACGGCGTCGACGACGCCCCACAGGACGAGCATCGACGAGATGGAGAACGCGAGCATACCGAGCGTGCCGCGCATCCTCATCGTCACGAGGGAGACGAGGGCCGCCACCGCGGCCATGCCGAGCATGGCGCGACGCCGTTCGCGCATCGTGCGCAGCTGCGCGACGACGGAGAGGCGCGCGGTCTCCGCCGCGTTCGCGCGGGCGCGCGCCTCGAAGGCGATCGCCTCCGGCGAGCCGGCGGCGTACCCGGAGGACGCCGCACGGCCCGAGCCCCTGCGGGCGCCCGAAGAGGGGCGCGCGCCCTTCAGCAGCACGTCGCGCGCCTCGTTGATGGCGCGCATCTGCTGCTCGGCCCGCTCGCGCAGGCGCTTGTTCGAGCCGAACTTGTCGGGGTGGAGCATCTGGGCGAGCTCCCGGTACGCCAGGCGCACCTCGTCGCGCGTCGCCCCGGACTTGAGCCCGAGCACGCTCAGCGCCTCGTCGCGCGTCATGCGTCATCCTCCTCCAGCGCACCGCGTCCCCATCGGATATAAGAAGGGCCCCGTCGCCGAGGCCCTCTCGTACCTGTGGTGGGCCGTTAGGGGTTCGCGTCCGCCTGCGGCGTCCGCGCGCTCCGGGCGGCTCCCGCCGCCCTCGCGCGCTCGCTGGCGAACGCTCGCGCGTTCGCTCAGCCTCGCGACCTCATCGGTTCGAACCCCGCACGGAGCCCGGAACCAAAAGGGCCCCGTCGCCGAGGCCCTCTCGTACCTGTGGTGGGCCGTTAGGGGTTCGAACCCTAGACCTTGGGATTAAAAGTCCCCTGCTCTGCCAGCTGAGCTAACGGCCCGCGTGTGGCATTGTACCACGGGGGTGCCGTGCCGGTGCGGTGTTTCGGGGACTCTGCGGCGGCACCGCTACTCCCAGCTCCACTGCCCGTTCACGAACACCGGGACCTCGGTGCCGTCCTCGCAGATGCCCGTGACGTCCAGGTCGTCGGTGCCGATCATGAAGTCGACGTGCGTGCTCGAGGTGTTGACCCCGTGCTCGCGCAGCTGCTCGGGAGTCATGTCGTACCCGCCTTCGTAGCACTCCGCGAACCCGATACCGAGCGCCAGGTGGCAGCTTGCGTTCTCGTCGTACAGCGTGTCGAAGAACAGCGTCTCGCTCTCGCGGATGGGCGTGTTCTTGGAGATCAGCGCCACCTCGCCCAGACGCCGCGCGCCCTCGTCCGTATCGAGGATGCTCGTGAGCGTGTCCTTGCCGACCACGGCATCGTAGTCGACCACGCGGCCCCCTTCGAAGCGCAGCCAGAAGCCGTCCACCTTGTTGCCGTGGTGGATGAGCGGCAGGGCCGAGTGGACGATGCCGTCGGCGCGCTCGCAGTCCGGGGAGGTGAAGACCTCCTCGGTGGGGATGTTGGGGAAGAACGGGTGCCCGTCGGGGGTCTCCCCGCAGCCGCCGGCCCACAGGTGCCGGTCCGTGAGCCCCACCGTGAGGTCGGTGCCGTTGTCGGCGGTGTAGCGCAGCGCGGTGAAATGGCGCTCGTTCAGGAAGCGGAGGTTCTTCTCGAAGGTCGCGTTGTGCAGCTCCCAATCGCTCTCGGGATCGGCGCCGTCGGCGCGCGCGGCGGAGAGGATGGCGCACCACAGCCGGTACACCGCGGCCTCCTCGGGGATGCCCGGGAACACGTGGGTCGCCCAGGCCGCGACCGGGGCCCCCGCGATGCACCAGGGGTTGATGTTGAAGTCCAGGCCGCGGCGGAACGCCCGGCACTGGGTGTTGCGCGCCTTGGAGGCGGCGGCGGGCTTGGCGGGGTCGATGCCCTTGAGGGCCTCGGGGTCCGCCCCCTCGACGAACACGAAGCACGCCCCGTCCTCCGCGAGGGAGTCGAGCTGCACGCGCTGCCATTCCGGCGTCGTCTCGAAGAACGAGGTCTCCACGTTCTCGTAGGTGAGCCGCGTCACCTCGTCATCGCTCCAGATCACCGTCACATGGCCCGCGCCGGCCTCGTACCCGTGGCGCACCAGCTTGCGGACGAAGTCGGCGGTCTCCACCGGGGCGAGGACCACGACCTCCTGCCCGGGCTTCACGTTGACGCCCGTGCGGATCACGAGCTTGGCGTACCGGTCGATCTTGGGCTCGAGTGCCCGGATGCCCGCGCGGGCGTCCTCGGCGGTGAGCTCGGCTTTGATCATATGCGTCTCCCTGCTTGCTCAGGCGCGGGATCCCGCGCTCAACGATACGGGGTGCGCCGCTGCGTGGCGACGCACCCCGTCTCACTCATATCCGGCCCGCCTCCCGACGGGTCGCGAGCGTCGTCGCATGTCGCGGCGTCACTTGCCGTCTTTACCGTCCTTGGCGGCCTTGCGCTTGCCGCGCTTCTCCTTGCCCTTGGCCGCGACGGCCTCGAGCAGCGCGATCTGCTTGGACTCGGACATGCCCTCGGCGCGACGGCGGGCGTCGTTGCGGATCGGGCGGATCCGGGCGAGGTCGTAGATGAACGACCCGATGATCGCCGCGTAGGCGACGACCAAGCCCGCGATCTGGGCGATCTGGACGGTGCCGTCGGTCCCTGCCGGGAACATCGTCATCATGATCCAGACGATGACGGTGGCCACGACGCCCACGGCGAGCAGCCCCCAGAACACGCGACGGCGCGACTTGTACTCGGGCTCGTCGCGGAGCAGCTCGTTGGACACGGCGTACGCGCGGTCCTCGCGCAGGCGCTGCTCGCGTTTACGGGCGCGCTTCTCCTCCTTGGAGAGGCCGACCAGCGATTCTCCGCGCTCGGCCTGCTTGCGCTTCGCCCGGGACGATGCGGGCTCCACGCGCACCGAGGAGGCGGCGGCGCGGGCGGGCTTCGCGGAGCCGGCGGACTTGCGGGTGAACCCGGAGATCTCGCCGGCCTGCTGGGCCTGGCTCCGCTTGTTCATGGGGTTGCGGGTGCTCACTTACTCGTTCTCCTTCATGGACGCGAACTCGGTGCCCGTAACCAGCTCGAAGGCCTCGCGGTAGCGCGCGGAGGTCCCCTCGATCACCTCGGCGGGCAGATGCGGGGGCTCACCGGTCATATCCCAGTTGGCGGTGAGCCAGTCGCGGACGTACTGCTTGTCGTAGCTGCCCTGGACCTTGCCCTCCTCATAGGAGTCGGCGGGCCAGAAGCGGCTGGAATCGGGGGTCAGGCACTCGTCGATCAGGGTGACCTTGCCGTCGATCATGCCGAACTCGAACTTGGTGTCGGCGATGATGATCCCCCGGGTGGCCGCGTAGTCGGCCGCCGCGGTGTAGATCTTGAGGGAGAGGTCGCGCAGCTGGGTCGCCACCTCGGTGCCCACGATGTCGCAGCAGCGCTCGAACGAGATGTTCTCGTCGTGGTCGCCGATGGCGGCCTTGGTGGACGGGGTGAACAGCGGCTCGGGGAGCTTGGAGGCCTCCGTCAGGCCGGCGGGCAGCTTGATGCCGCACACGGTGCCGTCCGCGTCGTAGGTCTTCTTGCCGGAACCGGTGAGGTACCCGCGCACGATGCACTCGACCATGATGGGCTCGGCCTTCTTGACGAGCATCGAGCGACCGGCAAGGTAGTCGCGGTACTGCGCGAACTCCTCGGGGAAATCGGCGGTATCGATCGAGACCATGTGGTTGGGGACGATATCGGCGAACTTATCGAACCAGAACGCGGAGATGCGGTTCAGCACCTCGCCCTTGAAGGGGATCTCGTCCGGGAGGATGAAATCGTAGGCCGAGATGCGGTCGGTGGCAACCATGAGCAGGTTGTCTCCGGCATCGTAGATGTCGCGGACCTTGCCGCGCGAATCCGGACGGCGCTCCATCTGGGACACGTTGGTCAACTCCTTACTATGTCTGCGGACCTCCGCGCCGGCGGCTCAGCCGACACGGGGCGGCCGTCACGCGGAGCGGCAGCGGGCGCGGGGCCCCTCCTTGACCGGTGACGACAAGCCGAACGAAACGCCGGCGGCGTCCCCGTCGGGCCGCGGCGCCTGAGACGCGGCGGCGCCCTACGGGAGCGGGACGGCGTTTCCTGGGGAGTGCAGGGGCGGGCGCGACTCGCACCCCGCGGCAGGTGCCCCGAGGACGCGAGGGCGGCGGGCCTTCCGCCTCCCTAGTGCTTCATTGTAGATGAAGGCGCTTCGGGTGCGTGCTCGCGGGGGAGATGAATCGTAAAAGTCGTACCCTTTCCAAGTTCGGACTCCACGGAGATGAACCCGTGATGCCGCTCGATGATCTGCTTGGTGACGGCGAGGCCCACGCCCAGACCGCCCGCCTCGCGCGCCCGGCTGGCGTCCGCGCGCCAGAAGCGGCCGAAGATGCGCGACAGGTCCTCCTTGGCGATGCCGATGCCCGTGTCGGCGACGGAGATCAGCACGTGCTTGCGGTCGAGCCCGACCGAGACCACGACCCAGCCGCCCTCCGGCGTGTAGCGCATGGCGTTGCTCATGATGTTGATGACCGCCTGCGTGACCATGTCCGCATCGACCTCGATGGTGGCCGAGCGGCCGCCGGTCTCGTCGGCGAACCGAAGTCGCAGGTCGCGCACTATGAACAGCTGCTCCTGCGAGTTCACGATGTTGCGGGCGAGCGACACCAGGTCGACCGGCTCGAGGTTGAGCGGAGCGGTGCGGTTCTCCATGCGGGAGAGGTCGAGCATCTGCTGGACGAGGCGCGCCAGGCGCCGGGTCTCGGAGGCGACCGTCTCCAGATGCTCCGCGTCGGTGGGGTACACGCCGTCCTGCATGGCCTCCACCGTGGCGAGCATGGCCATGAGCGGGGTGCGCAGCTCGTGGGCGACGTCGGAGGTGAGGCGGCGCTCGTGCTTGAGGTCCTTCTCCAGGGAGGTCGCCATCTCGTCGAAGGTCTCGCCGAGCTGGTCGATCTCGTCGTCGCCGCGCAGGTTCGTGCGCGCCGAGAGGTCTCCGTCGCGGATCTGCTTCGCCGTGCCGGTGATGCGCCGGATGGGCTTCACGAGCATGCGGGACACGAACAGGCCGATGAGCAGCGACACCGCGATCGCCACGAAGGCGGCGATGAGCATCGCGTTGAAGGTGTTGTCCCGGAAGGTGGCGTCGGCCTTGGTGAGCAGCACGTCGCTGCCGAGGACCCACAGGCGCACCGACCCGATGACCTCGCCGTCGGTCGTGACGATGCTCTCGGTCACCGCGCCCTCGGCGTCGGTGGGCGCCGTCGACACGAGGCTGTGGGACTGGGCGGGCCAGTCGGAGTCGTCATCGGTCTCCGCCGCGGGCTGCCCGGACTGCTGGGCCGCCTCGGCGGCCTCCTCCTGCTCGCGCAGGCGCTTGAGCTCCGCGGCGACCGGGGCCGCCGGCCAGGTGTCGTCGTACAGGATCGTCCCGTCGGCATCCATCACCTGCAGGCCGATGTCCTCTGAGCCGATGGTCGACTCCGCGAGCGACGCGAGGTCGGACAGGCTCCATTCGCCGCCCGTCTCGTAGATGTTCGCGAGCTTCTGGCTGGTGAGCTGGGCGATCTCGGTGATGTTGGCGCGCGTGTACTCGGAGAAGGCGCCGCTCCACACCACCGACACCACGCATGCCATGATGAGCACGGTCATGAGGGAGGCGAGGGCGAACGACAGCGCCATGCGCGTGCCGTAGCTCATCCCGCCCCGGGAGTCGGAACGAGGCGTGTTCCACTTCGCCCGGGAACCCGCCTCGCCGCCTTCCTGCTTGTTGTTCTGTCCGATGACCAGGTGCGCAGGTACCATTACTTGGAGCTGTCCTCATCCTTCTTGGGCTGCTGCGGCGCCTCGAAGCGGTAGCCCACGCCGTGGACGGTGTAGAGCCACTTGGGGTGCTTGGGGTCGTCCCCCAGCTTGGCGCGCAGGTTCTTGACATGGCTGTCGATGGTGCGCTCGTACCCCTCGAAGTCGTAGCCGAGGACCTTCTCCACGAGCTCCATGCGGTTGTACACGCGACCCGGATGGCGCGCGAGGGTGGTGAGCAGCTTGAACTCGGACGCCGTGAGATCGACCTCCTTGCCCTCCACGAGGATCTTGTGGCCGGAGATATCGATCACGAGGTCGCCGAAGTCGAGCACCTCGACCTGCGGCTCGTCGGTCATATGCGTGCGGCGGAACAGCGCGCGGACGCGGGCGACGAGCTCGCGCGGCGAGAACGGCTTGATGAGGTAGTCGTCCGCGCCGAGCTCGAGGCCGATGATGCGGTCCTCGACTTCGCCCTTCGCGGTGAGCATGATGATGGGCACGTCGGAGGTGTCCCGGATGGCGCGGCAGACGCGCTCGCCCGAGAGCTTGGGTAGCATGAGGTCGAGCACGATGAGGTCGAACTGGTGCTTCTCGAACTCCTCGACGGCGGACTGGCCGTCGCCGACGCCCACGACCCAGTACCCCTCGCGCTCAAGGTAGGCCGCCACGGCGTCGCGGATGGCCTTCTCGTCCTCGACCAGCAGAATCTTCTTTGCGTCCGAAGCCATGTGCGGCCTCCCCTTCTACATACTGGAAACTAACTGTTCATTTTAGCGCACATTACTGCAGGGGTCTGCCTTTCCTGTGCATGCGGCGGTCCACCGGTGACCGCCAGTTGAAGTACATTATTCCCATCGTGTCAGATTTCTACCGGGAGAGCCCATGGCCTATCGAATCCGCACCGCCGTCCCCGACGACGCACCCCGTATCCTCGCCGTCTACGCCCCGTACGTGACCGGTTCCGTCATCAGCTTCGAGGTCGAGGTCCCCACCGTCGAGGAGTTCCGCCGCCGCATCGAGCGCACGACCGAGCGCTGCGCCTACCTCGTCGCCGTCGACGAGGCCACGGACGAGGTCGCCGGCTACGCCTACAACGGCGCGTTCCGCTCCCGCCCCGCCTACGACTGGGTGTCCGAGACCTCCATCTACCTGGCCCCGGCCCATCAGGGGAGGCACCTCGGCTCGGTGCTGCTCGAGGCCCTCGAGGACCTCATGCGCGCGCAGGGCGTGCGGATGTCCGAGGCGTGCATCACCTCGGACAACGAGGCGTCCATCGCCTTCCACCGCGCCCATGGCTACCGGGTGTGCGGCGAGCACACCAACTGCGGGTACAAGCTGGGCCGATGGCTGTCGGTCACCTGGATGGAGAAGCAGCTGCTCCCCTTCGACGCGCATCCCGAACCGCGCCACGCACCGGACCGCGACGCGGTCGACCGCGTCGTCGAGAAGGCGAACGAGCAGTTCGCGGCCCTTTGCACAGACTGAGCCGTCTGCACCGGACCGAACCGCATGAGGACGGGAGGGCGCCCTACAGGGTGAAGACGCGGGCGGTGACGCTCTCCGGCATGCCCTGCACGTTCTTGACGGCGGCGTAGGTGACGAACTGGTCGCAGGTCCCCTCGCTCGCCGGGTAGTCGCCGTAATCGAGCGACCGGTCCGGGCAGGAGATCACGGAGTAGGTCTGCTCCGCCGTATCGAACAGGTAGTGGGACGAGCGGACCTTGATCAGGTAGCGCGAGTCCTTGCCCGCCGGGCAGGCGGCCGGCTCGCGGCCCACGTACACATAGGGCCCGCCCTCCCGGCCGATGAAGGTGCCCATGTTGCCCAGGCTCCCGCTCCCGTCGTAGCTCGCCTCGATGGCGAACGCGAAGCTGTCCCCCATGTAGACCGCCTCGAAGGGACGGACGCCCGCGGGGAGCACGAGCTGGTCGATCTGGCGGAGGTCCGCGTCGTTCAGGTCGATCGCCGTCATCCCGTAATAGGTGCCCTGGTCCGCGAGCACGCGGGGCGCGATGGTGAGGACGCCGCCGCATACGCGCGGGTGCGTGGCGAAACGGCCCGGCGACTCGTAGATCTGGCGGTTGTCGGAATCCCCCGTCGACCAGCTGTAGCAATGGCTCGGTTCGCTCGTCGACGAGCCGGAGGTGCTCGGCATCTTGAGCCAGTAGACCGTCGAGCCGACCGCGGTGAACATGGTGGGATCCCAATCGGAGTCCCCGCTGTCCAGCTCGACGGGGTCGCCGGTGAGCGATCCGTCGGCGAAGGGAGCCGCCAGCAGGCTCCAGTCCAGGGTGTTGTAGTCGATCTCGACCCACGCGAAGACCCCGGATCCGCAGCGCACGTCGAAGAAATCCCGGTTCCCGCCCCCCGTCGGCGTCGTCACCAGGGTGACGAGGCTGCCCGAGCTGAGCGAGAGCACGCCGATGGTGTTGATCGAGGTCGCGGACTCGGGGGTCATCATGGCGGCCGACCACGCGCCGTCGCTGTGGAACAGCAGCGTGCCGAGCGGCAGGGTCCAGGTGTAGGTGGGCGCTAGCGAGGCGTCTGCGGACGAGTACTCGTCGAGCGCGTCGACGATCTGGGACTCGTCCTCGACGACCTGGGGCTCACCGCTCGTGTCCTGCGTATTCTCGCCCCCGGAGCAGCCGGCGAGCGAGACGGCGGCCGCAGCCGCCGCGGTCGCGGCGGCGCTCCCCGCCACGAACCTGCGGCGGGTTATGCCCTTGCCACCGAACAGCCTCATGCGCCGGCCTTCGCCGCCGCCTCGGTGAGCGCACGGGTGAGCTGGTCGGCGCAGGAGGTCCGACGGGGGCCGCAGGTGTTGCCCTTGAGGGTCGAGACGACCTGCTCGACCGGCATGCCGGCGACCAGCTTGGAGATGGCCTTGAGGTTGCCGTTGCAGCCGCCCTCGAACGAGACGCGCTCGATGGTCCTGCCGTCATCGGTCAGCTCGACGTGGATGGCGCGCGAGCAGACGCCGCGCGGCGTGAAATCGGAAACGATCACCGTTACCCCTCTCCTTGCGATTCATCGCCACTATACTACCCGCACGCAGGGCGCCCGGCGCCTCCCCCACCGCATCTTCAGCAGATGACCCTCCGCGGCGGCGTCCCCGGGCGGGATTCCGGGTTCGCATGGAACGGCGCGGCCTCGAGCGGCTGCGCGGACGATCGGGGGCCCCGGCGCCGTATGGAAAGGGGCGGCCCCGCAGGACCGCCCCTCGTCGTCACGCTGTCGGCGACCGCACGGCCGCCGCGCCCGGGTTGCTACTCGGACGCCTCGAACAGGAACGGCGTCGTCCAGCCGTCGGGCACGGCGCCGGTCTGGCCGTCGCCGAGCTCCTGGACCGTCCAGCCCTCGGGCACGCCGCCCTCGCCCTCCCAGGCACCGACCTGGTGGCAGCCGGCGCAGGTGAAGACGCTCTGGTCGTGCATCAGGTGGCAGGAGTTGCACTGCTGCACGCCGTGGTAGGTGCTGTGCGGGTCGAACGACCAGTCCGCCGTCGAGGACTCGGTCGCACCGGGCATGACGCCCGCGCCGGTGTGGCAGCCGCTCTGCAGGCAGAAGTCGTTGGAGAAGGTGACCTTCTCGAACGGCTGCTCGTAGTCCCCGGCGAGCTGGGCCTGGACCTCGTGCATCGTCTGCGGGAGGGTGGCCTCATGGCAGCCGAGGCACTGGTTGTTGACGGCGGCGCGGTGCTGGTAGGCGAGCGAGTCCGTGTCGTTCACGAAGGAGTCGTAGTACTTGCCCATGGTGCTGTGGCACAGGGTGTCGCAGTACTCCGGGGTCGCGCGCCAGGCCCAGCCGGCCACGCCGAGCACCGTCACCACGACGACGGCCGCGATGACGATGGGCAGGCGCTTGCCCTTCCAGTTCCGCTTCTTCTTGGGAGCCTTCTCGGGGGCCGCGGCCTCCGTGGTCTCCTTGATATCTTCAGCCATGTCTCAATCTCCTCTCGAGACCGCTCTTAGGCGTTGAGCGCCGGGTTGTCGCCGCAGTAGTCCGCCAGGACGCCGGCGTAGGTGCGGGTGCGCTCGTCGTAGGGGGCTCCGCCCTCGCCGAGCAGCCCGAGCTCCTCCAGATCGGCCTTCTGATCGGAGAGCCCCAGGTCGTCCAGGCACTGAGCCGTGGGGCAGCCGAGCTTCTCGTCCCAGCCGAAGCGCTGGTAGAGCATCGTGAGGGCCGTCTCCCAGTCCTCATGCTCCATCTTATCGGTGCCCGCGGTGAACGGCTCGATATCCGGGTCCTTCGTGAACGGCCACTCGGTCATGATGTCGTGGACGCCGCGCATGTCGTTGCAGCCCATGGCGCCCTCGTCGTCGGTCATGCCGCGCACGGTGGCGGCGCGCTGCAGCGTCATGATGCGCTCGGCGGCCTTGTACAGGTCGTCGATGGTGACCTCCTGGCCGGTGACCGCGGTGTAGAACTGCGCCTCGAGGTCGAGGTCGCCGCGGTAGCTGCGCTCCTTGGCGGGCGCCATGGCCATGGGCCACACCCAGTTGCACAGGGTGAGCGAGTCGTGCAGGACGTCGGTGACGATGCTCCACCAGGCGAACTCGGCCTTCGCCTCGTTCATGGGGCTGTAGTTCTTGTCCGGATCGACCGCGCCCTCGCCCCACATCTCGGCGCCCATCTCCTGCTTGAGCTCGATGGGCAGGCCGCAGCCCTGGAAGTTGACCGCGGAGTGGATCATGTCGTCGCGGTTGAACACCATGTTGTAGAGACCGCCGACCTGGCCGAAGCACTCGATGGCGTGGTGCACGGGCCAGCCGCGGTAGTTGATCAGGCAGGAGCGGGAATCGTCGTACCACGCGGCGTCGTTCCACTTCTCCGTCCAAACGAGCGGGCCGTGCCCGAGCCAGGCGATGGGCTTGTTCTCCGTGTCGTTGGAGGCGATGTCCGACAGGATCTTGATGAACGGCGTGGGGTCGCCGGCCATGATCTTGTCGAACCCGTACTCCGCGAACTGGTCGCCGAGCTCGCGCTCGAGGATGCCGTCCACGTAGGTGTGGGCGATGTCGCGGTAGAGCTGGGCGTAGTTGCACCACAGGCCGAGGTCGTCGACGATCGCCTGGATGAGCAGGTTGTACAGGACGGACTGCTCGGTGAGGGCGCCGTCCTCGGTGGTGGTGCCCGGGACCTTCATCATGCTCTGCATGTAGGAGGAGAACGGGAAGTTGGGCACGCAGGTGTTGCCCATCGACTCGTATCCGGTCATCTCCAGGATCTTGGGGTGCTTGACCTGGGCGTAGCAGCGCACCGGGCAACCGTGGCATCCGGCCATCTTGACCGTGTACTTCTCCGCCTCGGGGCCGAGGTCCTTGGTGGACTTCATGCAGCGGTACCCCATCGTGTTGAGCTCGAAGGGCTTCGGCTCGCCGGTCTCGATGGCGCCGCCCTCGGCGGCCGCCCAGTACAGGCCCTTCTTGGCCGTCCAGCGCGACCCCTTGTCGTAGTACTCGGCCCAGGATTGCTGGGTGCTCGGCACCACATGGTTGTTGTTGGAACCGATGACCTGCTCGATCATGTAGTCGGACAGGTCGGCGACCATCTGCGGGTCGGCGACGTTCACGCCCTTGGTGCCGCGCACCACGACCGCCTTGACGTTCTTGGAACCGAGCACGGCGCCCAGGCCTGCGCCCGCGGAGTGGCTGCGGGTGTTGATGACGCAGGCGTAGGGCAGCAGGTTCTCGCCCGCCGGGCCGATGGCGGCGACGCACACGTCGACGCCGTGCTTCTTGCACAGGGCCTCGGTGGTCTCGCGGGTCCCCTTGCCCCACAGCGCGGAGGCGTCCTCGATCGAGATCTCGTCGTCATCGATCAGGATGTAGACCGGCTTGTCGGCCTTGCCCTCGATGATCAGGCCGTCGTGGCCGGAGTACTTGAGCTTGGCGCCGAGCTGCCCGCCGCAGTGGCAGTCGACGACCAGGTGGTCCTTGGTGAAGGTGGACAGGGTCGCCCAGGTGGAGCGCCCGGCCAGCGGGACGCCGGCACCGGTCAGCGGGCCGACGGCGAGGACGGCCTTGTTCTCCTCGTCCATCCAGTCGACGCCGGCGGGAACCTCGTCGTACATGATCTTGTTCGCGAAGCCCATGCCGCCGATGTAGTCCTTCTGCAGCGCCTCGTCGGACTCCTCGATGATCTCCCCGCTGGTCAGGTTGACACGGGCGATCCAGCCCATCCAACCGTAAGAGACGTTATCAGCCATTTCGTTTCCCCTCTACTTACGCGATCTTGCCGCCGGCGATGAAGTCCTGCTGCTCGCTGACGAGCGGCAGCGGATCGGCCTGGCGGGTCGGACCGGACGAATGGTTGACGTTCTCCCACTCAACGAGCTCGAGCGCGCCGTTGGGGCACTGCTCCGCGCAGCGGCCGCAGGCGATGCACTTGGAGGACTTCCCGGTCTCGGTGTTCACCACGGGCATGTGCCAGGGGCAGGCGGCCACGCAGGTGCCGCAGCCCACGCACTTCTCGGGATCGACCGAGCGGACGCCGTTGTCGTCGGTCACGATGGCGCCGTGGGGGCACGAGGTCTGGCACAGGGCCGTGGTGCACATGTGGCAGGTGCGGATGTTCCACTCCATGGAGTAGTAGATGCCGTCGCCGCTGCCCAGCTCCGAGCCGTAGTTGAACCCGTCGCTCACGTGGATGCGCGCGGCGGCGGGCTGGCTTCTGCCGTCGTTCAGCAGCGTGCAGCTCATCTCGCAGCGCTGGCATCCCGTGCACCGGGCGCGGTTGATCTTGAGCACGTGGGACGGGGTCGCGTAGTAGTCGACCTTGCCCTTCGAGCTCGTGGGGGCGGCGGCGGCCGCGTCCGGGAGCAGCCCCAGCGCCACCATGCTGGCCACGAACGCGCTCGAAACCTTCACGAACCCTCGACGGGTGAAGAAGGAGTCGAGACGGTCCGCGCCGGAGCCTACCTGCTCCAAAGCGGTGTTCTCTTTCATTGATCCTCCCCTACGGTTGCCGGGCGGGCGCCTCAGGCGCTCGGCGTCCGTCCGCCTATCACATGGCATGCGGACCATGCCTATGCTGTCGACGTTATTGTGCCGTCAAAGCCGTCCCGTCCCCTCACCTGCTTGCGGGTAATTTGAACACCCGCCCCCTCCTGCCGGCCTGCGGCCGCGCCATACGTCTGAACCGTGACTCGGTCTGACCGAACCGAACCGCACCACGGTGCGGATGAAGGGGGTTCGGAGGGGGCTCGGGGGCGGGGATCGCCTACTCGATCTCCCCGCAGGCGCGCATGTACGCGTCGACCCTCAGGTCGCGCAGGGAGCAGTTCTCGGTCATGAGGCAGTCGACCGACATCCCCGTGCATGCGAACAGCGCGTCGAGCTCATCGGGCGAGACCCCTTTGACGCGCAGCAGGTAGTCTCCGATCACGGCCTTGATCGCGCAGGTCGCCAGGATGAGGGTGTACATCTTCGCGCTCGGGACTCCCCCTAAGATCTCGTTGATCTCGTCCTTGGTGATGGCGAGCGCCTCCGCGAAGGTCCTGCCCGGCAGAAGGTCGGTGAGGACCGCCGCGCACCCGATGGCCGCCAGGCAGCCGTGGCTGCGGAAGCCCACGTCGCCGAAGGTCTCAGTCTCGGGATCGATCACCGCGAAGAGCTGCATCTGCACCGTCCCGCGCTTCTCCTTGCCCACGCTGCAGAACGCGTTCGCGCCATCGGGTATGCCGCCGTGGGCGGTGTCCGCGATGATGCCGAGGAGCTTGTCGGAGTACTCCGTGATCGGTGCGTCGTTCTCGATCTGGTACATGTCGGGTGTGCGCAGAAACGGCGTGTCCTCGGTGAGTTTCCGCTTCGCCATGGCTTCCTCTCCTTCAATCCTCCAGGTTGTCATATGCAGTCGGTCCGCTCGAGGCGGAGGCCGCGGGACCGCGGCTCACGAGCGCGACGGGTGCGGCGCCGGCCGGCGGACGGAGCGCGTCGCGATCCCGCCCGGACGCGGGGAGGGCGGGGACGACCGACCCTATGCCCCAGCCCGTCCTCCCCCACGGGCCCCGGGCCGATACGGGCTCAGGGGTTCATGGCCTTCTCCACCCCGTACCATTCGGCGAGGGCCCTGCCCTGCGCGGCGGAGAGGTACAGCGTGGAGTAGAAGTAGGGCGCTCCGAGGCTCGTCCTCGTCATCTCGATGTCCGGGAACGAACCGGACGACGCGACCTTGCGGTACACCTCGAGCGTCTTGGACGGGGCCCACAGATACGGCGGGTTGCCGAAGCTGTCGGCCGCGACCGGGCGCGGGTAGACCCGGGACTCCGAGCGCACCACGTCCACGAAGGTGGCGACCTCGTCGCTCTCCATCGTCTGGAACAGGGCGTGCGCGAAGCTGTGGGACATGAGCGCCTTGGAGTACAGGTAGATGGCCTTCTTCCCGTAGATGAGCGCGATGTCCTCGACCACGGGTTCGGGAAGGGGCTCATCGGGCGGGACCTCGGCTCCCCCGAGGCGGGCCTCGAGCGGCTCCGGCGCGGCTATCCTGCCGAGCGCCGGGGCGTCCTCCGCATGGTCGTGCTGCTCGATATAGAGCAGCAGGCGCTCCTCGAACGCCCGGGCATCCGTGCCCTCGGGCTGCATGGAGCGCTTCCGCCAGCGGCGGGATGTCGTGAGCTTGCCCTCGTAGGAACGCTGGCGGAGGTCCGTCAGCGCGCGGTCCGCGGCCCGGATGAACCCGTTGCGCTCGCGGATGCGCTCCAGCTCCTCCTCCGTGGGCGCGGCGCCCCCGTCAGGCCCCGCCTCCCGATCGCAGGTACCGCCGTCCTCGGAACAGCCCAGGGAAGCCGCCTCGCCCGCTCGGCGCGGCCGCTCCCCCGCCCCGCCCCCGATATCGGCACGGGCGGCATCATCGGCCCGCACCTCGGGCACGGACTCGGTGCAATCAGCCATACTCCCCCTCGGTTTTGCATCCCGCATCAGCATGCATCAGTGTAGTACAAGGTATACTCTTGTATCGTTTGAATTGGCGATACGGCAGGTGGCGGGGCATCTCAGCGCCCCGCTTCGTTGGGGGAGCAGCCGGTGCAGCAGAGCGACAGCGATCAGGGCATGCCGCCCGTGACCTTCGGCACCTATCGGGTGCTCATTCCCCCCGTCGCCGGCCTCGCGCTCTCCTCCGCCGTCGTGAACGTCGTGGTCCAGCAGGCGCACCGGACCACGGGGGTGTCGACGTTCAACGGGCTCGGGATGCTGCTCGCGGCCGTCGCCCTCGCGGCGCTCTACCTCTCCACGCTCTCGGTCGCGCGCTTCACCAAGCGCTTCGTCTCCCGCTTCCTCAACGCCTCGCTCCTGCTCGCGGGCGCGTGCTGCGCCGCGCTCGCCCTCGCCTCGGCGACGAGGTCCGGGCTCGCCCTCCCCGTGGCCGCCGGGCTGCAGGCGGGCGTGGCGGCGGGGAGCACCGCGGTGAAGTTCTACTGGCTCCGCAAGCTGCGCGGGACCTCCGCCCAGGCGGCGGTCATCGTCGTGTTCTGCGCGCTCGCCCTCTCGGAGTTCGCGACCTTCGTCCTCAGCTTCTCCCAGGAGCTCGTCTGGTACCTGGCCGGCATTCCGCTCACCGCGGCCCAGCTCGTCGCCGTGCGGGCGTCGCGCATCCTCGGCGCCGCCGGCGACCCCTTCCCCGCCGTCTCCGAATCCTATTTCGGCACCGACGAGGACCGGTTCTCGAACCGCAGCTTCCTCGCCGTCGCCATGCTCGGGATATGGTTCATCTCCATCCCCACCGGCATGGGGCTCGGCTTCTCCGACGGCGCGGCCATCTACATGAGCACGGTGCCGCGCTTCATGGTCCTCGTGTTCGTGGTGGGCGTCTCCCTGCAGTGGGTGCGCTTCGGTCTCGCCTCGCGCATGCGGGCCATCACCACGAGCATCTGGGTCGTCATGCAGGTCCTGCTCGCCCTCGGTGCGGTCTTCTTCTCCATCTGGCCCAAGACCATCTCGGTCGGCGCCGCCTTCGTCATGGGATCGTCCCTGGTGCTCCAGGCGTTCCTGTGGTATCTCACCATCGCCTTCATCAGCTTCGGCTGGCGCGACCCGTACTACTACTGCGGCGTCGGATGGATCACCATGACGCTGCTGCTCGTCTGCGGCATGCGCGCCGACAACCTGATCGGACGGGTGTTCCCCGAAAACACCCCGGTGCTCATCTCGATCATGAGCCTGTTCGTGCTCATCGCCGCGCAGGTGGTGTTCACCAAGCTACTCTCCTCGCCGAGCGAGCGCGTCGAGCGCCAGCAGGAGGCCGCGGGGCGCGGGAGCGCGCCCGTGACGGAGGACGACATCCGCCGGATCCCCCTGATGGGCGTGCTCGCCATCTCGCCGCACAACCCCCCGGCCATGGTCAACCGCACGCCCGACGTCCACACCGCCACGTCGGTCATCGAGATGGGCAGCAGGTTCGGGCTGACCGGCCGTGAGATCGAGGTCCTGACGCTCTACGCACTCGGCCACACCCAGGCGCGCGTGAGCGAGGAGCTCCACCTCTCCCCCAACACGGTCCATTCGCATATCAAGCGCATCTACGAGAAGACCGACCTGCATTCGCGGCAGGAGATCCTGGATTACATCGCCGAGTACGGCTCCCCGCGCGCGTAGCGGGTACCCCGGCGTGGTATCGGTCGGCGCCGCTTCGCGGATGCGGCTCCGCACGCGCAGCGGACGCGATGGAAAACGGGGGCACCCGGGTGAACCGGATGCCCCCGTCGGGAACGGATATGCCGCCGCGATCAGAACTCGAGCTGCTCCAGACGGTCGAACACCACGTCGACGCGGGTCAGGAACGCGCGGGGGTCGAAGATCTCGTCAAGCTGCTCGGCGGGGACGGTGCAGCGCGGATCGGCCTCGAGCTTCTCGCGGAAGGTGGTCCCGGCCTCGCACTGCTGGACCTCGCGCCACGTCGCCATGGCGTTCTCCTGAACGATGGCGTAGGCCTCCTCGCGGGTGATGCCGGTCTCCACGAGCGCGAGCAGCACCTTGGACGAGTAGATGAGGCCGCGCGTCTTGTTGAGGTTCGCCAGCATCTGGGCGGGGTAGAGAATGAGGCCGTCCACGATGCGGATCAGGCAGTGCAGCATGTGGTCCAACGCGATGAAGCTGTCGGCCTGCGCGACGCGCTCGGCGGAGCTGTGGGAGATGTCGCGCTCGTGCCACAGGGCGACGTTGTCGAACGCGACCTGCGCGTTGGCCTTCACGATGCGCGAGAGGCCGCAGACCTTCTCGAGGGTGATGGGGTTGCGCTTGTGCGGCATGGCCGAGCTGCCCTTCTGCCCCTTGCGGAACGGCTCCTCGGCCTCGAGGGTGTCGGTCTTCTGGAGGTTGCGGATCTCGGTCGCGATGCGGTCGCAGGTCGCCGCCGTGGTGGCGAGCACACAGGCGAGGTAGGCGTGGTGGTCGCGGCTGATGACCTGCGTGGACAGCGGGTCGTGCACAAGACCCAGGTGCTCGCAGACGTACTCCTCGATGAACGGGTCGATGGACGAGTAGGTTCCCACCGCACCGGAGATCGCGCCGTAGGCGATGTTGGAACGGGCCTCCTTCAGGCGGTCGTAATCGCGCTTGAGCTCCCAGGCCCAGCTGCCGAACTTCATGCCGAAGGTCATCGGCTCGGCATGGATGCCGTGGGTGCGGCCGACGCAGAGGGTGTCGCGCTGCTCGAAGGCGCGGCGGAGGCAGATCTCGCCGAGCTTCTTCACGTCATCGAGGATGATGTCGGTCGCCTGGACGAGCTGGTAGCACAGAGCGGTGTCGCCGAGGTCGGAGCTGGTCATGCCGAAATGGACCCAGCGGCTCGGCTTGGGCTCCCCCTCGGGCACGTCGCGGTCGATGTACTCGCCCATGTTGGTGAGGAACGCGATGACATCGTGGTTGGTGACCGCCTCGATGGCGTCGACCTCCTCCTTGTTGAAGTCGGCGTGCTCGCGGATCCACGCCGCCTCCTCGCGGGTGATGCCGATCTTACCCATCTCGGCGTGCGCCTCGCAGGCGAGGACCTCGATCTCCTGCCAGATGCGGTACTTGTTCTCGAGCGAGAAGATGTGGCCCATCTCGGGACGGGTGTAGCGGTCGATCATGAAAGCTCCTTTGATGACGCGGTGCGCTTGCCGGTACCGTTCGAGTATACGCTATCGGCACGGATGTGCAGGTACCCGCGTCAATCGCACATGCACGGGCATCTGCGGGGACATCGCCCTTCGCGGTGGGTTCACATTCGTTTTTCGGAACCTGGCACGGAATCGGTGTTTGGGGGAGGCCCGGCGCCGTCCGCCACCCGGAAGCCCGGCAGGCGGGCCACCATCTGCCGCCAAACCGTGCTCCCGGATCGTTTTCAGGTGCCGGGACGCCGCCGATGCATGCGGTCCAACCCCTTTTCGTTCGATTTGAAGCGGACCAAACGCTCATTCCGGACAAAGCGATATTTGTTCTTCGGACTGGGTTCGAGATGACCCTCCCCCAAACACCGATTCCGTGCCAGGTTCCGAAAAACGAACGGAATCGGCGCGAACATGGCGAGCGCCGGTGCCTTGAAGTTCCTGGAGCGGGCAACGGGACTCGCGCGCGCCTGCGGCGCCCGCATGCTCCGGGGGCCTGCGGCCCCCTCGCGCGCTCGCTGGGGAACTCTCGCGCTTTCCCGCAGCCTCGCGACCCCATCGGGTTCGAGTCCCCGAGATGGGCCCGGAAACGGGAAAGGCACCGTCGCCGGTGCCTTGAAGTTCCTGGAGCGGGCAACGGGACTCGAACCCGCGAGTGTCAGCTTGGGAAGCTGATGCCTTACCACTTGGCGATGCCCGCATATGTATGCTGAACGAATCAGCGTAGGGAGCAGTATAGCGCTCCGCGCCACCCCGAACAAGACGGCAGGGTGAATCGTCCTCGATTCGCACGAAACGACCCGAATAGATTCGCATCTCTCACCCGCGTCGGAATCACCAGCGCCGGACACCCCATCTGACACCGCCGTGCCCCTCGGCGCCGGACACCCCCTGACGCCGCCGGGATCCTTGGCGCCGGTATGGGAACTCGATGGATGTTCGGGGAACACAGGGTCCGAATGTCAGGCCGTTCGGAGTGACGTGAACGCTCTCTATCCACCTTGACCAGCGCGTTCGGATTCCGGGAAGACAGCATTCAGACGGTGTTCGGGGCACTGTCCGGACCATCGGGACCGGTCCCGGAGGCCCTGCCGTACGATCGGCTCTCCCACGACGAAGGAGGTCGGTCATGAAGCGTTGGCAGCATCGGGTCCGCATCGCGAAACCCCGGAAACGGAGAGGAGGGGAGGCAGGGCACGGGACGTCCACCGAACGACCCGTCCGGCGGCATTCCCGGTTGAGCATACGTCTCCTTTCCTGCGTCGTCGCTCTGGCGGTGCTCGCCATCAGCGCGGCCTGCATCGCCTGCGCCGTCACCGCGCGCGCCGCCGCTTCCACGATCACGGTAAGCGACCTGCCGAGCAATCCGAACTCATCAGGTGGCGAAGGGCGTTTCATCCGTGTGGACGGCCCGACCTCCTCCGTCGCCTATTGCGCCCAAGGCTGGCTCAAGACCCCGACCATCGGGCAGACGCTCGAGCGGTACGGATCGCTCGAGATCCCCGAGCTTGACTACGTGCTGTACCACGGATACGACGGAGCCGTCGTGACCTCCGTCTTCGGACTCGACGAGACGCGCTCGGAGTCCGCGACCGCAGCCGCCGTATGGCTCGCGATCGGCGAGCAGCGCGGGGATATCCTGAACTTCATCCCGAAATACGACGAGCCCTTCCATGGCAACAAGATGTATCTCGAGCGCTGGCAGGCGATCGAGGACCAGGGCATAAAGGACGCCGCCTGGCGACTCTACCAAGACGGCCTCGCATATAAAAACGGGGGTGCCGGAGGTGACGAGGCGGGATGCGCGACCCTCTGGCTCAACCGCACCCCGTACGGACCGAACGGGACCTTCGACTACCAATGCCTCGTGACCTCGGATAAGAAGGTCACGGCACGCTTCACGAAGGTCTCCGCCGATGCCAGCGTGACCGACGGCAACGGCACCTATTCGCTTGAGGGGGCTTCCTACGATATCTTCCGGGCATCGGACGACCGCAAGGTCGCGAGCGTGACCACCGGTCCGGACGGGCATGCATCCTGCCAGCTCCAGCCGAATACACGCTACTACGCGTTGGAGACCGAGCCTCCGGCGGGATTCAAGCCCAACGACAAGCGCATCGAGTTCACGACGGGCATGACCCCTTCGACCGTCGAGCTTCCCGACGAGCCGGCGACCTTCACGCTCGTCGTCGCGAAGCGGGACGCCGCGACGAACGGCATTGCCCAGCCGGGGGCGACGCTGGAAGGCGCTCGCTACAAGCTCGTATCCGTCTCGACCCCCGGGTTCGAAAGGACCGGGGAGACCGATGCCGACGGCCGAATCGAGTTCGGGGAGATCCCGCTCGGCACGATCCGCATCACCGAGACGAAGGCGCCGGAAGGCTATGTGCTCGACGAGACGGTCCATGAATACACCGTCACGCCGGACGACCTGAACGGCGATGCCGAGCTCACGCTGATGCCGGAACATGACTTCGCTGAGAACCCGATCGCCTTCGATATCGAGATCGCCAAGTTCCTTGAGGACGGAAGCGCGGACGGCTCCGAGCTCAAGGACCCTGCCGCCGGCGTGTCCTTCGAGATCGTCTCGAACACCACCGACGACGTAGTGGGGACCATCACCACCGGGGACGACGGGTACGCCACCACCGAGGGCCTGTGGTTCGGTGAGGGAGACCGTACCGACGGCATAGCGGGCGCCCTGCCATACGACCGTGCGGGCTATACGGTCCGGGAGGTCCCGTCGACGGTTCCGGAGGGCTTCGAGCCCATCGGTGAATGGAAGATCGGCTCCGAGCAGCTCACGGATGGGGCCACGCTCCGCTACATCCTGGACAACCGCGTGGTGGCGACGCGGCTGCAGCTCGTCAAGATCGATGCCGCGACCGATGAGCGCATCCCGCTGGCCGGGTTCTCCTTCCAGATCCTCGATGAGAACGGAGACCCCCTCTCCCAGGATTGCTGGTACCCCAACCATGTGGAGACCGATGTCTTCACCACCGACGAGACGGGATCGGTCACGCTGCCTGAGCTGCTCAGGGCCGGTTCCTACCTCATCAGGGAGGTCGCGGCGCCCGAACCCTATATCGTGACGGATGAGGACATCCCCTTCGAGGTGAAGGCGGGGTCGACCGAACCCATCACCGTGATCTCCGTCGAGAACGAGGCTGCGAAGGGCAGGGCGACGATCGTCAAGACCTGCTCGGAGGACGGGAAGACCCTGAAAGGCGCGGAATACGACGTCGTGGCGCAGGAGGACATCTACTCCCCCACCGGTTCCCTCCAGGCGGGTTCCGGGGAGGTGCTCGACCATGTGACCACCGGCAAGGACGGCACCGCGACGACCTCCGAGCTTCCTTTGGGAGACGGGAGCGCGATATACGCCTTCGTGGAGACCGAACCGCCCGCCGGCCACATGCTCGATCCCACACCGAGGACGTTCACCCTTTCCTACGAGGACCGGCAGACGCCCGTGGTGGAGGCGCGTGTCGAGGCGAGCGACGAACCGACGCGGGTCGATATCGAGAAGACCAGGCTCGGGGCAGAGGGGGTCGCGGTTCCCGGCGCCGTCTTCGAGCTGGAGCGCGTGAAGGAGGACCCCGGTCCCCGTGAGAAGCGGCAAGACGGGGAAACGGAGCGCTACACGACCGACGATGAGGGGAGGATACGGTTCGGGCACCTGGAGGCGGGCACCTACCGCCTGCGCGAGGTCGAGGCCCCTGCGGGATATCTGGTGAACGACGCGGTCGTCGAGTTCCATGTCGCGGATGACGGCACGGTCGACGGAGCAGGGCACACCACGATCACCGTCGAGGACGACGTCACGAAGGTCGATATCTCGAAGCGCGACATCACTGACGAGGAGGAGCTTCCGGGAGCGCAGCTCGCCATCATCGATGAGCACGGCGACATGATCGAGTCGTGGACCTCGGGCAGTGAGCCCCATCGCATCGAGATGCTCGAACCGGGAACCTACACGCTCGTCGAGCTCATCACCCCGCGCACCTACGATCAGGCGACGGCAGTCGAGTTCACCGTCGAGGAGACCGGGGATGTGCAGACGGTCACCATGTACGACGAGCCCGTCGAGGTGTCGGGAGAGGTGGACAAGCGGCAGGAGATCGCCGACCCCGTCGCATCGGATACGAGCGAGAACGGCGACGGGCGGAACACCGCATCGGTGAGCGTCTCCGCGGAAGGGCGATACGATTACAGCATCGACCTGCGCAACACGAGCTCGACATGGGTCGACGAGTTCACCATGACCGATGAGATCGACGGAGCCGAACAGGGTTTTGCGGAGCTCGAGGGGATCACGACCCCGCGCGCACGCGGAGACTTCGACGGCAAGATGAACGTGTGGTACCGCACGAACCGGCAGGACGCCGACCCCGAGCAGTCCGACGCGAACGCGACGCTGGACGATGGCCATGAAAACCCCTGGCTGCGCGACCCGTCGGTCACCGATCAGATCGGTGGCGACGGGCGGGTCCTCGACTACACGGGATGGCGGCTGTGGAAGCGCGATGTCAGCACGACGGAGCCTCGGGACCTTGAGGTCGCGGACCTCGGACTGCTCGAAGATGAGCGCGTCGTGGCGGTGCGCTTCGAGTACGGAAGGGTCGAGGAGGGATTCACCACGCGCGAGGGGTCATGGGACCGTGAAAACCTGAAAGACCCGCATGACGACCTGGACGATATCCCCGGCGAACATGAGGGGGAACCCGTGGGCGATGACCCGCAGGCCGGAGAGCTCTCCCCCGCGGTCTTGCACCTGAGGGTCACCGGCTCCTTTCGCGACGGCGTCGAGCTCGTCAACCGAGCCCGCCTCGACCTGTACCGCAACGGCGGCGGGGACCGCCTGGAAGACCATGACGAGGACGAGGTGGTCCAAGTCCCCCTGACGGTCGTCCCCCTGCTCGATCAGACGGCCGTCCTCCCGATCGCGCTGTTGCTCGCAGCGACCGCCGCCGGAGGCATCGCCGTTGCGGCGACCGCACACAGGCGCCCCGACCCGAGCTGATCGTGAGTGCGAGGGCTCATCGACGTCTCCTCTCCCGAGCGGCCGAAGCCGTGTGCCTGCTCTGCATCATGGCTTCGGCCGCCTCGATCGCCCTCGATGACCTGCGGGCAGGCAGTTCCGTACAGCTGGAGAGACCCGGGGTGGACGGAGAGTCGAACGGGGGCGTCGGATGGGGGCGGCTCACGTCGTCGTACCCGGATATCGTCGCCTGGCTCGAAGTCGAAGGGACCCCGATCTCCCTGCCGGTTGTCCAACCGCCACCGGAGAAACCGCACGACTGGTACCTCAGCCATAACGCGGAGGGCGCCTGGGACGCGCTCGGCTGCCCGTACCTCGACACCCGGACCGACGTGCGCGGTCGCAACCTCCTCGTCTTCGCCCACCACCGCTTCGGGTCCAACCTCATGTTCAGCCCCTTGGTCGGCGCGCTGCGGAAGGAGGTGTTCGACTCGCTCGGGTCCGCCCGCCTCTCGATGCCGGACGGGACGTCACGGGCCTTCAGGCCGCTGTGCGTCCTTGAGGTCGACGCGTCCTTTCAGGTGATACAGCGCTTCTCGTTCCCCGGGCGGTCGGAGTTCCGGAGCTGGCTGAGCGACCTGGCGAAGGAGGCATCGATAGCATCGGAGGAGGCGGATGTCCTGGTCGGGCGCGCCGAACGAGTTCTGACGCTCGTCACCTGCTCGAGCCCGATACCGGGTCAGCGATGGAGGACGATCGTCGTATTCGCGGCGATATGAGGGGCGGTTCCGTGCGGGCCTAGAAGCCCTTCCACTGATTAGGAGGCAGATGAGGCGTCGGTCTCCGCGCTGGCATCCTCCGAGGCCTCCGCGTCCTCCTGCTCCGCTTCGGCCTGCTCGATCCGGGTCGCCTCGGGCGTCGACCCGATCACGCCGACGGCGTACGCGACACCGAACCCGAGGGCGAGGGCGATCAGCGCGCCGACAAGATAGGCCACCCAGTGGCGCTTGATAAACGTGAACACGCGACCTCCTCGATACGCTCAGCGGTCCCTCTATGCTATCAGGACACGGCCTTCTGATGGTATACCCCCGAAGACCCCGTCGGGTATCCGATTGCGCGCAATATCCAGACGCCGATGTATCTGGGTACAAGAGCCTATGGCCGTATTCCCGAAACGAAAGGACACTCATGACCACCGATAACTACGAGCTCTTCATCATGCCCGGTTGCCCGTTCTGCCACAGGGTGCTCGATTACATGGGAGAGCACGGTATCGAGCTTCCCCTCCGCGACATCACGCAGGATCGGGATGCGGAGTCCCGCCTGATCGAGGTCGGTGGGAAACGACAGGTCCCCTGCCTGTTCATCGACGGCGAGCCGTTGTACGAATCCTCCGATATCGTCGACTATCTCGCCGAGCACCTCTCATAGGAAGGTTGAGGCTGCCTTCGACGGCTTGGGAATTGGAGGGCTGAGGGATGCGCCCCGGCACCCCGTGAAAGGAGCTGGCAGATGACGCCGGAATTCGCCTCTCAACCCGGCTGAACGGCTGAGATGCGCATCTGAACGCGCTGAAGACTTGAGGTAATGCCCCCTCGGTCACCGAAAACCGAGGGGGCAGCCTTTGCACCGCCGAACGGAACGGGGTCGCATCCGCTTGGATGCGACCCCGTTCAACACTTCGAACCTCCTCGGGCGCGCGGCGAGGCCCGGCCGCTTGCCTTAGGAACGGCGGATGACTTCGGTCACCACGTCGGCCGCGAGCGCGATGTTGTCGACATCGACGCTCACCGGCAGGTCGCGCTCGCTGTGCGAGTATGCGAACCCGGACCCGTCGACGCCGCCGAGGGTCACCGAGCGCAGGCTCATCTCCATCGCGGCGTGCGCATCGGTGTCGAGATACGGCATCTCCACCGCACCGATCTCGTGGTGGAAGTCGGCGGAGACACGCGAGATGAGCCCCATGATGCGCTTGTCCCCCTTGAGGACGCGGCGCTCGCCCTCGCGGGCGACCATGGCGAGCCTGCCGGCTCCGACGCACTCGAGGTTGATGAGGAAGACGCCGCGCAGCTTATCGCGATGGGTCTCCAGGAACGTGCGGATACCGGCGTTGCCGTTCTCCGCCGAACCCGTGGCCACGAACCAGATGTCGTGACCGAGCAGCTCATCATCGCCGAGCGAGGCGATGGCGCCGCGCAGCTCGGCCTCGGTCAGGTCCCCGTCGCCGGTCGCGCCGCCCTTCCAGCCGTCATCGCCCTCGAAGTTGTCCCACGAGCCGATATCTCGCCCGGAGCGCTTGGCATCGAAGTCGTCGTCCACGCCGAGCCAGTCGCTCATGCTGGACTCCTCGCGCTTCTTCTTACGGCCGAACAGGCCGCCGCGGGAGCGCTTCTTCTTTTTCTCGACGGGTGCAGGAGCCGAGATGGTCTCGAAGGTGCCCTCGGGAGGGGTCGTCGGCATGGGGATGTCGGCGGTGTTGATGACCGTGAAGCGCGACGTCGAGGAGCTGCGGACCGACCCGGTGCCGCCTCCGACGTTCGCCAGCGGGTCGCCGGCGCTCGCCGAGGGGTCGGGCAGGTCGAACAGGGCCGAACGGTTCGCCGGAGCCGAAGCGGGCGACGGAACGTTGGGCATGGTCCGCTGCTGGGGCGCAGGGCTCGGGATGTTGGGCATGGTCCGCTGCTGCACGGAGGCGCTGGGGGCGCTCTGCGGTGCGGGGGCGGAGATGTCCGGAAGGTTGATGGACCGCTGCGGGCGCGCAGGGGGCTCGGCGGTGATCTGGGCCATGAGCGAGTCGACGGTCTCGACCGGCTGGGGCATCGTCGTGTCGACAGGGGCGACCGGGGGCGTGGCCTGCGTGCGGTCGACGGCGGCCGTCATATCGAACGCCTGCGTCCCGCCGCGCACGGGTTCCTCCTCCGACGCCGCGGCATCGGGGACATCCCCCGCGGCGACATCGACCTCGTCAGCGTCATCGGAAACCGATGCGTCGTCGCCGGCCTCCATATCCGCCTGCGGCTCATCCCCGTCCTCGGATGCGGACTCCGCATCCTCGTCCTCGGGAAGCTCGTCGGCGGAACCATCCTCGAGCCCGTCATCGTCTACGACCGCCTGCGCGACCGTCTCGTCCATGGGCTCGAACGTGGAGGTGGCATCGATGGGCTCGACGGGCTCGAGCTCGCTCACGAGCTCCTCGTCGTCCTCATCCGACCCGTCCTGGTCATCGAGGATCTCGTAGATCGCCTGCATGATCTCGACATCGTCGTCGTCATAGAGATCGAACGCATCGGCGGCGGGGGGATCGAGGTCGACGGGTTCGTCTCCCTCGAAAAGCTCCTCGTCATATGCGCCCGCCTCGTCTTCGGCGGCGGGGATGTCGAACAACGCGGTCTCCGCGGAGCCGTCGGTATCGTCGACGTCCCCCGCATCCACGGCCTGGAAAGCGTCCTCGTCATCGACGGGGAGCCCGTCCTCGGCGGCAGCGGCCGCCCCCTCGACATCGATGGACTCCGACGCCTCGAAGGCCTCCGCCTCGTCGAACACCGAGGCGTCCATGGTGACCGTCGCGTCGGCGGGCTGCGGCTCCTCCTCAGCCTCCTCCTGGAAGGCGAAGCCGTCGAGACCGTCCTCGATGTCCGCGGCGGACCCGTCATCGGATTCGTCGTCGGCGAGCGTGTACTCGGCGGGGATCGCGGATGCGATCTCCTCGTCGGTGATGTTCAGATCGTCCAGGTCGAGCTCGGGGAGGTCGTCCTCATCCTCGACGTCGAGGTCCTCGTCGTACGCCGGCTCGGCGATGTACTCGAACGGGTCGCGCACGGGGACGGGCTCGTCGTAGGCGTCCACGCCGGTCGCATCCTCCGTGGGCGCGCCCTCGAACTGCTCCGCATCGAACACGGCGGGAGCCTGCAGCTCCTCGACCGGGGCGTCGGCATACGCCGGCTCCGGGGCCGCGGGCTGCTCCTGGAGGGGCGCATACGCGGGCTGCTCGGAAACCTCGGGTGCGGGCTGAACGGGCGCGGGGGCGGGAACGCGCTCGGCGGCGGGGGCGCTGACCGGCGCGACGACCGGCTCCGCGACAGCACGGGGGGCCTCCGTCTGGACGGGGTCCTGCGGGCGGGGCTCGGCGGGGCGCACCTCCCGGGCGGAAGCGGGACGCGGCGCGGGGGCGGGCAGCGCGTCGGGCTCGTACTCGATCGCGCAGCTGGCATCGACCATGCCGAGGGCTCGGATGATGTCGGTTCCGTAGCGCAGGCAGCCGGCGGCGTTCACGGGAAGCCGGTCGGCGGGCTCCTCCTCCGGCATCTCCTCGACGGACTCGCTGCCATCGGGGATGGAGACCACCTCGAAGGAGGCCGTCGCATCGGCTGCGGGGGCGCCGTCCACGTCGAGCGCGGGCATCTCGATGGTCGCACCCTCGAGCGGAACCTGATCGGCGGGCGCCTCGGATACGAACGGATCGGACGGGACGGCCCGCTCGAACGCCGCGTCCTGCGGCGCGGCGGGGGCCTGGGCGTCGGGGAGCTCGGCGACGAGGTCCTGCTGCTCCTCGCGCTCGGCGCGGGCGGAGACCTCGACCGGATGCGGCTCGGGGACCAGCTCGTCACCGTAGAGCTCGACCTGCTCGGCCATGAACTGCTCGAACGGGACGTCGTCGGGGAACTCCGAGGAGCCGCGGAACGGGGCGACCGAGTCCATCACGCCGAGCATCGCGGCGACCGAGGACTTGTTGCACACGGACCCCGAGGTGTAGGGCAGGGCGTAGCGGTTGAGGAAGGTCGCGACGGCGCTCGCCAGAGGAACGAGCGACACGAGGATGGCGAGCACCCACAGCACGATCTTGGCGGCATCGGGGACCGGGAAGACCCTCACGATCCCGATGGCGGCGGGGACCACCATGGCGAAGGGGAGCACCTTCACGAGGATGGGACGGTAGGTGGAGTACGGGTGCTCCGCCAGGATGTCCGCGCGCGGGGAGTCGTAATGGGCGACCACAACCACCGGGCGGTTGCGCGGAGAGGCGAGCGGCCCCTCGGCCTTGTGGTACGCGATGACGTTCTGGGACAGGCCGCCCGACCCGATCTGCGGATATGCGATGCGCCCCGTCCGCTCGAGCACGAACAGCGCCGCGCAGGCGATCACGAGGATGGTGCCGACGACACCCAGGGCGCCCCCGATGCCCATGAGCACCGTCGCCACGAACAGCACGGTGCACAGGATGGCGCGCACGAGCTTGGGAGACGAGGACGACGTGAACTCCTGTATCTCGGGCTCGAAGCCATGGCGGGAGAAGATGCGCGCGAGCTCGTCGGCGGCTGCGCGCTCCTCCTCGCTGCACGCTGGGGTTATACCGATGTTCTGAAGCAGGTGGTTCAGATATTTCTGGGTATTGGCCATAGGGGCTCCGCATCGTTTGTCCTGTTATGCGGACCTTTCGCGCAGGCGATGGGTCCGTATGTAGTCGAAAGTATACCCTGAACCCCATCCCGCCGCAGCGGTGCCCTCCTCTCACCGGCGTTTGCGGCCCGTTCATCCACCTATCTCCATATCGAAGCGCGGGGCCTCGGATTCGGTCGCATGCGGCCCTCTCACGGCGGCGGCGCGGACCGACCCCCGCTCGCGCGCGGCGGGCTCGCCCCCGTAGTTTCCTCGTGTCGTTCAGCGGACCCGCGGGGCACGAGCGGGCGCGGCTTTCCTAGAATGGGTTGCAGCCTTGGATTCCCCTCACGTCAGAAAGGGCCCCGCATGAGCGTGCGCAAGAGCTCCGAGGCAGACGGCGGGCGCGGCCGCAACGAGACCGCCCTGCGCGTTCTGAACCTCCTGTTCGTCCTCAACTCATCCTCCAACCCGCTCACCACCGAGCAGATCGTGAGCGACTCCGACCTGGGTTACGGCTCGGACAACCGGGCGTCCGACCTCAAGAAGTTCAAGCGCGACCGGGACCGGCTCGCCGAGCACGGCATCCATGTCGTGGAGGTGCGCGACGAGGGGGCGACGGCGACCGACGGGAGCCGCTGGACCATCGACCGCGCCTCCACCTACGCGCCCGCCGGCGTCATCTCCCGGGACGACGCCGACACGCTCCTGCGCGCCGTGGACGAGAGCCTGTCCCGGCAGGAGATCCCCTACCGCCAGGCGCTGCTCGGCATCCGCTCAAAGCTCGTCGCCCTGACGCAGGGACCCGGCAGCGGGGCGGATGCCGGGGAGACACGACGGGAGGACGGGACGGACCGGTGCGACGGGGACGACGGCGGAGCGGGGCGCTGTGCGGACGCCCTGTGGTCCGCCTTCGCCATGAAGCGCAGGATACGCTTCGCCTACCTGGACGCGCGGGGTGCGGAAAGCCAGCGCACCCTCGAGATCTGGGGCGTCTTCATGCAGGACGGGCACACCTATTACGTCGGTCTGGACGAGCAGTCGGGCGGGGTGCGCACCTTCCGCGCCGACCGCGTCACGCGCTGCTGGAGGCCCGCGGGATCGTATACCGTCCCGCCGTGGTTCGACGTGCGCGACTACCTGTTCCTGCCCTTCGATATCGCCGGGGGGCTGGCGAGCAAGGCCTGCTTCACCTTCGACGGCTCGATCGGGGAGGACGAGGTCGTCGCCATCACCCATGGGCGCGGCGAGCTCGAGCATCTGGTCGACGGGAGGCGCCTGTGGACGGTCAAGGTGCGCGACATGCGCGCCGCAGCCGCGTTCGCGCTCTCCCACGCCCAGGCGAGCATGAGGCCCTTCTCCCCGCAGAAGCTGGTCGATGAATGGAACTCCCTGATCGGAAAGGCGGTGGCGGCCCATGCCGAAGCCTGAGAACCTGACCGCCGAGCAGCTCGTGACGGCCGGGATCCGCCTGCTCGAGGCGCTCTCCGCGGCGCCCGGGCAGCGGATCGCCCGCGCGGAGGCGGCCCGGATGCTCGGGGTGCGTCCGGGCGATGTCGACGCCGTGGTGGAGACGGTCTCCGCCCTCTCCGACCGGACGAGCGGGGCGCGGGCGGCGATCTCGGTCGCGAACGGCGAGATCCGCCTGCAGGGCGAGGCCGCGCTGCTCTCGCCGCGGCGCTTCACCATGGAGGAGGCGCTGGTCATCGCCCACGTCCTCGATGCCCTGGACATCGACGCGGGGACGCGCGGGCGCATCCGAGACGCGGTCATGCCCTATATCGGCGAGGCGGACGCCCAGGGGACGCGCGTCGCCGAACCGGCGCGCTACGGGTCGTGGTTCACCGCGCTCGCGGAGGCGATCGAAGACGGCATACGATGCCGCATCTCCTACCGGGCGCTCGGCGAGGACTCGCCGAGCGGGCGCCTCGTGGACCCCATGCTGATCTCCGACGAGGACGGGGCCTCCTACCTTGTGGGCTGGGATGTCGAGAAGGACGCCGAGCGCCGGTACCGCCTCGACCGCATCGCGGGGGTGTCGTTCACCGACGATTCCGTCGACCGCCATCCGCAGGTCCATGCGGGCACGGCGGAGAGCCTGCGGGCGAGCGGGAGGGCCGCGCGCCTCGTCGCCGCCGACGCCGGCCTCGTCCAGCGCCTCGATTGGGCGGGGATCGGCGAGGTCGAGGTGCTCCCGGACGGCCGGTGCGCGTTCACGCTCTGGTACTCGTCGGACGCCTGGCTCTTCGACCAGGTCCTCTCCGCCGGCGGGGACCTGGTCATCGAGGGGCCGGGCGCGCTGAGGGAGGGCCTTGCCGCCTACGCGGACGGCCTGACGCGCTGAGGCGACGGGCCGGGTGCCCGTCGTCCCCGGCCCGCGCGCACCGCTCCGCTCCGACGCCTGCGGGGGATATCGTCAATGCGGGCCCCGCCATGCGGGATACAGGAGGAAGCGGTCTTGCGCCCGTCCCGTTCCGCCTCGCGGCGGAACGGACGCCCCGCGCCCCATGCCGGCTCCCTACCGCTCGTGGGCGCGGCGCCACAGCTCCAGGTAACGACCCACGCTCCCGCTCTCGATACGCTGATAGCCCGAGGTGGGCAGCGAGTTCAGGAACTTCTTCCCGTACCCCTTGGTCACCAGGCGCGAGTCGGCGAGGACCAGGACGCCCACATCGGATGACGAGCGGATCAGGCGGCCGGCGGCCTGCTTGACCTCCAGCACCGCCTCGGGAAGGGCGTACTGCGCCCAGGCGCGCTCCTCGCGGCGCCCGCGCTCGCAGGACAGCGGGTCCGTGGGGCTTGAGAACGGCAGCTTGGGGATCACCACGCACCGCAGGGTGTCACCCGATGCGTCGAACCCCTCCCAGAACGCCTTCAGGGCGAACAGCGAGGAGCTCTTCTCCGAGATGAACCGGTCGCGCAGCTGGCGCGCCGAGGCGTTGCGCTGCTGGCACGCGAGCTCGAGCCCGGCGGCGGAGAGGCGCGGCTCGACCCGGGCGTACAGCTCCTCCATGTCGCGCCTGTTGGTGAACAGGGTGAGCGACGAGCCGCCCATGGCAAGATGGACGTCCACGAGCAGCTGCTCCAGGGTGTCGAGGTACGCGTCGCGGCTGCGCGGGTCCGGAACGTCCCCGGCCACGACGACGGTCATGTTCTCGTCGAAGTCGTAGCTCGAATCGAGGTGGAGGGCCCGAGAGCTCCCCTTCGGCAGCCGGTTCAGGCCGACCGCGCGCTCGAAGTGGCTGAAGTTCCCCGCGATGGAGATGGTCGCGGAGGTGAAGATCGCGCTATGGACCTCGGGCAGCCAGCGCTCGGCGAGCATCTCGCCGATATCGAGAAGCTCGGCGGTCAGCGACTCGCCCCCGGCGCGCAGGCGCCTGTTCACCTGCAGGGAGTACACGTAGCGCTCGTCCTCGCCCGCCATGATGAGGGCGAGGGCGTCGTGCATCTCCCCCACCCGGCGCGCGGCGTCCGCCACGTCGACCACGAACTCCGGCTTGTCCTGCGACACGGTCTCGACGAGCGAGGAGAGGTTGCGATGGGCCTCGTCGAGCGCGTCCACGGCGGTCAGCCCGCAGGAAAGGAAGGCCTGCCAGGGGGCGCCGGCGCGCATCTCGGGGCCGATCCAGATGTTCGCGTTGTCGTACCCGTCCGAGCGCCCGCGGCGCGCGAGGTCGCGCACCCCGTCGAAGAGGTCGGCCATGGCCAGCGAGGCGCGCTGGGCGCTGGCGACCGCCTTGGCCGAAAGACCCATGTAGAGCGTCGCCGCATCCGACCCCGCGAGGTTGCGGATCATCTGGCCGAGCGCCCCGGACCGCTCCCCGCCCAGCCGCTCGAACGCCGCCCGCGACTCCTCCGCGGACACCGACAGCGCCCATTGGCGACGCGCCTCGCGCTCGACCGAATGCGCCTCGTCGATCACCCAGTGGCGGATGGGGGGCAGGATCTTGCCCTCGGCTGCGACGTTGCGGAACAGCAGCGAGTGGTTGGTCACCACCACATCGACCCGCGCGGCGCGACGGCGGGCGCCGTGGACCAGGCACTTGTCCGGGAAGAAGGGGCACAGCCTGCGTGCGCACTCCCTCGAGGGGGTGGTGAGGTCGGCGCGGTTGACGCTGCGCCACCGGATCCCCAGCCCGTCGAGGTCCCCGGTGGGGGACTGGCAGACGTACGCGTAGATGACCGCCATGGCGGTCAGGGTGTCGGCGGGGTCCCGGTTGGTCTTGATCTCGGCCGTGGAGCGGGCGAGGCGCTCGAGCCTGCGCAGGCAGGGGTAGTGGTCGTACCCCTTGAGCGCGCAGAAGGTCAGCCCGCCCTCCATCTCGCGCGCCAGGCGCGGGAGCTCATGGTACATGAGCTGGTCGGCGAGGTTGTTGGACTTGGTCGCCACACCCACCGTTATGCGGTTGCGGCGGGCCGCCTCCGCGAGGGGGACCAGGTACGCCACGGACTTCCCGACGCCGGTACCCGCCTCGATGACCCGATGGGTCGACGTCGCGAGCGCGTCGCGCACCTCGCAGGCCATCTCGACCTGCTCGCTGCGCGGCTCGTACCCGGGGTACATGCGGCTGACCAGACCGCCCGGCGCGTACTGCGCCTGGAGTTCGTCGCCGCTCGGCATCGCCAGCCCCGGGAGCTCGTCGGCATCGACCCGCTCCAGCGGGGCGTCCGCGGACAGGACCTCGGCGCGCGCCGCGGCGAGGGAGAAGATGCCGTCAGGGTCCTCCCCTGCCAGGTAGGAGAAGATGGGACGGTAGCTCCAGGGGACATCGGGGTGCATGTCGGCCAGGCGCCGCATGAGGCCGCGCGGCAGGTCCGCAAGCGCCGTGAGGAGGATGCGCCAGACGCCGCACAGGGCGTCCACGTCATCGCTCGCGCGATGCGACACCGCGCTGCACCCGAACAGCTCGGCGAGGGCGGACAGCTTGTGGGAGGCCAGGCGCGGCAGCGCGATGCGCGACAGGGCGAGCGAGTCGATCCACACCTCGCTCACGCGCACGCCGCCCTTGACCGCCTCGATGAAGGACCGGTCGAACGTGGCGTTGTGGGCGATGACCGGGCATCCGCCCACGAACTCCTCGAGGGCCGCGACCGCCTCCTCCGGCGAGGGCGCGTCGGCCACGTCGACGTCCGTGATGCCGGTCAGGCGCACGATCTCGGGCGGGATGGGCCCTCCGGGATGCACGAAGGTGTCGAAACGGTCGACGACCTCGCGTCCCCGCAGGCGGGCCGCTGCGATCTCTATCAGCTTGTTGTCCTGCACGGACAGACCGGTCGTCTCCGTATCGAGGACGATCACGTCCTCCTCGATCAGGCCGAACGTGCGGGTGCGGGCCCGGTCCACCAGGGTCTCGTAGTTCCTGACGACGAAGTCGGGCGTGCCCGCCATCACCGCCTCAGCTATGGTTGCCAATGGTTCTACCTCTCCGCCCCGTCCGCAGCGCGGTCGAGGGCGATGTCGATGAGCTGGGCGCAGGCCTCGGAGAACGCGATCCCGGCGTGGCGCAGCTCATCCGGGAACAGCGAGGTCTCGGTCATCCCCGGGATCGTGTTCGTCTCCAAGATGACCGGCCCCTGATCCGTGACGATGAAATCGCTGCGCGAGAAGCCCGTGCAACCGAGCGCGCGGTGCGCCCGGCAGGCGAGCTCCTGGACCCGAGCGTAATCATCGGCGGCGAGCTCCGCGGGGATCCTGTGGATATCCGTGGGGTCCACGTACTTCACGTCCAGGTCGTAGAACTCGGAGTCCGCGGGGCACCTGATCTCCACGACGGGCAGCGCCTCCAGGTCCTCTCCCCCGAGAACGCCCTCGCTGACCTCGACACCCACCAGGCGCTGCTCGATCAGCACCTTGTCGCTGAAATCAAACGCACGTTCGATTGCCGCGGGAAGCTGCGCTGCGTCCTCGACCTTGCTTACGCCGTAGCTCGAGCCGTTGATCGCGGGTTTGACGAAGAGGTCCCGCCCCAGCTCCTCGATGATTGCGGGGACGTCGTAGCCCTGGCCGCGCTCCAGGGCGACCCCCTTCGCAACCGGTATGCCCGCGCGCTCGTAGAGGAGCTTGGAGAGCTCCTTGTCGGCGCCGCACACGCTGGATGCGGCATCCGATCCCGTATAGGGGACGCCCAGGTACTCGAGAACGTGCTGGATCATCCCGTCCTCACCGCCCGCGCCGTGCAGCGCGATGAAGGCGACGTCCCACGACCCGCCCTCCATGGCGGCGAGGAAGCCGGGGGCGGACGGGTCGAGCAGCTCGACGGCCCCGTACCCGGCTTCCCTGATGGCCTTCATGGCATGCTCGCCGGACGCGAGGGAGATCTCCCGTTCCGAGGAAAAGCCCCCTGCCAGCACCGCGACGCGAATCCCGTCCCTCGACCTGCCCTCCATGGCCGACCCCTCTCTGCAGCACCTCCGGTGCCCGATGATGTGTGTCCTATGCGCGGCGATACCGCATCGCCGCGCCGTGCTGTACCTTATTGTATAGATGCTTGTTTCGTTTACACCCCTGTGAAAGGTACGTTATGCAACGTTCAAATCGCCTGCGCGACATCCGCGCGCTCACCCATGACGACATCGTCGGCCTCGTCGCCGAACTCGGACAGCCCGCCTTCCGCGCGAAGCAGCTCGAGGAGTGGCTCTTCCAGAAGAACGCCTCCTCGTTCGACGAGATGACCAACCTGCCGAAGAAGTTCCGCGAGCTGCTCGCCGAGCGCTTCGCCTTCGCCACGCCCGTCGAGCTCGTCAAGCAGGTCTCCCATGACGGCTCCCGTAAGTACCTGCTTGAATACCCTGACGGCACCTCCGTCGAGACGGTCGGCATGCCCAGCCGGGGCAAGCTCTCCGTCTGCGTGTCCACGCAGGCCGGATGCGCCATGGGCTGCGCCTTCTGCGCGACCGGCTTCAACGGCCTTTCCCGCTCGCTCACCGCGCGCGAGATCGTCGATCAGGTCGCCCATGTCGCGCGCGACTTCGGCGAACGCGTGACGAGCGTCGTCTTCATGGGTCAGGGCGAGCCCTTCGCCAACTTCGACGAGACCGTCAAGGCCCTGCGCATCCTCAACGACCCCGACGGCTTCGCCATCGGCGCGCGGCACCTGACCGTCTCCACCTGCGGCGTCATCCCCGGCATCAAGCGCTTCGCCGAGCTCCCCGAGCAGTTCACCCTCGCGGTGTCCCTGCACTCCGCGGTCCAGAGCACGCGCAACCAGCTCATGCCCGGCGTGAAGAAGTACACGCTCCTCCGCCTCCACGAGGCGCTCCAGTCCTATGTCGAGAAGACCGGGCGTCGACCGAGCTATGAGTTCGCCATGATCGAGGGCGTCAACGACACCAACCCCGAGATGGAGGCCCTGATCGACTTCTGCCAGGGCACCCTATGCCATGTGAACCTCATCCCCCTCAACGACACGCCCGCAAGCCTCCTGAAGCCCTCTCCCATGCATAAGATCGAGGCTCTCCAGCGCCGTCTCACCATGCACGGTGTCGAGACCACCATCAGGAACTCCCGCGGCAACGATATCGACGCGGCGTGCGGGCAGCTCAAGCAGAAGCAGGTTCACGTCCAGGGAGCTTAGTCCCGGCCGCCTCCTCTCCATCCTGTGCACCCCGATGCCGAAGCGCCCGGTTCCCCACGAGGAACCGGGCGCTTTCTTCAATGAACCAAGGCTATGGTTTCATGTGAAACGGGTTTCTCCATGCGATCGGCCGGTCTCAGGATGTGGGAGCGTATCGATGCCCCCACTCCGAGAATCGCTACAGAACGCATAAATGATTAGGTACCTTAGTACCCGATGCTCTCCCACTGATTCGAAACCCATTCCTGGTTGATCTTAGGGTTCTTGGTCATCTTCGCGGTCCTGACGGCCACATCCTCCGTCATATCCCCGACACGCTTCTTAGACGTTTGATAGACATCGCGTGCGCCCCGCGTCAGCCTGCCCCTGAGCTCCGTATCTGTTGCGAGCTTATATCCAACGAACGCGCCGGCAGCGATCGCCACCAACGAGATGGATGCCGCGATGATCTTATTCCTCATCCATACCACCGTCCTCTCGCTCGGTTTCCATCACCTGTTCGAGAATCCTGGCCAACTCATCCTCGTCTTTGAATTCGATCTCAATCTTGTTCTTACCGCGCGTGGACTTCACCCTGACATTTGTGTTGAAGACCTGACGGAGAACGCGTGCAGCCTTCTTATACGATTGCGGGGTAACCGGTCGGGGTGCTTTCGGCGTTTCCCCGACAGAAAACAACGGTGCAAGGTTCTCTGTCGCTCGCACCGACAAACCGTCGGCAACGACCTTCTCCGCAAGCTTGATGCGCTGCTCCTCGAACGGCACAGCCAGAATCGCGCGCGCATGTCCTGCGGCCAGCTTCCCTTCGAAGAGAAACTCCTGGACCCTTTCCGGAAGATCAAGCAGTCTCAGAGAGTTCGTGATCGCTGAACGTGATTTTGAAACCGCCTTTGAGAGAGCCTCCTGTGTCATGCCGCTCGCCTTGATGAGCTGGCGGTAACCCTTCGCCTCTTCGATGGGATTCAAGTCGGAACGCTGGAGGTTCTCAATCAACGCAAGCTCGAGCATCTTCTGGTCGTCAACATCCTTGATGATGACGGGAAGCTCGGAGAGCCCGGCGATCTTCGATGCCTGGTACCTTCGCTCCCCCGCTATGATCTCGAACTCGTCGCCTTTCCTCCTTACAAGCAACGGTTGAAGGATACCGTGCTCACGAATCGACTCGCTGAGCTCCTCGAGCTCCGTCTCATTGAAGTGCGTGCGCGGCTGATTCGGATTAGGATGGATTTTCTCGATCAAGACCGTGCTATCAGGCTGAGCACTGGCGCTGCCCGTCTCCGTCTGGGCTTCCTGCATGAGAGCACCGAGCCCGCGACCAAGAGCCTTTTTCTTCGGGCTAGGCACGACGCACCACCTCTTTCGCAAGCTGCATATACGCCTGCGCTCCCTTGTTGTTCGGAGCGTAGTTGACGACCGGCATTCCGAAGGACGGAGCCTCAGAGACCTTCACAGAACGCGGAATACAGGTCTTGAACGCTTTCTCACCGAAGTAGTTCTGAACCTCTTCAACAACCTGATTCGAGAGCGAGGTACGGGAATCGTACATCGTGAGCAGAACACCGAAGGTATCGAGCTCCCTGTTGATGCGCCCCTTGACCATACGCATCGATTCGAGAAGCTTCGTGACACCCTCCAGGGCGTAGTACTCGCACTGGATGGGAATCAGGACGCTGTCTGCTGCAGTGAGAGCATTGATCGTGAGCAGGCCCAGACTCGGCGGGCAATCGATGAAGATGAAATCGAACTCATCGACGACAGGCTCAAGGAGATCCTTGAGCCTTGTCTCGCGCGCCATCGTCGAAACGAGCTCGATCTCCGCTCCGGCAAGCTGGATTGTCGCGGGCACGACGAACACCTTGCTGCATTCCGTATCCTGGATAATCTGCTCTGCGGGCACGTCATGGAGCAAGGAATCGTAGACGCAATTCTCCAGCTGCTCTTTTTCGATGCCGAATCCGCTCGTCGTATTTCCCTGCGGGTCGAAATCTACAACTAGGACCTTGTATTTCAGTTCACCGAGCGCCGCTGCAAGATTTACGGCAGTTGTCGACTTGCCTACACCGCCTTTTTGGTTGATTATCGCGATAATACGGGTGTTGATACCCTTCTTCGAGCGTTTTACGTCCCGAAATCCCACAACTCCTCCTTGGTTCAGTTGATATAGACGTTTCCGGAGTGCTGGCAGATGTTTCACGTGAAACACTCTCTACCATGGTTTCACGTGAAACGCATGTTGAAATCATTATGTTTCACGTGAAACAATCAGGCAAGCGGCTTTCTACGAGCGAGTCCGGTCGCTCGAGGAAGCTTTACCTTTGACGTACCAGCTTTCACAAAGGTGAGCATCTGGCGTGAGCCCAGGTTACAAGGAAGTTCGAAGTCTTTGAGGTCGGAGAGCACAAATCCGGTGATCTTCACAGTTCGAAGTCCAGAAGAACGCTCCTCATCAGACAGAGGGGCCTTAGAAACAACAAGCCTGCCATCTTTCTTCAGAAGAGGAGCAGCATACTCGAGAAGAACACTGAGGGGCGCAACAGCTCGAGCGACAACACAGTCGAAGGAAGAGGGGTTCTCGCGCGCGTAATCCTCGACACGAGTGTGTACGGCATGAGCGTTTTCAAAGCCAAGAGCATCAATGAACGCGGAGACAGCTCGAACCTTCTTGCCAACTGAATCGAGTAAGACAATATCAGCATTTGAGGTAGCCGCAAGAGGAAGACCAGGATACCCGGCACCGGTGCCCATATCCAGTACATGCTCGGAGGCATGAAGGTTGAGGGAAGGCAGGAACATAAGTGAATCGAGGATATGGAGGACGATCCCCTCATCGATATCGGTGATGCGGGTAAGGTTGATTACCTGATTTACCTGAATGACATAGAGGAAATGCTCGATGCAGTGACGAGCGGCCTCTATGGAGATGCTGATACCAAACGAATCGCAGTAATTTACCAGAGCCTTGGTCATGCCCTCAAGATCGACGTCAGAGGAAATCGGTTCAATGTTGATAGGGCGCTGTTCTTGTGACATTGCAGTGGTCCTCCCAGCTGAATTGACAGAAGAAGTGTACCAACAAGGAGGGAGGTACCTGTCAGTCAGGGGAGCTTAGCCATATACATCATATGTATATGCTCCAACTGCTGTTACTGGAAGGCGTTGTAGTGCAAAAGCAAAAGCTGCATACAGGGAAGAACTGAAGGGCAAGAAGGTACGGTTCAGCTGTAATCGGAATATGGGCGGTCAATGGCTGGATCAGTCACCCGCTATGAGAAGCAAAGAGCGAACTGGATGGATGAAAAACGGTGAAGCTGAACTTTGACGTGGATTCATTCAACAGATTCAGCGTTTCTGACGACACAACGGTGATACGGCATGCATGCAACCAGTGGCACAACAAGCACACGGCACGACCGCCTTGCACTCTGAACGATCGCAGCGATTAACTGATACATATATGAGATATCAGCCTACATAGGAGAGCTGCGAAACAGAGAAGGCCAAGGGGCGTGGGTGGTGGAGACCTAGGGATCTGAGCACGGCGATGGGTGTGAAGGAAACAGGGCAACAGACGAACAGGTTCATGTGAAGCAAGGGATTCATCGGTGGGGTACGGATAACCGTCAACAGACCCAGGTTCAGTTCGCCAAGAACTTGGAGACCAAGACTATTTGAACGGAGAGGGGATTTAGGAGAGCGCAGGGACAGAAAGAGGTCGCAAGGGAAGTCGACCAGAACCTCGCAACGTGAATAGCTCAAAAAAGAGGCTCGGCAATCTAAAAGCGCGACCACTCCCTCCCCTACTGCAGCCAGGACACCTTCATAGGGAGCTACACATTTCCTCAGCTGAAATATTGCTCAACGAACCACATGAAGAGAGGACGGGCAATTGGAAGCCGTATGGGTCAGTCCGCAGTCGCCACCAGAAGACGGGAGTTGAAAAAGGCAGATCGAACACTCTGAGGTCGCAGCATGCGAAAGCGAGGCGGTTGAGGACAGGCGAATCAGCCACTGACTGAAATCCACGATGCGTGGATTTCAGTCAGTTCGCAGGTAGAGACAGGTACGAGTGCGCGCATAAATCGCAAACGCAAAAGAAAAGGGCGCACCGTTCGATACGCCCCAACAGAAGCAGGATGGAGGACAGGTCTACAGGACCGTGATGACAACCCGTCGCTCGGGATCGGAGCCCTCGGAATGGGTGTCGACCCGGTCATCATCGCGCAGAGCGATATGAACGAGACGGCGCTCGTATGCGCTCATAGGAGGAAGATTGACCGTCGAGTGCTGACGCACGGCGCGTGCGGCGGCGGAGCGGGCCATGGAGATGACCTTGTCATGACGGCGGCTCTTGTAGCCCTCGACATCCACGGCCACGGGATAGCGGAAACCGAGGCGGCGGCTGACGAGCAGGGAGAAGAGGGACTGCAGCGACTCGAGGGTACGGCCGTGACGGCCGATGAGCACCGCGAGGTCGGGAGCGGTCACATCGAGGATGAGCTCCCCGTCATCACCCTCGTACTCGTCGATGGGGGAATCGGAGGCATCGAAGAACCCGAGCAGGTCGCGTAGGATGGAGACGGCGACGTCAGCGATGGTGTCGAGCTCCTCGTCCGTCAGCTCCTCACCCGCCTTATAGCGCTCCGCGATCTTGGGGTACTGACCGATGACCTCGACCGTTGCTTCCTGAAGTTCCTCAGACATGGCACACTCCAATAGTTAGGTACCTAATAAGTCAGTAGACCTTAGCGCTTCTTATGAGGGCGCTGCTTGCGCTCGCGGCGGACGACATCCACCTCGATGGGGGCGTTCGACATGCGCTCCTCCTCTTCCTTCTTCGCCTTGTCGATGACGCGCTGCGTGACGAAGAGCTGCTGAGCGACCTGCCAGGCGGAGGAGACGTCGTAGTACAGCAGGACGCCCGCGGGGAGGTTCCAGCCGATCCAGAGCATCATAACCGCCATGACGACCGCCATCATGCGCATGCTGGAGGCCTGCTGGCCGGTCTGGTTGCGCGCCATATACAGCTGCGGGATGAGGGTGAGCACGGCGAACAGGATAAGCGCGATAAGGTAGGGGGCGGCGACGTCCATCCCCTGGGAGAGTGTGCCGCTCGGGGTGGCCTGGAGGTCCGGGAGGATGCCGTAGAAGGAGAAGTTCTCGCCGGAGAAATACTGCGGGAGGTTGTTGAGCAGCGTGAACAGCGCGAACAGGATCGGCATCTGGATGAGGAGGGGCAGGCAGCTGCCGAAGGGGTTGAACTTGTTCTCGGCGTAGAACTTCTGCATCTCCTCGGCCTGGCGCTGCGGATCGTCCGCATAGCGCTCCTGAAGCTCCATGAGCTTGGGCTGGAGCACCTGCATGCGCGCCGTGGAGCGCGAGGACTTGAGCATGAGGGGCGTCAGGATGAGTCGGATGATGACGACCAGGATGATGATGGACAGGCCCCAGTCAACCGCGAAGCCCTGGATGAGCTTCAGGATTTGGAAGAGGATGGTAACGATCCAGTCCCACATGTATGTAACCTCCGATGATTGCGACGCGCCTTACGGCACGGGGTCGTAGCCGCCGGCTCGCCAGGGGTTGCACCGCAGGATGCGGCGGAACCCCAGCCAGCAGCCCTTCAGGACGCCGTACTTCCCGATCGCCTCGACGGCGTACTGCGAGCAGGTCGGCGTGTAGATGCACGAATCGGGCAGCAACGGGGAGATGACCGATTGATAAAAGCGCACCGCGGCGACGGCGATCCGCCGCGGCAGGTGCGCTTGAACTTCAGCCTTGTTATCCATCGATACCCGCCCGAGCGGACAGCGACCGGAATGCGGCCTGCATCTCGCTCGGAGAGGACGTCCGGGTGCGCGGGGTCGCGAACAGGATCAGCTCGTATCCCGGTCGCGGGAGGCCGCAGGCGCGGGCCGCCTCGCGCAGGACGCGCTTCGAGCGGTTGCGCACCACCGCGCAACCGAGGCGCTTCGCAGCAACGAAGGCGACCCGCCCGGGATCGCCTTCGTGTTCGACGCTGCAAACCGTCATGCGCATCAGAGGATGCCGATAGCTCCTCCCCTGATGGAAGACGCGCTCGAAGTCACGTCGAGATTTGATCGTCCTCATGCGAGACGCATGCTACTTATCGCTAACGGTCAGGCGCTTGCGGCCCTTGGCGCGACGACGGGCGAGGACGGCGCGGCCGCCCTTGGTGGCCATACGGGCGCGGAAGCCGTGGGTCTTGGCGCGCTTACGCTTGTTGGGCTGGTACGTACGCTTCATGGTTGGTTTCCTCCTGCTGCTGCATTTCGTGTGCGTACACGATATAGACACGTGAGCTTAGAGATTGTAGGAATATGCTGCGCAAATGTCAACGAAACGGCGGGCATATCAGCACAGGTCCTCCACGCGTGCCTCAGGTTTCGAAAGGTTTTGAACCGTTGTGCAAATCTTTCACGTTCTTTCAGGGAGTTTTCCACAGGTAGCGTCGAAACTGTCGATAACTTTTCATGTCCGTGCGAAAGTTTTCAACAGAATTGGAAAACTTGTTGAAAGGTGCGGAACGGCGAGCTGATATTCTGTAGAGGCTGTCCACATACATAGATTGCGAAGACCATGTCCGATGACTTCTACCCATTCGTCGACTCGGGTGACCCCGCGCCGGATAACGCCCACATCACCGGTGGGGGCGCTGACGAGCTGCGGGCGCAGGCTGTGGATATGAACGCCGCCGAGCAGGTGTCCTACGCCACCCGCATCGCCATCTACGACGACATGCTCTCCACCCCCCGGGTGATCGTCATCGCACCCAAGGACGTGCGCACCTACCTCGAGGAGATCACGAACACCGTGTACCGCTGCATGAAGGAGCAGGGCGGCGGGATCTCGCTCATGGTCATCCGCGAGATCGTCGAGAACTTCATCCACGCGAACTTCGTCGAGCCCATCATCTCCATCCTCGATGACGGGAATACCATCCGCTTCGCGGACCAGGGGCCGGGCATCGACGACAAGGAGCGCGCGTTCGAATTCGGCGTGACAAGCGCCGACCGCAACCAGAAGCGCTATATCAGGGGCACGGGGGCCGGGTTCCCCATGGTCCAACAGTACCTGGAGAACGCCGGCGGGGCGGTGTCCATCGAGGACAACCTGCACCAGGGCACGGTCGTGACCGTATCCATAGACCCCGCGCGCTCCGCCGAGATCGAGCGGGCGCACGGACGGGGGGCCGCCGTGCGCGGCGCGGCGGAGATCGAGGGCGGAGGGGCGCTCGGCCCCGGAGCCCCGACGGGCGCGGGCGCGCAGGCAGCCCCTACGGCGCCGGGGACCCCGATGCCCGATGGCGCGGCGCCGGCCGGGTTCGCGGCAGCCCAGGCACCCTACCCGGGGGCGCCGGCGCTAGGGGGAAACCCCTGGCAGGCCGCCGGATATCCCCCGCAGCCATACGGCTACCAGCAGGCCTACCCCGGCGCGGGGGCATTCGGCGCTGCGGGGATGCCGCAGGGCGCGGCGGCGGCCTACCCGCAGCCCTATGCCCAGCAACCGTACATGCAGCCCTATCCCCCGCAGTCGCCAGCCGGACAGGGATACACCGCTCAACCCTATGCCCCCTACCCCGCCTATCAGGGAGTTCCTCCCCAGGGGTACCCCCCGGCGGGCCCCGGGAGCCAAGTCGGCGCCGCCGGACAGGCGGGAGGCGGGGCGCCGGCGGGCGGCGCGTTCGTGAGCGAGCGCGGAGAGGCGGCGCTCGCCTACCTGGCGGAGCACGGAAGCGGCGGGCCGACGGACCTCGCGCACGCCTACGGGTCCTCCGCCCCCACCTGGTCCCGCGAGCTCGAGACGCTCAGCAGCCAGGGACTGGTGGTCAAGCGAGGGCAGAAGCGCTTCCTGACCGACGCCGGGCGGGCGCACCTGGCATCCAAGACGGACCAGCAGTAATCGGGAACCGAGGTGAACGATGGATAACGAGGCACGGCTTCTGCTCGACGACGCGATCGCGTTCTGCCAGCGCGACGGTCTCGACACGCGGCTTATCAACATGCTCGCAAGCGCGCGGGCGACCAACCTCACCGAGGACGCCCTCACGATCGAGGCGCCGAGCAGGTTCGCCTACTCGTATCTGGTGAAGCAGCGCACGGTGATCGAGCGGTACCTGGAGGAGATCGCCTTCGCCCCGCTCGCCCTCAACATAACCGTCCCCCAGGTCGACGAGGGGACCCCGACCTCGCGCACCGAACCGGTTCAGCCGACCGCGCCCCAAGCGCGCTCCGAGGCGGGCAAGCCGATGACCGAGGAAGAGAGGCCGACTGCATCATCCCAGGTAAGCGGTATGGGACCCGTCGTCGCACACGCGGCCTCCACCGCACCGCGGACCGAACCCGGAACCGCATCGCACCACAGCGGACCGGCGCTCGCCGTGCCCGCGGAGGGAGGGCCGCGGCGCGTGAGCGTGACCAACACCATGTCGCCCGACCAGTTCCGCCGCATGATGGCGGACATGAAGCGGGAGGACGGGGCCGCGCAGGCGCCGGCGCCCGCGGCGGGGCCCGCCCCGCAGCCTGCACCCGACGCGGCGGCCGCGGCCGATACGTCCGACGGATCGGACGGACCCTACCCCGCCGTGGGCATCAACGCCAAGTTCACGTTCGAAAACTTCGTCCTCGGCGACGAGAACCGCCACGCCTACCAGTCCGCCGCGCGGTTCGCGGCGTTCGCGGACGAGCCGGGGCAATGCACGAGCCTGTTCATATACGGCAACTCGGGGCTCGGGAAGACGCACCTGCTCTTCGCCATCAAGAACTACCTGGCGAGCGAGAAGCCCTACATCCGCGTCAAGTACGCGAACAGCCAGGCGTACCTCGACGACTACATGCGCGACCTCGGGTCGCAGCGCGGACCGGGCGAGCCGATCATGCGCGAGTACCGCAACGCGGACGTGCTGATCATCGACGACATCCAGAACATCATCGGGCGCCAGGCGTCCATCGAATTCTTCTTCCAGCTGGTAGACGAGTTCATCCGCGAGAACAAGAAGATCGTCATCGCCTCGGACCGCGCCCCCAAGAAGCTGGAGATGGACGAGCGCCTCACGAGCCGCTTCAACTCCGGCATGCTCTGCCTGGTCTCCGAGCCGAGCTTCGAGACCAAGTACCGCATCCTCAAGTACTACTACGAGAACACCATCTGCGCGAACGCGGCGGAGACCCCGCATGCCGACGGCATCTCGATCCTCGACGGGATCGCGCTCGAGGAGGGCCACCTCACGGACGACCACCTGCGCCATATGGCGGACATCTCGGGCAACAACATCCGCGAGCTCGAGAGCTTCTGCGAGCGCTGCGCGGGCCTCTCCTACGAGAAGGAGCAGGCAGGAGGCGAGCTCACGGCGACCGATATCGACGCGATCGCCGACGAGTACTTCGACACGGCGCGCAAGAAGGTCCGCATCGACACCGTGCAGGGCGTCGTGGAGGAGTTCTACCACGTGAGCCATGAGGACATGATCAGCCGCAAGCGCACCAAGAACATCGCCTTCCCGCGCCACGTCGCCATCTACCTCGCCAACAGCATGTGCGAGCTGTCCCTGGTGGCGGTGGGCGAGGCCTTCGGCCGCAACCACACCACGGCGATCCACAGCATCGAGGTGGTCGAGAAGAAGATGAAGGAGGACGCGCGGTTCGGAGAGGAGCTCCAGCAGCTCCGGAACGTCATCCTCATCAAGTCGTGACACCTGTTGAAAACCATTTGAAAGATTCGGCAGAACCTGTTGAAAACGAGAAGGAGGCGGTGCAAAGGATGGGTGTTCAAAACCGGCTGTCGAAAGCAGGGCCGGTTCTCGACATCCGCGAGACGATAAAAATATCGGACCCCATCTGGGGATATGTCGTTCTTCGACACCGTCGACAGGCTTATTACTATTGTTAGATGTAGATATATAGATAGATATATAAAAGAAGGGACCGGCCACATGAGATTCACCGTCAGCCAACCGGCGCTCTCCGAGGCGCTCTCGATCGTCATGAAGGGCGTCGCGGGGGCGAGCACGCTCCCCATCCTCTCCGGTGTGCTCATCCGCGCAACCGAGGGCGTCCTCGAGTTCCATACATCGAACTACACCATCTCGATCCGCCACCGCATCGCGGCGCGCGTCGAGGAGGAGGGCGAGACCGTCATCCCCTGCAAGATGCTGTCCAACATCACCAAGACCCTCCCCGACGCCCCCGTCTCCTTCGAGGTCGCGGACAGGCAGGTCTCCATCACCTGCGAGAAGAGCTCCTTCCGCCTGAACACCCTCGACCCGGCGGACTTCCCCGAGTTCCCCACCATCGCCCTCGAGCGCTCCGTTGAGCTGCCGTGCGTCATCCTGTCCGAGATGGTCGGCCGCGTCTGGCGCGTCACCTCGACCGACAAGAACCGCCCGGTCCTGAACGGCGTCTACATGACGGTCGAGAACAACACGGTCCGCCTCGTCGCGACCGATTCCTACCGTCTCGCTGTGTGCGATACGCAGGTGGAGACCTCGTCCCTCGAGGGGAGCTTCGAGCTCAACGTGCCGGCGGAGGCGTTCAACGATGCGCTCAACATCATGGGCGGCCAGCCGACGATCATGATCGGCTCGACCGACACCCAGGTGGTCTTCGCCGCGGGCAACACCACCTACGTCTCGCGCCGCATCGAGGGCACCTACCCCAACTACAAGGCGCTGCTGCCCGCGACCTGCGCGACCACGGTGAAGATCGACGTCGAGTCGTTCTCCGCCGCGCTCAAGCGCGTCGCGGTCGTCGCGCAGGCGAACTCCGCCGTGAAGTTCGAGATCTCGGCCGAGACCGGCTCCATGGGGCTGTCCGCGATCTCGAACGACCAGGACCAGGCCGCCGAGACCATCGACGTCGAGGTCGAGGGCGCCTCGGGCGTCATCGCCTTCAACTACCACTACATCTTCGGGTGCCTGAACGTACTGAACCGGGAGAAGGAGCTCACCTTGGAGCTGCAGAGCTACAGCCAGGCGGGCATCTTCAAGTCCTACGACAAGATCAACTACCTCTACCTGGTCATGCCCGTCCGCATCTAGTCGCGTTGTCGCGCCGCGCCGCCTCCTCCACCCCGTGGGCCCTGCCGCCCCGGGGCGGCCCTGCGGTGCGGGCTCGGCCGCCCCTGCGACGGCGGCCGGTGACGGTCCACGAAGGGAGGTGGGGTATCGTTGGGAATCTACGCGCGGACCCTCAAGGTCCGTGACTTCCGCAGCTATGAGGCGTACGAGCTCGCCCTCTCCGAGGGCGTCACCGTGCTCGCGGGCCCCAACGCCGCGGGGAAGACCAATCTGGTCGAGGCCCTGCAGCTCCTGACCGCCGGCCAGTCGTTCCGGCGCCCCTCCCCCGCCGACCTCGTCCGGACGGGGGCGTCCCGTGCGGAGGCGGCGCTGCTGCTCGAGGGCGACGGCCGCCGCCTGGATATGGGGCTCGTCTCGGAGCGCGGCCGACGCTCGTTCAGCCGCAACGGGAAGCGCGTCACCGCCGCAGGCGTCCGCGGCGTGCTTCCGAGCGTCCTGTTCTGCCCCGACCACCTCGACATGATCAAGCGCTCGGCGAGCGTCCGCCGCGCCGCCCTCGATGACTTCGGGGTGCAGCTCAACGAGAGCTACGCGCAGCTCGTCTCGACCTACGAGCGGGCGCTCGAGCAGCGGAACAACCTGCTCAAGGACCGCTTCGTCCCCGCGGAGCTCCTCGCCGCCTGGGACGACGCGATCGTCTCGGCGGGCGCCTCGGTGCTCGTGCACCGCCTCGCGCTCCTGGAGCGCGTCCGCACCCGCCTGGTCGAGGTGTACGGGGCCATCGCTCCACGTGAAACGGTCGACGTCCGCTACCGCGCCTCGGTCGGCGATATCCCGGCGGACGAGTCCCGCGACCGCGAGGCAGTCGCCTCCCATCTCTCCCGGGCACTCGCGGAGACGCGCGAGGAGGAGCGCCGCCGCGGCCTCACGCTCGTCGGCCCGCACCGAGACGAGGTCGTCTTCATGATCGACGGCCGCGAGGCCCGGTCCTTCGCGAGCCAGGGGCAGCAGCGCAGCCTGGTGCTCGCATGGAAGATCGCGGAGGTCGAGGTGACCCGGGACATCCTGGGGCGCTACCCGATCCTGCTGCTCGACGACGTGATGAGCGAGCTGGACGCGGCGCGCCGCGAGTCGGTGGTGCGGTTCATCGCCGACGAGATCCAGACGGTCATCACCACCACCAACCTCGGGTACTTCACCGACGAGGTGCTCGACCGCGCCGCCGTGGTGCGGATCGGTTCGGACGAGGGGGACGGTCGATGAGCCCGCACGGGGGGACGGCGCGCCGCGACCGCGCCGGGGAGACGCACAGCCTGGCCGACTTCCTGCCCGCCGAGCGCCGCCGCATCATGGACGGGGCCTCGGAGACGAGGCGCGCCCAGATGCGCGCCGCCGAGGCCCGCGGCCGCGTCTTCCAGGCGTGGAACGACGTCTGCGCGGGGACCCGCGAGGGCGCCCACGTGACGGGCCTGCATTACGCGGCGGAATCCGACGAGCTCATCGTCTATGCCGACGGTGCGACCTGGGTGGCCGAGCTCACCATGATGCGCGAGATCATCCGGGCGCGCATGCACCTGCGCGGCGTGGACGTCTCCGACATCAAGGTCCTGCGGTCGCGCGAGGACTACATCCGCCGCCAGCCGCCCGCCTCCCCCGCCGCCACCGCCGCTGCGCATCCCGCCGCCCGCCCGCCCCGCAAGGAGGCCGCCCCGCACCGCGGCCTCTCCGCCGCCGAGGAGCGCGCCCTGGACGACGAGGTCTCCGCCATCGGCGACACCCGGCTGCGCGACGCGCTGAAAAACGCCATGCGCGCGAGCCTCGAGTCCCGGACCGCCCCGGAGGGCTGAATGCGGCCTCATTCGGCGTCTGGTTGTCTTGTAGGGGTATTTCGACCATGTCGAGATACCCCTTTTTATCCACTAAACTATTGAAGGTTAGGCATTTCCAAAGGAAAAGGAGAAGTGCGTGGCGAAGAAGAACGAGTACGGCGGGAACGAGATCAAGATCCTCGAGGGTCTCGAAGCCGTCCGGAAGCGCCCCGGCATGTATATCGGCTCCACGAGCTCGAGCGGCCTGCACCACCTCGTGTGGGAGATCGTCGACAACTCCGTGGACGAGGCCATGGCCGGCTTCTGCACCAAGATCGAGGTCACGGTGCACCCCGACAACTCCATCACCGTCGTGGACAACGGCCGCGGCATCCCGGTGGACAAGCACCCCGTCAAGAAGATCCCGACCCTCGAGGTCGTCATGACGATCCTCCACGCGGGCGGCAAGTTCGACAACTCGGCGTACAAGGTGTCCGGCGGCCTCCACGGCGTCGGCGTCTCCGTCGTGAACGCCCTCTCCAAGAAGATGGTCGTGCAGGTCCGCCGCGACGGCAAGATCTACGAGATGCAGTTCTCCCGCGGCAAGACGACGCAGAAGATGGTCGAGGTCGGCACCTCCAAGACCACGGGCACCACGACCACCTTCTGGCCGGACGAGGAGATCTTCGAGACGACGGTCTACGACTACGACATCCTGCGCAACCGCCTGCAGGAGACCGCCTTCCTCAACAAGAACCTGAAGATCGTCCTGCGCGACGAGCGCGAGCTCGCCCCCCGCGTCGACGAGTTCTGCTATGCGGGCGGCATCATCGACTTCGTCAAGTTCCTGAACGAGGGCAAGGACATCCCCGACGGCCTGAAGAAGCCGATCTACCTGTCTGGCGCCTCCGAGCCCGGCGTCCCCGTCGACCGCACCGGCGAGGTCGAGATCGCGATGCAGTGGAACACCTCGTACTCCGAGACGGTTATGAGCTTCGCGAACGACATCCACACGCCCGAGGGCGGCATGCATCTCGAGGGCTTCCGCACCGCGCTCACGAGCGTCATCAACGATTACGCTCGCCGTCAGAACATCCTGAAGGAGAAGGACGGCAACCTCACCGGAGACGACGTGCGCGAGGGCCTGACCGCGGTCATCTCCGTCAAGCTCGCCGACCCGCAGTTCGAGGGTCAGACGAAGGCCAAGCTCGGCAGCTCCTTCATGCGCACCCTCGTGCGCAAGATCGTCTCCGAGGGCCTCACCGACTACCTCGAGGAGCACCCCAAGCAGGCGCGCGAGATCATCAAGAAGGCCCAGCAGGCCAGCCGCGCCCGCAACGCCGCCCGCAAGGCGCGCGAGGCGACGCGCCGCAAGAGCCTTCTCGAGACCGCCTCGCTTCCCGGCAAGCTCGCGGACTGCTCGGTGCGCGACGCCGAGATGACCGAGCTGTTCATCGTCGAGGGCGACTCGGCCGGCGGCTCGGCCAAGGACGGCCGTCGCCGCGACATCCAGGCCATCCTGCCCCTGCGCGGCAAGATCCTGAACGTCGAGCGCGTGGGCGACCACCGCGCGTTCTCCTCCGACACCATCCAGTCGCTCATCACGGCCATCGGCTGCGGTGTGACCACCGGCAACGGCGACGGCGGGGACTTCGACATCACCAAGGCGCGCTACCACAAGATCATCATCATGACCGACGCCGACGTCGACGGCGCGCACATCCGCATCCTGCTGCTCACGTTCTTCTACAAGTACATGCGGCCGCTCATCGACGCGGGCTACGTGTACGTGGCGTGCCCGCCCATCTTCGGCATCAAGGTGCGCAACAAGATCCACTACGTGTACCCCAACGGCCGCCAGCCGGAGGAGGAGATCCTGCGCGACACCATCAAGAGCCTGGGACTCAACCCCGATGAGGGCGAGGACGACGCGGCCGCGGGCAAGGTCACCAAGAAGCGCCGCGGCTACACCGTCCAGCGCTACAAGGGCCTGGGCGAGATGGACCCCAAGCAGCTGGCTTCCACCACCATGGATCCCAAGACGCGCATCCTGCAGCGCGTGACCATCGAGGACGCCGCCGTCGCCGACCGCGCCGTCCGCGAGCTCATGGGCAACCAGGTCGAGTACCGCCGCGAGTACATCGAGAAGCACGCGCACGACGCGCGCTTCCTCGACGCCTAGCGCGCTGGGTCGGCCGGGGTTGGGTGGGGACGGGTTCGCTTCAACCCAACCCCCGGCCGACCGCGACTGAGTCTGACCGAACCAGACTGAACCGGACCACGACTGAACCAGGAGGTAGCACGTGGCAGAAGATATGAACAACGCGCCCGGGGAGGGCACGCAGGGTTCCGAGGGGCTCCCCGAGGACCTCAAGCGCCTGCTCGCCCGCGCCGAGACGCAGAACGACGACGGTGAGACGGTCGGGTACGACCCCGACGCCGTCGACGACGAGGACGATGAGGACGACGGCGAGCTCGAGGAGAGCTTCGGCGCCGTGGACCGCGGCCAGGACGCCGGCGAGGACATCAACGGCGGCTCGCTCCAGATCTCGGAGTTCGGCCACGAGATGAAGCAGTCCTTCATCGAGTACTCGATGTCGGTCATCACCGCCCGCGCCCTGCCCGACGTCCGCGACGGCCTGAAACCGGTGCACCGCCGCATCCTCTACGCCATGAACGAGTCGGGCATCTACCCCAACCGCCCGCACAAGAAGTCGGCGTGGACGGTCGGCGAGGTCATCGGCAAGTACCACCCCCATGGCGACATCGCCGTGTACGACACGATGGTCCGTCTGGCCCAGTGGTTCTCCATGCGCACCCCGCTGATCGACGGCCACGGCAACTTCGGCAACATCGACGGCGACTCGGCCGCGGCCATGCGCTACACCGAGAGCCGTCTGGCGAAGCCCGCCATGGAGCTCCTGCGCGACCTGCAGAAGGACACGGTCGATTGGCAGCCCAACTACGACGAGTCGCTCGCCGAGCCGCAGGTCCTGCCCGCCCGCTTCCCCAACCTGTTGGTCAACGGCTCCTCGGGCATCGCCGTGGGCATGGCGACCAACATCCCGCCGCATAACCTCACGGAGGCCATCGAGGCCACCTGCATGCTCATCGACAACCCCGACGCCACGGTCGACGAGCTCATGACCGTGATGCCCGGCCCCGACTTCCCCACCGGCGCCCGCATCATGGGGTCCGACGGCATCCGCCAGGCGTACGAGACCGGCCGCGGCTCGATCACCGTCCGCGCCAAGGCCCATGTCGAGTCCACCAAGACCGGCCGCAACCGTCTCGTCTTCACCGAGATCCCCTACCAGGTCAACAAGGGCACGCTGCAGGAGAAGATCGCCCAGCTCGTGAACGAGAAGCGCATCGAGGGCATCTCCGATATGCGCGACGAGTCGACCAGCAAGGGCATCCGCCTGGTCATCGAGCTCAAGAAGGGCGTCATCCCGCAGGTCGTCCTCAACAACCTGTACAAGTACACCTCGCTGCAGAACACCTTCGGCGTGAACAACCTCGCGCTCGTGAACGGCGTGCCCAAGTGCCTGTCGCTGCGCGAGATCCTGCGCTGCTACATCGACCACCAGGTCGACGTCGTGACCCGCCGTACGCGCTTCGACCTCAAGAAGGCCCAGGCGCGCGCCCACATCCTCGAGGGCTACCTCATGGCCCTCGACCACATCGACGAGGTCATCTCCATCATCCGCTCCTCGCGCACCGACGCCGAGGCGAGCGCCCGCCTGATCGAGCGCTTCGGCTTCACGCCGGAGCAGACCACGGCCATCCTCGAGATGAAGCTGCGCCGCCTGACGGGCCTCGAGCGCGACAAGATCCAGGAGGAGCTGGACGGCCTGCGCCGCGCCATCGCCTACTACGAGGACCTGCTGGCGCACGAGGAGAAGATCCTGGGCGTCATCAAGGAGGAGATGCGCGAGATCTCCCGCAAGTTCGGGGACAAGCGCCGCACGGAGATCTGCGCCGCCGAGCGCGACCTGGACGTCGAGGACCTCATCGCCGACGAGGACATGGTCGTCACGATCACCCACACCGGCTACGTCAAGCGCATCCCGGTGGCCGCCTATCGCGCGCAGAAGCGCGGCGGCAAGGGCGTGACCGGCGCGAACCTCAAGGAAGACGATGTCATCGACGAGATGTTCATCGCGAGCACCCATGAGTACGTGCTCTTCTTCTCCAACCGCGGCAAGGTGTACCGCCTGAAGGTTCACGAGCTGCCGGTCGGCACGCGCCAGGCGCGCGGCACCGCCATCGTGAACCTGCTGCCCTTCGAGGACGGCGAGAAGATCGCGAGCGTCATCTCGTGCAGGGAGTTCCCCGACAACGAGTACCTCATGTTCGCCACCGCGAGCGGCATGGTCAAGAAGACCGTCATGAGCGCCTACGACCGCAGCCGCCGCGACGGCATCATCGCGATCAACCTCAAGTCCGGCGACCACCTGCTCGACGTCCGCCGCGTCCGCGAGGGCGACATGATCATCCTCGCCACGACCGCCGGCAAGGCGATCGTCTTCGCCGAGGACCAGGTCCGCGCCACCGGCCGCGACACCAGCGGCGTCCGCGGCATCACGATGAAGGGCGACACCCGCGTGCTGGGCATGGAGATCTCCAACGGCCGCGGCGACCTCTTCGTGATCACGGAGCGCGGATACGGCAAGCGCACCCCCGTCTCCGACTACCCGGTGCAGAACCGCGGCGGCCAGGGCGTCTACACCATCCAGATGACGGACAAGAAGGGTCAGCTCGCCGCCATGAAGACGGTCGGGCCCCAGCACGAGCTGTTCATCATCACGGAGATGGCGACGGTCATCCGCGTGAAGACCGACGAGATCTCCAAGACCGGCCGCGCCACCCAGGGCGTCAAGATGATGTCCGTCATCGACGGCGACCGGGTCTGCGCCGTGGCGCGCATGACGAGCGCGAAGAAGAAGGCCAAGGCCCCTGCGGTCGCCGAGGGCCAGGAGTCGCTCGACCTCGCGGCGGCCGGAGCGATGGAGGCCCCGCGCGATGAGGACCATGTCGATATCGGCAGCGGCGACGAGGCGCTCGAGGACCTGATGGACGAGTAGACCTCATCAGGGCGCGCTCCGATTCATAAGGGCTGTGAAAAAGGCCCCGTCCTGTATGGGACGGGGCCTTTCGCATGGCGGTGCTTTCGCATGGCAGCGCTTTCGCATTTGCGGCGCGCGCCTGAGATGAGGGGGCGGCTGCGCGACGCGCCGGAAGGTCGCTACGACCGATAAGGGCCTCAGGGCTTCACGGGGCGCGGTAGACGGTGCGGTTCAGAGCGGTCTGGTGCGGCCCGGCGCGGTTCGTGTGAATCGGTCGGAATGACCGTCGTCTTACTCCCCCCCCCACTCAGCCTGTACGCAGGTTAGAAGTCATCCGGAGAGACCGAATGCGCGAACGCATCGAACTGCTCGAACTCCTTCTCCGCATCATCGTCGGTGCGGTACGAGATGTTCCCGACGCGGTTCATGACCTCGTCCTCGACGTAGATGGGGGCGTTCGACCGGACAGCGATGGCCAGTGCGTCACTCGGGCGGGCGTCGACGGTCACCTCGGTGCGGTCGCCCCCGGAAAGAACGAGGGTCGCGTAGAAGACCGGTGCCTCGACACGGTTGATCTCGACGCGCTCGACGTGCGCGCCGAGCTTGCGGATGGCATCGAGCATCAGATCGTGCGTGATGGGGCGGGTGCCTTCCGTCCCATCGATGCCGCGACTGATGGCGGCGGCCTCGTACGACCCCGTCTGGATGGAAAGCGCGCGCAGGGGCGCGTCCGTCGAAGAATCCGCCCCGCGCTCGCGCAGGACGATGAGTGAGGGCACGGGACCGGAGGCCATGATAATGGTCTCGATGTCAACGCGGATCATTACGGCACCTCCAAATCGTGGTAAGCGTTCTCGGAGCGTTCCTTGAAAGAACTGAATAGGTATAGTACCCAAAACCGCTGCCATATGCGGTTTCGAACCTTCTTTTCACGGCGCGAGATTTCTTTTAAAAAAGTTGTTGACTCCCGCGCGGCGTCTGGGCTATTATTTCCTAGCGCGATGGACCTGTAGCTCAGTTGGTTAGAGCGTCCGGCTGATAACCGGGAGGTCACAAGTTCGAATCTTGTCAGGTCCACCACTTCTTTCGCAATAAACACCCCAGCGAGAGCCGAGTCGCCGCTGGGGTGTTTATTACTACCTGGGGGTTTAGCTCAGCTGGGAGAGCGCGGGCTTTGCAAGCCTGAGGTCAGGGGTTCGATCCCCCTAACCTCCACCATATGGTTCGACGACCTCGCCGCGGCGGGGTCTTTTCATATCTGAGGGTCGTGCACGGGGTCGAACCCCGTTCGGGGCGCGGTCGCGTGGAAACGCGAGAGCGTTTCCCGGGACCGCGGGCAAGGCGCCGCAGGCGCCGCAGCCGGAGCGGCCGCCCGGTGGCCGCAGATCCCCTTCCTATAGAGGCAACAGCGGTGGCAGGTCGCAGTGTCGTTCGATACGGCGCCCGCGGATCCCCCTAACCTCCACCATATGGTTCGACGACCTCACCGCGGCGGGGTCTTTTCATTACCAGAAGCCGTCTCCATGCGAAGGGCCCCATATGGGGCCCTTCGGTTCGCGTCGCTATGGAGAAGCGGGCTTATTGACCGTCTACATCGCTCGCAGGGCCCAACAGGCCCTTGAAGCCCGTCAGACGCTCCCAGACGCCCGCACTCGCCATGAGGACGACGCGGTCGTGTGCGCGCCTCGTCTCGGTCTGCGCCTCCTTAGCCGCTCCCTGCGCGTTCTCCAAGGCGATGTTGAGCTCCTTGATCTGGGCGTCCTTCATGGAGAGCTGGTCGTTGAGGCTCTCGATCTGAGCCTTGAGGTCATCGATCCTCTCCCGGTAGACCGATACGATCGCCTCGATATCGATCTGGGGCTGGGAGGCGGTCTCCGTATCCGACTCCGGAGCGGTCTTCGACTCGGTTCCCTTGGTGAGGAAGTCAGCGAGCATCGAAGCGCCCTCCGCATCGATGATCAGGGCGCCGCGCGGTCCGTCCGGCTTCGCATGGCCGTTCTCACGGAGGCCGAGCTCGTTGACCGCGCGGGTGACCGTCGATTTTCCCCGTCCGGTAGCGTCTGCGATCTCCTTGATTGTCGGCATGCGATCACCTCGTCGTAATCTGGGTCGGTTGGGACTGCGTCATAGGTTCGGTCGTTCGGTCGATTATACCCCGCTCTCCCCCACCTTCGCATCATTTGGTGCAACCGGAGACGGCGGGGATTCGAATGGACCGAGTCCGGGGTTCGGTAGCCGTTTCGGAGGACGCATCGATGCGTCGATTCGTTCGTTGGGTCGCATCCCCTGCCATTGGTACGCTTCGATGGCTCTGTGTGGATCGCAGCGTGCGAGATTGCGGATCGGTTTGAGATGCGATGTGCGATTCGAAGCAGGATCGACCCAAAAAGAGTCGGACGGGGTTCGGCTGGGTGTGCAGGACGACTGCGTCCCTCGAGGTAGGAGATGGAAGAGTTCAGCTGCGTTCGGTAGAGAACCGCCTGCGGAAGCCGCAACGGACCGGATGTGCGGGTCGATTGCGGCGAGCGCTCCGCACGGTGCTCCCATTGATGGTTCATTCGGGGTCGGCCCGTTGGTGAGACCTGACGCGAATGGATCGAGTCGGCCGTTATCGAGTCGTGGAGCCGTCTTGTCCGATGCGGCGAACGAGTCGATGAGTGCTCGCATGCGATGGCGAACGATTCAAGCGACGATGGGCTTCGATACGCGACCGATTCCGTCGGAACCGATTCAAGCCTACCGAACCAACCCCATCTGAGTACCGATTCATCCGTATCGGTCCGATCCTCTGTGTGCCGAGTCCGAATCTGTCGAGGACGTCTATGAACGCGGTTGCCTCGTCCTGAGGACGGCTATGGGGATGACTGCGAAGCGAGACAAAGGTGTGCATGCACACCTTTGTCTCGCTGAGAGCTGTACCCAGCGAGATTATCGCGTCCATGGACGCATTTGTTTCACTTCGTTTGCGGTGAAAAAGCCCGGGTGAAACATTGGCGTGCATGGACGCCATTGTTTTGCTGAGAGCTGTTCTCAGCGAGATCATCGCGTCCATGGACGCCTTTGTTTCACCCAGCTTGCAGGGCGACGGGCTACCCGACCGCGCGCGGCAGGGCGTCTTCCCGGCGCGGGAGTCGTGTGGCAAGTGCACCCGCGTCCTCGACTGCATCAGACGTGAAATGGTGAATGGTGCAGTCGATGTGTTGGATGCTTCGTAACTCAATCGCGCTGACGTCGTCTCGACGCGAATTCAGAATCGGATGTGGAATCATTCAGGTGAAGCGAATCAACCGAACAGCCAGCGGAAACAAGATCAAGATATGAACCTCTCCCCTCCCGTCATCGCGCGCGGATTCGGAGGGCGGATGCATTCCGGTTCATCGCCCACCGCGTCGTGAAATCGGCTCCCGATGCGAACCAGATTCGAATATCGCCCCTGAAAGATTCAGATGACGCCCTGATGATGGATTCGGAATCGGACGTCGCCGCACTCGATTTGGAAGGAGCCGCAGCCGCGCTCGATTCAGAAGCAGGCGTCGCCGTGCTGGATTCGGAAGGGACCGCTGCCCCGGTGGATTCGGAAGGAATCTTCGCCCCGCACGTGAGGCGGGTGGGTGCCCCAGAGGGGGTCGTCTCAGATCCGACCCCCTCCTGGCATCTACCGGACAAATCGTCCATCGGGCGGTGCGATGTGCCGGACTTTACCCAAATGACGTAAGATTCCAGTAGCTGCGCCTTATGCGCGCCGCCCGCGGGCATGCGGGTTCCGGAAGGTTCATACGGTAGAGGAAAGGTGCTACGTATGTCGGACGTACATGAGCTTCTTGACACTTGGATCGCAAACGCCACGGACGATGAGCTCCTAGCCGAGCTCAAGGCCATGAAGGAAGCCGGGGACGAGGATGCCATCACGGATGCCTTCTTCCAGGACCTCGCGTTCGGCACCGCCGGTCTGCGCGGGACCATCGGCGCCGGCACCAACCGCATGAACATCTACACCGTCGGTCGTGCGACCCAGGGCTTCGCCAACTATCTGAACGAGAACTTCGAGAACCCCACCGTCGCCATCGCGCGCGACAGCCGCAACAAGGGCGAGCTGTTCGTCAAGACGACCGCAGCCATCCTCGCCGCGAACGGCGTCACGGCCTACGTGTACCCCAAGATCTCCCCGGTGCCGACGCTGTCCTGGGCTACCCGCTACCTGCAGTGCTCCGGCGGCATCTGCATGACCGCGAGCCACAACCCCGCCCCGTACAACGGCTACAAGGCCTACGGTCCGGACGGCTGCCAGATCACCTCCGAGGCCGCCGACGCCATCTCCGCGGCCATGAACGCGACGGACCCCTTCGCCGACGTCAAGACGATGGACTTCGACGAGGCCGTGGAGCAGGGCAGGGTCAAGTGGATCGGCGACGAGGTGCTCGACGCGTACTACGACGCGGTCCTCAAGTGCTCGGTGTGCAACCTGACCGAGGAGCAGTCCGCCGCGGCCCCGCTCAAGCTCGTCTACACGCCGCTCAACGGCACGGGTCTCATCCCGGTCACGACCGTCCTCAACCGCGCGGGCATCACGGACATCACCGTCGTCCCCGAGCAGAAGGACCCCGACGGCGACTTCCCCACCTGCCCGTATCCCAACCCGGAGATCCGCGAGGCCATGCAGAAGGGCATCGACCTGTGCGCCGAGGTCCAGCCCGACCTCCTGCTCGCCACGGATCCCGATGCCGACCGCGTCGGAGTCGCCTGCCAGGACGGTGACGACTACACGCTGCTCACCGGCAATGAGATGGGCGTGCTGCTGCTCGACTACATCTGCAAGATGCGCGCCGAGCGCGGCGAGGACCTGGCCGACAAGGTCGCCGTGACCACGATCGTCTCCTCCGCGATGGTCGACGCGCTCGCCCAGGAGTACGGCTTCGAGCTGCGCCGCTGCCTGACCGGCTTCAAGTACATCGGCGATATCATCACCGGCCTGTCCGACGCCGGCCAGGTCGACCGCTACATCTTCGGGTTCGAGGAGAGCTACGGCTACCTCTCCGGGGACCATGTGCGCGACAAGGACGCCGTCAACGCGAGCCTGCTCATCTGCCAGATGGCGCAGTACTACAAGCTGCAGGGCAAGAACCTCGTCCAGGCCATGCGCGAGCTGTATGAGAAGTACGGCTACTACCACAACCGCACCATCTCCCTGTCCTATCCTGGTGCAGATGGTGCCGCTAAAATGGCAGGTATCATGGCTGCTCTGCGCGAGACCGCACCGGAGGAGATCGCCGGTGCGAAGGTCGAGGCGGTCGTGGACTACGTGGACGGCGTGAACGGCCTCCCCAAGGCGAACGTCATCGAGTTCGATCTCGAGGGCGGCGACAAGGCCATCGTGCGCCCGTCCGGCACCGAGCCCAAGATCAAGCTGTACATCTTCGCCAAGGGCGCCGACGCGGCGTCCGCGGACGCGCAGCTCGATGCGATCGAGGAGGCGGGCCGCAAGCTGCTGAGCTAACGGCCGGTCGAACGGGTGAGAGAGCCGGGGCGCCTTCCGGGGGACCCCGGCTTTTCCATGCCGCGGGGCAGGGGAGGGCGGCTATCGCGAGAAGCCCGAGAGCAGGCGCGCCCGCTCGATGCACCGGGGGACGCGCTCGCACAGGAGGTCGATATCGCGGTCCGTGACGTCGTCCGCAAGCGAAAGGCGCAGCGTGCCGCGGTTCCACGAAGGGTCGTCCCAGCCCATCGCGGTGATGACGTGCGACGGTTCGGTCGATCCCGTGGAGCACGCGGAACCCGTCGCCGCGGCGACCCCGGCCCGGTCGAGAAGCACCACGAGCAGCTCGCCGTCGACGTCATGGCATATGAAGGATGCGATCGAGGGGAGCCGCCGGTGCGGGTCGGGCTCGCCGGTGGGGCGTACGCCCGGGGTGCGTTCCAGCACCGTGGAGACGAGCCGGTCGCGGAGCGCCCCCACGCGCCGCGCGCGACCCTCGAGGTCCTCGCACGCCTCCTCGAGCGCCGCAGCCATGCCGACGGCGGAGGCCACGTCCTGCGTGCCCGAACGCAGCCCGCGCTCCTGCCCTCCGCCCTCGACCATGGGCGGTATGGAGAACCCGTCCCTCAGGTAGAGGGCCCCGGTCCCCCGCGGTCCATGGAACTTGTGCGCCGACAGCGAGAGCGCATCGACCCCGAGCTCATCGACATCGACGGGGATGTGCCCGACCGCCTGGACCGCATCGGTGTGGAAGGGGATGCCGCGCTCATGGGAGATCCCCGCGAGTACCGGGATGTCCTCGATGGTCCCCACCTCGTTGTTCGCGAGTATGATGGAGACGAGGGCGACATCGGCCCCCGCCCGCTCGGCATCGTCGAGCGCGTCGGAGAGGGAGGCGGGGTCGACCCGGCCGGAGCCGTCCACGGGGAGCATTGCCGCGTCCGCGCCCATCTCGCGCAGCATGCGGCATCCGTGGAGCACCGCATGGTGCTCCACGGCGCTCGTGATCACGCGGACCGGCCGGCTCGTCCCGTTCAGGTCGCGATGCCTGCGCACCGCCCCCTGGAGAATCCAGTTGTCGGACTCCGTGCCGCCGCTGGTGAGGTAGAGCTCGTGCGCGTGCGCCCCCAGCAGTTCCGCCGTGCGGGCGCGGGCGCCTTCAAGGGCGCATGCGGCGTCGCGCGCGATGCGGTGGATGCCCCCGGGGTTCCCGAACGACTCGGTGAGATAGGGGGTCATGGTCTCGAGGGCGCGAGGGGACAGCGGCGTCGTGGCCGCGTTGTCGGCGTAGATATACGGATCCTGCGAGCTTGCGTCGCTCATATGCCGTCCTTTCCGCATGAGGTTGCCCCGGCAGCCGGTTGGCAGCCTCAGGTTAGCCGAGGACGAGGAACCAGACCAGCAGGACGATGGCGACGATCAGGACCGCCAGCAGGACGAGGGCGCGCGTTCTTTTGCGCTGAGCCTGCTCGCGGCGGGTGAAGATGGATTTTCCCGGCTTGGGGCGCTCGAGGTAGCGATCGTAATGAAGGCTTCGGCGCTCGCCCGGCTCGGGGACGGGGTGTGCGGGGCCGCGCCTGACCCCCTCGCCGCTCAGGGGCGTGTCCGGGAGATATGTGGGGTCGTTGGTGGCGACGCCCATATGCCGGCGCGTCGGTCTCGACGGTCCGGTCGCCCTTGCAGGTCGAGGGTATCCGTGCGACGCATACTCCGCTCCGGGGTCCGTGATCGGCTCTTGGGGGATATGGCGGCTCTCGCGCCGGTATCCTGCCGTGCGGGCACGCTCATCCATCGCGTCCCCGCGCTGCATGCGATCGCTGTTCAGGGGTCCCGTCGACCCGATGCGCTCGTCCATAACCGCCCTTAATCCGGTGCCGCACCTGCAGTCATTGTACGGGCAAGACCGAGAGTGAAATGGCATTTTAAGAAAAACGTCCGTGCCGTCGCCCGCCGCTACAGACGCTCCATATCCATCGACTCGATAAACTTAAGTGAGAGTCACTTAGATTTGATGACAATGTGACGCTTAAAAAATATGAATCGCCGTGAATAGGGGAGTGCGGATGCGGGCATAACCATGAACGACCAAGGAAGTCCCCGCGCCCCGGAGGGAGCAGGGCGTATCACAAAGGAGTGATAAGTATGGCAAGCATGGTTCCGTATCGTTCGGTGTTCGGTCTCCGTCCGGCGACGTCCCTGTTCGATGCCTTCGATGACATGATGGATCTCGCCTCCGCGCCGATGTCGACCAAGGCGTTCCCGATGGACGTCGAGGACAAGGGCGATTCGTACGAGGTCAAGGCCTACCTCACCGGCGTCAGCAAGGACGATATCGACGTCGAGCTCAACGAGGGGCGCCTGTCCATCGCGGTGAAGGTCGAGGAGAAGGAGGAGGACAAGGGCAAGAACTACCTGCAGAAGGAGTTCACCTCCTACAGCGCGACCCGCGGTGTGTACCTGAAGGACGCCGCCTGCGAGGGCCTGTCCGCGCGCTACGCGGACGGCGTGCTGACCGTGAGCGTGCCCAAGATCGTCGAGAAGAAGAACGTCACCAAGATCTCCATCGACTAACGCGCCATCCAAAGCGGGGTGCGACTCGCCGCGAACGGGTCCGGGGCTGCGGCTCCGGACCCGTTTTTTTCATGACGCGGCGGACTGGCATGATGCGGGGTCAACGTGACACGGGGCCGTCATGGTACGGGGGTTGCCCCGCCTCCCGTCATGAAGGATGGGGCATCTCCGTGTCATAGCGGCGTCTGCGCGAAGGTCTCCCCGTCAGTCCACCGTGATGGGGCGGTTCTGGCCGGCGGCGCGGATGCGCAGGGACGGCCCGTCGCCCCGCTCGAGGGTGGCTGTGGAGCCGAGCTCGTCGTCGAGCGAGGCCCCGAGCGATTCCGCGAAGGAGCGGACGGCGAGGCTCGGCCGGTTGTTCTCCTGGGAGATGTGCATGGCGACGAGCTGCTCGGTGCATTCGGACATGAGGCGCGGCGCCGCCTCGGCCGCCTGCGCGTTGGAGAGGTGCCCGCTGTCCGATAGGATGCGGCCCTGCAGGTAGCGCGGGTAGGAGCCGCAGCGGAGCATCGGGACGTCGTGGTTGCTCTCGAGCGCGAGGATGCGCGCGCCGGCAAGCGCATCGAGCGCGTCGTCGGTCAGGTAGCCGGTGTCGGTCGCGTAGCCGATCGAGTCGCCCGCGCAGTCGAACCGGAAGCCGACCGGGTTCACCACGTCGTGCGAGGTGGGGAAGGTGCGGACCGAGATACCTGCGACCTCGAAGGATACGCCGGGGACGAACTGACAGAAGGGGAGCTCGTCCAAGTACCTGCGCGTGCCCGGCGTGCCGATGCTCGCATACAGCTCGACCGGGAAGGCGCGGTGCCACACGGTGATGCCGCTCACGTGGTCGGTGTGCTCGTGGGTGAGCAGCAGGGCGCGCACGTCGTGCTCGTCGAGGCCGAGGGCGTGCATGCGTGCGAGCACCTCGCGGCGGGAGAAGCCGTCGTCGACCATGATGAGGCCCTGCGGGCCCTCGACCAGCGCGCAGTTTCCCTTCGACCCGCTTCCCAGGATGTGCAGCCTCAAGGTCCGGTTCCCGTGTCCCTCATCCGTCATATGGTGAAACCCTCGCTTCCATCGGTCGTGGCAGGCGGCGGCGGATATGGTGGCGGACGGGCGGCCCTGCGCCATGAACGGCCCCGCCGCCGCGTATGGCACGGGGCGTCCTCCCGCCGCGCATGACACGCGGGCTGTTCCGCCCCGTCATCATGACGGCGGGGACGGCCCCTCCTTCACGTTATCCGCCGCCGAGCCCGCGGGCAGGCGACTTGGAGCGCGGTCCAACGGATACAATGGTGCGGTACCAAGGAGGTCACATGCCCACAGTTTCCCAGCATTTCGCCCGCTTGCACCCGATGCCCGCTCGCGCGGAGCACCCGGCGCGCACGCAGGCGCCGGCTCCCGTGGTGCTCATGGTATCAGGCGGCGCGGACTCCACGGCGCTCCTCGTGATGGCATGCGCATCCAAGCTCGACCTCCGGGACGGCCGCGGGCCCTCCCGCATCGCCCGCGAGCGCCTTCATGTGCTCCACGTCAACCACCATCTGCGCGGGGAGGCATCCGACGGCGACGAGCGCTTCGTGCGCGAGCTGTGCGCCCGCTACGGGCTGCCGCTGTGCGTCGAGCACGCGTCGTTCACCGATCTGTCCGGGAAGAACCTGGAGGCGGCCGCCCGCGAGGTGCGCTACGCCGCCGCCCGCCGCTATGTGCGCGAGCTGTGCGAGCAGACCGGCGCCCCGCGCTCCGCGGCGCGGATCCTGACGGCCCATACGGCGAGCGACCGGGTGGAGACCTTCTTCATGAACGCCATCAAGGGCTCCGGCCCCGCGGGGCTCTCGAGCATCCCGCGCCGCCGCAACATCATCGTCCGCCCCCTCATCGACATGAGCCATGCGGAGCTCTGCCGCTTCCTGGAGGTGGCGGGGATCGGATGGCGTGAGGACGAGTCCAACGAGGACGTATCCTACCTGCGCAACTTCATCCGCCACCGCGTGGTCCCGGTGGCGACGGAGCGCAACGGCAACCTCGAGCGCGCCATCGGCGCCACCTGCGACATCCTGGGCGAGGAGGACGCCTTCATGTCGCAGCTCGCCGCCCGCTCGCTGCGCGCCTGCGTGAGGCACGAGCAGGAGGGCCTGATCGTGTTGGACGCCGCCCGCCTCGCCTCGGCCGAGGTCGCCATCGCCCGGCGCATGGTCCGTCTCGCATACCGCGGCCTCGCACCCGAGGAGCGGCTGGAGATGCGCCATGTCGAGGCCGCGCTCGCATGCGTGGCGGCGGGGGAGGGCTCGGTGACCCTTCCCGGGGGCGTCGACGCGCGCATGGAGTTCGGCACGTTCACGATGCGCACCGCGGCCGCCCGGGAGCGCCTCGCGGCGGGGTGGCTGCCGGTGCCGGGGCGCATGCCGCTCGCCAACCACACGGTGATCGAATCGGGCATCGTGCGTGTCCCGCACGGCGAGGATCCGATCGCCTTCGCGCGCTCCTGCGCCGATGGGAAAATAGGGACAGGCACTTTTTTCCCAGGCGCCGACGGGAGCGGGAAAAAAGTGCCTGTCCCTATTTTCCCACCCCCGGAGGCCGACCTGCTCACGGCGTGTATCGATGCGGCCGCCCTGGGATATGCGGAGCGCGACCTGGAGCGCCTGGCGGAGTCGTCGCCCGACGGCGCCATCCCCGCGGAGGCCCTCACCGCGCGCCTCTGGGTGGACGCCCCGGCGCCGGGCGATGTGATGTGCCCGCTCGGCATGCACGGGCGCAGCAAGAAGCTATCGGACATCCTGGGTGCCGCGCGCGTTCCGGTGGCCGAGCGCGAGAGCGTGCCGGTGGTCCGCACCGCCCCGGGCGGCGCCGTTGTGTGGGTTGGCGGAATTCGCCTCGACGACCGGTTCAAGTGCACGGCCGCCACCAGGCTGTTGATAATATTGAAAATCAAACCCGTTACCGCGTCGGACGGGCGCGTCGACGGGTAGTATCAAGCGGATACGCGCTACGCAGAAAGGGCCATCATGGAAGCCTTGCATCCAGACGTCGACCACATGCTGTTCGACAAAGAGGAGATCGCCGCCGTCGTGCGCCGCATGGGCGCCGACATCACCCGTGATTATCAGGGAAAGGACCTGGTGCTCATCGCGGTCCTGCGCGGCGCCGTGGTCTTCATGGGGGACCTCATGCGGGCCATCGAGTGCCCGCTCGCCATCGACTTCATGGCGGTGTCGAGCTACGGCGAGGGTGCGAAGTCCTCGGGCATCGTCCGTATCGTCAAGGACCTCGATATGGACATCAAGGGGCGCGACGTGCTGATCGTAGAGGACATCCTCGATTCGGGCCTCACGCTGCGCTACCTCATGAAGAACCTGTCAAGCCGCCACCCCGCCTCGCTGGAGGTCGCGACCTTCCTGTGGAAGGACGTCGCCGGCAAGCAGGCCGCCATCAACCCGAAGTACGTGGGCATGCACTGCCCGGACGATTTCGTGGTCGGCTACGGCCTGGATTACGCCGAGCGCTACCGCAACCTCCCCTACATCGGGGTGCTCAAACCGGAGGTTTACTCGTAGATGACCTATAGGAACGATACGATCGACCGCGCCGGCGCGCGCCTCCTCGCCTCCCAGGGCGAGGAGCCGGACGGGCGCGACCGCAAGGATGACGACGGCCTGTTCGGCAAGCTCGACGACCGCTTCGGCGGCCGCGGCTCGGGAGGGCCCGGAGGCTACCATCGCCCGCCCTCGCGCATGGGATGGCTGTACTTCCTGCTCATCTGCGTGCTGCTGTGCTACATGTTCATGAACATGGGCGGCTTCTTCACCAGCACCCCCTCGGCGACCGAGCTCTCGACGAGCGAGTTCGTGGAGGCCGTATCCGACAACCGGGTGGACACCGCGACCTACCGCGTCGCCGACGGGACCGTCTCGGGCGGGTACTGGACCAGCGCCGACGATATCGGCAAGCAGGCCGCCCTGCACAGCTACACCACCACCTACGTGGGGTCCGATACGCTGAACGACCTCATGGCGGCGCATCCCGACACCACCTACGTGGTTGACACCTCCGACCCGAACTTCCTCACCAACCTGCTGGTCGGCGTGCTGCCCACCGTGGCGCTCATCGCGCTGATGGTGTACTTCATGCGCCAGATGGGCGGCGCCAACAACAAGGCCATGCAGTTCGGCAAGACGAACGCCAAGACCAACGAGGCCACGCGCCCCAAGGTCAAGTTCGCCGACGTCGCCGGCATCGACGAGGCCGTCGAGGAGCTCAAGGAGGTCCGCGACTTCCTGTCCGAGCCGGACCGCTTCCGCAAGCTGGGCGCAAAGATCCCCCGCGGCGTGCTGCTCGTGGGCCCTCCGGGCACCGGCAAGACGCTGCTCGCCAAGGCCGTCGCCGGCGAGGCGGGCGTGCCGTTCTTCTCCATCTCCGGCTCCGACTTCGTGGAGATGTTCGTGGGCGTCGGCGCGAGCCGCGTGCGCGACCTGTTCTCCAAGGCCAAGGAGCAGTCCCCGTCCATCATCTTCATCGATGAGATCGACGCGGTCGGCCGCCAGCGCGGCGCGGGTCTGGGCGGCGGTCACGACGAGCGCGAGCAGACGCTCAACCAGCTGCTCGTCGAGATGGACGGCTTCGAGGAGAACGAGAGCGTGATCCTCATCGCGGCGACCAACCGCCCGGACATCCTCGACCCGGCGCTGCTGCGCCCGGGCCGCTTCGACCGTCAGATCACGGTGGACCGCCCCGACGTGCGCGGCCGCGAGCAGATCCTGCGCGTGCACGCCGCCAACAAGCCGCTTGCCGACGACGTGCGCTTCGACAAGCTGGCGCAGCTCACCGTCGGGTTCACCGGCGCCGACCTCGCCAACCTCCTGAACGAGTCGGCCCTGCTGGCGGCCCGCCGTCAGCGCGCGACCATCTCCATGTCCGAGGTCGAGGAATCCATGGAGCGCGTGATCGCCGGCCCCGAGCGCAAGGCGCGCGTCATGACCGAGACCGAGCGCCGCACCATCGCCTTCCACGAGAGCGGTCACGCGCTGGTGGGGCACGTGCTCGAGCACTCCGACCCGGTTCACAAGATCACGATCATCCCGCGCGGGCAGGCGCTGGGCTATACCATGCAGCTGCCCACCGAGGACCACTTCCTCAAGACCAAGAACGAGATGCTCGACGAGCTCGCCGTGTTCCTGGGCGGCCGCGTGGCCGAGGAGCTCATGTGCGACGACATCACCTCTGGGGCCTCGAACGACCTCGAACGCGCGACCAAGATGGCGCGCGAGATGGTCACGCGCCTGGGCATGAGCGAGGCGCTGGGGACGCAGGTGTTCGGCGAGGCCCAGCACCAGGTGTTCCTGGGGCGCGATTACGCCGACCACCAGGACTACTCCGAGGAGACGGCGCGCCGTATCGACACCGAGGTGCAGCGCATCATGCGCGAGGCGCACGAGCGGGCGGAGAAGATCCTGTCCGAGCGCCGCGAGCAGCTGGTCCTGATGAAGGACGTCCTGCTGGAGCGCGAGACCGTCGAGGGCGACGCGGTGACGGCGCTGCTCGACGGCACCTGGGACGAGTACCTGGCCGGCCAGCAGGGGAACGCATCCGACGGCGGGGACGCCGGGTCGGACGGCGCGTCCGATGCGCCGGCGCCCGAGGCCCCTCGGAAGCCCCGGCAGTCGGACGAGGAGATAGCCGCGGAGGCGGCGGCCTACGCCCAGGAGGCGCTCAGGTCCGAAGAGCAATAGGAGCGACGGCCCCGCTGACACGGCGGGGCCGTTTTTTGTGCCGCGATGCGCGTACAATGGCACACAACGAAACGACGACGGTTCTCCAAGGGAAGCGAGTGGCCCCATGATCAACGAGACGATGTACGCACGCGGCGCCGAGAGCTCGATCATCCGCGAGATCTTCTCCTACGGCCTCGAGCGCAAGGCGCAGATCGGTGCCGACAAGGTCTTCGACTACTCCCTCGGCAACCCGAGCGTCCCCGCGCCCGCGGCGGTGCGGGCCTCCATCGAGCGCTCCCTCGCGCTGCCGAGCGACGAGCTGCACGGGTACACCCCGGCCCCCGGCCTCCCCGAGGCGCGCCGCGCCGTCGCCGAATCGCTCAACCGCAGGTTCGGGACGTCCTACGGGATGGGCGACGTGTTCATGACCGTGGGCGCCGCCGCCTCGGTCTCGATGTGCGTCCACGCGCTCGCCAACCCGGCCGAGGAGGTCATCGTCATCGCCCCGTACTTCCCCGAGCACGCGGTGTGGATCGAGAAGGCGGGCGCCGCCTGCGTGGAGGTCCTCGCCGACCAGACGACCTTCCAGATCGATCCCGCGGCGGTCGCGGCCGCCATCACCCCGCGCACCGCGGCGGTCATCATCGACTCGCCCAACAACCCCACGGGCGCCGTCTACACGCGCGAGACGCTCGAATCCCTCGCGGCGGTCCTCGAGGAGGCGAACGCCGGTCGCGAGCAGCCCATCTTCCTGATCTCCGACGAGCCGTACCGCGAGATCGTCTACGGCGCGGAGGTGCCGTGGGTCCCCTCCATCTACGAGGACACCGTGGTGTGCTACTCCTATTCCAAGTCGCTGTCGCTGCCGGGCGAGCGCGTCGGCTGGGTGCTCGTGCCGAACACCTGCCCGCTGGCCGCCCGCGTGATGCCGGCGGTGGCGGGCGCGGCGCGCACGCTGGGCTTCGTCTGCGCGCCGTCCCTGTTTCAGCGCGTCGTCGCCGACTGCGTGGACGAGCCGTCGGATGTCGAGGCGTATGCGCGCAACCGCGAGCTGCTGACGTCGGCGCTGTCCGAATACGGGTACACCTATGTCGAGCCCGACGGCGCGTTCTACCTGTGGGTGAAGGCGCTCGAACCCGATGCCGGGGCGTTCTGCGAGCGGGCGCGCGCCCACGAGCTGCTCGCGGTGCCGTCCGACAGCTTCGGGGTGCCCGGCTGGTTCCGCCTCGGGTACTGCATCGACCGCGAGGTGATCGAGCGCTCGCTGCCCGCTTGGAAGCTGCTCGCCGAGGAGTACCGGGCGTAGCGGGACCGGGGATCGAGGATTCGGAGGAGGACCGCCATGAGCTACCGCATAGCCTGCGACGTCCACACCCATACGGTGTTCACGAGGCACGCGTACTCGACCGTGGGGGAGAACATCGCCGCGTGCCGAGCGCTCGACATGGAGCTGCTCGGTTCCGCGGACCACTTCAGCAGCATGCTGTTCCCCGACCAGCATCTGCGCAACTTCCAGTATTTCCTCAACCAGTCGTGCTGGCCGCGGGTCTGGGACGGCGTCGTGCTGCTGCGCGGTGCCGAAACCGACATCGTGACGCTCGACGGCGGGCTGTTCGGCCAGGATATCGACTGCCCCGAGACCATCGTGGGGCGCGCGTACTCCTCGGACGGCAGCCTGTTCGACCGCGTGACGGACGGGCTCGACTACGTGATCGCGAGCGTGCACAACGGCGACTTCACCAAAGGGGCGCCCATCGCGCGGACGACCAACATGTACGTGCAGGCGCTCGAGAACCCCAAGGTGTTCATCCTGGGCCATACGGGCCGCTCGGGCGTTCCGTTCGATATCGACGAGGTCCTGACCGTCGCCAAGGAGAAGGGCAAGCTCATCGAGATCAACGAGCACAGCCTGGAGATCGACACTCGCGGCTGGTTCCACAGCGTGTGCTCGCGCATCGCACAGCGCTGCGCGGAGATGGGCGTGGGGATCGTCGTGTCGAGCGATGCGCACATCGCGCCGTCCGTCGGCAGGTTCCCCCATGCCCAGAGCATGCTCGAGGGTATCGGGTTCCCCGAGGAGCTCATCATGAACCGCGACCGCCGCTCCCTGCTCGAGGCGCTGGATGCCGCGGGGATCTGCGATCTGACCGACCTGGCGGACCTGGCCGAGTACGAGGCCTGACGCGGCGCCGCGGCAAGACCGCGACGCAGCCGCCGAGGCAAGCGTCCGCCGATCCATTGTTCCGCATCCGAACCGAGGAGACCGATGCTGAAGAGAACGTTCGACGAGGACCTGAAGCGCGCCATCGCGTTCCACGGCCACATGTGCGCCGGCCAGGTCATCGGCTGCCGTATGGCACGCCTCGCCATGGAGTTCTTCCATATCGAGGACCCTGACACCTACCGCGACCTCATCGCCTTCGTCGAGTGCGACCGCTGCCTCGCCGACGCGGTGATCTCGGTCGCCAACTGCCATCTAGGGCGCCGCCGTCTCAAGTGGTACGACTACGGGATCATGGCGGCGAGCTTCTACGACATCGCGAGCGGCCGGGCGATCCGGATCACCCAGCGCCCCGGCGTTCCGAAGGCCCCGCACGACAAGCAGGAGATGCTGGCGTTCTTCGCCGGCTTGTCCGATGACGACCTCTTCTGCGTGAACGAGGTCAAGCTGACCGATTTCATGGAGTACGACCTCCCCGGGCGCCCGCGCAAGACGCAGGTATGCGAGGTGTGCGGCGAGCGGGTGCACGACGGGCGCGGGGTCGAGCGGGACGGCCATGTGTACTGCCGCCGCTGCGCCGGCGAGCCCGTGTACTACAAGCTGGGGCGCGAGCTGACGGCAGGGGAGCGCGCGGCGGGCGCGTAACCGGGGTTTCAGCCGGGTCGCGCGCTCGCGCAGAACATGAACCCGGATGCAGGCATGGTCGCCGTCTCCGCGTCGCGCGCGTTCATCCGGAGCATGAACCGGAGGGCGAACGCGATCGCCGGCGGGGCCGTTCGCCGTACGCGCTATCTCGGCTTATGTAAAACCTAAACCTTTGAACACCCCGTATGCACGGCGGGCGGGTATGCTCGAATCAGCATCGGGGAAGCGTCGGTCGGTCGCTTCGGGACGGGGAGGTGACTGCGCATGCATAAGGTGGTTCGCACCGTCGGGTTCGCGGCGAGCCGCATCTCCGTCGCGGCCGCGGTGGTCGTCATGATCATCGTGCTGGTCGGCGCGGTGATCCTGTATACCCGCTATCATGAGCGCCGTCTCAACAAGGGGGCGGTCGACGCCCCGGCTGCCCCATCGGTCGCATGGGGCGAGGAGGCTCCCCCTCGGACCGGGCGTTTCGAGGCATCGCTCTCCTTCACCGACCTTGCCGTGTCCCACGAGCTCGTCCAGGATATCGTCTGGGACGACGGCTGGTTCTTCCAGGATTCCGATACGTACGACCCCGAGCTGGCGCGCGCCTGCTCCGTCATCGCGGCGCTCGCGTACTCCGAATCGGGGTACTACCAGCAGGGGTCGAGCCAGCCCGCCTACATGGAGCAGGCGCTGGCCGAGCTGGGGTTCACGGACATCTCGACGGATTCGTACCGGTACCGCAGCGAGGTGGTGGACGAGGCGCTCTCGCTCGTCACGGATGAATCGGATGGAGCGGCCTATGCGGTCGCGACCAAGCACATAGAGCCGGACTCGGGTTCCGCGCAGGTCGGGGCGACCGCCGCGGCGGGCTCGGACGGCGCCGGCGACGAGAGCGCTTCCGGCGATTCCTCTGCCTCCCTCTCCGGTGCCGCCTCCTCCTCCGAAGCCGCCGCAGAGGGATCCGTCGCGGAGACTCGTGCAAAGACGCTCGTGCTCGTATCGATCAGGGGGAGCTACGGTTCCGAATGGCTGAGCAACCTCGCGGTGCTCGGGGAAGACGGTTCGCGGAGCGCGGCCGATTCCGCGGCATCGGGCGCGTCATCGTCCTCGGTCGACACGGCGCCGTCGGATGACGGCCATCCGGGCTACACCGAGGCCGCGCGCGAGGTCCGCGAGGCGGTCGACGCGCGCATCCGGTCGGCGCACGCGGCGGGCGACGACGTCGAGATCCTGCTGGTCGGGCACAGCCGCGGGGGAGCCATCGCGAACCTCGTGGCGGCGTCCGCCCTCGACGACCTGGCTGCGGTGCGGGACGGCTCCGCACCGCAATCCCTGCCGTCCCTCCGTGCAGGCGACCGCGTCCGCGCCTACACCTTCGCCTCGCCGGGAACGACGACGGCCCCGGATGCCGGGGACGCGCGGTACGGAAGCATCTTCAACATCGTGAACCCGGCCGACATCATGGTGAGCCTGCCGCCTTCGAGCTGGGGGTACACGCGGTACGGCAGGGGTATGGAGCTGCCGTCGGTGCACGACGCGGACTTCGGGGCGCGATTCGACGCGATGGGCGCGGCATTCGAGTCCATGATGGGCATCCCCTGTATCTACAGCCCCGACAACGAGCTCTCGATAGACGCCGCGTTGGGCGACCTCTCCGGGCAGGTGGGGTCCGCGGAGGAGCTCAAGACCCCCGCCGGCGTGATCGCGCTGCTCTCCGCGTGCATGGCGCGGATCGACCCCGTCGCGGTGCTACAGGGGCACTACCCGAGCGTCTATATCGCGTGGATGACCTCGCTGGAGGCCGATACCGCCTGGGCGTGACCGGGCTCCGGCGCCATATGGGCGACGGGAGCCCGCTGGTCCCGCCGGCTGCCATCTGGCAGCCGGACGATGACTCACCGGCTCGTCACGAGCGTCCCCGCCGCCGATGCAGCCGTGAAACGGCGGCGCTACCGCTCCAGGACCGCGACCGTCTCGACATGCGAGGTGTGCGGGAACATGTCCACCGGGCACAGCCGCGCCATGCGGTACCCGCGCTGCGCGAGCTGCTCGATGTCGCGCACCTGCGTCTCCGGGTTGCAGCTCACGTAGACGATGCGGCGCGGCGCGAGCGCGCAGGCGGCGCGCAGGAACTCCGGGGTCGACCCCGCGCGCGGCGGGTCGATGCACAGCACGTCCACGCGCTCACCGCGCTCGGCGGCGCGCTCTATATAGAGCGTCGCATCCTCGGCGACGAACCGTGCGCGGTCCTCGAGCCCGTTGATCCGGGCGTTGCGCCGTGCGTCGGTGATGCCGGCGGCGTTGCGTTCCACGCCGATCAGGGAGATGCGCCGTCCGGTCTCGGCCGCGTCCTTGGCGGCGCACAGGCCGATGGTCCCGCTACCGCAGTACGCGTCCATCAGGACGTCGCCGTCGTGCAGGTCCATCCCCTCGATGGCGAGGCGGTAGAGGACCTCCGTCTGCTCCGGGTTGGTTTGGTAGAACGCGGTGGGTGAGATCTCGAACGTGCAGTTCAGGAGGTCGTCGCGCATGCGATCGGGACCCTGGAGCACGGTGGTCGAGTGACCCAGGATCGCGTTGGTGACGCGGTCGTTGAGGTTCTGGGCGATGACGGTCACGCAGGGGTCGATGTGCTGCAGCTCATCCAGGAAGCTGCGGAAATGCGGGATGTTGCGGCGGGCGGTGACCAGCGTGAGGATGGCCTCGTCGCGGCGCCACCCCATGCGCAGGACGGCGTAGCGCAGGATGCCGCGCCGCGCGTCCTCGTCGTATGCGGGGACGCCGCAGGCCTCGGCGGCGCGCGCGACCTCGTTCAAGATGCGCCGCGCACCGGGCGCCTCGACGATGCAGTCGGGGACGTGGACGATCTCGTGGGTGCCGCGCGTGTAGAACCCGCAGCGCACCTGGCCGTGCGGGCCGGGGGCGAACGGCGTGACCGCTTTATGGCGGAATCCGCGCGGCGCGGGCAGGGCGTCCTCGCCGGCGCGGCCGCCCATGCCGAAGACGGCCTCCACTTGCACATCCCAGCCGAAGCGGGCGATGAGCGGGGCGAAGAGCTCCTCCATGGCGGCCTGCTTGCGCGCGAGCTGCTTGCGGTAGGGGAGGTTCAGCCATGCGCAGCCGCCGCAGCGGTGCATGACCGGGCACGGACCGTCGGAGAGGCGGTCGCGCCGCGGCGTGCCGGGTCCGGAGAGGCGGGATGCCTTGCGCCCGGAGTTGCGGTGCCTGCTGCGGGGTGAGGGATGCATGGGTCTCCTTGAAGGTTCGGGTGGCATCCAGTATAGCCGGCGCTCGAGGAGGAGGCATGAGGGGCCGCCCTGCCAATCAGCTTGAGCGCCGCTCGATCTGGCGGTGTCCCCCTGAGGGGACGGCGTCATCTTGGAGACCCGTCGATGCGGCGCAAGTTGGCCGTTTTGACCGCATAGATTGAAAGTTAAGAAAACCGTTCGCCTGTCTCCATATAATCACCATAACTATATGATCATAGGGGGTCCTTCTATCGAGGAAAAGTGTCGGGCGATAAGCGATAGGGGATTCCTGCGGAAATCCGGTGCACGTACCCAGTGGGTCATTAGATGTGGAATCAGTCCCCCCTGATACAGAAAAATGCAGATAGAAGGCTGAATATAGCGAAAAACCCACCGGGGGTCTTATAGCTAGAATTAACGCGACTCTCGCTGTTCAGAGTTCTACCTCATGTTGAAGGTTGACGTTCGGGATCGGGCGACGACTTCTCGGCTGGCATGAGAGAGAACTCTGGTGGGTGGGGAAACGTAGCTGAAACGTTGCGAGAAGAGGAGAAAAGGTAACGATGCAAGTGCCAAGGAAACGCCCCGACGTGGGCACTTCCCGTAAAAAGCTCACGGGGGGGGGTCGCTCCAAAACGGAGTAACCCCGAAGAAGGCGCGTAAGCTTCGCGCCGGTCTGCTCGCGCTCGTCGTGGCGCTGGCGATGGTCGTCGCGATTCCTGGCTTCGCGCAGGGGATCGTGGACGGCGTGCACGCCGCGTTCGGCGTGGAGACCCTTGCCGAAGGGGGGGGCAGTGGGCTTCCGACCCCGATATGCACGACGACTGGTATAGCGGTGAGAACGGCGTTTCATCCGGCGACAATGCCGGAGACTCCACCCGGAACACCGGTCGTATCTGGACGGACAAGTCGGTCTACACGAGTGATGTGCAACTGACCAGCCAGAGTGGGGAGACGACCTTTGAGATTAAGAATGACGAGGGGACTGCCCTTGTCGGTCTCTCTGCGCTTTCCTCCGCGGCCAACATCTCCGGTCAGACGACCATCAACCAGCCGCTTGACATCGTCCTTGTGCTCGACCGCTCTGGCTCGATGACTCAGGGGAGATTGACAAGCTACGAGTATCATGAAGCTTACGATCCGAATGAGGGCTGGGGTGACAACACCCAGTACTATGCCCTCAACGAAGACGGCAGCTATGCGGAGATTGAAGAGCGTCGCTCCGGCATTTTTGATGCTAATTTCGATGGCTGGTATCTGAACGGTATCCAGGTGTTTCCCAAGACGAGCGCAGACGATGGCGATACCTCTCACATCCAGTTCTATACGCGTACTCAGACGAGCGTGCGCATCGATCAGGCTATGGAGAGTGCGGTCTCCAATTTCATCGATACGGTGGCCGAGGAGAATGCCGGGAAGAACGCTGAGCAGCAGCATCGCGTCTCCATCGTTTCGTACTCAGACAACGCGGACGCCTACAATGCTAGTCGGTGGTGGGAGGTTCCTCAGTACTTCGTCAACTGCACCGAGGGCAGCAACGCCAACGGTCTGAAGGGCTATGTTACCGGTCTGTCCTATAGTGGCGGCACTGAGTCCGAGACGGGCTTCAGGGAAGCACAGAACATCATCAACGGAATCAACGGCATGGGTGACGGTGCGCGGACTGAGGCCAAGAAAGTCGTCGTCTTCTTTACCGACGGTATGCCCGGTGACGGCGATTTCGTTGAAAACGACAACGCTGGTCAGTCTGTCAACATTGCCCGGGAGATGAAGACGACCGGGGTTAGCATCTACTCGGTTGGTGTCTTCCAGGGTGCAGACCCGAGTGACTTGAGTGGTGAGGGAACTCAGGCGCACGATGCCAACTACTTCATGAATGCGGTGTCGAGCAACTACCCAAGCGCGTCTTCGAGAAATACGAACAGCAACCGGGTTGACTTTTCGGAGAACTGTACGCTTGGTGATAGGGCCGAGGGTAACTACTACTTTGCCGCGGATAACGCTGATGAGCTGAACGACGTGTTCCAGTCCATCTACGATGATTTCGGTTCCAGTGCAACGTCGCCGATTGAGTCGAATGACAGCATCGGCGGGGAGCCCGTTGGCTACCTGACCTTCACCGACACGCTCGGCGACTACACCGAGGTCAAGAATTTCAAGAGCATCGTGTTCGCCGGCGAGGAATTCACTCAGGTTTCCGCTAACACTTCTGATGATGGATCTACCACGACCTATGTGTTCCAGGGGTCTGTTGACAACGGCAATGATGAAGGGGTTGTCTATCCCGGCAGCCACAATCTGAGCGACATCGAGATTACCGTCACCCATGGGGTTGCCGCGCAGCAGGGCGATACGGTAGAGGTGCAGATTCCCTCCACCATGCTCCCCATGCGTCTCTATACCGCTGAGTCCAACACCGTTGACGGCGAGACCACCACGACGACAGAGGTGCTCCCGGCATACCCGATTCGCGTGTACTACACCGTCGGTCTCAAGGACGGCCTTGTCGATGCTAAGGGCAACCTCGATGCATCGCAGATTGATGGTGGCTATATCGAGTCTCATACCGATGTGGAGACTGGCAACGTCTATTTCTACTCGAATAACTACAACGGAGATGGTGTCGGCACCACGACGGCGACCTTCGTTCCCGCTGACACCAACAGTTTCTATTACTTCACGGTTGATACGCCTATTTACAACAGCGCGGATGTTCAGGATCCGGTTAGAGATGGAGAATATCGTCCTGACAGCACGTATTATTATCAGCGTACGTACTATGCAAACGAGAGTGTCCAAAATGAATGGGTTTCGTTTGTCGCTGAAGACGGCCAGCTCGGAAACTATGTTCACAGGGCCGATGATGGTACTTTCTACATTGAGGGTGGCTCTCCTCGTCTGACCCGTGCCACCGAGTTTAAGGCGGCTAAGGATCCGAATACAACTGAGACTGCAACCGATTCCATCAGCCCTGCCTGGAACGGCGAGCAGGTTGTGGTGACCCTCGGTAACAACGGCAAGATCGCCTACCCGGTTTCCGGCGACCTGCAGATCTCCAAGACGGTCGACTGGGGTACCACGGGCGCCGTGCACAACGACAAGGAGTTCACCTACACTGTCGACCTCGGTAACGCGAACAACGGCGGCGCTGCGGACATTCAGGGTAGCTTCGACTACATCAAGTACAACACCCAGGACCAGCCGGTCGATGTGGACGGTAATCCGCAGCAGGTGACCGAAGGCGCCGAGCCCGCTGCTACCGGCCAGATCGCCGATGGCGGTACCCTCACGCTCAAGAACGGTGAGCGCGTGGTTGTCAAGGGCCTGCCCTCCGACACCAACTTCACGGTGACCGAGAAAGCCGAGGCCGGCTACACCGCCGCCAACACGGTTAACGGTGCTGCCAGCGCTGATGGCCGGATCGCCATCGGCACTATCGCTTCCAGTGACATGATCGAGGTCGCATACACCAACACCTACAACGTGGCCAAGACGACCCTCTCCGGTGGCAGCCTCCACGGCACCAAGGTGCTGACGGGCCGCGACTGGAAGGATGGCGAGAGCTTCACCTTCACGCTGAGCGATGTCACACCGAACGCGCCGATGCCCCGTGATGCGTCCGTGACGCTGACCAACACCGACCAGACCAACTACACGGAGAATGAGGAAGTCACGTTCAGCTTCGGCGAGATCAAGTACTCCTCTGTGGGGAAGTACGTGTATCTCATTCGGGAGACCGAGGGGGCCGAGTCCGGTCTTACCTACTCCGGCGCCATCTATCGCGTGACTGTTAATGTGACCGATAACGGTGAAGGCAACCTGGCCGCTTCCATCGAGTCGATGTACCGCACCTTCAACGATGACTCCACTTCTACTGGTCAGGATGAGGCCCTGTGGCCCTCTATTGACGACCGTAATGCCGTCTTCACTAACAACTTCCTGGGCGACGATGTGGCTACTGCCAACATCACCGGCACCAAGTCGTTCACGGATTACACCTCCGGTACCACGCTCGATATCAACGACTTCCGCTTCACTATCGCGGCCGTGACCCAGGGTGCCCCCATGCCCGCGCAGACTCAGGTTGGCAACAACGGTACGGGTGGGATCACCTTTGCCGACATCCAGTTCGGCATCGATGACATCGGCAACACCTACGAGTATGCGATTCGCGAGGTTATCCCCGCGGGTGCCGCCGACAACGGTAACGGTACCTCTACGCTGAACGGCATGACGTATGACAACACGGTCAAGACCGTGAGCATCGCCGTGACGCAGGACCAGAGCACCGGTAGCGTTGTCGCTACGGTAAACGGGAACGACTTCGTGTTCACCAACAGCTATCGCGCCTCCTCTGTCACCACCGAGGGTGCGGCCGACGGCCTGCAGATCACCAAGCAGCTCGATGGCGCAGCCGGTGCCGAGGGCCAGTTCGAGTTCACGATGGTTGCCGCCAACAACGAGACGCGGGATGCCATCGCGAACGGCTCGGTGACGGGCATCGACGCGGACGGCAACGTGATGACCTCGCCCGCCATCGCCAAGGACGGCTCTGCGAATATCCTCTTCGACAACCTGACCTTCACGCGCCCGGGTACCTACACCTTCAACGTGACGGAGACCCAGGACGCTCCCAACGGTGCGTGGACGTATGACGGACACACCTATCAGGTTGCTTTCGAAGTGACCGACGAGAACGGCCAGCTGGTCATCGCTGACCCGGTTACCACCTCCGGCTCCGCAACCTTTGTGAACCGCTACGCAGCCTCGATGAACTACGACAACGAGGCCGGTGGCGTCATCTTCAGCAAGACGCTGAACGGTCATGCGCTTGAGGCGAACCAGTTCAACTTCACCGTGACCGCGCCTGATGGTGACACGGCTTCTGCCGACAAACTTGCTGAGGCCACCACGACGCTCGCCAACCGCTACGGTGCTGCAAACGGTGTTGCCGCCCTGTGGCGCGGCATCGCCGGCCTGACCTTCGACCAGGATGACGCCGGTCAGACCTTCAGCTTCGTCGTGAGCGAGGTCAATGGCGGCGCCAAGGGCTACACCTATGACGCGCAGCCGGTGACTGTCGAGATCGCGGTCTCCGATGATGGCGACGGTACGCTGAGCACGGTCACCACGGTGACCAAGGGCGATAGCTCGACTGAGTACAAGAGCGCTGATTTTGACCGCGGTGACGCTGCGACCTATCCCACCGCTGCGTTCGTGAACACGTACACGTACACCCCGGCGACGCTTGTGAAGGATGCCGAGTCCGGCATCGGCGTGCAGAAGACCGTGACGGGCGCTCCCAACAGCGAGGACTTCACCTTCATAGCCGCCTTCAACGCAGATGATTCCGAGGGTGCTGCAACTGATGTTGTGGGCTTGGTTGACGGCAAGCTGACCGCCACCATCTCCGAGGACTTCGCTGCCGGCGACACCAAGGCCGCTGATTTCGGTACAGTCACCTTCAAGGAGCCCGGTACCTATGTCTTCGATGTGAGCGAGGACAACACGACGACGGCCTCCGGCTGGACCTACGACGACAACACTCGCCAGATCGTCGTGACGGTCACCGATAACAACGAGGGAGCCCTTGTCGCGAGCGCGGACGGCAACGACCCGCTGTTCACCAACGCGTACGTCCCGAACGGCGTGACCGTCGGTGATGATGAGGCCGATCTGCAGGTGACCAAGGATGTCACCGGTGCTGCCGCGGTCTCCGAGTTCGACTTCACCCTCCAGCTCACGTCTGATAACGCCGGGAACGTCCAGGGTCTCGGTGAGAACAACTCCATCACCAAGTCCACCACCGGCCTGACCGGTAAGGAGGACTCCGAGACCGTCGATTTCGGTGACCTGACCTTCACCGCCGTGGGTGACTACACCTTCACGGTGACCGAGACCACCCAGGCGCCGGAGAACACCAGCTGGACGTACGACAACAGCCCGAAGACCATCACGATCCATGTGACCGATGACGGCAATGACGGGCAGCTTGATGCCGCGTTCGACGAGACGAACGGAAACAACCCGACGATCGTCAACAGCTACAAGGCCACGGGCGACCTGCCCGGCGACGCCGAGGGCGTCAAGGACCTCACGGTTTCCAAGGAAATCGATGGCCGCGCTTGGCAGGAGGGTGATTCCTTCACCTTCAAGCTCGAGCAGAGCGAGAACAACCCGGGCGGCGTGACGCTGCCGGAGAACGCCAGCGGCTTGGTCATCGCGTATGATGAGAACGCTGAGGACCAGAACGCCGCCTACAGCGACTCGTTCGGGAACATCACCTTCACCCTTCCGGGCACGTACACCTTCACCGTGTCCGAGGTGCAGCCCGCTGCTGATACCGATACCGAAGGCGTGACCTACGATACGACGGTCTACACCGTGAACGTCGAGGTCACCGATGCCGGCGAGGGTGTCCTGAACGCTGAGATCACCTCGATCGACGATCAGGATGGCAACTCTTCCGAGGCCCTCAACTTCACCAACACCTATGAGCCCAGCGGTTCCACCGATCTTCCCGATGAGGGGCAGGGCAGCATCCAGCTGAGGAAGGTGCTCCAGGGGAAGGCCTGGGACGGCGATGCGTTCACCTTCGAGATCGCTGCCGCCGATGAGGCCTCTTCGAAGTACATGCCCGCGGAGACCCAGGTCACCGTGGACGCCAAGACCGATACCGATGAGAACGGCAACGATTTCGCGGACTTCGGATTCGGCACGATTACCTATGACCAGATCGGTGTCTACACCTACACGGTGACGGAGGTCACCGGTGACAACGCCGGTATCACCTATGACTCCCATACCGCAGAGGTTACCGTTCAGGTTTCCGACAACCTGCACGGCGGTCTCACCGCTGCCGTCACGAACATCGAGAACGGCGTCTTCACCAACATCTACAACTCCGGTGAGGTCAACTACGACGCGCTCGGCGGCCTGCAGATCCAGAAGAACCTGACGGGTCATGACATCGCTGCCGGCCAGTTCGAGTTCACGGTCGACCCGGAGAACGAGAACGCTCTGGAGAAGCTCGGCGACGCGAAGGTGGTTCAGTCCTCCGCCGCACAGCTCGTCGGCAACACCGCGACTGAGACGCTCCCGGTTGTCACCGACATGACCTTCACCAAGGACGACGCCGGTAAGGACTTCGAGTTCACGGTTGCTGAGACCAAGGGCGGTGCCGAGGGCTACAAGAACGACGATCACGTTTACAACGTTGTCATCTCCGTGTCCGACAGCGGATCCGGTACGCTGACCGTGGAGACGCGTGTCGACGGCCTGCTCGTCGCGACCTACACGGCCTCCGCTGCGCAGACCCTCGACGTCCAGCCTGTCACCCTGACCTTCAACAACTCCTATGACGCCGGTTCGACCACGGTCGGCGGCGAGAGCGATGTGCGCTTCGATGCCACCAAGACCCTGACCGGTCGCGACATGGTTGCGGATGAGTTCGACTTCATCGTGACCGATGTCAAGGGCAACGAGGTCGCCACGGGTTCCAACGGCGCGGCTGCCGACGGTCAGGCCGGTATGGTGACGTTCAGCCCGATCGAGTACACCACCCAATCGCTGAACGAGGCTGTCGCGAACGGTATCGCCCAGATCCATCGCAACGATGACGGCACCGTCACCTACGAGTTTGCCTACACCGTCTCCGAGGACACCGCTCAGAACGATAAGGGCGTCACCGCGGTGAACGACAGCTTCCAGGTCACCGTCAACGTGGTCGACGACGGCAAGGGCAGCCTGACCGCCACGGTCAATGACGACGCCGCGCTCGCGTTCACCAACACCTACGGTGCGGACGCCAAGGCGGAGGTCGCGCTCAGCGGTAACAAGGTCATCGCTCTTGATGACAACACGCTTGAGGGGCCGAGCCTCGCCGATATCGAGGGCGCGTTCACCTTCACGCTGACCGGGTCCGAGGGCGCTCCGATGCCCGAAGCCGCCAGCGTCAAGAACGATGCCCAGGGCAACGTCAGCTTCGGAACCATCGTGTACACGATGGAGAACGTCTTCGGCGGCGAGTCCACCGATGACACCGAGGGCGTCGATGCTCAGAGCGCTCAGCGCCAGAAGACCTTCACCTACACCGTTACCGAATCCGGCACCTATGCCGGCATCACCAACGACACCGGCACCAAGACCGTTACGGTTACCGTGACCGACAACGGCGACGGAACGATCTCTGTCGCCAAGACCTCCGATGAGGGCGCGGTCGCCGGCGACTTCACCTTCACCAACACCTACGGCACCGATCCGGTCCCGTCGACTCCGACCGATCCGACCCACGGTGGCGTCTCGATCAAGAAGTCGCTCACCGGTCGCAGCCTCAATGAGGGCGAATTCACCTTCATGCTGCGCGGTGCCAGCGCTCCCGGTGTCGCCGATCCGAAGGGCATCGTCTTCACCGCGAGCAATGCCGCCGACGGCAGCGTGAACTTCCCGGAGGTCACCTTCACCCAGCCCGGTGAGTACCTGTTCGTGATCACCGAGGTCAACGGTGGCCTGGGCGGTGTCACCTACGATGGCAGCGTGTACAACGCTCTGGCTACGGTCACCGACAACCAGGACGGCACCCTGTCCGTCGCATGGAAGATCACCGATGCCGATGGCAACGAGGTGGAGAGCATCACCTTCGAGAACGGTTACGAGATCGTCAACCCCGGCTCCATCGTCTTCGGCGCCAGCAAGAAGCTTGACGGTCGCGAGCTCGCTGACGGTGAGTTCACCTTCGAGCTCAAGGATGCGGACGGCAACGTTCTGCAGACCGCGACCAACGCCGCCGACGGTTCGGTTGTCTTCGATGACCCGGTGATGTACGCCGAGGCCGGAGAGTACACCTACACGGTGTCCGAGAAGCTGCCTGAGGACGACGACCAGTCGACCGACGGCATCCAGAAGGACAACGTGACCTACGACGAGACGGTGTATACCGCCACGGTCACGGTCACGGATAACGGCGACGGTTCGACGTCGGCCTCCGTCAGCTACGGCAACGACGGCAAGCTCCCGAGCTTCACCAACACCTATGTGAAGCCCGCCGAGCCGACTCCCGAGGAGCCGACCGACGCCATGCCGCAGACCGGCGACATGTCCAATGTCGCGGTCATCGGCCTCGGCCTGGCCGCCATGGCCCTCGTGGCCGGCGGTGTGGTCCTGCGCCGTCGCACCAACCGCTAACGCGGATGTGACGTAAGCGGCCGGGGCATCGCGGAGCGCGGTGCCCCGACCGTCTTTCATATCAAGGCATCGGGTCCCCGGGAAGGACGATGCTTCGCGGGCTAGGGGAGCCCGCGCCGGGACAGACGGTCCCAGGCAGTTCGATCGGGGATGCGGAAACGGCCGGAATCTCAGGGGGAGGGATCGATGGCCAGACGTCCGTTTACGGAAGAGGAACGCGCGTACCTGCTGTCGTTGCCAGCGGTCGCGTCGATCGAGGGCGATACGATCAAGTACGCCCGCTCGTTCAGGAACGAGTGCATGCGCCGGTACTACGCAAGGGAGTCTCCCACGGAGATCTTCCGCTCCGCCGGGCTCGACCCGCAGGTGCTGGGTCGCAAGCGCATCGAAGGGGCGATCTCGCGCTGGAGCCAGGCGCGGACGGACGGCGAGGGCGCCCAGGAGCGCGCGGCCGTCACCGCGGCCGAGCAGCGCGACCTGCATCAGCAGATCAGGGTGCTCACCAGCGAGATCGAGGTGCTTCGGGGCGTCGTCGCCCTGAGCGGGGCCCTCGACCGGGGCGGCGTGCGCAAGACGCGGCGCTTCGAGCTGATCGAGGAGCTTCGGCAGAAGGACCCCGACCTGGTCGTCAGCGTCGCCTGCGAGGCGCTCGGCGTCTCTTTGAGCGGGTACTATCGCTGGCGCGCCAGCGCCGTGGCATAAAGAGGGCGGAGCCGTGCGGCCCCGTTTTCGTATGGGGCGCCTGTCCTGGGAGGCTGCGGTCGTGCCCCGGGAAGCGGGGCACCTGCCCCGGGAGAGCACAAAACAGGCCGTATCAGCCAATCTAGGCGTTCCCGGGGCAGGCGGGTGCCTTCCCGGGGCGCGCAGGCGACGCGCCGCCGCGGCTCCGCCACAGCCCCGCCCTTCGACAAACACCCCGCCCGGACAAGGAAATATGACTTGCGCACGCTCGAGCGGGTAGGATAAACCCATTCGAATCGACCGCGCCGGCGGCCGGCGACCGACCCCTCGCATCGACGGGGCGCAGCCGCCCACCCGCCCGATGCGCACCCATGCGGCTAGAAGGGGTTCACGTGCTCGAACTCAAAGGCATCACCAAGGACTACCCCGCCGGCGACTCCGTCGTCCGCGCGCTCAAGGGCATCTCCGTGACCTTCCGCGACCAGGAGTTCGTGAGCATCCTCGGCCAGTCCGGCTGCGGCAAGACCACGCTGCTCAACATCATCGGCGGACTGGACCAGTACACCCGCGGGGACCTGGTCATCAACGGGCGCTCGACCAAGAGCTACCTCGACCGCGACTGGGACACCTACCGCAACCACTCGGTCGGATTCGTCTTCCAAAGCTACAACCTCATCCCGCACCAGAGCGTCATCGCCAACGTCGAGATGGCCCTGCTGCTCTCGGGCGTCTCCAAGTCCGAGCGCCGCCAGCGCGCCGAGCGCGCGCTCACCCAGGTCGGCCTGGCCGAGCACATGCACAAGCGCCCCAACCAGCTCTCCGGCGGCCAGATGCAGCGCGTCGCCATCGCCCGCGCCATCGTCAACGACCCGGAGATCATCCTCGCCGACGAGCCGACCGGCGCGCTCGACACGGACACCTCCGTCGAGGTCATGGAGATCTTGAAGCGGCTCTCCCGCGACCGGCTGGTCATCATGGTCACCCACAACCCCCAGCTCGCCGAGGAGTACTCCGACCGCATCGTCCGCATCAAGGACGGCCTGCTCACCGACGACACGCGCCCGGTCGACCCGGACCGTGAGCGCCTCACCGAGCAGCAGATCCAGGACCACGCCGTGGCCGACGCGCGCAAGGGCAAGCGCGGGATGAGCTACGCGAGCGCCATCGCCCTGTCGTTCACCAACCTCATGACCAAGAAGGGCCGCACCTTCCTCACCGCGTTCGCCGGGTCCATCGGCATCATCGGCATCGCGCTGATCCTCTCGCTCTCCGACGGCACGCAGAACTACATCGCCCAGACGGAAGAGGACACGATGGGCAGCTACCCGCTGACCATCCGGCAGACCTCGATCGACCTGGCGAGCATGATGACCTCGATGATGGGTACGGCGAGCGAGAGCGCGCAGGAGAACACCTCGGGCGAGGTGGAGTCCAAGGACCTCGTGACGGATATGGTGACGAGCCTCTCGGCCGGCGCCAACGAGAACGACATGGTGGCCGTCAAGGAGTGGCTGGACTCCAACCCCGGGGACATCGACAGCCACGTCACCTCCATCCAGTACACCTACGACACCCCGCTGAACGTCTACAAGTCCGACACCACGGACGGGGCGGTGCAGGTGAACCCCGCGACGGTCCTCGATGCGCTGGGCATCTCGACTTCCGGCGCCATGCAGTCCGAGATGATGAGCTCCATGTCCGCGACGGGCGGCTCGAGCTACGACGTCTGGACCGCGCTGCTGCCCAACCGGGAGCTGTGGGAGCGCGATTACGACGTCGTCGCCGGCCGGCTGCCCGAGGAGTGGAACGAGGTCGTGATCTACGTCGACCGCAACGACCGCATCTCGGATTACACCCTCTACGCGCTGGGGCTCCTCGACCAAAGCGAGCTGCGCGGCATGATGAGCAAGGTCATCGCCGGCAAGGAGGTGGAGAGCGCGGAGCAGACCTCGTACACCTACGACGACCTGATGAGCCTCACCTTCAAGCTGCTGCCCGAGAGCTCCAAATACGCCGAGCAGGCCGACGGGACCTGGGCCGACATGTCCGAGGACGACGCGTTCATGACCGACGCGGTGAACGCCGCCGAGGAGGTCGAGGTCGTCGGGATCGTGCGGCCGTCCGAGGAGAACGACTCGGGGAGCAACTGGGGCGCGGTGCTCTACACCCCCGAGCTCATGGAGCATCTCGTGGGCGAGGTGAACGCGAGCGCCGCGGTGGCCGCGCAGGAGGCGGACCCCGGTACGGACATCTTCACAGGCCTCCCGTTCTCCGACACGGCGACGCCCGACCTCACCATGGAGGACATCGAGGCGATGATCGGCCAGATGTCGCCCGACCAGGCGAGCCAGATCCAGGGGTACATCGACGGCATGCGCGAGGAGGGCATGAGCGACGAGGACATCGCCGCGGCGTTCTCCGAGCAGATGGCCGAGCAGACCGATAACGCCACCTACGACGGCAACCTCGAGACCCTCGGCGTGGCGAGCATGGACGACCCGTACGCGATCAACATCTACCCCGTGGACTTCGAGGCCAAGGAGTACATCGACGGGCTGATCGAGGAGTACAACGACGACGTGGTGGCGTCGGGCGAGGGGACCGAGATCCAGTACACGGACATCGTCGGCACGCTCATGTCGAGCGTGACCGACATCGTGAACGCGCTGACCTACATCCTCATCGCGTTCGTAGGCATCTCGCTGGTTGTGAGCTCGATCATGATCGGCATCATCACCTACATCTCGGTGCTCGAGCGGACCAAGGAGATCGGCATCCTGCGCGCGATCGGCGCGAGCAAGCGCGACGTGAGCCGCATCTTCACGGCGGAGACCTTCATCATCGGCCTGGTGTCCGGCGTCTTGGGCATCGTGGTGACGGTGCTGCTGGATATCCCGGTCAACATGATCATCGAGCAGGTGGCGGGCGTCGAGAACCTCGCCGCAGTGCCGCCGGTGGCCGGCGCGGTGCTCGTGCTGATCTCGGTCGCGCTGTCGCTCGTGGCGGGTCTTGCGCCGAGCCGCATGGCGGCCAAGAAGGACCCGGTCACCGCCCTGCGCACCGAGTAGGGCGCCGGCGGGCTGCGGGCGGGCTGTGGCGCCGCCGCGTGCGGGCTGCGGGCGTGCTGTGGCGCCGCCGCGGGCGGGCTGCGGGCGGACCGCGGCGATATCGCGTTCTAGTTGAGGCGGCGAGCTGTGGCGCTGCGGATGGGCTGCGCCGCCGTTGCGAGTGATTCAGCGAAACAATGGCGTGCATGCATACGAATGTCTCGCTGAAGCGGATCGTCAGTGAAACAAAGGTGTGCATGCACGCGAATGTTTCGCTGAGGACGCCTGCCAGCGAGACAAAGGTGACCATGCACGCCATTGTTTCACCCTGCGTCGTCCACCCGGTACCCCTTCGACCGCCCTGCCCCGCGCGGCAGGGGTGGGTCACAATGTGCAGTTCCTGCGTAGAGATGTTGCGTCGTTAACATCTCAAAATATTTAACTAAAATGCTTTAGCTAGTTTCAGAAAGCAAGAGGCGCGCGAGGGGCGCGTTTCGGATTCGGGCGGCGGCGATGCGGTCCGCTCGGGAAGGAGCTGTCATGGATTTCGAGAAGATGCGCGAGGTCATCTCCGAGACCGTCGGTTGCGACCTTGAGAAGGTCACCCGCGAGGCCAAGCTCGAGGAGGACCTGGGCGCCGACTCCCTGGCCGCCATGGAGCTGGTCATGGCCCTCGAGGAGGCCTTCGACTGCGAGATCGACGACGCCGAGCTCGATCAGTTCAAGACCGTGGGCGACCTGGCCGACTACCTGGAGAGCAAGGCTGAGTAGAGCCGCATGAGCATCGGGCAGGGCGTCGCGTCCTGCCCGCTTCCGTTGTAGGTGAATACGGGGCCGGCCCAGCTCGACCGGGCCGGCCCCGTATCGCGTCTCGGCAAAGGAGGTTCATGGTCATGGCCATGAAGAATCAGGACATCATCGACCTCATGGGTCGCTTCGACGCGAGCGGCATCGCCCGCCTGCGCCTCACCATCGGCGACACCACGCTCGAGCTCGAGAAGCCCGGCGCGGCCCCCGCCGGCCCGGTCGCCCCCGCTGCGCCCGTCGCCCCCGCTGCCCCGGCCGCCCCTGCAGCCCAGCCCGCCGCGGCCCCCGCTCCCGCTGCGGCGGCCGAGCCCGCCCCCGAGGCCGCGCAGCCCGATGCCCCGTGCATCACCGCCCCGCTCGTGGGCACCTTCTACGTCGCCCCCTCGCCTGACAAGGACCCCTACGTCCAGCCCGGCGACCGCGTCAAGAAGGGCGACACCGTCTGTCTGCTCGAGGCCATGAAGATGATGAGCGAGGTCACCGCCCCCTGCGACTGCGTGATCGAGCAGGTCCTCGCGACCGACGGCGAGCTCGTCTCCTTCGGCGCCCCGCTGATCAGCTACCGCGAGGCCTAAAGGGAAGCGTGGGCACCATGTTCAAGCGTATCCTCATTGCCAACCGCGGCGAGATCGCCGTGCGCGTGTTCCGCGCCTGCCGCGAGCTGGATATCGAGCCGGTGGTGGTCTACTCCGAGGCCGACCGCGAGGCGCTGCACGTGCAGCTCGCCGAGCACGCCTACTGCATCGGTCCGGCGCCGTCGGCCAAGAGTTACCTCGATGTGAACGCGATCCTCACCGTGGCCAAGGCGGCGCACTGCGACGCCATCCACCCCGGCTACGGCTTCCTGTCCGAGAACGCGGACTTCGCCCAGCGCTGCGCCGACGAGGGCATCGCCTTCATCGGGCCCTCCGCCCAGGTGATCTCCACCATGGGCAACAAGGCCGCCGCGCGCGAGCTCATGAAGTCCGCCGGCGTCCCGGTGGTCCCGGGATCCGACGGCTCGGTGGCCGACGTCGCCGAGGCGCACCGCATCGCCGACGAGATCGGCTACCCGGTCCTCATCAAGGCGGCCGCCGGCGGCGGCGGGCGCGGCATGCGCAAGGTCTTCGACCCCGCGCAGTTCGACGACCTCTTCGAGGAGGCCCGCGCCGAGGCCCGCGCCTGCTTCAACGACGACGAGATGTACCTCGAGAAGCTCGTCCTGAACCCGCACCACATCGAGTTCCAGATCATGGCGGACTCCCAGGGCAACGTGGTCCAGCTGGGCGAGCGCGACTGCTCCATCCAGCGCCGCGGCCAGAAGATGATCGAGGAGACCCCGGCCCGCGTGCTCACGCCCGAGCTGCGCGAGCGCATGGGGGCCGCCGCGGTCGCCGCCGCGCGCGCCGCGGGCTACCAGAACGCCGGCACCATCGAGTTCGTGCTCGACCCCTCCGGCGAGTTCTACTTCATCGAGATGAACACCCGCATCCAGGTCGAGCACCCCATCACCGAGTGCGTGACCGGCATCGACCTGGTGCGCGAGCAGATCCGCGTGGCGAGCGGCCTCACGCTCTCCTTCACCCAGGACGACATCAACCTGCGCGGCCACGCCATCGAGTGCCGCATCAACGCCGAGGACCCCGCGCACGGCTTCATGCCCTCGCCCGGCCTCGTCGACTTCGTCCACCTGCCCGGCGGCTACGGCGTGCGCGTCGACACCGGGCTGTACGCCGGCTGCGAGCTGCCGCCCTACTACGACTCGCTGGCAGCCAAGCTCATCGTGTGGGCGCCCACGCGCCTCGAGGCCATCCGCCGCATGCGCCGCTGCCTCGAGGAGTTCGTGATCGACGGGCCGTCCACCAATATCGACGTGCTGCATCAGATCATGTTCCACCCGCAGTTCATCCGCGCCGCGTACGACACCTCGTTCATCGACGGGAACCTGGATACGCTCCTGGCGTGGAGCACCACCCCCGAGGAGGCCTAACGCATGGCCGGAATCCTAGCGCAGCGCCGCAACAAGCTGCTGGCGCTCAAGAAGATGCGCGAGCAGGGGACGGCCTCCGAGGTCGAGGCCCGCGTCTGCCCCGCGTGCGGCCGCGCCCTGTCCGACGACGAGCTCGCCGGCAACCAGAGCGTGTGCCCCTACTGCGGGCACCACTTCCCGCTGCCCGCGCGCGAGCGCATCAAGATGATCGTCGACGACGGCCAGTTCCGCGAGCTCGACGCCTCGCTCGTCTCGACCGACCCGCTCGACTTCCCGGGCTACCCCGAGAAGCTCGCCGGCCTGCACGCCAAGACGCGCCAGGGCGATGCCATCGTCACGGGCCTCGCCAAGATCGGCGGGGTGCGCGTGGCGATCGCCGCCATGGACACCCGCTTCCTCATGGCGAGCATGGGCGCGGTGGTGGGCGAGCGCCTGGCGCGCCTCATCGAGCGCGCCTCCCGCTCGCATCTGCCGCTGATCGTCTTCTCCGCCTCCGGCGGCGCGCGCATGCAGGAGGGCATCGTCTCCCTCATGCAGATGGCCAAGACCTCCGCGGCCATCCGCCGCTTCTCCGACAAGGGCGGCCTCTACATCTCCGTGCTCACCCATCCCACCACGGGCGGCGTGACCGCGAGCTTCGCCAGCCTGGGCGACATCATGCTCGCCGAGCCGGGCGCGCTGATCGGCTTCGCCGGCCCGCGCGTGATCGAGCAGACTATCGGCGAGAAGCTGCCCGAGGGCTTCCAGAGCGCCGAGTTCCAGCTCGAGCACGGGTTCCTCGACGCGGTGGTGCCGCGCGCCCGCATGCGCTCCATGCTCATCCGCGTCCTCGCGCTCCATGGAAAGGGAGGTGTGAACCGTGACCGATAGCAAGACCGACGAGTCGCGCGCCGAGCGCGCCGCCCGCGTCGCCGCGGCGGCCGGCATGACGGCGACCGACGGGGCCGGTGACGCCGACGCCCCGCGCTCCGCGGACGTCATGGCGGCGACCGACGTGCTCACCGCGGCCCAGCGCGTGGCCCTGGCGCGCAAGCCGGGGCGCCCGGGCGTCGCGGAGTTCGTGCACGCGCTGTTCGGCGACTTCTTCGAGCAACGCGGCGACCGGTCCCAGACCGACGACCCGAGCATCATGGGCGGCATCGCCCGGTTCCACGGCCGGCCCGTCACGGTGATCGGCAACCGCAAGGGCTCCACGATCGAGGAGCGCATCGCCTGCAACTTCGGCATGGCGAGCCCTGAGGGCTACCGTAAGGCCCAGCGCATCATGCGCGCGGCCGAGAAGTTCGGCCGGCCCATCATCACCTTCGTGGACACCTCCGGCGCCTACCCCGGCCTCGAGGCCGAGGCGCACGGGCAGGGCGAGGCCATCGCGCGCTCCATCGAGCTCATGAGCTCGCTCACCGTCCCGGTGGTGTCCGTCATCACGGGCGAGGGCGGCAGCGGCGGCGCGCTCGCGTTCGCCGTGGGCAACCGCGTCCTCATGCTCGAGAACGCGGTGTACTCGGTGCTGTCCCCCGAGGGGTTCGCGAGCATCCTGTGGAAGGACGCGAGCCGCGCCGACGAGGCCTGCGAGGTCATGAAGCTCACGGCCGACGACCTGCTCGAGCTCGGCGTCGTCGACGGGATCGTCCCGGAGCCCGCCGGCGGTGCAGACGAGAACCCGGCGGCCCTCTACCAGGTGCTCGACACCGCGATCACCCACGAGCTCGCCGAGCTGGAGAAGATGAGCCGCTCCGCGCTGCTCGAGGACCGGTATCGGAAGTTCCGCGCCATGGGCGCGAACGCGGTGAAGCGGGGGCGCGTATGAGTGGAGTGAAGATCGTCGGGACCGGCTCGGCGCTGCCCGGGCGCGTGGTCACCAACGACGACATGGCCAAGATCGTGGAGACCTCGGACGAGTGGATCTCCTCGCGCACCGGCATCCGCTCGCGCCGCTACTGCGACGCGCAGGCCGGCGAGAGCCACCGCACCCTCGTGCGCGATGCGGCGACGCGGGCGCTCGAGGCCGCGGGCATCGAGCCCGCCCAGGTGGGCGTCTGCCTGGTCGCCACCTTCACGGCGGACACCTGCACCCCCTCCGCGGCCTGCCTGCTCCAGGCGGACCTGGGGATGCCCGAGGACACCCTGTGCCTGGACCTCAACGCGGCGTGCGCGGGGTTCGTCTACGGGCTGCACGTGGCCGAGTGCCTGCTGCCCGGGGCCAAGCGCCCCTATGCGCTCGTGGTGGGCGCCGACACCCTCTCGCGCGTCATGGACTTCTCCGATCGCACGACCTGCGTGCTGTTCGGCGACGGCGCGGGCGCCGCGGTGCTCGAGTGCCGCGAGGGCTACCCGTGCCTGCACGCGGTCTGGGGCTCGCGCGGTGACGACGCGTCGCTGTACGCCCCCGGCGTGGGCTGCGAGGAGCCCTCGTACCTGCACATGGACGGGCGCGCGGTGTTCCGTTTCGCCACGGACGTGATGCCGCTGGCCACCACGCAGGTGCTCGAGGCCGCGGGCATGCGCGCCGACGAGGTCGACCGGTTCGTGTTCCATCAGGCGAACAAGCGCATCGTCGACTTCGCGGTGAGGAAGCTCGGACTGGACCCCGCCAAGTGCGAGGGCAACATCGACCACACCGGCAACACCTCCGCAGGCAGCGTGCCGATCCTGCTCGACGAGCTCGTGCGGGCCGGCGAGCTGGGGTCCGGGGACCGCGTGCTGCTGGCCGGCTTCGGTGCGGGCCTCACCTGGGCGGGCGCCCTGGCGGAGCTCGCGTAGGCCCCTGCGGGAAATTAGGGACAGGCACTTTTTTCCCGCGTGGGAAAAAAGTGACAGGCACTATTTTCCTGGCGCCTCCGAGGGCCCGTCTCCGACTGTCTGCCGCGGGAAAAAAGTGCCTGTCCCTAATTTCCCGCGACGGCGCGCTCCTCGATCGTGAACGAACCGAAAGGAAGAGATATGAAGAAGCTCAACGAGATCCTGGGGACCGAGTTCCCCATCATCCAGGGCGGCATGGCCAACATCGCCACGGGCGCCTTCGCCGCGGCGTGCTCCAACGCCGGCGCGCTCGGCCTCGTGGCCGGCGGCGGCCTGGACGGCGAGAGCCTGCGCGAGCAGATCCGCATCGCCAAGGCGAACACGGACAAGCCGTTCGGCGTGAACCTCATGCTCATGAACCCGCACATCGACGACTGCGCGCGCGTGGTCGTCGAGGAGGGCGTGAAGGTCGTCACCACGGGCGCCGGCAACCCCGCCAAGTACGTTTCCGCATGGAAGGAGGCCGGCATCCGCATCTTCCCGGTGGTCGCCGCCCCGATCCTCGCCAAGCGCCTCGCGCGCCTGGACATCGACGGCATCATCGCCGAGGGCACCGAGTCCGGCGGCCATGTGGGCGAGGCCACCACGATGGCGCTCGTCCCGGCCGTGGTCGACGCGGTCGACCTGCCTGTGATCGCCGCCGGCGGCATCGCCGACGGCCGCGGGATGGCGGCCGCCTTCGCCCTGGGCGCCTGCGGCGTGCAGGTGGGCACCTGCCTGCTCGCGAGCGAGGAGTGCCCCATCCACGCCAACTACAAGGAGAAGGTCGTCAAGGCCGGCGTGAACGACACCGTCGTGACCGGCCGCCCCGCGGGTGCCCCCGTGCGCTGCCTCAAGAACAAGATGACCAAGAAGTACCTGGAGCTCGAGCAGCAGAACACCAAGCGCGACGAGCTCGAGGCCCTCACGCTCGGCTCCCTGCGCCGCGCCGTGCTCGACGGCGACGTGGACACCGGCAGCTTCATGTGCGGCCAGGTGGCCGGCATGGTGCACGAGGTGCGCCCGGTCCGCGCCATCTTCGAGGACATGATGGCCGGCTGCGCGTCCGTGATCGACGGTTTGGAGGCGTAGGCGCGATGACCACCGCATTCCTGTACGCCGGCCAGGGCTCGCAGCACGCGGGCATGGGCCGCGACCTCTACGAGGCATACCCCGCGTTCGCCGCGGTGATCGACGCCGCGGACGCCGCCGTCGACTTCGACCTCAAGACCCTCATGTTCGAGGGACCCGACGAGACGCTGAGCCTCACCGAGTACACCCAGCCCTGCATGGTCGCCTTCGCCTGCGGCGTGACGGCGGTCCTGCGCGAGCACGGCATCGAGCCCGACTACGCCGCCGGCCTGTCGCTGGGCGAGTACTCCGCCCTGGCTGCCGCGGGGGTGTTCGAGCCGGTCGAGGCCGTGAGGCTCGCGGCCTTCCGCGGTGCCGCCATGGCGAGCGCCGCCGCCGGGCGCGATACCGCCATGATCTCGATCCTGGGGCTGGACCGCGAGGCCGTCGAGTCCGTCGTGGCCGCTGCCGCCGCGGACGCCGCCGACGGCCTGACCGTCGAGGTCTCCAACTACAACTGCCCTGGCCAGATCGTGATCGCGGGCGACCGCGAGCCGGTCGAGGCCGCCGCTGCCGCCGCCAAGGAGGCCGGCGCCCGCCGGTGCATCCCGCTCAAGGTGAGCGGCCCGTTCCACACCTCGCTGCTCAAGCCGGCCGGCGACGCCCTGCGCGAGCGCCTCTCCGGCCTCGAGCTGGGGGAGATGCGCGTGCCCGTCCTGTTCAACACCCTCGGCCGCGAGATGGGTGCGGACGACACCATCCCGGCGCTGCTGGAGCGCCAGGTGCAGTCGTCCGTGCGCATGGAGGACACCATCCGCCGCCTGGCGGAGCTGGGCGTCGACCGCGTGATCGAGGTCGGTCCCGGCAAGGTGCTGTCCGGTCTGGTGCGCAAGACCGCCAAGGAGCTCGCGTGCACCCCGGTGGAGACCGCCGGCGACCTGGCCGCGCTGATCGCCGAGTAGGCGCCGGGGCCGGTCCGGGCCGGGCGCCCGTCCGCCGCGCGCGGACCCTCGCCGACGGGTCCCGCCCCGCCGCATCCTTCCGTTTCGCCACCTCAAGGAGGAAGTACCCATGGATCTGACCGGAAAGACCGCCATCGTCACCGGCGGCAGCCGCGGCATCGGCCGCGCCATCTGCCTCGAGCTCGCCCGCCGCGGCGCAAACGTCGTGTTCTCCTATGCGGGCAACAAGACAGCTGCCGACGAGACCCTGTCCGAGCTCGAGGCCGCCGGAGCCCAGGCGCGCGCCGTCCAGGGCGACGTGACCTCCGCCGACGCCGCCAAGGAGCTCGTGGACACCGCCAAATCCGCGTTCGGCGGGGTCGACATCCTCGTCAACAACGCGGGCATCACGCGCGACAAGCTCGCCGCCCGCATGAGCGAGGAGGACTTCGACGCGGTCATCGCCACCAACCTCAAGGGCGCGTTCCTCATGACGAAGGCCGTGCTCCGCCCGATGATGCGCGCCAAGAGCGGCGCCATCGTGAACATGGCGAGCGTCGTGGGCATCATGGGCAACGCGGGCCAGGCCAACTACGCCGCGAGCAAGGCCGGCCTCATCGGCATGAGCAAGTCGGTCGCCCGCGAGGTCGCCGCCGCGGGCATCCGCGTGAACGCGGTCGCCCCCGGCTACATCGAGACCGACATGACCGCCGCCATGCCCGAGGCCGCCCAGCAGGCCATGTGCTCCATGATCCCGGCCGCCCGCCCCGGTTCGCCCGAGGACGTGGCGCGCGCCGTGGCCTTCCTGGTGTCCGACGACGCCTCCTACATCACCGGGCAGGTGCTCGCCGTCGACGGCGGCATGGCGATGTAGCCGGTCGCTCCAGGCACGTCACCTTGCCGTTCAGCTTCGTCGGCATGGCCCTAAGGCCTATGCCTCCTCGCTTCGCGGCAATCTGGAGCACCTGGAGCGCCTGCTTGTAGTGTGCCGCCGCTACGCGGACACCTGGTTGATGCCTGGGAAAAAAGTGCCTGTCCCTTTTTTCCCAAACCCCTCAAACCTTCCTCGAAAGGAGCCTCCCATGTCCAAACGCAGGGTTGTCATCACGGGCCTCGGCGCCGTGACGCCCATCGGCAACACCGCGGCCGAGAGCTGGGACGCCGCGCGCGCCGGCAAGCTCGGTATCGCGCCCATCACGCAGTTCGACGCGAGCGGCCAGAAGGTCCACCTCGCGGCCGAGGTCAAGGGCTTCGACCCCAAGGAGCACTTCACCGCTCCCGAGGCCAAGCACAAGTCCCGCTTCACCCAGCTCGCCATCGTCTCTGCCCGCGAGGCCGTCGCGCAGTCGGGCCTGGACCTCGACGCCGAGGACCTCACCCGCGCCGGCGTGATCGTGTCCTCCGGCATCGGCGGCGTGCGCGAGACCGAGACCCAGCAGACCAACTGCCTGAAGCGCGGGTTCGACCGCTGCTCGCCGTTCTACATCCCCATGGGCATCTCCAACATGGCCGCCGGCGAGGTCGCCATCGAGTTCGGCTTCAAGGGCATGTGCACCTGCCCGGTCACCGCGTGCGCCGGCGGCTCCAACGCCGTGGGCGACGCGTTCCGCCACATCCGCGACGGCTACGCCGACATCATGCTGACCGGCGGCACCGAGGCGGCGATCACCCCGCTGTCCATCGGCGGCTTCACCACCATGCGCGCCCTGCACGTGGGCGACGACCCCGCGGCGGCCTCCGTGCCCTTCGACGCCCGCCGCAGCGGCTTCGTGATGGGCGAGGGCGCCGGCATGCTCGTGCTCGAGGAGCTCGAGCACGCGCAGGCTCGCGGCGCGAACATCATCGCCGAGGTCGTCGGCTACGGCGTGACCTGCGATGCGTACCACATCACCGCCCCGGCCCACAACGGCGAGGGCGGCGCCCGCGCCATGGCCCAGGCGCTGGCCGACGCCGGCGGCGTGGCGCCCGAGGAGGTCGGCTACATCAACGCGCACGGCACCTCCACCCCGCTCAACGACAAGGGCGAGACCGCGGCGATCAAGACCGTGTTCGGCGATCATGCGTACCAGATGGCCGTGAGCTCCACCAAGTCCATGACCGGCCACATGCTGGGTGCCGCCGGCGCCGTGGAGGCGATCTTCACCGCGCTATCCCTGCGCGACTCCTTCCTGCCGCCCACGATCGGCTACGTGGAGTCCGACCCCGAGTGCGACCTCGACTACGTGCCCAACGAGGGCCGCGAGGCCGAGGTCGGGTACGCGCTGTCCAACTCGCTCGGATTCGGCGGGCACAACGCGTGCGTGCTGTTCAAGAAGTGGAACGGGTAGGTGACCGATATGTCGTTGCAGCTTGATTCCAACCAGATCGCCCAGATCCTCCCGCATCGCTACCCCTTCGCGCTCGTCGACCGCATCACCGACGGCGAGGAGGGCTCCTGGGCGCGCGGCCGCCTGTGCGTGAGCGGCATGAGCCCCGTCTTCTGCGGGCACTTCCCGCAGTACCACGTGCTCCCCGGCGTGCTGATCGTCGAGGCGCTCGCCCAGGTGGCGGCCGTCGCCATGCTGTCCCTGCCCGAGAACCGCGGCAAGCTCGGCTTCTTCGCCGCGATCAAGGACGCCAAGTTCCGCACCCAGGTCCGTCCCGGCGACGTGCTCGAGCTCGAGAGCCGCATCACGCGGGTCCGCGGGTCGTTCGCGTTCGTGGAGGCCGAGGCGCGCGTCGACGGCAAGGTCGCGTGCAGAGCCACGCTGACCCTGGCGCTCGGTGCGGCCGAGGAAGCGTAAGGGCGGAAAGAGGCGTCGACATGGCAGCCGTCGAGGAGCAGCAGAAGTTGGAAGAGATGTTCGAGGGCGTATACAACAAGTTCAAGCTCCATTTCTACCAGGAGACGTTCTCGCGGTTCCAGAACCGCGAGGCGAGCCTCACCACGGTGGAGGCGTTCGCCATGGAGGCCATCAACGCGCTCGGGTCGCCGACCGTGCACGAGTTCGCGCAGTTCATGCGCATCTCGTCGTCGAACGCGGCGTACAAGATCGGAAGCCTGATTCGCAAGGGCTATATCGAGAAGGTCCAGTCGGAGAGCGACGGCCGCGAGTACCATCTGCGGCCCACCAAGAAGTACCTGGACTACTACAACATCAGCTCCTCGTACGTGCACGACGTGATGGAGCGCATCCGCCACCGGTTCTCCCCCGAGGACCTGGCGAAGCTCGAGGAGATGCTGTCGGTGATGGGCGACGAGCTCATGCCGGAGGTCTCGCTCCCCGCGAGCGCCGAGGCGCGCTGAGGTTCCGGCGCCCGGCGGGCAGGTCACGCCGGGCGCCGGTTCATTCGCGCCATCGACATCGGGTGGCCGTCGGGACGGGCGGGTCCGCGCATGCGGGCCCGCCCGTCTTGCGTTGGGCCTCGCTGTCGCACGGACGCGCCGTCGAGGCTGCGTTTGGTTGGGGCCCAGGGCGGCGCCGGAGCCGGCGGCCTGAGCCCCGCGTCCACACGGACGCGGGGCGGTTGCACCCCCACCATCGCGACCGCATCTTCGTGGATATCGGAACCGGGTGCCGGTTGCGTCCCACCCCGCGTCCACACCCTCGCCGGCGGCGCGTTCGGGCCGTGCATAGCTGGTAAACAATTTTACTGTAACGTTAAAAACGACCCGCCAGAGTAGACGGTTGTGAACGCGATGTTCTGACCAGCGGGTTTTCTAGTCATGGTATCCCCGGCTACTCGAAGCCGCTGAATTTAACGTTACAGTAAAATTGTTTACCAACCCGGCGGAGGCGTCGGGAGCCCTCCGCACGCCTGCCGGTGCCCCTTTCTATGCAATTCGGATGCCTGTTTATGCATCAAGAGAGGGGAGGGGCGTCGCCCGCCCGTGGCTTGCGAGGAGGGCGTGGGATATTTCATCAGACGAGGGGCCAGACCGCCTCGAATTCCCGTCCCCGCCGCATCGTACCGCCGGTCCCCGCGGTCCGTCCCCGCCTCATCGCCCCGAGAACCGGGCCGGCCGGCAGCCGCCCTTTACCGCAGGGCAGCGCGCGCCTGGCGAAAGGCTGTTATGTCCATCTCGCCCCAGGGGTAGGCTCGCATCATACGGCTGAAATCGCGGACGCGCGGAGCGAGCGGCTTCCTCGGTGCGCGACGGCAGCGGCGGCGCCCCATCGCGGCAGCCGCCCTTCCAGCGCAGCGGCCCGGCCTCCGAGCGCTCGCAGTCATGCGGCGCCCTCGGCGCTGCGGAAAGGAAGGTCACCATGGGCGCTCCCAAAACCGACAACGTGAGGAACGTGGTGCTCGTAGGCCAAGGCGGGGTGGGCAAGACCTCGCTCGCGGAGGCCATGCTCCACCTTTCCGGCAAGACCGCCCGCCTGGGCGGCCACGCGGGCACCAAGCCCACGCTCGATTACGACGCCGAGGAGGTCAAGCGCGAGTTCTCGATCTCGACCTCCATCGCCCCGATCGACTGGAAGGGCACCCGCATCAACGTGCTCGACGCCCCGTGCTACCCCGATTTCATCGGCGACGCCTACGCGGCGATGAGCGTCTGCGAGACCGCGCTGTTCGTGGTCGACGCCGCCGAGGGCCCGCAGCCCACCACCGTCAAGCTGTGGTATGCGGCCGAGGACCTGCGTCTGGCCCGAGCGGTGTTCATCAACCGCATCGACAAGGAGAACGCCGATTACGACGCCTGCCTCGAGCAGCTGCGCGAGCGCTTCGGCATGCGCCTGGGCGCCGTCACCCTGCCGTGGGGCACGGGCGACGCGTTCGAGGGCGTCATCGACATCGTCCGCATGAAGGCGCGCCACTGCGAGGGCGCCACGCAGACCGAGTTCGACATCCCCGAGGAGTACCGCGCCGCCGCCGAGGCCGCCCGCGAGCAGCTGTGCGAGGCGGTCGCCGAGGCCGACGACGAGCTCATGATGAAGTACCTCGACGGCGAGCCCCTGGATCAGGAGGAGATCGAGAGCCTGCTCTCGAAGGCCATCGCCGAGCGCCTGTTCGTGCCCGTGTTCGTCGGCTCGTGCACGCGCGAGCTGGGCGTCCACTCCGTCATGGACGACATCGCCACCTACTTCCCGACGCCCACCGACTACGGCGAGATGCCGCTCATCGACGGCACCGAGCTCAAGATCTCCTCGGATGACGACCGTCCCGTCGCCTTCGTCTTCAAGACCCTGAACGACGCCCAGCAGGGCCGCATCAGCTTCATCAAGGTGCTGACCGGCACGCTCACCCCGGGCATCGAGCTCGTCAACGCGCGCACGCGCAAAAGCGAGCGCCTGGCCCACCTCTACGTCATGTGCGGCCGCGAGATGACCGAGGTCGGCAAGGCCGAGGCGGGCGACATCATCGTCACCACCAAGATCTCCGCCGACACGGGCGACACGCTGTCGGTCTCCGGCAAGGTCGAGGCCGCGGCCTTCCAGTTCCCCAACAGCCAGTACCGTATCGCCATCGAGGCCGTGAACCGCAGCGACGAGGACAAGCTGTTCACCTTCATCGACCGCGCCTGCGAGGCGGATCCGACCATGAAGATCGAGCGCGACGAGGAGACCGGCCAGACCATCATCTCCGCGGTGGGCGAGGCCCAGGTCTCCGTGCTGCTCAACCGCTTGGAGGAGCGCACCAAGGTTGAGGCGCACATCGTGCCGATCCGCATCCCGTACCGCGAGACCATCCGCCGTGTGGCCTCCGCCCAGGGGCGCCACAAGAAGCAGACCGGCGGCGCCGGCCAGTTCGGCGACTGCTACCTGCGCGTCGAGCCGCTCGCCGAGGGCGAGTACGAGTTCGTCGACGAGGTCGTGGGCGGCCGCATCCCGCGTGCGCTGATCCCCGCCGTGGACAAGGGCGTCCAGGAGACGATGAAGGAGGGCGTGATCGCCGGGTACCCGCTCACGGGCATCCGCGTGGCCTGCTACGACGGCTCCTACCACCCGGTCGATTCCAACGAGATGGCGTTCCGCGCCGCCGCGCGCATCGCGCTCAAGAAGGCGTGCGCCGACGCCGAGCCCGTGGTGCTCGAGCCCATGGAGAACATCACGGTGACGATCCCCGAGAGCTACGCCGGCTCCGTGATGGGCGACGTGTCCGCGAGCCGCGGACGCGTGACCGGCATGGATACCGATGACCGCGGCAACACCGTGGTCACGGCGACCGTCCCCTACGCCGAGCTCGTGGACTACGCGACCCGTCTGCGCTCTCTTACGCGCGGCACGGGCGACTTCACGATGGAGCCCGCCGGATACGAGCAGGTTCCCTACGACGTCCAGAAGCACCTGGTCGAGTTCTACGAGGAGGCCCGCGCGCAGGGCAGGTAGCGCGATCCGGGCGGCGCGCCGCGTGAAGCGGCCGCCCTTGCACCGACGGGCCGCCGCCCCTGTCACGGCGGCCCGGACGGTCGGTAGTGGGCTGGGACCCGGGCACGTCGGATTCTGCGGCTCGGGTCCCTTTGCGTTTCAGGGGGCGAGGGGCGGGCGGGATGGCATGCCCAGAGGGTCTATCGGGCGCGCCCGCGCAGCGGAACGGACGGCATGACGACAGGCCGTCCCGTCCATTTCGATATGCAGTATATGAGTTGCACAACACAAGGTAGCGAAAGTGTTGCTTTGTATATAACATCTAACCTATCTGATAGATTATAAATTGTGTCGGTCACGTGAAGACCGTCTCAACACGCTGCCAACGGGGCAGGAACAACATCGTTGCGCGCCCAATAACCAGCATATGCTATAGGGTGAAGTCACTTTCGTAGTATCAATCAATGTGCTGATTCGCGAGCAATTTCTACGGGCCTTCGGTCGATATTCAGGATTTGCCATGATGAAGAACAAGGTGACGAACACATACGATCTGAAGACGCGCCGCCGTGCCGTCAAGATCCTCTCGACCGGCGTGGGGCACCGCACCCTCGCCCTCGAGCTCGGTATCCCCGAGGCGACCGCGCGCCAGTGGTCGCGCTCCTACGCCGTGGGCGGGTCCGATGCGCTCATGAACGCCGGGGCCACCCATAAGGTCTATTCCTACGACCTCAAGCTCGCCGTCGTCCAGGACCGCCTGGAGCATGGCATGTCGGTCCGCGAGGTCATGGTCAAGCACGGGGTCCCGAGCGAGTCCTCGGTCAAGACCTGGTGCCGCCTGTACCGCAAGGAGGGCAGCGGCGCCCTGGTGACCAAGCCGCGCGGGCGCAAGCGCCGCGACGATGCCGGTCAGGGTGTCGGGCTGCGCGATGTGGACCTCGGCATGCCGACGATCACGGACTTCCCTCCCGACGACCTGCCTCCCGCGGAGTTCCCGTCCGCCGAGTAACCCCGTGCCCTGAGCGGGCGGGCGCTGTCGACGGCGCCCGCCCGCTCGGTTCTCGATGCGTCCGCCGCGCAAGGGGAGGGCCGAGGTCACATCAGGCCGCAAGGGGTCGCCCCGCCCGGGCTGCAAGGCCTTGCTTCGTCCGTCCCCGTGATTCTCTCGTCCGGCGCGCGAGGGACGCCCGAGGCCCCGCACGAGCCTCCTTCGCTCCATATATGCTATAAGTCGTGCATCATATAAGAAGCCACCAAGAGGGCACGGCGCCCGGGTGTCCGCGTGCTATCATGTAGCCGGTTTCGGACGCGCGGGCACCCTGCGGTACCTGCGCAAATCAGCAGAAGGGATCCGCATGCTCAACGCTATCGAGATTTCGCCCAAGGTCTGGTGGGTCGGCGGCATCGACTGGAACGAGCGCTCGTTCCACGGCTACACCACCGAGAAGGGCATCACCTACAACGCCTATCTCATCCTCGACGAGAAGGTCACGCTCATCGATACCGCCAAGGCGACCTTCACCGACGAGTTCCTGCAGCGCATCTCCCAGGTCGTCGATCCCTCCAAGATCGACGTCGTGATCACCAACCACGTCGAGATGGACCACTCCGGCTCGCTGCCGGCCATCCACCGCGTCGCCCCCAACGCCACGATCTACGCGTCGGCCGGCGCCGGCGTCAACGAGGTCCGCGCCCACTTCGGGATCGAGGCCACGCCGGTCAAGTCCGGTGAGACCCTCTGCATCGGCGAGCGCACCCTCACCTTCGTGACCACGCCGATGGTCCACTGGCCCGACAACATGGTCACCTACTCCGACGTCGACAAGATCCTGTTCTCCAACGACGCCTTCGGTCAGCACTTCGCCTCGACCAAGCGCTTCGATGACGAGAACGACCTCTGCGAGGTCTACAAGCAGGCCAAGAAGTACTACGCCAACATCGTGTGGCCCTACGGCATGCAGGCGAAGAAGGCCCTCGACGTGGTCCGCACCCTCGACCTCGAGATGATCGCCCCGAGCCACGGCGTGATCTGGCGCTCCCACATCGCCGACATCCTCGACAAATACGAGGCCTGGACCACCTACCAGACCGTCGACAAGGCCGTCGTGGTGTTCGACTCCATGTGGCACTCCACCGAGTCCATGGCGCGCGAGATCACCGACGCCTTCATCAAGGAGGGCATCACCGCCGAGCTCATCGACGTCAAGCACACCCATGTCTCCGACATCATGCTCGAGATGTGCGACGCCAAGTACGTCGCGGTGGGCTCGCCGACCCTGAACTCCAACATGCTGCCCACCGTGGCGAGCTTCCTCACCTACATGCGCGGCCTGTCGCCCAACAACTCCCAGCGCATCGGCCTCGCGTTCGGTTCCTACGGCTGGGCGCCCCTCGGCCCCAAGCAGGTCTACGCCGAGCTCGAGAACGCGAAGTTCCAGCTGCCCGTGCCCGTGGTGGCGCAGCAGTGGATCCCGAGCACCGAGAACCTCGCCGAGCTGCAGGAGACCGTCTGCAAGATGATCGAGGCCGCCCAGGCCTAAGACCCGGCGCCGTCCCCTTCGGGACCTCGTCACGCCATGCGAAGCCTCCCGTCTCCGGACCATGGTCGGTCCGGGGGCGGGAGGTTTTCCATGCGAAGCGGGCGACGGCCCGCACCGGAAAGGCCGAGCCGCGGCCGTCATGCGGGGCGCTCCGGCCCTCCCGATGATTCCATGCGCAGCGGGAATCGCACCCGGGCCGTCTTGGCCGCATGCCAGATGGGTTATGGCGGGAACGTGGAGATAGCGCTAGCATTAAAGGGATTGTGAGGGCTTCACGCACAAAGAGGGGTGCCTATGGCTTTACTGGGCTTTCTGATCGCGTTCCCGCTGCTCGTGGCCATCGCGTTGATGGCGTTTCGCAAGGACAGCGTCCGCGATCCTCTGGTCATCGGCTCCGCCGCGGTCATCGGTGTCGCCAGCGTCGCCTGCGCGGTGACGTTCATGGGTAACCCGTCGACGTTCGCGATGACGCCCGAGATGTCGCTCGCGGGCAACTACGTCGCCGTCGCCGTCGACCTGTTCCTGTGCGGTCTGGTGTTCGCGCTGTCCATCGCCTACCGCAACGGCGTCATGTTCGCCATGTCGTTCGTCCAGCTGCTCGTCTCCATCTGGTGCGGTTCGTTCGCCCTGCACCCCGAGGACGCCATGGCCGAGCCCATGTACATCGACAACCTGTCGGTCATCATGGTGCTCATCGTCGGCCTCGTGGGCAGCGCGATCTGCATCTACGCCCTGGGCTACATGAAGGACTTCCAGCACCATGAGGACGAGGCGGCCCGTCGCGCGGGCACCGCGGCGGCCGATCGCCGGCACCAGTTCATCGCCCTCATGTTCCTGTTCCTCTCCGCGATGTTCATCATCGTGACCTCGGACAACATGGACTGGCTGGTGGCCGGCTGGGAGATCACCACGGTGTGCTCCTTCCTCATGATCGGCTACACCCGCACGCCCGAGGCCCGCAAGAGCGCCATCCTGCAGATCAACCTCAACATGATCGGCGGACTCGCCTTCCACATCGCCCTGGTCTACATGCACGTGGTGGGCGTCCCGCTGTCCATCAACGGCATGGTCGAGGTGGCGGGCGGCGCCCAGTCCGCCCAGCTGGTCATCCCGCTCATGCTGCTGTCCATCGCCGGCCTCACCAAGGCCGCGCAGATGCCCTTCCATCGCTGGCTGCTCGGCGCCATGGTCGCCCCGACGCCCACCAGCGCCCTGCTGCACTCGTCCACCATGGTCAAGGCGGGCGTCTTCCTGCTCGTGAAGATGGCGCCGCTGTACCTGCTGTACCCCGTCGCGTCCGCGATGGTGGTCGGCATCGGCGGCATCACCTTCGTGCTGTGCTCCTTCATGGCCATCTCCCAGAGCAACGCCAAGCGCGTGCTCGCCTACTCCACGATCGCCAACCTGGGCCTCATCTCGGCCTGCGCGGGCGTGGGGACCTCCGAGGCCGTCTGGGCCGCCATCTTCCTGATCATCTTCCACACCGTGTCCAAGTCAGTGCTGTTCCTGTGCGTGGGCACGGTCGAGCACCGGATCGGCAGCCGCAACATCGAGGACATGGACGGCCTGTTCAGCCGCCTGCCGCACCTCACCCGCTTCATGATGCTCGGCATCATGGGCATGTTCGTGGCCCCCTTCGGCATGCTGATCTCCAAGTGGGCGACGCTCGTCTCCTTCGCCGAGACCGGCAACGTGGTGTTCCTCATCCTCCTGGCGTTCGGCTCCGCGGCCACCTTCTTCTTCTGGGCCAAGTGGCTCGGCAAGCTCGCCGGCGTCTCCCAGAAGGCCGAGAACGTCGAGGGCGGCGTGCACCGGACCGAGTGGACCGCCATCGGCTTCATCTCCGCCCTGCTCATCGGCTGCTGCGTGCTGCTCCCCGTGATCTCCCAGCTCGTGATCGGGCCGTACCTCGAGGTCACCTACCACAAGGTCCCGCGCCTGATCGACGTCGACAACATGATCATCATGGTCGCCATCGTGCTGTTCATCGCCATCGTGCTGCTGACGCCGTGGGGCCGTTCGAGCAAGGCCCGCCAGCACGTCTACCTTTCCGGTAGCTGCATCGACGCCGACTCCCGCTCGTATCTGGGGTCGATGGGCCGCACCATGCGCTCCACCAAGCGCAACTGGTACCTCGACGACGTCTTCCCGGAGGCGGCGCTCACCCGCGTGGGCCTCATCGTCTGCACCTCCGTGGTGCTCATGGCCTTCGCCGCGTGCTTCATCTTCAACCCCGAGCTTCTGACCGGCGGCGCGTTCTTCGTCGAGCGCGAGGTCCTGCTCGTCGGCCCCGGCCTTCCGGGCATCGCCCTGGGCGTGGTGGCCTTCGGCGTCGCCGCGCCGGTGCTCGGCTGCCTGCTCGACGGCCTCGACCGCAAGGTCTCCGCGCGCATGCAGGGCCGTGTGGGCCCGCGCCTGCTGCAGCCCTACTGGGACGTGCGCAAGCTGCTCGGCAAGCAGCAGACGAGCGTGAACGCCATCGACGAGGCCTACGTCACCTGCGCGCTCGTGTTCTGCATCCTGGCGGGCGGCATGTTCGTCTCCGGCTCCAACCTGCTCATGTGCGTGTTCCTGGTGACGCTCGCGACCCTTTTCGTCATCATCGCCGCGTACTCCTCGCGCTCCCCGTGGGCCGACTCCGGCGCCGACCGCGAGTGCCTGCAGGTCATGTCCTACGAGCCCATGCTGCTCATCATGACGGTCGGCTTCTTCACGGCCACGCAGTCCTTCGACATCGCCCGGCTGTTCAGCCTCGAGGAGCCCATCGTCTTGAGCCTCGTGCCCATCTTCCTCGGCCTGCTGTTCATCCTCACCATCAAGCTGCGCAAGTCCCCGTTCGACCTGTCGTACAGCCATCATGCGCACCAGGAGCTGCTGAAGGGCATCACGACGGAGATGACCGGCCGCACGCTCGCCAAGATCGAGGTCATGCACTGGTGCGAGAGCGTGCTGTTCCTCATGTGGGTGGGCATGTTCTTCATCTGGGACTCGCCGGCGTCCATCCCCGTGGCGGTCGCGGTGGTCGCCGCCACCTGGCTGTTCGAGGTCGCCATCGACAACAACTTCGCGCGCACCAAGTGGCAGAACTGCCTCAAGTACGCGTGGCTCGTGGCGCTCGTCGTGGGCGTGGTCAATCTGTTCTACGTGCTCATCACGCCGTTTATCTAAGGAGCGAGTGGTATGGCATATTCATCCAAATCGCCGTGGCTCATCCACTATGACGGGTCGAGCTGCAACGGCTGCGACATCGAGGTGCTCGACTCGCTCACGCCCCTGTACGATATCGAGCGGTTCGGCATCATCAACACGGGCAACCCCAAGCACGCCGACATCTTCCTGGTGACCGGCTCCATCAACGCGCAGAACATCCGCGTGGTGCGCCACATCTACAGCCAGATGCTCGAGCCCAAGGTCGTCGTGGCCTGCGGCATCTGCGCGTGCACCGGCGGCGTGTTCCGCGACTGCTACAACGTCATCGGCGGCGTGGACAAGGCGATCCCGGTGGACGTCTACGCGCCGGGTTGCGCCGTGCGCCCCGAGACCATCATCGACGCTGTGCTCAAGGGCGTGGAGATCCTGGACGAGAAGGCGCGCCGCATCGAGGCGGGCGAGGTGCTGACCGATCCGGAGGACCTGCTCGACGACGACGCGGTGAACGCACGGCTCAAGGCCATGGAGGAGAGGGAGTAGATGTACACGACCGAATTCGTCGACGCGCCCTTGGGCGACCTGCTCACCCGCGTGCAGACCCTGAAGCACGAGGGCATGCGATTCATCCAGCTGTGCGCCGAGTTCCCCGAGGGCGGGATCGACCTGGTGTACACCTTCTACGACGAGACGCGGGACAACGCGCTCAACCTGTGCGTGAGCCTGCCCGAGAACGCCGAGGTGCCCTCCATCCAGGGGCTGTACTTCGCGGCCTTCTCGTACGAGAACGAGGCGCACGACCTGTTCGGCGTGAACTTCATCAACATGAAGCTCGACTTCGGCGGGCACTTCTTCAACCTGGCCGAGACCTCTCCCATGACGGTCATCACCCCGGAGATGAAGGCCGAGCGCGAGAAGGCGGCGAAGCTGCGCGCGGCGAAGGCGGCCAAGGAGGCCAAGGCGGCGCGCGAGGCCGCCGAGGCCGCGAGCGCCGAGCGCGCCCTCACCGAGGACCGCGCGGCGGCCGATGCGAAGGCGGTCGCGGCGGTGGACGCCATGGCCCCGAAGGCGGCGTCGGATGCGTCCGAGGGTGCCCCGGCGCCCAAGCCCACGGCGGCCGAGCGCGCCGCCAAGATGGAGGCCAAGCTCGCCGCCATGGATCCGGAGAAGGCCGCGAAGGTCCGCGCCGCCCTCGAGGCGCGCGCCAAGAAGGAGGGGGAGTAGCGCATGGCGACCCGTACCGTCATCCCGTTCGGCCCGCAGCACCCCGTGCTGCCCGAGCCGGTCCACCTCGACCTCGTGGTCGAGGACGAGCACGTGGTCGAGGCCATCCCTCAGATCGGCTTCGTGCACCGCGGCCTGGAGAAGCTCGTCCAGAAGCGCGATTACAACCAGTTCGTCTACGTCGCGGAGCGCGTCTGCGGCATCTGCAGCTTCGGTCACGGCTACGGGTACGCCGCCGCGACCGAGAAGCTGCTCGGGATCGAGGTGCCGCGCCGCGTCGACTACCTGCGCGCCATCCTCGAGGAGCTCTCGCGCATCCACTCGCACCTGCTGTGGCTCGGCCTGCTCGCCGACGGCTTCGGGTTCGAGAGCCTCTTCAACCACTGCTGGCGCCTGCGCGAGACCATCCTCGACATCTTCCAGAGGACCTGCGGCGGGCGCATCATCCTGTCCATCGTGATCGTGGGCGGCATGGCGCACGATATCGACGACGCGATGCTGCGCGATGTCTGCGAGGAGCTCGACGGCCTGCGCCGCGAGTACAAGATCATCGTCGACACGATGCTGAACGACGATTCGGTGCGCAGCCGCCTGTGCGGGGTGGGCTACATCTCGTTCGAGGACGCCCTCGAGCTTTCCATGGTCGGGCCGTTCGCCAAGGGCTCGGGCATCGAGCACGACATGCGCTCGACCGGGTTCGGGGCCTACGGCGACCTCGAGCACTTCGAGCCGATCATCTCCACGGAGTGCGACTGCTATGCCCGCTGCAAGGTCCGCTGCGAGGAGGTCTACCAGGCGATCGACATCATCAAGGAGCTCGTGGCCAAGATCCCGCACGACGGCATCGGCGGGAAGCCCGGCCCCAAGGTGGTGCCGCCGGAGGGCCGCGCCCACGTGCTGATCGAGCAGCCGCGCGGCGAGGCGTTCTACTACGTGCGCGGCAACGGCACCAAGTACCTGGATCGCTTCCGTCTGCGCACGCCCACCTCGCAGAACCTCGCGGGCATGGTGCGCGCCCTGCAGGGCGTGGACCTGGCCGACGTGCCCATGATCATCTTGACGATCGACCCGTGCATCAGCTGCACGGAGCGCTAGGGGAGGACGCATGGGATCTTTCAAGCTCGCGAAGATGACGATGCGCTCGCTGTTCTCCAAGCCGGCGACGGTGCGCTACCCGTATGAGAAGCGCGATATCGAGCGCCTGTTCCCCGCCATGCGCGGGCATGTGGTGAACGACGTCGAGGCGTGCATCATGTGCGGCATGTGCCAGCGCGTCTGCCCGGTGGGCGCCATCGCGGTCGACCGCAAGGAGGGCAACTGGACCATCGACCCGTACCGCTGCATCCAGTGCGCGTCGTGCGTGCACGACTGCCCGAAGCACTGCCTGTCGATGGACGTCCACTGCACGCCCGCCGCGACCGAGCTCACCACGACCACGATGCATCGCGACATGCCCGCCAAGCCGGCCAAGCCGGCAGCCGGGAAGGCCGCTGCGGGGAAGGCCGCCGCAGCGGGCAAGGGCGATGCGGGGGCCGGCGCCGCCGCGAAGCCCAAGCGGGAGCTCACGCCGGAGCAGCAGGCGCGCGTCGCCGCCGCGATGGCCAAGAAGGCCGCTGCCAAGAAGGCCGCCGAGCAGGCGGCTGAGCAGGCGGCCGGGCAGGCGACCGAGGAGTAAGCCGGCAAGCCGACGGGAACCGGTCGGGGCCTCGGGGACGGCGCCCCGGTTCCGCTCCCGTTTCCAGATGAAAGCAGAGATATCGGTGCCGTGACGCCTTCCGTGTCACGGCACTGCGCGTTTTGAGGGCCGCGCCCTTCGGGCCGGGCTTCGGGCCAGACCGTTGCTGCCCTGGGGGCCGGGTTCCGGAACGCCGGCCCGCGACCTGCGGCGATGGGTCGCGCCCTGCGCCTGCTTTGGGCTCTGTGGTCGCTCCCGCTCTGCGGGCCGCGCCCCGGCCTACACCATGCGCTTCTCGACCTTCGTCACCACGCGGATCAGCGGGACCGTGACGACCAGGTAGTACAGGGCGGCGACGATGTAGGGCGTGATGTTGCCCGTCGTGGTGGTCAGGTTGCGCGAGAACATCATGAGCTCCATGACGCCGACGCTGGACAGCAGCGAGGTGTCCTTGTAGAGCATGACGAACTCGCTCGTCATGGTGGGGATGACGCGGCGGACGGTCTGCGGCAGGATGATGAGCGCCATGGTCTGGCCCCAGGTCATGCCGAGCGAGCGCGCCGCCTCGTACTGCCCCTTGGGGATGGACTCGATGCCCGCGCGGAAGATCTCGGCGAGGTAGGCCGAGCAGTTGATGGCGAGCACGCCGATGCCCAGCGGGATGGTCGGCGGGTTGAAGCCGAGCATGGGGAAGCCGAAGAACGCGATGTAGATCTGCAGGAACAGCGGGGTGCCGCGCAGCAGGTTGATGTAGGTGACGGCGATGCCGCGCAGGTAGCGGCGACGGCTGATCTTCATGAAGGCGAAGAGCAGGGCGATGGGGACGGCGAGCGGGAAGCCGATCGCCGTGACGAGCAGCGCGGTGCCCCAGCCCTGGAACAGTGAGGCGAGCGAGGTCACGATGTACTGGGGGCGCAGGAACATCCCGAGGAAGGGGTTGGCGTTCCAGGCGTCGACCCACGGCTGCCCGTCGAGCCACTGGACCGCTGCCTGCACGAAGGTGCTCTCGGAGACGGCGATGGTGGGGCTCTCGGGCAGGTCGAGCTCGGCCCCGTCGGATGTCGTGTAGGTTCCGGTGACCGTGTAGGCGCCGGCGGCGCTCGGGAACACGACGCCCTCGACCTCGACGCTCAGCTGCGTCCCGCCCGGGACCGGCTCGGAGAACTCGATGAGGAGCGAGGAGTCGACGATGCTCGCCTCGACGTCGAGCTCGGTGCGGGTGAGGTCCTCGACGGCGACGACGGTCGCCTGGGAGTCCTGGAAGCTCCCGCCCTCGGGGAGGGTGAGGCGGATCGAGCTCACCTGCTCGGTCGCCCCGGTCGTCGCCTCCCAGGTCAGCCGGGTGGCGATGCCGCCGAGGACCGACGTGCCGCCGTCCTCGTTCGACTTCGCGGATGCGCTGGTGACGACGAGGGACTCGCCCGCGTCGGTCGACGCGCTGCCGTCGCCGCCCTGCCCGGCCCCGCCCGCATCGGAGCTCGGCGCCACGCCGAACCACTCCTCGTACAGGGCGTCGTAGCGGCCGTCGGCGCGGATGTCGGCGAGCGCCTCGTTGATCGACTCGGTGAGGCCCGGGTTGTCCTTGCTCACGGCGATGCCGAACTGCTCGCCGGTGGGGATCTCCTCGATGATCTGCATGCCGGTGAAGGAGTTGGAGACCATCCACTGCTCGACGGGCAGGTCGCAGACGACGCCCTCGCACTGGCCGCTCATGACGGCGGTGAAGGCGGCGGTCCAGTCGCTGAAGGTGACCGTCTCGGCGTTGGGGAGGTGCTCGATCGCCCACTGCTCGGAGGTGGTGCCCGCCTGCACGGCGATGCGCACCCCCGCGGCGTTCAGGCTGTCGACGGTGTCGTAGCCGCCTCCCGTGACGGTGGCGACGCCCTGGTTGGAGTCCATGTAGGGGTCGGCGAAATCGACCTCCTGCAGGCGTTCGTCGGTGATGGTGATGTTGCACGCGCCCACGTCGGTGGTGACGCCCTGGCGGGTCATGGGGATGATGGTGTCGAACTGCTGAGCCGGGAGGTAGTTGAGTTCGAGCCCCATCTCCTCGGCGATCATGCCCATCAGCTCGACGGTGAACCCCTGCGGGGTACCGTCCGACTCGGTGTACTCGAACGGAGGGGTGGCGAGGTCGCTCGCCACGGTGAGCTTGCCGTCCTCGACGAGCGTGTAGGAGGCGCCGTCGTCGCCGGATGCGGTGCAACCGCTTGCAAGCGCGACGAACGCGAGGAGCGCCGCGATGAGAAGCGATCCCAGCGCCCTGCGGGAGCCGGTTGCGGGATGTGGAGAAGGCATGGGAGGCCCTTCGTCGGTTCGCGAACGTCCGGGGAGCGCCGGTCGGCTCCGCAGCCGGTGCCCCGTGACGGGCGCATATGCGCTCGGGCCGCATCAGCGCAGGTCGGCCGTACCGTCCTCGCCCTCGCCCGCATCCGCCTCGCCGGGCGCGCAGGGCGCGGGAGCGATTGATCGGTGGTTCCCTCGAGGACAGGATAGCATGACCGCCCGGCTCCTCGCCCCCGCCCGCCCGCAGGCGATGAAGGGTTAGGGTTGCGCGGGCGCGGTGCCCGGCTGCGACGGCCGTCGGCGGCCCGCGGCTCGCTGCGACGGCCGGTGGCGGTCCGCGGTCCTCCCATCGCCTGGCCGCCTCCTCGACCCGCGGCCCGCAAACTGCGGAGTCTTTCTCGAGAACCGTACCCTGCCGGCGAATCCGGCTACGATGTGACCGATGCCCGCCCGCGCCGCGCGGCGGGCGCACCCGATTCGTGAGGAGCACCGCATATGGCCGCTGCCGTCCAGAACACCTACCCGCTCGACCGCTACATCGCCGCGCTCTCCGAAGCGGGGGTCCTCGCGTCGCGCCCCGATGGCTGCGGCGACCTGGAGGTCTCCTTCGCGACCGACGACTCGCGCGAGGCCCGTCCGGGAACGCTGTTCGCCTGCAAGGGAGCAGCCTTCAAGCGCGAGTACCTGCTGTCCGCCCTCGAGGCTGGCGCCGTGGCCTACCTGTCGGAGACCGACTACGGGGTCGAGGCGCCCTGCCTGCTCGTGTCCGACATCCGCCGCGCGCTCGGCGTCGCGGCCGACCTCGCGTACGGCCACCCCTCCGGGCGCGTGAAGGTGTGCGCGTTCACGGGCACCAAGGGGAAGACCACGAGCGCCTACTATCTGAAGAGCGTGCTCGACGAGCATGCGCGCCGCGCCGGGCGCCACGCGGCCGGGCTGTTCTCCAGCATCGAGTTCGACGACGGCGTGGACGCGGGGATCTCGAAGCTCACGACGCCTGAGGCGTTCCAGCTGGAGCGCCAGCTCGCCAACGCCGCGGCGAGCGGTATCGAGCACGTGGTGATGGAGGCCTCGAGCCAGGCGCTCAAGTACGACCGCACCGCCTGCGTCGAGTTCGCCGTGGGCGCCTTCACCAACATCGGCGAGGACCACATCTCGCCCATCGAGCATCCGAGCTTCGAGGATTACTTCTCAAGCAAGCTCAAGCTGTTCGCCCAGAGCCGCATCGCGGTGGTGAACCTCGACATGGACCATGTCGAGCGCGTCCTCGAGGCGGCCGCGCCCTGCGAGCGGGTGATCACCTATTCCATGGTAGATCCTTCCGCGGACGTGTTCGCCGACGGGCTCGTGCACACGGAGCGCGGCATCGTCGCCCGGGTGCGCACGCCGCGGTTCACCGATGAGATGCTCATCGCGACCCCGGTCAAGTTCAACGTCTCCAACGCGCTGGGCGCCGTCGCCTGCGCGGAGGCCCTGGGCATCGAGCGCGAGGCGGTCGTCCACGGGTTCGAGCGGCTGCGCGTCCCGGGCCGCATGGAGCTCTACCCGAGCGCATCCGGCCTCATCATCGGCGTCGTCGACTTCGCCCACAACGGCATGAGCCTGGAGACCATGCTCACCGACCTGCGCGAGAACTACCCCGACCGCGAGATCGCCGTCGTCTTCGGCGCGACGGGCGGCAAAGGCGTCGACCGCCGCGAGACCATGGGGGTCGCGGCGGGCAAGTACGCCGACCGCATCGTGATCACCGAGGACGACCCTGGCCCCGAGGACCCGGCCGACATCTGCGCCACCATCGCGCGCGTGGTGAGCGAGCAGGGGAACGACAACTGGCAGATCGAGCTCGACCGCGAGCGCGCCATCCGCACCTGCGTGCGCGAGACGACGCGCCCCGCAGTGGTCGTGGTGACGGGCAAGGGCCACGAGACCCGCATGCTGCGCAAGAACGGCCCCGAGCCCTGCCGCGCCGACGGCGAGGTGCTGCAGGAGGCCCTCGCGCAGTTGTAGCGCGCGCGGCGCGGCGCCCGGTGCAGGCCGGGCCGCCGCGAAACGGCGTCCCCGGGCGTCGATCGCAGGTCCCGTGCCCCCTGTTTTTCGTTCGTGTTCCGGTTCATGGCAGAAAATCTCTGTTTGGGGGAGGGTCGCCCCGCCCCGCCGGCGTCGGACCGCCGCCAGCCCCCGCATGTGGCGTTGCAGGGGCCCATGCGGGTCGTCCGCTTTGGCTGACCGGTCCGTTTTAAGCGGACAGAAACGGGCGCCCGACCGCGCAGGAGGGGCGCCTTCGCCCCGCCGGCCGCCGGCGCGGCGGGGCGACCCTCCCCCAAACGGTGAAAATGCGCCATGAACCGGAATACGAACGATGAGACCCCGGTCCGTGGCCGCCGTTCAGCCGTTCCCAACGGCGGGGCCGCATCGGATGCCGCCGCGCAACGGTGTCCCCGGGCGCGCAGCTAACCGCGCCAGAACGCGATGGCGATCTGCGTTCGGTTCTTGAGCTGGAGCTTCGTCAGGATCGAGCTGATGTGGTTGCGCACGGTCCCCTCGCTCAGATACGCCGCCGCGGCGATCTCGCGGTTGTCGAGGCCCTCGGCGATGAGCCGGGCCACCTCGAAATCGCGGTCGCTGAGGCATGAGAAGCCCGCGGGGCGCGCGGGTATCTCCTCATCCGCCGGGGAACCGTCTCCTGCGCCGCCCGGACCGCCCCCGTCGGCGCGGACCAGGCGCTCCTCGAGGTCGCGGTTGCGGTCGAGCAGGTCCCAGGTCCGCACCGTCATGTCGTCCCGCAGCCGGTGCAGGGTGTCCAGGCGGGCGAGCAGACGGTTGGTGCGCGCCGAGAGCAGCGCTCCCGCGGCGCAGGATGCCGCGGTGAGCGCCGCCGCCGCGACGTTCGGCGACCAGAGGGCGAGCGATGCGGCGAACGCCGCGCCGGGTGCCGCGGCGACGGCGTGCCCGAAGCCGCCGCGGTGCAGCTCGCGCATGGCGTCGTAACAGGCGAGCGGCAGGAAGGCCGCCCCGCAGGGGGAAACCAGCGCCGTCGCGCAGAGAAGGACCGGCGCCGCCGGCCGGATGCGGTCGGGGAGGGCTTCGGCGAGCGCGCCGGCGCATACGGCGACGAGCGCGGTCGAGACGCAGACGGCCCCCGCCGTCCCCTCGGACAGGGGGACGGTCCCGCCCCATCCGCCCAGGGCGAGCCCGGCGAGGCAGATGGCGAAGACGATGAGCTTGTCGATCGTGCGTTCCATGCGACCCATGGTATCAGACCGCGTCGGCGCCCGGTCCGTGCGGGAATCGTCCGACAGGCGTCCTATCTGCGGAAATGAAAATCATGACATTTGTCACTGGCGTTTCCGCCTCCGATATCCCAGCATGGTGCCAGCGTCCGTCCGGTACGGCGCGCGCCCGTCCTCCCTGACGGGGCGCGCTCGCCGGCGCCCATCCGGGAGAGGGGCGCCCGAAGGGAGGAACCATGGACATCATCGCGGTCGAGGGGCTCGTGAAGCGCTACGGCGACCTCATCGCGCTCGACCACTTCGACCTGAACATCGCCCCCGGCGAGATCTTCGGGCTGCTGGGTCCGAACGGCAGCGGGAAGACCACCGCCATCAACTGCATGCTGCAGCTGCTCTCCTATGACCGCGGCTCCATCCGCCTGTTCGGCGAGGACATGACGCCCGTGCGCTACGACCTGAAGCGCCGCATCGGGATCGTGCCGCAGCAGGTGGCGGTGGTCGAGGAGCTCACGGTTCGCGGGAACATCGACCTCTTCTGCTCCCTGTACGTGCCCGAATCCCGCCGCCGGCGCGCGCTCGTCGACGAGGCGATCGAGTTCGTCGGCCTCGAGGAGTTCGCCTCGTTCCGACCCAAGAAGCTCTCGGGCGGCCTGCTTCGCCGCCTGAACATCGCCTGCGGCATCGCGCACAAACCCGAGCTCATCTTCTTCGACGAGCCGACCGTCGCGGTGGACCCGCAGAGCCGCAACGCGATCCTCGACGGGATCGCGGGGCTGCGCGATGAGGGGGCGACCGTGGTGTATACCAGTCATTACATGGAGGAGGTCGAGCGGATCTGCACCCGCATCATGATCATGGACGGGGGCCGGGTGCTCGCCCAGGGCACCAACGACGAGCTCAAGCGCATGGTCAAGACGGGCGAGCGCATAGAGATCGAGGTGGCCGAGGTGCCGCAGCAGGTCATCGCGCGCCTGCGCGCCCTGCCGCACGTGCTCGAGGCGGGGCACGCGGGGCAGATCCTCACCGTCCGCTGCGAGGCGAGCCCGCACAACCTGACCGACGTGCTCGGCGTGCTGGGGGCTGCCCGCCTGACCCTGGGGCGCGTGTACGCGGAGCCGCCGACGCTGAACGACGTCTTCCTTGAGCTCACCGGCCGTGAGCTGCGCGATTAGGAGGCAGTCGTGGGCAGTACCTTCAAAGCGACGCTCGTCGCGCTCCTGCGGACGCCGGCGGCGCTCATCTGGACCCTCGCGTTCCCCGTGCTCATGGCGACGCTGTTCGTATTCATGTTCTCGAGCATGCGCAGCGACGGCTCGATCGATGCGGTCCCCGTCGCCGTGGTGGCGGACGAGGCGTGGGACGCATCCCCCTTCGCGCAGGTGGTCGACGCGCTCGCCGGCGCGGAGGGTGCCGGCGACGGCTCGGTGTCCGACGGCTCCGCCGCCGCGGACCCTGACGACGGGTTCGCCCTGCTCTCGGTCGTCCGCGCCGACGACCGGCAGCAGGCCGAGGAGCTGTTCGAGTCCGGCGAGGTCGACGGCGTGTTCTCCGTGGACGCATCCGGTGAGGTCTCGCTGACCGTGGCTTCCAGGTCGTCGGCCGCCCGTCAGCGCGACCGAGGGGGAGCCTACGGCGTGAACCGCTCTATCCTCGAGTCGATCGCGAGCTCGTACGCGCAGTCCCGCGCGCTGATCGAGCGGATCGCCGAGGAGGATCCCGCATCGCTGTCCGACCCTGCGGCGGTGGCGCGCGCCCTATCCCTCTCGGCGGACTCGGAGCGCATCTCGCCCACCCGCGGGACGCCCGACGACACCATCCGGTACTATTACGCGCTGCTCGGCATGGCGGTCATGTTCACCGCCCAGCTGTCTGTGATCGCCGTGGCGTCGCTGCAGCCCACGGTCTCCATGACCGCGGCGCGGCGGTGCGTGGCCGGTGTGAGCCGCATCCGCCAGCTCGCGGGCGCCCTGCTCGCCTCCTGGCTTTTGGCCTTCGCCTTCCTGACCGCGGCGTTCTTCTACATCCGCTTCGCGGCGGGGATCGACTTCCAGGGGCGCGAGGGGCTGTGCCTGCTGGGGGTCGCCGCGGGCTCCTGCCTGGCGAGCGGTCTGGGCGCCCTGATCGCCTCGCTGCCGTTGCGCGGCGGAGTGTCGACCGGGTCGGGCATCCTGACCGGTCTCACCTGCGTGCTCTCGGTGTTCGCGGGGCTCTACGGGAAACCGGTCATGGAGCTCGCCGACTCGATCGCCCGCGCGGTGCCCCTGTCCACCTGGGTGAATCCCGTACGGCTCGTCTGCGACCTGTTCTACAGCCTGTACTACTACGAGTCGCTCGCGCCCTTCGCCGCGCGCCTGCTCGCCTGCCTGGCGTTCGGTGCGCTGCTGTTCGGCCTCGCGGCCCCGCTGTTCCGGAGGCAACGCCATGCGCATCTTTAGGACCGCCCTCTCCATAGTGTTGAGGCATCCCATCTACCTCGGCGTCTACGTCCTGTTCCTCTCGGCGATCGGGTCGTTCATCACGGGAAGCGCCGTGTACGTCGACGAGGCCGCCGAAACCTACGAGCCCGCGCGGGCCAGTATCGCCGTGGTCGACCGGGACGACTCCGAGCTCTCCCGTGCGCTTCGCGATCACCTCGCCACCCAGAACGATGTGGTCGATGTGAGCGACGAGTCCTTCGCGCTGCAGGACGCCTTGGCGACGAGCCAGGCGAACGTGGCGGTCGTGGTGCCCGAGGGGTTCGGGGACGCGCTGCTCGACGCGGCACGCGCCGGGGACGACCTGCCTTCGATCGAGGTGGCGTACGGCGGGTACACGCAGGCTGCGGCGCTGGCGGAGCAGCAGGCCCTGCGCTGGGTGTCCCTCGCGGGGGCCGCGGCGGCGCTCGAGCCGGACGCGGACATGGATGCGGTCGTCGACCTGGTCGCCGATGCGTCGGGAGTGCGTGCGGGCATCCAGGTGGAGGCCGGCGAGGTCTCCTATGGAGCCGCCTATCCGTTCCAGTCCTATCTGAGCTTCACCACCTACACGCTCATGTGCTCGGTGATCGTGTGCGTGGGCCTAGTCTTCTCCAAGATGTCCGCGCCCGACCTGCGGAGCCGCATGCTCGGCTCGCCGGCGCGACCCCGCAGGGTGAGCATGCACGTCTTCTTGGCGTGCCTGGTGCTGACGGTGGCGGTGTGGGTCGTGGCGAGTGCGGTGGGCCTTCTGTCCGGGGGCTTGCGGATCGCCGTCTTGGCTCCGGCGCAGGTAGCGCTCGCGTTGGCGTCCATGCTCGTGTTCGCGCTCGTACCGCTGTCGCTGGCGTTCACGCTGGCGCAGCTGGGCGTCACGGAGGATGGCCTGAACGCGCTCGGCAACATCGGGGGCATGGTGATGTCGTTCCTGGGCGGGGCGTGGGTACCCCTCTCCCTCATGGGGTCCGAGGTGCAGGCCGCGGCGCGCTTCTCGCCGGCGTTCTGGACGAACGAGGCGGTGTCCGCCGCGCTCACGACGCCCGTCGTCACGGCTGACGTGCTGGCTCGCGTAGGGTGCGGGATGGGTGTGACCGCGCTGTTCGCCGCGGCGATCGCCTCGATCGGGCTTGCCGCCACCCGCAAGCGCTAGGCGGAGCCGTTCCGAGGACGGGGCGGTCCGCGCAGGGCCGGTCGGCGTCGTCGTCGGAGGTGCTGGTCCCGTCGGGTGGGGTGCCCGCGCGCGGGTCGGTCCGCTCCGTGGCGAACGGCGTGCTGTCCAAGTGCGAGGCCGCCGCCCTGCCCCGCCGGCTCGTGAGGCCCATCCCGTCCCGATCCGGCCGTTCGCGCCCGTCTCATAGGCAGGGCCGCCGCGCAACGGCGTGCCCGGGCGTCGATCGCGGGCCCCGTGCCCCCCCCTTTTTTCGTTCGTGTTCTGGTTCATGGCGCATTTTCGCCGTTTGGGGGAGGGTCGCCCCGCCCCGCCGGCGGTCGATGAGCCCGCGCCGCCCCCGCTGTGCGCTCGAACTCCCGTGCATGTCCGTTTACAACGGACCTGACGGTCAAGGCGGACGCGCTGGGTGGCTCTTGCGGCGCCACGCGAGGGCAGCGCCGACGGTCGGTCGGCTCTTCGGGCCCCGGGCGCGCTCGTCTGGGAGGATGACCCTCCCCCAAACGGCGTTCCGCTGCCATGAACCGGAAAACGAACGACGCGGCCCCGGTCCGTAGCCGCCGATGCGAGGAAATCGAGCGGCGCGGCCGGTGCGGGCGCGACAAAGCGGCGCCCCGCCGCGCGGACGGCGCGGCGGGGCACGTTGAGGAAGGGGGTCTATCGAGGCCCGGTCCCCCGGATGGCGGGGTGTCTGCTGCAGCAGGCGGGATGCCGGGTGCAAAAGGCGGGGTGCCGGCTGCCACAGATGGGCTTCCGACTGCAGCGGGCGGAATACCGGCTGCAACGAGAGGGGTGTCTGCTGCAGCAGGCTGAATACCGGGTGCAAAAGGCGGGATGCCGGGTGCTACAGCTCCTCATCCTCGTCGATGGGCTCACCGGTTCCGGAGGCTGCCGCCTTGAGACGGGAGATGATGCCCGCGGCGCCCAGGGAGGCCGCTCCCAGCGCGGCGCTCAGGCCGCCGAGCAGGCCGGAGAGGTCGCCGGTCTGCGGGAGGGGCGAGCCGGAACCCTTGTCCTCGCCCGTGCCGGACCCGGAACCGTCGCCGTCACCAGTGCCCGAACCGGACCCGGACCCGGTCCCGCCGCCGGAGCCGGTCCCGTCGCCATCCGCCTCGAAGCTCCATGCGCCGGTCACGACCGTGTCCTCCTCGATGGCGAAGCCGTCCTCATGGTCCCAGCCGGTGAAGGTCCAGGTACCCGAGACGCCGTCGCGCTCGCCGGCGACCGTGGCGCCCGCGACGGGGGAAGCGGGCAGCGACACGGTGTCGCCCGCGGCGTACGCGGTGCCGTCGACCGGGAGCTCGACGCCGCTCGGCGCGTCGCCGGCCCACGCGTAGGTCACCGTGAAGGTCTCCTCCTCGGAACCCGGGGCCACCGGGAATCCCGCGGCGAGCTCGGCCACGCGCTCGCTCGAGGGCGCCTTGCTCCAGATGCGCGCCGAGGCGATCTTGGCCCCCTCGCGGATGAAGAGGTCGCCGCCGCCGTCGGGCGTGACGTCGGCGCCGACGTAGAACGCGCGGGCGCCCTCAGCGGGCACGACCATGCCGCCGCGCGCGTCGAGCTCCTCCTGCAGCTTGCCGTCCAGGTAGAAGCGCACGGTCCCGCAGCTGTAGACGCCCATCGCGTGGTGCCAGACGCCGGTGCTCACCGCTCCGGCGGGCTTGGGGGTGCCGGAGTCGACGGAGTTGAACCAGAACGCCATCTTGCCGCGCGTGTCGGCGTTGCCCGCGACCTCGAGGCCGTCGCCGGCGACCTGCTGGTTGGACAGGAAGCACTGGTCGGCCTGGTCGTCGGCGACCAGGAACACGCACTCGAGCGCATGCTCGTTGCCCAGGTAGGCGTAGTCGTCCTCGGTGAAGCGGAAGCCGAACGCGCTCGCGCCGTCGCCCTCGAAGACGGTCTTCCCGAGCGTCTCGTCGACCGCCAGCGCGGCGCCCGCGGCGAGGTCGGTGCGGACGGCCTCGTGCCCGGCGGCGTCGGCCACCGCGTCGGCGGAGCCGGCGACGGAGAAGTCGACGTCGAGCAGGCGCTCGGGCGCCGGGGCGAGCTGGGCGGCGGCGTAGGCCGTCGAGACCTGCGAGGTCGTCATGGCATAGGGGAACAGGCGGGCGAGGGCCACGCGGGTGCCCGCGGCGCAGCAGATCTCGGGCATGTTGGAGCTGCTCACGTCGGATCCCACGTAATAGCGCTTGGGGCTCGGCACGTTCAGGCGGCCCGCCGCCGCGCTGTCGGCCAGCTCGCCGTCGACGTAGAGCGCGACGGTCTCGCCGTCGTAGGTCGCCACGGCGTGCACCCAGCGGCCGGTCTCGACCGGCGTGCCCAGGATGACGCGTCCGCCCTCGCCGTTGTACCAGAACTCGAGGTTGCCGTTCTCCACCTCGAAGCCCGCGCCCGCGCTCTGCTGGTTGGAGAAGACGCACTGGTCGGTCTGGTTGTCCACCAGCTTGAACAGGCACTCATGCGTGTAGGCGCCGGCGAACTGCTCGTAGTCGTCGGCGTCCAGCAGGTAGCCCCAGCCGGTCTCGCCGTCGGCCTCGAGCGCCTGGTAGCCGAGCTCCTCGTCCTCCACGAGGCCCATGCCCTGCTCGCGGTTGGGCGTGTGGCCCATCGCGTCGACCGTCTCGCCGGAGCGGTAGTCGATGTCCAGGATCGCGCGCGGGCGCTCCGGCGCGCTGCCGGTGGTGAAGGCGGCGCTCACGATCGGTGCGGAGGTCGAGTTGGGCGCCGGCTCGGTCGCGTCGGCCCAGGTGCCGGAGCCCTCGCTGCCGGCCTCCTTGTTCCACGAGGTCTGGGCGAAGACGCTCATGGTGTAGGTGGTCTGCGCGGCAAGCCCCTTGACCAGCACGTTCCAGGTGTCGCGGATGTAGGCCGCCGGACGGTAGTAATCGGAGAAGACGCGCTTGACCACCTGCGTGCCGTCCTCCGCCTTGGCGACGAGCTTGTACTCGTGCACCAGGTCGAGGCCGCTGTCGCTGCCGGGCCGGGCGGACGGGAAGCTCACGGTCGCGGAGGTGTTCGTGACCTCGCCCACGGTCACCTGCGCGCCCTCGGGGAAGCTCGGCGCCGCGGTGGACTCGCGGGCCGAGGTGTAGCGCCAGGTCTCGGTGTCGGACAGGTTGCCCTGCGCGCGCACCATGCTGGGGATGTCGAGCACCCACGGGTCGTACAGGTAGACCGTGCCCTCGCCCTCGACGCGGCTGCGCACGAGCGAGACGCGGTACACGCGGACCGTGTCATCCTCCATGACGTCGACGATCACGCACTGCGAGGCCTCCTGGATGCTCTTGCCCTCGGTGTAGGCGTCGGAGGTCTGCGGCGGGACCGAGGCGCCGTCGCCGGAGTCGGGGTCGACCTTGCCGGTCTCGTTCTCGTAATAGGCGCCGATGGTGGAGTCCTGGATGGCCGTGAAGCCCAGGTCCTGGCTGATGGAGCGCTCGTCCTCGAGGGTGGCGTGGCTGTGGCCGGAGACCTGGATGAGGTTGGGGTAGCCGCCTATGAGCCGGGCGAAGTCCGTGTCGCTGCCCTGGCCGAAGTTGCCGTGCCACTCGGGAGAGGTGTAGGAGGTCCCCTGCATCTGATGGTGGGTGAGCACGAGGAACGGCTCGCTGCTCCCGCCGACCTCGTTCTCGAGCTGCTCGACGAACCAGTCGTAGTTGGGCCGGTAGTCGCCGTCGCTCGCCCCGCGCGGGCCCATGGTGATGACCTTGACGCCGTTGACGTCGACCACCTTGTTGGCCTGCTGGCCGGTGTAGGTGGCGAAGCGCTCGGGCGCGGCGGACACGCCGGGGTCGTAGGTCTCGTGGTTGCCCTGGCACAGGATCATCTGCGTGCGGCCCGCCCCGCCGTTGTAGCCGACGTTGTGCTCCGGGTCGTCGATGAGCTCCATGAGGTGCTCGTACTGCTCCGTGCGGCCGTTGTCGGTGATGTCGCCCACAAGGCAGAAGGCGTCGAGCTGCGGGTCGAGCGCGTAGATGGTGTCGAACGCGAACTGCAGCTTGAGGTCGGCGTCGCGGCCCTCGGTGCCGCCGATGCCGCTCTGGATGTGCAGGTCCGACCCGATGAGGAAGCGTGCGCGCACGCCCTCGCGGGAGAGGCCCGTGTCCTGCGCCCAGGCGATCGAGGGGCTGAGGGCACCCTGCGCGGCGAGGCCCAGGCCCGCGGTCATGACGAGCTTGATGAACCCGCGGCGCGAGACGCCGGAGGTCTGCTGCTGTTCCATAGCTCTCCTTTCGTCATTGGATGAAGCGGGTGCCCGGGCCCCTCCCCGCAGCAGGGGAGGTCGGGGAGGGGTGCGGGCAACCCTGCTGTTTATCCCATGCGGCCGTCATAGGACGATGCCGCGGCGGTCATCGTTGCGTAAGCGCTCGGGTCCCGTATGTCATGAAACGGTGATGAGCCGAGGTGGGGCATGGCGGTCGGGTCGGGGCCCGCCGTCGGGGACGGCCCTGCCGCGTAGGCCCGCCGTCGGGGACGGCTCCGCCGTGCAGGCCCGCCGTCGGGGTCGGGCGCATCTGGCGTCCGCACCGCGGCGGTCGGGACCGCCGGCACCGCGGCGAGGCTGCCGCGGGCCCGTGGCGGAGCCGGCGCGGCGCCCCTCGGGCGATATCCGCTTGACGTGGAGCGAGCTCGAACCCCTACAATGCGGTACGCCTGTTCCCAAGAAGAAAGGACGCCACATGTCCAAGACCCCCGCATCCGCCGCGCCTGCCAAGGTCTACTTCGCCGACCTGCGCAGCCACGGCCGCGAGAGCCAGGTCGACAAGCTCAAGCGCCTCATCCGCCGCGCCGGCATCGACCAGATCGATTTCGACAACAAGTTCGTCGCCATCAAGATCCACTTCGGGGAGCTCGGCAACCTGAGCTTCCTGCGGCCCAACTGGGCGCGCGCCGTGGCCGACGTGGTCAAGGAGCTGGGCGGCAAGCCCTTCCTCACCGACTGCAACACGCTGTACGTGGGCAGCCGGAAGAACGCGCTCGAGCACATCGACTGCGCCTATCAGAACGGCTTCACGCCCTATGCCACCGGCTGCCATGTGATCATCGCCGACGGCCTCAAGGGCACCGACGAGGCGCTCGTGCCGGTGAAGAACGGCGAGTACGTGAAGGAGGCCAAGATCGGGCACGCCCTGATGGACGCCGACGTCGTCATCAGTCTCACCCATTTCAAGGGCCATGAGCAGGCCGGGTTCGGCGGCTGCATGAAGAACCTCGGCATGGGCGGCGGCAGCCGCGCCGGGAAGATGGAGCAGCATGCGGCCGGCAAGCCGAGCGTCACCGCGGAGTCCTGCATCGGGTGCCGCGCCTGCGAGCGCATCTGCGCGCACGGGGCCGTCAGCTTCGAGGGGACGCGTGAGCGCGAGCTGGCGAGCGGCAAGGTCGTGACCGTGCCGGTGGCGAGCATCGACCACGACCGCTGCGTGGGCTGCGGCCGCTGCATCGGCGCCTGCAACCAGGACGCCATCGAGCCGGATTACGACCAGGCGGTCGACGTGCTCAACTACAAGATCGCCGAGTACACGCAGGCCGTGGTGCAGGACCGTCCGAGCTTCCACATCTCGCTGGCCATCGACATCTCGCCCAACTGCGACTGCCATGCGGAGAACGACACGCCAATCGTGCCCGACCTGGGCATGTTCGCGAGCTTCGACCCGGTCGCCATCGACCAGGCGTGCATCGACATGGCGCTCGCGGCTCCCGCCCTGCCCGACACCGAGCTCACCGACATGCGGGCGAAGCTCGAGGCCGCCGGCGGCGTGCCCGAGCGCTGCGAGCACGATCACTTCAACATGACGCATCCCGATACCAACTGGCGCTCGATGATCGAGCACGCCGAGAAGATCGGGCTGGGGACGAGCGATTACGAGCTCGTCGTGGTGAAGTAGCCTGCGCGGAGCGGCCGTCCGGGGAGACTCGGGCGGCCGCTCGCCATCCACCGCCGCGGACGGGCGCGCCCGTCAGGCGGACCGGGCGGTCGAGCCGTCTGCCGGATGCACCTGGCAGCCAGCCTGGCTGTCCGGGTCGTCTGCCGCGGGTCCCGTTCCCAAGAGCGGGCCCGTTCTCGGATGCACCCGTTCCCGGCGGTGGGAGCCGCCCTCGACGGCAGGGCGCGTTCCGGCACGTGACGGCTGCGCCCCACGGACTCGAGGATAATATCACCCACTCCATCGGATATATTGGGTTCGTGCGCGCCGGCTGAGGTGCGCCGGGTCGGGTCTTCACTATGCGATGACGGGGGTGTCGCGTATGCGCGCAGTCCACAGGATGATAGGGGCCGTCGCCGCGCTGGCGCTTGCGGGCGCAGTGCCGGCGATCGGCTACGCCGCCGAGGAGGGGCTCCTGCCGCTCGGGTTCGGCGACGGGTCGATCGAGGCGGTCGAGGAGGCGTCGTCGGAGGCGCAGGATCCCCAGCCGATACCGGGGCGGGCGCTCGTGCTCTACCGCGTGGGCGAGCAGGCCTCGTCCGGCGTCCGCTTCCGCAGCGCGCCCGACGAGGCCGCCCCGCTTTCCGACGCCGGCTTCACGGTGGCGGAGACCTGGGACTTCTCCGTGGTCGACGAGCAGGTCGACGCCCGGCCGCCCTCGCGCAGCCTCGGCGCCGACTCCTCCGACGCCGACGGCTCCGCGGTCCCCACGGGCGAGGACGTCCGCATCGCGCTCGTGGAGCGCGCGGGCGCGGACCCCTGGGACCTCGTCGCGGAGCTCGAGCAGGTCGACGGCGTGATCGCGGCCCAGCCCAGCTACGCCATGGGCGTCGCCTCGACCGGCTCCACGGCCGACACGCTGACCGGCTGGCAGTACTCCCTCTATGACGACGACGCCGGCATCGACTTCGACGCGGTCTTGGAGCAGCAGGTGGATAGCGACCCTGACGAGCAGATCGTCGCGGTGGTGGACACCGGCGTGGACGCCGCCAACCCCGACCTCGCCGACCAGATGTGGCACAAGCCCGCGGGCCTCGATGCCCTCCCGGGCGAGACGGGGGCCATCGGCTATGATTTCGGCGAGATGGACGACGACCCCGCGCCCGGGCCCTCGATGGCTGACTCGCACGGCACGCATTGCGCGGGCATCATCTCCGCCACCGCGAACAACGGGCAGGGCATCGCCGGCGCGGCGGACACCAAGATCATGGCGCTCAAGATCTGCCCGGACGGCACCAACGGCGGGTTCTCGGACGTCGGCGTCATCAACGCCTTCCAGTACCTCGTCGCCGCGCGCCTCGCGGGGCTGAACGTCGTGGCCGCCAACTGCTCGTGGCATACGGGCGCCTACAACCCGGTGTTCGACTACCTCATCAACCAGGCCGGGCGCCTGGGCGTGGTCTCGCTCATCGCCGCGGGCAACAGCGCGCTCGACACCGCGGGCGATGCCTCCGTCGGCACGACGGTCGGCATCGAGAGCCCCTATGCGGTCGTCATCGCCGCGAGCAACGACCGAAACGAGCTCGCCACCTACTCCAACTGGAACGAGACGCAGGTGGACATCGCCTTCCCCGGCTCCAACATCATCTCCACGGTGAGCACCTCCGCGGCGAGGAGCTTCTTCAGCCCCCGCATCGCGCACGACCACGGCGAGGACCTGCTGTACTACCATGACTTCTCCGACCTCGAGACAGCGCCGCAGAACTACCGGGTCAGGCTGCTCGACCTCGTGAACGAGGAGGAGATATCCCCGGAGGGCATCGTGACGCTGGAGCCGAGCGAGGTCCACGGGGAGCCGGCGCTCCAGGTCACCGTCGACCCCTCCCGCCTGCCCGAGGGCACCGTGCTGAGCCAGTACCAGATCATCGTCGGGTGGCAGATGGAGAACCCGCTGAAGGGCTCCGACCTCACGGCCGAGGACCTCGGGCTCTCGGTCACCCCGTACGTCGTCTCCTCCACGGTGCCGCGCGACTTCGAAGCGGTGGTGTACCCGTCGGCCAACTCCTCGGAGCTCGGCTACCTTACGGATACGCGGGCGAACCTCATCTTGGCCAAGTACGACAACTATCAGATCTTCGATACGGCGATGTCGGCGGTCGACGCCGAATCCGACACGCTGACGGGGACCGTCGCCCTGCAGATGGGGGCGGGGGCCTTTCAGGAGCCGGTGGTCATGCGGATCTCCGGCTACGGTATCGGCAAGATCGCGGGCGAGGATTCCGATTACGCGCCGTACGCCCTCATGAGCGGCACCTCGATGGCGACGCCGCTCGCGACCGGGTCGTTCGCGCGCCTGGCCGACCTCTATCCGGACGAGTCCCCGCTCGAGCTGCGCGGCCGCCTCGTGGGGGCTGCGGAGGACATCGAGCCCACCTACGACGCGCAGGGCGGCGAGCGCCTCACGGCGACCGACGGCCGCTTCAGCTTCGAGACCGCGCTCGACGACGACGGCCTGAGCGCCAACACCTGGTCGATCGAGGTCGATCCGGCGACCGGCGCGGCCGAGCTGCACGGGCGCGCGCTCGACGACGCGGCGCTCACCGTGGACGGGGCCGAGGTCACGGCGGAGGCTTCGGAGGACGGCTCCGCGCTCTCGTTCACCCTCCCCGTGGACGCGCTCGACGGGTCCTCGCACCGCTTCGACGTGCGGGACGCCTCAACGGGCCGGACCCACCGCGCCTCCTATACGGTGCCGGCCGCCGAGGATGACCCCGCCGCGACCGCGCTCGTCCGCGAGCTCGACCTGCCCGCGGGCTTCTCGGGCGCGCCCCTCATCGCCGCCGGCCCGGACCGCCTGTTCCTGTCCGATCAGGCCGGCACCTGCCTGTACGCGCACCCCTGGCCCGCCAGCGAGGGCGACACCTGGACCGAGCTCCCCGCGCCGCCGACGTTCACCGGCAGGGGCGAGGCCGACGGCTGGGACACCCTCGACACGTACGCCTACTTCGACGGTGCCCTGTACGCGGTCCGCACGCTCGCCCTGGAGGCCGATCCCGCGAGCGGGGCGGGCACCGTGGGCGTGTTCGCGGCGCGCTACGACATCGCCGCGGGCGCATGGGGCCCGGTCGAGCGCGCGGGCACGCTGACGTCCGCCGTCGACGAGAGCACCGTCGGCATCCGGGCGGTCGCCCACGACGGCGCCCTGTACGTGCTCGCCTCGGCCCCGATCTCCGCGGAGGGCGCCGGGGAGGGCCTGGTATCCGGCCAGACCGTCGTGCGCATCGACGCGTCCGGCGCGATGACCGAGCTGCCGTGCGCCACCGATGCGGCGGGCGTCCTCAGCTGGCTCTCCCTCTCCGAGAGCGACGGGGAGCTCACGGCCCTGGTGTGCGAGCGCACGGGCGAGACCTTCCGCGTGCTCACCTGGGACGAGGGCTCGTCCTCCTGGCGCGATGCGGGCGCCGTCGCCGGGGCTCCCGACCTGACCGATGTCGAGGTCGACAACCTGCTGCGCTGCGTGCGCACGGCGACCGAGGACGGCTGGGTCCTCACGGGTCGCGCGTTCGGCGCGTCGGGCGACACGGCCCTGATCGCTCCCGACGAGGACGGGACCTGGACGTGGACCGGCTTGGGCACGCTCGGGACGAGCGCGTCGGAGGGCATCGCGGTCGCAAGCTCCGCGATGGCGGGCGGCGACGTCCTCTTCGCCGGCGCGGACGGAGCGTCGGACGGGGCCTCGGGCATCTGGAGCCTGCCCGACGACCTCGCCGCGCGGGCGGGCACCCTCGCGCGCACCGCGCGGGCGACGGCCGCGTCCGGCGGCACGGCGTCGGTCGCCGACTGGCGCGGCGAGGCCGCCGGGGAGCTCGCCATGCGGCGCGGCGACACCGCGGTCTGGACCGCCGAGGCGGATGACGGCTTCACCTTCGCCGGCTGGTACGACGCCGCAGGAGCGCTCGTCTCGACGGACGCCGTCCACCGCGCGGCGCTCGCGGACGACACCGTGCTCGAAGCCCGTTTCACGGCTGCGGGCGCGGGCGGCGGCGATGCGGGCGGCTCCGCCGATGCCGGCGGCGGCTCGGGCAGCCGGGGCGACCTCCCGGCGACCGGTGACCCGGCGGCGGCCGTCGGCGCGCTGCCCGCGCTCGGGGCGGCCGGCGCCGCCGCGGGCACCCGGATCAGGCGCCGGGCGGACCGGTAGCGGACCGCAGCTGACAGCGGGCTCGGGAAGGGCGCGTCGGGGTTCCCGGCGCGCCCTTTCGCCACCGGGGGCGGGCCACCGGGGACGCGTCGTCGGGGATCGGCCCTGCCGTCGGGAGGGCGGGTCCTCCCATCGCGGGCGGCTCCGCCACGGGTCCTACCATCGGCGCGGACCCCGCCGGATGCGCCCGTCCCCAGCGGCTCGCCACCGGGGGCAGGGCCCGCCCCCTGATGCGGAATTAACCGAGTCATAACCGAGGAGGCTATCCAAGACGGCGGTTTTTGCTATAGTTTTGAGCAATCTACTGTTGGAGGATTGCTCACGCACATGTCCGCATCAAGCGACGGTTCCACATCCCGAAGTACCACGGGCGCGAGTCACGAGCCCGAGCCTTCCCATGCCTTCGACGCCGACGGCGAGCCGTCGGCCGCCGCGCCGGTCCTGAGCGGGACCGCCCCGTCCGAAGAACCCGCCCCGTCCATCGACGGCTCCGTCTGCGCGTCGTGCCCCAAGCGCCGCCGCTGCTGCCCGCAGCGCCCGCGCCCGGAGCACCGCGGGCGCGCCCCCAAGGAGCCGCCGCATTACACGGTGGGCGAGGAGATCGCCAACTCCATCACGCACGGCATCGGCGTGCTGCTCGGCATCGCCGGGCTCGTCCTGCTGATCGTCAAGGCCGCCCTGGACGGCGCGCAGCCGGCGTATCTCGCCTCCGCCATCGTCTTCGGCGTCTCGATCATCCTCGAGTACCTCGCCTCGACGCTCTACCACGCCATCCAGGTCCCCGGCGCCAAGCGGATCTTCCGCATCATCGACCACAGCTGCATCTACCTGCTGATCGCCGGGTCCTACACGCCGTTTCTGCTCATCACCCTCGAGCCCTACGGCGGCATCGTCATGTTCGTCGTCATCTGGGCGCTCGCCTTCGCGGGCATCTCGTTCGAGATCATCGGCCGCCAGCGCCAGCCGCGCTGGGTGACCATCACCATCTACCTGGTCATGGGCTGGCTCGTGGTGTTCCGCCTGCCGCAGCTCGTCGCCGCGCTCGACCCGCTCGCGCTCGCGCTGCTCGTGGTCGGCGGGCTGTGCTACACCATCGGCTGCGCCTTCTACCTCATGAAGAAGATCCGCTACATGCACAGCGTCTGGCACCTGTGGGTGCTCGCGGGCAGTATCTTCATCTTCATGGTGGTGATCCTCTTCGTGATCTGACCGTCGCGGCGCGCAGGCGCCGCATCGCTCCCGGACCGCCGGCCCCGCCGACCTCGGGCGCCCGGCCCGGTCCCTTCCGGCGCCCGCCTTCGCGCGGGCCCCGTCGACCCATCCGTCCCGACCCGCCCGCGCCCTGCGGGCGCACCGTACACCGCGACCTCGGAGCTCTGATTTCCATCCCATGGGCATAGCAATCTCCATCATCGCCACGCTTTTGCTCACCGTCCTGAACGGCTACTTCTCCATGTCCGAGATGGCGCTCACCACAGCCAAGCGCGCCAGCTTGGAGCACGACGCGGAGGAGGGCGACCGGCGCGCCGCCCGCGCGCTCGAGCTCTCGACCGACTCCACCGACTTCCTCGCGACCATCCAGGTCGCCATCACGCTCGTGGGCTTCTTCTCCGCGACCGTCTCGTCCAACACCCTCTCCGAGCCCCTGACCGACTGGGTCGAGTCCTTCGGTGTGGCGCCCCTCACCGCCGTGGCGCCGGTCGCCTCCCCCGTCGTCATCACGCTCATCGTGTCCTACCTGTCCATCGTCATCGGCGAGCTCGTGCCCAAGCGCATCGGCCTGTCCGACGCCGAGGGCATGGCGAAGTCGGTCGCGGGCCCGATCTCGGCCTTCCGCAAGATCGCCAAGCCGCTCGTCTGGCTCACCCAGGCGTCCGCCAACGGGCTGTCCGCGCTGCTCGGCATCAAGAGCGCCGACGACCGCCAGAACGTCTCCGAGGAGGAGATCAGGTACATGATCTCCGAGCAGGACACCCTGCTCGACGAGGAGAAGCGCATCATCCACGAGGTCTTCGACCTGGGTGACGCCGTGGCGCGCGAGGTCATGGTGCCGCGCGTCGACGTGACCATGTGCGAGGAGACCGACACGCTCTCAGACGTGCTCTCCATCATGCGCGAGACCGGCTTCTCGCGCGTGCCCATCTACCGCGAGGACCTGGACTGCATCGTGGGCATCGCCCATATCAAGGACCTCATCGAGCCGGTGCTCGCCGGCCACGGCGACATGCAGGTGGGCGAGGTGGTCCGCGACGCCACCTTCGTCCCGGACACCAAGGACATCCTGCCGCTGCTCTCCGAGATGCAGACCGCCCACGAGCAGATCGTCGTCGTGGTGGACGAGTACGGCGGCACGGCCGGTATCATCACCATCGAGGACATCGTCGAGGAGTTCGTGGGCGAGATCGAGGACGAGTTCGACCCGGACAACAAGTACCTCACGCGGCTTTCCCGTCGCGAATGGTTGGTGGACGGGCGCTTCTCGTGCGATGATGCTATCGAGCTCGGTTGGCCCATCGAGGAGAGCGACGACTACGAGACCGTGGCCGGCTGGATCTTGGACATGTGCGACTCGGTGCCGGACATCGGCGAGGTGTTCGAGCGCGACGGGTACAAGTTCAAGGTGCAGTCCATGCGCGGCCAGCGCATCTCGCTCATCCGCGTGACCGGGCCGGATCCGGCCGAGGCCCCCAAGGAGGCCGAGGACGGGGACGAGAAGAAGGACGCGTAAGCCGCCCGCGCCCCTCGCGCCGCGCACGGCGGGAGGGGCGCGGCGGGAAACCGATACGAAGGCGGGTAAGCCATGGCTCAGCTGTTCAACATCCTGAAGATCACCGTGGGCAAGGACGCCCTCGACGCGCGCGTGCTCGTGAACCCGGGCGTGCCGCTGCGGACCTCGGAGGACATCGAGGCCACGGCGCGCGTGTACTACCTGGCCCCGGCCATCGCCAAGCACCTGTGCCTGGGCGACGCGGGCCGCGAGTTCCAGGAGTGCATGGGCGACACCGAGCTGGCGCACCTGCTCGAGCACCTCACCGTCGAGATCATGAACGAGACCGGCCTCGCGGGCCGCGTCTCCTGCGGGCGCACGCGGCAGGTCCCGGGCGACGAGCGGCTGTTCGACGTCGAGCTGTCCTGCCCGGACGACGCGCTCACCGTGGGCGCCCTGTCGTCGGCGACCTTCATGATGGACTGGGCCTTCCTGCACGCGGACGCCCCGGCCCCCGATTTCCCCGGCACCGTGGCCGCCCTGCGCAAGCTCGTGCTCAACCTGCGCGGCGAGGACGACGAGCCGGCGGGGGAGGACGGCGCCCCGGTCGACGTCGCCGTCTCCGCGGCCCCGGCGCCCTCGCAGGACGCGCCGTCCGCGGCCCCCGACGCCGCGCCGCGCCGGATCGACACCGAGTGCATCCGCCCGCACTACAAGGCCGGGCGCGTCGGCAACCCGCCGGCCAAGCGCGTGGCCGACGTCAAGCCCGTCTACGGCGGCGCCGCGGGCGAGGCGCGCGCGGCCGCTCCCGCGCGGGATGTGGCCGACCCGGACGCGACGGTGACGATGCGCCCGGTCGAGTAACCGTCGAGTATCCGCGGGCGCCGCGGGTATAATGAGGTTTCCATCTGAACGTTGACTCTTGAGGAGGAGCAGCATGGGTAAGGGATTCAGCTTCGTCGCAGGTGCCGTGATCGGCGCCGCCGCCGGCACGGTCATCGGCATCCTGATGGCTCCCCGCTCCGGCGCGGAGACGCGCGCCATGGCCGCCGATATGGCCAACGACGCGTGGGACAACGCGCGCGACATCTACGAGCAGGGTGTCGACCAGGCACGCGCCGCGGCGAGCGACTTCGGTCCCATGGTCGACGCCAAGACCGACGAGCTGCGCGCCAAGGTCGACCTCGCCCGCGAGCGCATGGACCAGCTGCGCGAGCAGCTGAACGACGCCATCGCCGGCGGCTCCGTGACCCCCGCCGCCGACGTGGTGGTCGAGTCCGTCGCCGACGCGCCCGCCGACGGCGCCTCCGCCGAGGCGTAGATGCGCGTCTCCGATTTCCAGGGCGTCCGGGTCTACCGCGCGCCCGCGAAGGGGAGGCGCACCGGCCGGGACGGCGCCCCGGTGGAACCCAAGCGCCTGGGCAAGGTGCACTTCGCGGTGTTCTCGCCCGGCGGCCGCCGCGTGGTCGGCTTCATGGTCAAGCTCCCCGATGTCGTCGGCATGATCAAGCAGCCCGACCGCTTCGTCGCGCTCGACGCGCTCGAGATCTACGAGGGCGTGCTCTGCGTGGAGGATCTCAAGGAGAACTTCGACGCCGCCGCCGCCAAGCGGCTGGGGGTCGATCTGGACACCTGCCTCATCTGGACGGGCATGGACGTCGTCGCGCAGGGCGGCGAGCGCCTGGGCTACTGCGCGGACGCGGTTTTCTCCGGCAAGACCGGCAAGGTCGACCTCTTCGTGCTGACCGAGGGGGATGCCTCCGCCATGCTCGTGGGCAACCGCGAGATGCCCGCATCCCTGCTCAAGGGGTACTGCGACGGCGCGATGATCGTCTCCGACGAGGCCGTCGAGCTCGCGTTGACCGGCGGCGTCGCGGCGAAGGCCGCCGAGGCGAGCGTGGCCATCGGCGCCAAGGCGAAGGAGGGCGCGGCCAAGGCCAAGAAGGAAGTGGCCAAGCTCAAGCTCGACGAGAAGGGCGCCAAGGCGGTCGACAAGGGGAGCCGCGCGCTCGGCAAGCAGCTCGGCAAGACGCGCGGGATGTTCTCCGCCTTCGCGAGCGAGTATCGCAAAGCCTCCAAGTAGCGGGAAGGGGCGGGTGCGTCCCCGTCCCCGGCAGGGCGCCCGCCCGTCGGGGAGGCGGGGCCGGCCGCCCCTTCCCGCAGCTCTCGACATACGGATCGGGGAGAACCAGTGCCTAACTACACCACCTCCTACTCCACCAAGCCCAGAAAGCCGCATCATCGGCGCCCCGCCACGGGCGACCAGCTGCCCTCCGCCCGCCGCCGCGCGCAGCGCCGTCCCGGCGCGCAGTACCTCCATCATTCGCAGGGGTTCGGCCGTCGGACGAGCGGCCGGAGGCCCCGCCGCCGCGACGCGCGCCGGCCGTACGCCATCATCGCCGTGGCCTGCGCCGCCCTGCTGTTCATCGCGAGCGTCGTGTGGTATCTGAACCGCGGCGTCACCGTCTCGCTCAACGGGTCCGACGTCTCGGTCCGCATCAACTCCTCGGTCCAGCAGCTCATCGATGACAACCAGCTCAGCTACCGCGCGGGCGACCTGCTCGCGGTGGACGACACCGTGCTGGAGAAGCGCGGCGGGGAGCGCTACTCCGTGAAGGTGGACGACGAGCAGATCGACAACGACGACCTCTCCTCGACCACGCTCACCGGAGGCGAGGCGATCGAGATCGGCAACGGCCGCGACGAGTACGAGGAGCACGAGGTCATCGCCACCGAGATCCAGCCCGCGCTCACCGTGAAGGGCACGGGCGTCATCCAGTACGTGCAGACGTGGGGCGTGCCCGGCCGGTCGGAGGTGTGGGTCGGCTCGGTGTCCGGCAAGACGGCCGACCGCGGCGTGGTCCACGAGGTGCAGGACTGCGTGGTGCGCGCGACGTCGGTCTCGCCCGACGAGGGCTCCTACGTGGCGCTGACCTTCGACGAGGGGCCGAGCAGCTACACGGAGCAGATCGTCTCGATCCTGGAGGAGAAGGGCGTCGGAGCGACGTTCTTCCTGCAGGGGGACCGCAGCGAGGAGCACCAGGCCGCCGCCCGGGCCATCGCCGACGCCGGGTTCGAGCTCGGGTCGAACTCCTACAGCGACACCGACCTCACGGCGCTGTCCGGCGACGACCTGCGCAGCCAGATCACCCGCGGGTTCGATGCCGTGAAGGACGCGTCCGGCGTCGAGACCAGCCTGCTGCGGGCGCCCTACGGCCTGTTCTCCGAGTCCTCGTGGAGCGAGTCGATGGACCTGGTGAGCGCGGTGGTGAGCTGGAACCTCGATTCGGGCGACTACCTGCTCCCGGGCGCCGGCTCCGTGGTGGATACGGTGATGGGCTCGGTCGCGAACGGCAACATCATCCTGCTGACGGACAACGAGACGACCGGTGCGCAGACGGTCGAGGTGCTGCCGCAGCTCATCGACAGCCTGCAGGCCCAGGGCTTCACGCTCGTGAGCCTGTCCGACCTGATCGCGACCGACTCCGAGCTCGCCGAGGAGCTCGACGTCTCCCGCGTCTCCATGCCGGATGACGCGGCGCTTCCGCAGGTGAAGAAGGATACGGCGGACCAGGACGCGTAAGCGGGCGTTCGGCTGGCGTTCCCGCTTCCGCGGCGATGCCCGGTCTCCCGTTCCGAGCCCGTCCTCCATCCGTCAACGGTTGCGCGATGCGGTTGCTGAAGGGCTGCGGAAACCGTCCCGTCGCCCGGTTTCGGGCTACAATGGCCGAGGAGGACGTCGCCGGCTCCAGCGTGTAGACGGAATGTCGACGGACGTCCGTGACAATGAGAGCGATCGGTGCCCGCACGCGCCCATACGCTGCGGGCACAGGGGTATGCAGCGGATCTGGATGTAACGATGAGCGACAGCAAGCAGCCCGGACGGGACGTCCCGCGCGCGACGGATGCCCGTTCCAGCATGGAAGGCGCGCAGAACGGGCGGGAACCGCGCCCGGCGGGGCATGCCGCCGGGACGGGAGCCCCCTCGCATCCGGGGCATCGGGGTTCCGCGGGGACCCATAAGCCCCTGCAGATCAAGATCGGCGGCTCGGCCGCCCCGCATCGGTACTCGGCGACGGGCGGACAGCGCCCGGCGCGCCCGCACGCCTCGGCGGGGCAGGGTACGGCCGCGGGCAGGACGCAGCACGCGTCCGCGTCATCCGCCCGCGATGCCGGAAAGCCCGGCGTCAAGGCCGGCGCCCCGGGCACCCCGGGCGTCAAGAAGGCCGTCGCGCCGGGTGCCTCCACCGGGCAGGGTGCCGGCGTCAAGGCCGGCGTCCCGTCCGAACCCACGGCCCCCGGCCCCGGTTCCGAGCAGTCCGCGCCCGCGGCGAAGGCGCAGGGGGCGGCGCATCCCGCCGCTGCGCATCCCCGCAAGCGGCCTGCCGACGCGGGCCGGCCGCACGCCCAGGCGCCCTCCGGCCGCGCCGCGTCCCCGTCGGGCCGCGCGGTCCGCGCAGGGGTCGCCCCGGCCGCGCGCACCCCGCGCTACGTGCACCCGCATCGGCAATCGAGCCAGCGCACGCCGCTGATCGCCGCGGGCGCCGCGCTCGTCATCGTCATCGCGGCGGCGCTGGGGATCGGCTACCAGTTCTTCTGGCGCAGCGTCGAGTTCAGCGTCAACGGCGAGGAGCGGACCGTCCAGATCAACACGAGCGTCCAGCAGCTGCTGGAGGACAACGACTACTTCGGCGTCAAGGCCGGACGGCTGCTCTCGGTGGGCGGCAACGTCATTTCCGAGGACGGCGGCGACCGCTGCGCGGTGACCTTCGACGGGGAGCAGCTCGAAGCCGAGGACCTCGTCGAGGCCCGCGTGGTCGACGACTCCCAGATCACGGTGGCCGACGGTGCGGACGCGGTCGAGCCCTACAAGGAGGAGACGGTCGACGCGCTGCCCGGCATCCAGATGGACGGCAGCGGCGCCATCCAGTTCGTGTCGCAGTGGGGCAAGGCGGGCAAGAAGGTGGTCTGGACCGGCGAGCAGTCCGGCGAGACCGTCGACAAGGAGGTCATCGAGGAGCCCGTCGACATGGTGGTGAGCGCCCTCAATCCCAAGCCGAAGGGGGACAAGAAGTACATCGCCCTCACCTTCGACGACGGCCCGAGCGGCTACACCGACGCCATCCTCGCCATCCTCAAGGAGAAGAACGCCAAGGCGACCTTCTTCAACCTCGGCGGAAACGCGGGCGCGCGGTCCAAGACGGTCGTCGACAACGGCAACCAGCTGGCGAGCCATACCAACCAGCACATGAACCTGCCCACCTGCGACCGCGACACGCTGCGCTCGGAGATCACCACGGCGGCGGACGCCATCGAGCAGGCGTCGGGCGTGAGGCCGCAGATGATCCGCGCGCCGTACGGGGCGTTCACCGCCACGGAGTGGGCGCGGTCGGCGGACCTCATCAGCTGCAACGTGCTGTGGAACATCGACACCCTCGACTGGAAGCTGCCCGGGGCGTCCTCGATCACGAACAACGTGCTCACGAACGCCTACAACGGGGCGATCGCGCTCATGCACGACGGCGGAGGAAACCGCAGCCAGGACGTCGAGGCGCTCCCCGCCATCATCGACGGGCTGCGCGCCGACGGATACGAGCTGGTCACGGTGTCCGATCTCATGGAGCTCGACGGGCGCTTCCCCGAGGACGTCGTCAACGGCGCGGTCGAGATGCCCGAGGACGCGGCCCTCCCCGCCCTCTAGCGGGCGCCGGAAGCCGGCTGCGGGACCGTCGGCTGCGCGCCGTCGGCCATGCGGGTCGGATGCGGCGCGCGATCGGGCCGCCGCTTGCGCGCGGTCCGTGCGGCCCGCACCCCGGTCGCGGTGCCGCCGCCCGCGCGCGGTCCGCGCCGCCCCCAAACGACCCCCGGTCGATGTATAGTAGAGTCCGCTCCCGCCCGACGGCGGGAGCGTTTCGCGTATGGGCCAGTCGAAAGGAACGCGGTGAAACCCAAACCCCGACCACACAGTAGCTGACCCTGGCGGACGCCCTTCGAGCGGCGCGCGCCGGGGTAGCGCGCCATAGCTTTCCATCCTGTTCTCGAAGGAGCGCCATGAACTACCTTTCCGAGATGCTCAGGCTGCCGGTCGTCGATTCGACGGGCGAGCGCATCGGCATCGTCAACGACCTGGGCATCGCCACGGGCGAGGTCTTCCCGCACGTGACCTCGCTGGCCTTCCAGGGCCCGGGCAAGACGCCGTTCATGATCTCCTGGCGCAAGTACGTCGAGCGCTTCGATGACGACGGGGTCTACCTCAAGGTGCCCGCCACCGACATCCGCTTCTCCTACCTGCAGCCCGACGAGGTCCTGCTCGCCCGCGACATCATGAACAAGCAGATCGTGGACACGCAGGGGCTCAAGGTCGTGCGCGTGAACGATATCAAACTGTCGACCTCCGGTGAGAACCAGCTGCGCCTGCTCGGCGCCGAGGTCGGCGCACGCGGGCTTCTGCGGGCGCTGCACCCGGCCCTCGAGCGTGTGGCGGTCCGGCTCGCCCGCGCCGTGGGGAAGCCGATCCCCGAGGAGATCATCGCCTGGTCGTACATGGACCTGCTCGAGCGCTCGACCCAGACGATCAAGCTCTCGGTGTCCCACAAGACCCTGGGCGAGCTGCACCCCGCAGACATCGCCGACATCATCGAGCAGCTGGACCCGCGCCTGCGCGGCGAGGTGTTCGCCCAGCTGGATACCGCCCAGGCGGCGGAGGCCATCTCCGAGTTCGATGACGACGAGCTCGTCGCGGAGATGCTCGAGGGCCTGTCCGACCGCGACGCGTCGTCCATGCTCGCGCTCATGGACCCCGACGACGCGGCGGCGCTCATCGAGGAGCTCGACTACGAGAAGGCCGAGAAGCTCCTGCGCCTGATGGGCGTCAAGGAGGAGCGCGCCATCCGCACCCTGCTCGGATACGAGGAGGACACCGCGGGACGCATTATGACCAGCGAGTTCGTCGCGCTCCCGGCCACCGCGACCGTGGCCGACGCCATCGAGGGCCTGCGCGGGCTCGACGAGGACTTCGAGAGCGTCTACTACGTCTACACCACCGATGCGGACGGCGCGCTGACCGGCGTGCTGTCGCTGCGCACGCTGATCGTGGCCGACCGCGACGCGCGCCTGAAGGACCTGGCGTACCGCGACCTCGTGTGGGTCGCGCCCGATGTGGACCAGGAGGAGGTGGCCGAGGAGATGACCAAGTACAACCTCGCGGCCATCCCCGTGTGCGACGAGCGCCGGCACATCCTGGGCATCGTCACGGTGGACGACGCCATGGAGGTCATGAACGAGGAGCACGCCGAGGACCTGCAGATCGCGGGCGTCGGCTCGGGCGACGCGGGCACCGGGGAGTCGATGCACGTGTTCTCGTGGTTCGCGCGGCGGCAGTACTGGGTGCTCGTGTGGGCGGTCGCCTCGGGCATCATCGCGGCGGCGCTGGAGTGGTGCGGGGTCGGCGGCTCGTACGTCGTCTACCCCATGTGCGCGATGCCGGTCGTCCTGATCGCATCGAGCCGCGTGGTCTCGTTCGTGAGGAACTACTACCTCGAATACGACGAGTCGGACGGGGAGGACAAGCCCTACCTCGGCTTCTTCCTTCAGACGCTGCTGCTCGGCGCGGTCCTGGCGGCGGTGGTCTTCCTCTGCGGCCAGCTCGTCCTCGGCGCGGCGTACCCGGACGACGTGCTCTCCCTGGTGGCGGCCCCCGGCGGCCCGCTGGCCGTGAGCACGGTGCTGTCCGGCGAGGTCATGTCCGCGTGGGCGCTCTCGACGAGCTTCGCGTGCGCGGCCGCGGTGACCTTCCTGTGCTGCGCGGTGTCGGTCGTCTACCTCAAGGTGCTGTTCTGGCGCGACGAGCACGACCTCAACACGTCGGGCACGGCCATGAGCGTCTCGGCGGTGCTGATCTTCTGCGCGCTGTACTCTGTCGCATCCGCGCTCTCCATCTTCCTCATCGCGTGCTAGACGGCGACCCGGTGGTGCGAAATGGGAAACGGGAATCGTGAGAAGCTGACTGTCGGGATGGTGCTCGGGGCGATGGGCCCCGGGCTGCTGGCGGCGCTTTCGGGAAACGACGCGGGCGGGATCGCCACGTACTCGAGCGCGGGGGCGAGCTACGGCTACGGGACGCTGTGGATGCTGCCCGTCATGGCGGTGCTCCTGATCGTGGTGCAGGAGACCGCCGCGCGCTGCGGGTGCGTGACGGGCAAGGGCTTCGCGTCGCTGATCCGCGAGAAGTTCGGGGTGCGGCGCAGCGCGCTCGCGATGACGGCGCTGCTGATCGCGAACACGGCTGTGACGATCTCCGAGTTCGCGGGCATCGCGAGCGGGCTCGCGCTGTTCGGCGTGCCCAAGACGGTGTCCGTGCCGCTCGTGGCGCTGCTGATCTGGATGCTCACCATGTCGGGGAGCTTCCGGCGCATCGAGAAGATCCTCCTCGCGGTGAGCTGCGTGTTCGTGACCTACGTGGTCGCGGCCTTCCTCGCGGGGCCGGACTGGGGCCAGGTCGCGGCGGCGACCGTCTCGCCGCACGTCATCGCCGAGCCCGAGTACGTGTCCCTGCTGGTGGCGACCATCGGCACCACCATCGCGCCGTGGATGGTCTTCCTCGCCCAGAACAACGTCGTGGACAAGAACGTGGACGAGAGCGGGATCGTGCTGCAGCGCATCGATACCGCGAGCGGCTCGGTCATCGCGTGCGCCGTCGCATGGTTCATCGTGGTCACGACGGGTGCGGTGCTCTATCCGGCCGGCATCCAGGTGTCCGACGCGGCCGATGCGGCGTTGGCCCTGGAGCCCATCGCCGGCGAGTTCTCGACCATCCTGTTCGCCTCCGGGCTGGTGGCGGCGAGCTTCCTGGCGGCGTGCGTGCTGCCCGGGGTCACCTCGAGCGCGATCTGCGAGGCCTTCGGGTGGGAGCGCGGCGCGGACCGCAGCTGGGAGGAGGCGCCGGTGTACCGCGGCATCATCACCGCGGTGATCGCCGCCTCCGCCCTGCTGGTGATCATGCCGGGCGTCGACCTGTTCCAGATCATGATGAGCGCGCAGGTCATCAACGGCGTGCTGCTGCCGGTCCTGCTGGTGTTCCTGCTGCTTATCGCCCAGGACCGGCACATCATGGGGCGGTATCGCAACGGGAGGGCCTGGAACGTGCTCACCTGGGCCACCATCGTCATCATCACCGTGCTGACCGTGGTCATGTTCGCCCTCCAGGCGCTGGGCTACTGACACGACGACCGCGGCCTTGCCGGCGAGCTGTCCGCATCGTTCGTTTCGCCCCGCTTCCGGGTGGTAAACATTTTTACTGTAACGTTAAATCGCGGACCTCGGAGTAGACTCGTTTAGGTGCGAGCTGTTTACCTGCACTTTTATCAAGCGACGGAGCCGAGCTACTCACAACCTCCGAATTGAACGTTACAGTAAATCAGCCGTATGTCTCAGACGCCGCCGAAATCACAACATGTTGTGTTCTGTGCTCGATATCCACTGTCCACCTGCGGAAACGACGCAGACATCCGCGTTTTCCCAGCTCAACTGAAGATCTGATGGTGCAAAGCGTCCCTTGCGACCACGAAATCGGAGAGCCTGGGGCGGAACGGCAGTCCGAGCTTCATGGCGCAGGCGCTCATCATGTCATCGAGCTTATCGAGGTCGCGGAGATGGTCGTCGATGACCTCGAACACCGTGTATCCCATCCCCTCGAGCGCATGGAGCCTGCCGGACCGCTCGGCGAAGCCCCACTCGTCCGCGTGGTATTCCTCGCCGTTGACCTCGATGATCGCGTTCAGGGAGGGGAGCAGGGCGTCCGCGACGCAGCTCCTCTGCCCGCTCAGGTTCCGTCCGCTCTCGTCCAGCTCGATGATCCGGTTGAGGTGCGGCCGCGGCCAGCCTTCGCCGCCCAGCTCGCGGGCGGTGAACATGAGGATGGCGCATCGCGATTCGAGAGGGGAGCCCGAGCCGTCGAGGACCTGCTCCGCCGCCCGCCGGGCGAGCGCCAGGCCGCGCACCCCCTTCGGGGCGGCGACGCGGTCGATAGATTCCAGCAGGGCTTCGCCGCGTGTGAGCGGCGGGCGCTTCCACAGGTCGGTGATGCTGCCGTTCCGTTTGAAGCACGGGGCCCAGGGGGCGTCGTCGGCATAGGCGACCCTGCTTCCGGAGGGCTCGGAGTACGCGGGGAAATGCTCCCACGATCGGACGACGTCGCGGTCGAGGAGGCCGCCCGAGACGAGCTCGCGGACGACGTAGCGCGCCCTCGCGGTCCCGGGGCAGATCGCGTACAGACCGCACGCCTCGTACATGCGCATGAGCAGCGCGCCGAGCTCGAGTCTGCGCGCAAGGTGGCGCAAGGTCGCCTCGGGGGAGGTGACGTACAGGCCCGCGCCGAGGTCGACGAGGTCGTCGTCGCTCAGGTCGATGCGCATCTTCCTAGGGGCGACTGTCCGCGTACGCCTGCGGCCGGCATCGGGTCCGATGAGCACGCTGATGGGGAGGGGGATCCCCTTGAGGTCTCCGAGCAATCTGCCGCGGATCCGAGCCTCGGGCTCGCTCGAATCGCGCCGCAGGGAGAACATGCGCGGGGGCATACCGAGCCCTTCGAGGCTCGTGGCGACCGAAAGGGGGATGTCGGTATCCCGTACGATCGGCGGCGTCGACCAATACGCCCAGGCCGACAGGTCGCAGATGACCGCCGATTTGTCCAGCAGCTTTCCGCACATGGGGGAAGCGTAGCACGAGACAGCTCGACGGGAGAGTAAAACGATATGGTTTACCTGCGGAGATGCTGAGTCTCATGTTGGATATCGGGAAGATTGCGACAAGGGGTTATCGACAGGGGGTCCTGGCCTGCGCGCGGGGGAGCGGGCAGCACGGTTAGGAATATGCGGCTAATCGCTACCGCCCAGACCTGCGCATGAGGAGGCGGGGCGCGGGAAGGCCTTCCCAAGGGCTTTTCAACAGAAAGGCGCCCTGTCGGCGAGAACGCTCGACCCCCGGTTCCCGGTTCGGGAAACGGGGTCGTTCGTACCGAAAGGGCGCCCGATCGATCCTGAGATGACAGGGTGCGGACCGGTTAGAACTTGACCTCCGGGACGGTGCGCGCGGCCTCGTCGGCCTCGAACCCGGAGCGCTCCTTGAACTGGAAGATCCCCGCGAAGATGACCCCGGGGAAGGTCTGGATGGCGTTGTTGTAGTTGAGCACGCAGTCGTTGTAGCTCTGGCGCGCGTACGAGACCTTGTTCTCGGTGTCCTCGAGCGAGGTCTGCAGCTGGATGAAGTTGGTGTTCGCCTTGAGGTCGGGATAGGCCTCGGCGACGGCGAACAGCTGGCGCAGCGCGCCGGTCAGCATGTTGTCCGCGGCCATCTTGTCCTCGGGGGTGGCGGCGGCGGTGGCGGCGTTGCGCGCGTTCACGACCGCGGCGAGCGCCTCCTTCTCGTGGGAGGCGTAGCCCTTGACGGTCTCCACGAGGTTGGGGATCAGGTCGTTGCGGCGCTGCAGCTGGGTGTCGATGTTCTGCCACGCGTTGTCGATGCGGTTGCGCAGCGTGACCATGTTGTTGTAGATGCCCGCGATCACGCAGACGATGATGATCACGACGACGATGCCGATAATGATCGGGATCATGCTCACTCCATTCCGGGCGAAGCCCGCTCGCGGATGTGCCGGCCTCCTATGGAATCCGCCGGGTATCGATAAAGTATACCCGCGCGCCGCCCGAACAAGTAGGGGGTCGGCTTCATGCCCGGCATTTCACCCGCGAGCGCAGGGCGCCCGCCGTCCTGTGGCCCGGAGGCCGGCCCTCCGGCCCGGCCTCGCGCGCTGGGCCGGGGGACGCTCGGCGCGTCCCCGCGGCTCCGCGCCCTGCGGGTTCGAACCCCTCCTGCACGGGTGCAGAAGGGCGCCCTGGGCGTGAGGGTGTATTTGCTTGTTAGGAAAAAATGGCGGAGGAGGAGGGATTCGAACCCTCGTACCCGGGAACACCGGATAAACGGTTTTCGAGACCGCCGCATTCAACCACTCTGCCACTCCTCCGCATGGAGTGAAACATGGCGCGTCAAACGGCGCGCCATGAGAGGATGCTGGCGGAGAGTCAGGGATTTGAACCCTGGAGACGCTTTTGGCGCCTACACGATTTCCAATCGTGCTCCTTCGGCCACTCGGACAACTCTCCGTGAAATGCATAGGCAATTTTACCGTAAACCGCGCGGCGCGCAAGCGGGAATCTCCGGTCGTTGGGAAAATGTGGCGACGGGCTCTGGAGCTGGGGAAACACGCGTGCTCCTCCCCGCGCGCGCAGACGGGCGCTCCGGTTTCGCCCCGTCGCCCTGCTTAAGGTCCGCTTAAAGTGACCCTCCGACCCCGCGTGACCCCGCGGCGCTGGATACACTCATAGAGACGACGAGAGGAGGTGCCATGCCGCACGAGACCCAGCCGGATTCCGGCCCCGAGCTTTCCGAGCAGCTGCGCGTCGCCGTCGACTACGCCCTGCTCGAGGCGAGCGAGGGGCTTGCCGCGGGATGCGGCCTGGTGCCCTTCACCGTCACGCGGATCGCGGGCTGCTACGACGTCACGGACCATCCCGTGGGGTCCGCCGAGGCGGTCTACGCGTCGGTCCGCTCGCTGGTGTCCCGTGATGCGCCGGACCTGTACGCGTTCGTGTACGACGGCTCCCTCGAGACCGGGGGCGCCGGCTCGGGCCGGGCGCTGATCTGCGAGGCGGCGGAGCGGGAAGACGCTCGCGCGCACCTCATCGCGCTGCGCTACCGCGCGGACGGCGGCTCCGTGCGCTTCGCCGACCGACCGATCTCGGTGGGCTGGGCGGAGAGCCTGTTCTCTCCGGCGGAGCGCGTCGATGCCGTCACGGCTCCCGGCGCGGCCGCCCCGGGGATCGAGGGCCCGGTATCGTCCGGTCCCGGCGTCGACCTCGGCCTGCGCCCCGCTCCGTCGTCCGGCGTCGACCTCGGCCGATGCCCCGCCCCTCCACCGGGCGCCGCCCGCGTCCCGCTCGGGGTTCCGTCCCTGTTCCCGCTCGCGTTCTCCGCGCTCGCCGGCCTCGTCGCCGGGGCGCCGACCGTATTCTGATGACGAAGGAGGCCCGCATGTACGCCCAGCAACTCGGCTTCACGACCTCGTGGAAGATGCTCACCCGCGACAAGGGGTGGATAAAGCCGATCCTGATGCTCACCCTCGTCGGGTGGATCCCCATCCTGGGGCAGATCGCCATCTTGGGTTACGGCCTCGAGTGGGCGCGCCTCACGGCGTGGGGCGTCGACGCCGCGCCCAAGCAGCGCGGCGTGGCCTACGGCAAGGTGCTCGCGACCGGGGGCATCGCGTTCCTCGTGATGCTGACGATGGGCTTGGTGACGGGGATCGTCGACACGATCCTGTTCGGCCGCTGGTATTCGATCACCTCGCTCCCGTTCGGGTCGAGCATCTTCGCCGACTCCGTGATCACCCTCGCCGGCGACGTGACCTCGGTGCTGGGGATCGCGGTGCTGGTCGTCAACCTGCTTATGGGCGCGTTCATCACCGCGGCGATGCTGCGCGCGACGCTCTACGACAGCTTCGGGGCGGGATGGCGCATCGACCGCCTGTTCCAGATGGTCGCGCGCGATCCCGGCGGGTTCTTCCATGCGTATGCGGTCTCCCTCATCGGCGGGATCGTGAACTCGGTGTACGCCATGGTCGTGACGCTCGCCGGCGGTCTGGCCGCGTTCGGCGGGGCGATGGGCGTCGCGCTCAGCATGGGGATCGCGAGCGACACCATCATCGAGCGGCTGCTGTACGGGGCGGGACCCGGGCTCGTGATCCTGCTGGTCGTGGTCGCCCTGGCCGCGGCGTTCGCGGGGTCGGCGATCTCCATCACGATGCAGCTCGTGTCCATCAACGCGATGGGGCAGTGGTTCTGCCGCTTCCGTGTAGACCTGTGGGGCGTGTCCTCCGCACCGCTGCCCGACGGCGTGCCGGTGAGGTTCCCGGGCACGGGAGCCGGTGCGCCGGCCCGGCCCCAGGCGGCGATGCCACAGCAGCCCGGCGCGGATTCCGCGACCGCCCCCGCTTCGGCGTACGGGGCGGCCGCGGCGACGGGTGTCGCTGCCGCTGCTGCCGGTGCGGCCACAGCGGCGGGCGCGGGACACGGCTCCGCCGCGGCTCCGGGCACGGCGGCCCCGGTGGCCCCGGTGGCGGGTGCGGCCCCGGTGGCGGGTGCGGCCCCGGTGGCGGGTGCGGCTCCGGTGGCGTCTCCCGCTGCGGGGGCTGATGCATCCGCAGCTCCGGCCCCTGGCGCGGTTGTGCCGCCGGCCGCGGCGACGGAGCCGGCTGCGAGCGCGGTGCCGGAGGTTGCGGTCGCGGCGGATGCGACGGAGACGGCTCCGGTGCAGACGGTCGATGCGCCGGGAGGCGTGGAGTCGGCGGGCGATGCTCCCGCGGGGGATGTCCAGGCGGGCGGAGCCCCTGCGGACGAAGAGTCCCGCGTCATCGCCATGCCGGCGGTCGGCGGTTGGGATGCCGCGGTCGTCCCCGTTGACGAGGGCGGGGCCGACGCCGAGGCCGCGGAGAACGCTTCGGATGGCGAGGAGGCCGTCGAGGCCTCGGGGGATGACCCCGAGGGCGGGAAGCCCGAGACTGACCGATAGCGCAGCCGACGGCACCCCTTCCAGACCCGCGACGGGGCCGTATCCGGGGTTAGCCCCCGGTGCGGCCCCGTTTTCGTATGGGTTGGTTGGGTGGGTTGGTTGGGGACAGGTTCGTTTCAACCTATGCCGAGGCCGCCCCTCCCATGGGGAAGCGGGCCGGAGTCAGCCGAGGGCAGGATGGGTTGGTTGGGGACGGGTTCGTTTCAACCTGTGTCGCCGGACGGGACGCCACGGCGTTCTTTCCGTGGAGGCCCGGGGTCCGAGGCGCGCCGACACCGGGTTCGGAACGCCGGCTGCCTGCGGCTGTCGGATTCGGGCAAGGCCGGACCGGGATGCGCGACCGAGGGACCGGGACGGGTGCGGGTTCGTTGTCGGGACGGCATGAGATAGTCGGGGGGCGCGGCACGGCGGCCGGGCGACGCGTCCGACCACCCTGCTTGTGTGGAGGTCATGAGGGAGTACCTGCGCGAACTTGAGCTGCGGCGGGGATTGGTCTACAGTTACCGAGTCCTTTCCTGCTCCGGGCGCACCTTCACGACCTGGAGCCTTATGCCCAGAGGAGGTGACCACATGAAGGCCTATGAACTGCTGTTCTTTGTCGACCCCGCTCTCGATCCCGAGACCCGTCTCGCCGTGATGAAGCGCATCGATACCACGATCGCCGCCGGCAACGGCAAGGTTGACAACGTTGACGAGTGGGGCAAGCGCAAGCTCGCCTACGAGATCAACAAGCTCACCGAAGGTGACTACACCCTCATCAACTTCCACGCAGATCCGACCCAGATCGCCGAGCTCGACCGCGTGCTGCGCATCACCGATGCCGTGGTTCGTCACATGATCGTTCGTCGCGACGACATGGAGTAAGGACCGTTTGGAAGGCGGGTCCGCGTGAGCGGTCCCGCGCAAGAGAGGTAGTGAGTCTGACATGAGCATCAACCGAGTCAACATCTCCGGCAACCTGACGCGCGATCCCGAGCTGCGCGCCACCGCGAGCGGCACCCAGGTGCTCTCGTTCGGCGTGGCGGTCAACGACCGCCGCCGCAATCCGCAGACCGGCGAGTGGGAGGACTATCCCAACTTCGTGGACTGCACGATGTTCGGCACCCGCGCCGAGGCCGTGAACCGCTACCTCCAGAAGGGGTCGAAGGTCGCGATCGAGGGGAAGCTGCGCTACAGCTCGTGGGAGCGCGACGGCCAGCGTCGCAGCAAGCTCGAGGTCATCGTCGATGAGATCGAGTTCATGAGCCGCGGTCAGCAGCAGGGCGGCTACGCCCCCGACTCCGGCGCGTCCTATGGCGGCGGCTACTCCGCCCCCGCCCCGCATGCGGCTCCTGCACCCGTGCAGGCTCCGCCGGCGGTCGACGTCTACGATGAGGACATCCCGTTCTAGGCGGCCCGCCGTCTTCCGGGATGGGTAACCAGTGAGCGGCGCTGCGGCGGTACGCGGCGGCGCCAAATGAAAGGTATTTTGACATGGCTAATGATTATTCAGCACGTCAGCCGCGTCGTAAGTACTGCCAGTTCTGCAAGGAGAACACCGAGTACATCGATTACAAGGATACTCAGCTTCTCCGT
>DXAO01000013.1 GCA_019117005.1 Candidatus Collinsella stercoripullorum | reverse complement strand
TTGCCCGTCGGGGTGCCGAGGCCGGTGGAGAAGACCACGAGCTGGCAGCCGCCGGCGACGATGCCCATGACCGAGGAGGGGTCGTTGCCCGGCGTGTCCATGACGACCAGGCCCTCGTGGGGCTTCAGCTGCGCCGCATAGGGGTAGACCGCCATGACGGGGCTGTGGCCGCCCTTGTGGATGCAGCCGAGGGACTTCTCCTCGAGGGTGGTGAGGCCGCCGGCCATGTTGCCGGGGCTCGGGTTGCCCTCGCGCATCTCGGCGCCGAACATCTGCACGTAGCGCTCGTAGCCCTCGACGATGCCCACCACCTGCCGCGCGACCTCGGGCGTGGCGGCGCGGCGGGCGAGCACGTGCTCCCCGCCGAAGATCTCGGGGGTCTCGCACAGCACCGAGGTGCCGCCCTGCGCGACCAGCCAGTCGGAGACCTCGCCGATCAGGGGGTTCGCACCCAGGCCGCTCGAGGAGTCGGAGCCCCCGCAGTTGGTCCCCAAGACGAGCTCGGATACCGGACAGGGGACGCGCCGCTCCCGGGCCGCGTCGGCCGCCAGCTCGAGCGCCGCGCGCGTGCCCCGCTCCACCGCTCGGATGGAGCCGCCCACCTGCTGGATCACCAGGCTGCGCACCGGCTTGCCGGTGCGCGCGCGGATGGCGTCGACCACGAGGTCGTTCTGGCACCCCTCGCAGCCGAGGGATACCGCGAGCACCGAGCAGATGTTGGGGTTGGCGGCGAGCCCGGCCATGGTGTCGATCGTCAGCTGCTGGTCGGCGTTCACCTGCGAGCAGCCGTTCTGGTTGTGGAAGGACACGCAGCCGTCCACGGCGCGCGCGATGCGCTCGGCGGTGTCGGAGGCGCAGATGCTCGTGGGGAGGACCAGGACGTGGTTGCGGATGCCGACGCGGCCGTCCGGACGGCGGTACCCCATGAACGTGCGCGGCGCGGCGCCCGAAGGCGCCGCGGGGTCGCCCGGGGCGCCGGGACGCGGGGCGGCGTCCGCCGTCACGGTCCCGGGGTGAGCGGGGCCGTCCGCGCGCAGCGCATCGCGCTGGGCGTCGGTGCTCGCGCAGTTGTGGGTGTGCACGTGCGCGCCGCGGGGGATGCCGGCGGTCGCCGTGCCGATGTACTCGCCGTACTTCACGACGCGCGCGCCCGCGGCGATGTCGGCGCGGGCGATCTTGTGGAACAGGGGGATGTCCTCGCGCACCGGCAGCTCCTCCTCCGAGCCGTCCGGCAGGGCGCAGACCGCGACGTCGCCGGCGGACAGCGGGTGGATCGCGACCGCGACGCTGTCGCTGCGGTCGATGACGACGGCGTTTCTCATGGCGCCCCTCTCGCTCGGGTCGCGCGGCGCCCGCATGGCGCCCGCACCCATCAAGTATAGCGTCTGCCCCGGCCCGCCGAAGCGCGCGGGGTGCGGGCCGCGCGGGACGGACGGCGGAGCGCCCCGCGCCCGGCAGGCTCCCCGCAGCGGAGCGCCCCGCGTACGGCGGCCGCGGCGGCACCCCGGCATCCGGCGGCCCCTCCCGCGGCGCCCCCGACGCGGGGACGCGCCCTCAACCCGCTCGAAGCCGCGGCCCCTCGCGGCATGAAAAAAGGGGCCCGGTTTCCCGGACCCCTTCGCGGGACGTCGAGCGTCCCGGAGCGCAGACGTGAAGCCTGCGGAGACTTACTTGAGGGAGACGGCGGCGCCGGCGGCCTCGAGCTTCTCCTTGGCAGCCTCGGCGTCCTCCTTCTTGGCACCCTCGATGACGGCCTTCGGAGCGCTCTCGACGACCTCCTTGGCCTCCTTCAGGCCGAGGGAGGTGAGCTCGCGGACGACCTTGATGACCTGGATCTTGTTGTCGCCGAAGCCCTCGAGCACGACGTCGAACTCGGTCTTCTCCTCCTCATCGGCGCCAGCGCCGGCGGCCGGGGCGGCCACGACGGCGGCCGGGGCGGCGGCGGACACGCCGAAGGTGTCCTCGATGGCCTTGACGAGCTCGGAAGCCTCGAGCAGGGTCATTTCCTTCAGAGCCTCGATGATCTCATCGGTGGTAAGCTTAGCCATTTCAAGCATTCCTTTCGGTTCCCCCGCGGATGCGGGGAGATCTGTGACGGACGGCGCGGATGCGCCTGATGTGCGGGCGCGGGCCCGCGGCGAAGGCGGCTGCTAGGCCGCCTTCTGCTCGGAGACCTGCTGGATCGAACGGGCGAGACCGCTGGAGACGCCGTTGACGCACACAGCGATGTCGCGCGCGAAGCCGGAGATGAGGCCGGCGATCTGACCCAGGAGCTGATCCTTGGTCGGCAGCTCGGCGATGGCGTTGACCTCCTCGGCGGACACGGCCTTGCCCTCGGAGATACCGCCCTTGATCTCGAGCACGCCCTTGGACTTCTGGGCGAAGTCCTTGAGCGCCTTGGCAGCCTCGACGGGCTCGTTCTCATAGAACACATAGGCCACGGGGCCGACGAGGAGCTCGTCGATATCCGGCTGGTCCTGGTTCTTGAGGGCGATGCGGACGAGGTTGTTCTTGTAGACCTTCATCTCGGCGCCGGTCTCGCGGAGCGTGTGGCGCAGTGCCTCGGCCTGCTTGACGGTCAGGCCGCTGTAGTTGACCACGAACACACCGTTGTTGTCCTGGATGCGGGACTCGATCTCGGCGACCTTGTCGATCTTGTACTGCTGCGGCATGAGTTACACCTCCTTCTCGTTTTTCTCGGGCACGGACCCCTGCTTGGACGTGACGGGGGCGTGTCTTGAGAAAAAGAAACCCCCGCGCTGCATGAGAGCGACGGGGGCGAGAAGACATATCTGCTCGACCACCTCGGCTGGCGGGTCTCCCCTTTGAGCTCCGGGCGCGTGCGCCCTTCGCACCGGCTGTCTCTGGCAGCGGATTCGTGCGTGAACGTTGTGTAGTATGCCGGTCCGGGCCCCGCGCGTCAAGCGTCGCGCCGCGCGCACAAAGCCTCCACGCCGGACGCCCGGCAGGGGCGCGCCGCTGACCCGGGCACCCAGGCGGCGCGGCCCCTCGGCCACGGGGCGCCCCGGCAGCCGTACCCCGAAGGGGCGCGGGCGGGCGCCTGCCGCCCCGGGCGGCCCGACCCCTTACGACACGAAGGCGCCCAACCGCTCGAGCGCGAGGTCCAGATCGCCGTCGGACACGCAGAACGACAGCCTCACATGGCCGGGCGCGCCGAAGCTCGACCCCGGCACCAGCCCCACGCCGGCCTCGGAGACGGCGCGCTCGCAGAACTCCTCGTCGCCCATCCCCGTCCCCGCGATGCTCGGAAACGCGTAGAAGGCCCCCTGCGGGCGGGCGACGGGCAGGCCCATGGCGTCGAGCGCCGCGACCACGCGGTCCCGCCGGCGCCGGTAGGTCTCGAGCATGGGCGCGGGGTCGATCGCGAGCGCCCGCTTGGCCGCCTCCATGCAGAAGGCGACCGACGACGAGGCGGCCGCCTGGTGGGCCTTGGCGATCTGCGACATGAGCGGCTCGGCGCAGGCGATCCACCCCATGCGCCAGCCCGTCATGGCCCAGGGCTTGGAGAAGCTCTCCACCACCACGGTCTGCGCCCGCAGCTCGGGATGGCGCGCGGCGAAGCGCTCGCACCCCCCGTCGAACACGAGCCGGCAGTACACGTCGTCGCTCACCACGTACAGGCCGAACTCCGCGGCGACGCGCGCCACCGCGTCGAGCGAGGCGGCGCTCAGCAGGCAGCCCGTGGGGTTGTTGGGCGAGTTGATGACGACGGCCTTGGTGGCGTCCGTCACGAGGGCGCGCAGGGCCGCCTCGTCGATCTGGAAGCCGCAGGCCGCCGTGTCGAGCCGCACCGGGACCGCGTGGTTCATGCGCGTCACCGATTCGTAGGACACGAAGGCGGGCACGGGGATGATGACCTCGTCCCCGGGGTTCAGCAGCGCGAGCAGCGACGAGGAGATCGCCTCGGTGGCCCCGAGCGTCACCAGGACCTCATCCGGCGCGTAGGCGAGGCCGCGGTCGGCCATGTACGCGGAGATCGCGCGGCGCAGCCCGGGCGTCCCGGCGTTGGGGGCGTAGTGCGTCTCGCCGCGGTCGAGCGCCGCCTTCGCCTCGGCGCGCACGGGGTCGGGCGTGTCGAACTCCGGCTCGCCGAGGGCGAGCGAGATGCAGCCGGGCGTGGCTGCGGCCAGAGATCCGATGCGGCGGATGGCGGACGGCGCGAGCCGGGCGATGCCGGTGTTGACGGGGCGCGGGGCGGCGGGCATGGGGTACCTCCGAAGGCGAGGGGTCCGGGTGCGTGCATCCAGTATCCCACGCCCCGGCGGCGCGGTCGCGTCGGCGCGGGAGGCGGGGCGGATTGTTTCGGCGCCGTTGCGGGCGGGCGGGCGCCGCGGGCGCGTTTCAGCCCCGTCGCGAGCATGCGGCGGGCTACAATGGGCGCGACGGCGGAGACGATGCGGGGAGGTGCCGATGCCGGATACGCGGAAGCGCGTCGCGCTGGTCGACGCGGACGCCGGGGGCGAGGGCGGTGCGGCGCTCCTCATGCTCGAGGACTTCGCCGACGCGCTGCGCGCCTATGCGCGCATGGGGGGCGCCGAGCCCCCCGAGACCCTCTGGCTCGAACCCGGGGAGCCGGCATGGGGAGGGCGGCCCGACGCCCTGGTCATCGCCTTCCACCTGCGCGGGAGTACGCTCCCCGAGCGGGTCGGGCGCGCGGCCGATGCGGCCGCGGGGGGCGCCGTGCCCTCGTACGCCCTGTGCTGCACCGACGGCTTCGACGCCGCCGACGCGCTTCCCGCCCTGGACGCGCTCGCCGCCCGATGCGGCGCGACCTGGCGCGGCGGGGTCTCCGCGGGCGGGGGCGCCCTCGTGCCGCTCACCGCGCGCAGCCCCCGCATGGGGACCCTGAGGCGCTGGCGCTCCGAGGCGGTCGACGCCCTCGTGGCCGCCGTGCGCATGGGCGTGGGCGTGGAGGAGGCCGCCGCGCTCACCCGCGACGAGACGCGGCGGCGCGAAGGCGGCGTCATCCTGGCCCGCTGCCCGCTCCCCCGCCCGGTCTACCGCCTGGTCGGGCGCCTCGCGGAGCGCCCGCGCTAGGCCGCGGCGCCCCGGGGACCGCGCGGACGGCGGCGGCGCGACCCGGACGCGGCCCCGCGCAGAGGGCTCCCGATACTACGAACATCTGTTTGCATCTGTGCTATGATGGTAGGTCCACGAGGCGGCGCGCCGGACGGGAAGGAGGCGGCATGGCGGACGTGCAGCGTCTGATCGATCAGATCATGAGCGCGGAGCGCATCAGGCGGAGCTCCCACTTCTCGGACCGCGTCTTCACCGACGAGCCGATCCTGACGACCGGGCGCCAGATGGCGTCCTACCTGCCCGACCGCTACCGCGAGATGCGCGCCATCTCGCGCTGGCAGGCCGACTCGGGCGGCGGGCGCGGGCGCTGGCTCTCGGAGGCGGAGCTCTTCTACCGGCAGGGCCGCTTCATGGAGGACTTCGAGGACGACTGCCCCTACCATGGGACCTTCAAGGCCTACTTCCCCACCTACAACGCCATGAGCGACCGGCAGCTGCGCGGGTACTTCACCTGGCGCGCGGCCGTGCGCGCCGGGACGGTCGAGGAGACCTCGCTGTCCTTCGCCTACGTCTACCTCTACGAGCTGCTGTGCGGCATCGGGACGGACGGGCCGCTCGACGGCTTCTCCAAGCTCCGGGGATTCTGGGAGGCCTATCGCGGCTTTGCGCCGGAGATCGACCGCTTCGCCCGTGTCTGGCTGCACGATTACACCGTCTACCACGGGCTCGACCCGGCGCTGCTCGACGACCACGCCGCCGTCGCGTTCGACCGCGCGCTGATCGCGCTGGCGGCCGCCCAGCGCGAGTCCCTCGGGCGCCTGGACGCGGCCGGGCGCCCGCGGCGCGGGCAAGCCGCGCTGCTGCCCCCCGACGCCGACTTCGAGCAGCGCGTGCTCGACGCCGTGGACGGCCTGTCCACCTACCGGCCCCGGGCGTCGCGCTACTTCCGCGAGGACCCCGAGGGGCTGCGCCACGTGTGCTGCGCCGTCTTCGCGCGGCTGTGCGCCCACTACGCCAAGCGCAAGTCGGGCGGGCTGGTGGAGAGCCTGTTCGGGGAGGTGACCGCCCTGCCCTACACCATGTTCTCGTCCGCCGTGTTCTTCACCGAGGAGCGCCATCCGGACACCGTCTACGAGCTGAACGGGGTCGACCGCTTCACCTGCGAGAACGGGCTGTGGACCTGCGAGCGCGTGCACGGGCGCCGCACGCGCAGCGCCCGTCTGGGCGAGGCGATGCGCGCCGCGGACCGCGCGCTGCGGGCGGCCGTCGGCTACGCGCACCCGCTCAAGGAGGAGCAGCTCCCCAAATACCTCCGGCAGATCGTCGACCGCGAGGTCGGCGCATGGGTGTCCTGGAAGGAGGCGCACGCGCCGCGGCGGATCGAGATCGACCTGTCCAAGCTCACCGGCATCCGCGACGCCGCCGCGCAGACGCGCGAGGCGCTGCTCGTGGACGAGGAGCGCGAGGAGGCACCCCTCCCCGCGGCGCCCGCCGCGGACCGCCGGGATCAGCCGGGCGCGCGAGACGACGCGACGGGAGGCGCCGGAGGCGCCCTGCAAGAGCGCGGCGCGGCGGGATGCGCGCCTCCGCATGACGGCGGGGCTGTGCGGGCGTCGGAGCCCGCCTTCCGCGCCCCGACCGGAGGCGCCCCGGACGACGGCGCCCAAAGCGGCGGCGGGCCGTCCCCCGCGGAGGGCGACGGGGCCCCCGCCCCCGCGGAGGGCGCCCCGGCGCGGGAGGACGGCCCCGCGGCCCGGGAGCAGGCGGGAGCCGGAGAGTCGGTGGCAGGACCGCTCGACGCGCGGCAGCGCGCCTTCCTCTCCGCGCTGCTCGCCGGCGACGCCGCGGGGCTCGCGCAGGCGGCGGGGGGCGCATCCGCGGACCTGATCGCCGACGCCGTGAACGAGGCCCTGTTCGACCTGATAGGCGATACCGTCGTGGAGTTCGGGGCCGCCGGTCCCGAACTCGTGGAGGACTACCGAGAAGACGTTGAGGAGCTGCTTGCCCATGAGTGACACCGCCGCCGCGCCGCGCGTCCCCAAGCGCGTCGCCGCCGTCATCCTGAACTCGCTCAAAGGCGGCGTCGTGCCGCGCATCGGCCTGCCCTACATCACGGTCGGGCGCGAGGTGGAGATCCGCGCCCTGCTCACCGACCTCGACCTCATCGCCGACGGAGGGGCGTCGTTCCGCTTCCTCGTCGGGCGCTACGGCGCCGGCAAGAGCTTCCTTCTGCAGACCATCCGCACGCACGCCATGGGTGAGAACTTCGTCGTGGCCGACGCGGACCTCTCGCCTGAGCGGCGCCTGCAGGGCGGGCAGGGCCAGGGACTCGCCACCTACCGCGAGCTGGTGCGCAACCTCTCGACCAAGACGCGCCCCGAGGGCGGGGCGCTCGGGCTCGTGCTCGACCGCTGGGTCGCCGCCTGCGGCGAAGGGGGCGCGGATGCCGCGGAGCGCGCCCGCGCGAGCGTGGAGCCGCTCGAGGAGCTCGTCCACGGCTTCGACTTCGCCCGGATGCTCATGCGCTACCACCGCGCCGCCTCCGAGGGGGACGATGAGGCCAAGTCCGCCGTGATGCGCTGGCTGCGCGGGGAGTTCCGCACCAAGACCGAGGCCCGCGGGGAGCTCGGCGTGTCCACCATCATCACCGACGACGACTGGTACGACTACGTGAAGCTGCTCGCGGCGTTCCTCACCCGCGCCGGGTACCGCGGCCTGCTCGTGCTCATCGACGAGCTCGTGAACCTGTACAAGATCCCCAACGCCGTCACGCGCCAGTACAACTACGAGAAGATCCTCACGATGTACAACGACACCCTGCAGGGCAAGGCGCGGCACCTGGGGATCATCATGGGCGGCACCCCGACCTCCATCGAGGACCGCCGCCGCGGCGTCTTCTCCTACGAGGCGCTGCGCAGCCGCCTCACCCAGGGGCGCTTCGCCCGGGAGGACATGCGCGACATGCTCGCGCCCATCATCAGGCTGCACCCGCTCACCTACGAGGAGCTGCTCGTCCTCATCGAGAAGCTCGCCCAGATCCACGCCGGGTACTTCGGCTACGAGCTCGGCGTCACCGACGAGGACCTGGCGTCCTTCCTCCAAATCGAGTTCGGACGCGTGGGCTCCGACAGCCATCTCACGCCGCGCGAGGTGATCCGCGATTTCATCGAGCTGCTCGACATCGCCTGCCAGAACCCCGACCTCGATATCGCTGCGCTCCTGCGCGACGAGGGGGCGGTCGGCGCGGGCGCGCCCGGGACGGGAGGCGCCGGTGGCGCACCGGGGCCCGACGCGCCGTTCGCGGAGTTCACCATCTAGGGGCGGCCGCGGGTCCCGGAGCGCGCCGGGGGCTCGGGAACGGCAGCCGCTGCCGTGCGCCCCACGCACCCCACGCCGCGCCCGGGGTGCATGGAGGACGCCGCGCGGTTCCGAGGCCCCGGGCCGCCTTCGGACACGGAAGGGGCGGACCCGAGGGCCCGCCCCTTCCCTTCGATCGATATGACGGAGCGCGTAACCGGCCGCAGGACCGCGCCCGCTACTCGGCGTCGCCCTGCGGCTTCAGCGCCTCGCTGGACTCGGCCACCGCGTCGACGGGGCCGTCCATCCGCTCGAGCTCGGGAATCCAGTCGATGTAGGCGTTGTCCGGCGCGTTGCGCTGGGCGGACTTCTTGGCGTAGGCCTTCACCATGGCGGCCGTCTTGTTGATCGCCTGCAGGGTGCCGGCGCCGGCCACGCAGCCGCCCGGGCACGCCATGCCCTCGAGCAGGTAGCCGTCGTACTTGCCCTTGATGGCGTCCTTGAGCATCTTGCGGCAGTTGTCGAGGCCCTCGGCGTTGGCGATCTTGACGATGCGCGAGGGGTCGTCGCGGTGGATGGCGTTCACCACGGCGTTGGCGACGCCGCCGGCGACGGCGAAGTTGCGCCCGTCGGTGGACGCGACCTCGAAGTCGCTCGAGCCCTCGCCCGCGAGCTTGGTGTAGTCGATGCCCTTGGCCTCCATCATGCCCGCCATCTCCTCGAAGGTGAGCACGAAGTCGACCTCGGACTTGACGGAGCGGCGCTGGGCCTCGAGCTTCTTGGCCGAGCAGGGGCCGACGAACACGATCTTGGCGTCGGGGTGCTGCTTGCGGATCAGGCGCGCGGTCAGCGTCATGGGCGTCAGGGCCATGGAGATGCAGTCGGCGTGCTCCGGGAACTCCTTCTTGGCCATGACCGACCAGGCCGGGCAGCACGAGGTGCCCATGAACGGGATCTTCTCGGGCACCTCCTCCAGGAAGTCCCCCGCCTCCTGGACGGCGCAGAGGTCGGCGCCGAGGGCGACCTCCTCCATGCCGGAGAAGCCGAGCTCCTTGAAGGCCTGGCGCAGCTTGTCGACGTTGCCCTTGCCGCCGAACTGGCCGACGAACGCGGGCGCGACCTCCGCGATGACCTCCTTGCCGGCGCGGACGGCCTGGATGACCTGGAAGATCTGGCTCTTGTCCGCGATGGCGCCGAACGGGCAGTTGACGAGGCACTGGCCGCAGGAGACACACTTGTCGTAGTCGATCTTGGCGCGGCCCTGCTCATCGGAGCCGATGGCGTTCATGCCGCAGGCGGCGGCGCAGGGGCGCTCGTAGTGGTGGATGGCAGAGTAGGGGCAGACGCTCGCGCAGCGGCCGCACTTGATGCACTTCTCCTGATCGATGTGGGCCTTGCCGTCCACGAAGGAGATGGCGCCCTTGGGGCAGATCTCGCGGCAGGGATGCGCCATGCAGCCCTGGCAGGCATCGCTCACGCGGTATACGTTGTCCTCGCAGGCGTTGCACGCGAAGTTGATGACGTTGATCAGGGGCGGCTCGTAGTAGGTCTCGGGCTTGGCGGCCTCGGCCACGCCCTCGGACAGCATCGCGGGCTTGTCCACGCCCTGCAGAGGCAGGCCCATCGCCAGGCGGATACGCTCGCCCACCACGGCGCGCTCGATGAAGACGCTCTCGCGGTAGGTGGCGACGTCGCCGGGAATGATCTCGTAGGGCAGCTGGTCTACCCAGCCGTACTGGTCGGTGTCGATAACCCCGTCGCCGTCGACGTCGACGCCGCCCTGATAGGCGATGCGTGCGACCTCCTTGAACACGGTGCGGCGGATCTTGGTGAGGTTCGTGTAGACCCCGCGCATGGTGTTGCTCATATTCCAGGTCCCCTCTCGGACGTTGTTCAGGCGTATCCATTTTATATGCGAACTCGTCGATTTGTACGCACTTTGGTCCCCTCGGCGAGATTTAGTACAGGCGAGATGCACGCGCCCGGGCGAGTAAGCCTATACTGACTGGGTATTCCGACCCCGAGACGGAGGTTTCCATCATGAGCATCCTCACCGATATCGCCGGCACGCAGCTCTCGCGCCGCTCCCTTCTGGCCTGCGCGGGCGCGACCGCGCTCGCCGGCGCGCTCGCCGGCTGCACCGACGCGTCCACCGATCCGGGCTCCCAGGCGGCGGGCTCGATCGACGCCGGGTCCGCCGAGGCCCCGGAGCCCGTCGAGGTCCGCGTGGCGTCCCTGTCCGGCCCCACCTCGATCGGCCTGGTCTCGTTCATGGACCTCGTGAACAGCGGCGAGGGCACCTTCGACAACGACTACACCTTCAACGTCTACACCGCGGCGGACGAGATCCTGCCCCAGGTCATCCAGGGCGGCATCGACGTCGCGCTCATCCCCGCCAACGCCGCGAGCGTGCTGTACAACCGCACCGAGGGCGGCGTGACGTGCCTGGACGTCAATACGCTCGGCGTGCTGTCCGTGGTGACCGGCGACGCCGCCGTCGCCTCCTTCGGCGACATCGCCGGGCGCACCGTCTACCTCACCGGCCAGGGGACCACCCCCGAGTACTGCATGCGCTACCTGATGGACTGCGCCGGCATCGCCGATTCCGTGACGCTCGAGTTCAAGAGCGAGGCCGCCGAGGTCGTGAGCGTGCTCGCCGCCGACCCGTCCGCCGTGGGCGTGCTGCCCCAGCCCTTCGTGACCGCCGCCCTGGCGAAGAACGACGCCCTGTCCGCCCCCGTCGACCTCACGGACGTGTGGAACGAGTACGCCGGCGACACCGGCAGCCAGATGGTGACCGGCGTGACGGTGGTGCGCCGCGAGTTCGCCGACGCCCACCCCGCCGCGGTCGAGGAGTTCCTCATCGCCCAGGCCGCATCCGTGGAGACCGTGAACGCCGACCCCGAGGCCGCCGCGCCCCTCGTGGTGGAGGCGGGGATCATCGAGTCGGAGGCCGTCGCCGCTGCGGCCATCCCCGACTGCCACCTCGTGTGCATCGCCGGCGAGGAGATGACCGAGGCGCTCTCCGGGTACCTCGGCGTGCTGTTCGACGCGGACCCCTCCTCCGTGGGCGGCGCGCTGCCGGAGACGGACTTCTACTACTCCGTCGACCTGTAAGGGCATCCGTTGACGGACCGCGAGGACATGCGCCCCGGCCTCGGACGCACCCGGGGCGCCGGCCCGGCGGCCGCGGGCTTCGGGGGACCCCGGCGCCCCGTCGCGATGCGGCGGGCCCTCGTCGGGGCGCTCGGAGCCGCGTTCTGGCTGGCGCTGTGGCAGCTCGTCAGCATGGCGCTGGACAGCCCCTTCATCCTCGCCGGTCCGATCGACACCGCCGCGGCGCTGCTGCGCCTCCTCCCCGACCCCGGCTTCTGGGGCAGGGTCGGGTTCTCGTTCGCGCGCATCGCGGGCGGCGCGCTCACCGGCTACGCCGCGGCGATCGCCCTCGCCGCGGCAGCGCGGCGCGTGCGCGTCGTGCGCGGGCTGCTCGCCCCGGCCCTCTCGGCGATCAAGGGCACGCCCGTCGCCTGCGTGACCGTGGTGCTGCTCATCTGGTTCGGCTCGCGCAACGTGAGCTTCATCGCCGTGCTCCTCATGGTCCTGCCCGGCGTGTACTTCCCGGTCCTCAAGGCGCTCGACACCCTCGATGCGGGACGGCGTGAGCTGTTCTGGGTGCTGGGGGCGGGCGGGCGCCAGCGGCTGGGCGCGCTCGTGTGGCCGGGCGTGCTGCCCTACCTGAGCTCGGCGAGCGAGACCGTCTTGGGCATGAGCTGGAAGGCCGGCGTGGCGGCGGAGCTCATCGGCTCGCCCGAGGGCTCGATCGGGAACAGCATCTACCAGGCGAAGCTCCTGCTCGAGACGGCGGACCTGTTCGCGTGGACCATCGTGGTCGTGCTCGTGGCGTGGACGTTCGAGCGCCTCGCGCTCGCCGCCATGAGGGCGAGCTGGCCGGCTGCGGGCCGCTGGGCCGCGCGTGCGCGCCGCGCGCGGGAGCCGGAAGGCGCCGCCGCGTCCGGGACGGCGCGCGACGGGGGCGCCCTCGTCCGGGCGCGCGGGCTCGCCGTCGGCCACGGCGGGACGGCGGCGCTCGAGGACGTCTCGTTCTCGGTCGGCCCCGGCGAGGCGCTCTGCCTCATGGGGCCCTCCGGCGCGGGCAAGACCACCTTGCTGCGCACCGTCGCCGGCGCGCTCGCCCCCCTGTCCGGCGAGCTGTCGGTGCACGGGCGCCCCGCCATGCTGTTCCAGGACACGCGCCTGGTGGACGACCTCACCGCCGTCGAGAACGTCGCGCTGTTCGCGGGGGCGGAATCCGGCGTCCGGGCCCTGCTCGCCGAGATCCTGCCCGCGGACGCCCTCGACGTCCCCGTGCGCGACCTGTCCGGCGGGCAGCGCCGCCGCGTCGAGCTCGCGCGCACGGTCTGCGCCCCCTCCGCCGTCGTCCTGCTCGACGAGCCCTTCACCGGGCTGGACGACGCCACGCGGCGCGAGGCCGCGGCCTTCGTCGTGCGCCATCTGGACGGGCGCGCCCTCATCGCCTCCACCCACGACCGCGAGGACGTCGCGGCGCTCGGGGCGCGCGTGCTCGCCGTCCGCTGAGACGCCGCCCGGGCGGCCGGGTCCCGCCCGCGGCCCGCGGGACGGCGCCCCGGCCCCGTCGTCTCACCCCAGCTTTGCATCGAACATCTGTTCCCTTCTGTGGTATACTGCCCCTACGTGAGAGGTGCGGGCCGAAGGGACCCGCCCCGGGCGGCGGGCGGCATCGCCTCCGCGCCGGGGCGGCGGGTCCGTGCCGAGACGAGCTCGGGGAAGGAGGGCCCTTGGGAACGTTCGACCGCTACGCCCCGTTCATCCAGGACTTCATCTACAGCCACGATTGGGAGAGCCTGCGCTCCATCCAGGTAGCCGCGGCGCACGCCATCTTCGATACGGATGAGAACGTCCTTCTGACCGCGCAGACGGCCTCGGGCAAGACCGAGGCGGCCTTCTTCCCCATCCTCACGCAGTTCTGGGAGGATCCCCCGGCCAGCGTCGGCGCCCTCTACATCGGCCCGCTCAAGGCCCTCATCAACGACCAGTTCCACCGCCTGGACGACCTGTGCGACGAGGCGGGCATTCCCGTCTGGCACTGGCACGGGGACGTGGCGGCCTCCCATAAGCACCGCCTGCTGAAGCAGCCCTCGGGCATCCTGCAGATCACCCCCGAGTCGCTCGAGGCCCTGCTGCTGCACCGGCACTCCGCCGTCGGGCGCCTGTTCGGCGACCTGCGCTACGTCGTCATCGACGAGGTCCACTCCCTGCTGCGCGGGGACCGCGGCGGGCAGACCCTCTGCCTGATCGAGCGCCTCTCGCGGATGGCGGGCGTCAACCCCCGCCGCATCGGGCTGTCCGCCACGATCGGGGACCCCGAGCGCACGGGCGCGTTCCTCTCCTCCGGCACGGGGCGCGGCTGCATCATCCCGCGCTTCGAGGAGCCGCGGCGCACCTGGCGCCTGTCCATGGAGCATTTCTACATCACCGGGCCCCAGGCGACGCAGCGCGCCGCGGAGGCGGGTGCCGCGGTGCCCGCCGAGGTCGTGAGCTGCGAACGGCTGGGGGCGGGCGGCGAGAAGGCGGTCCCCGACCTGGAGGACCTGCTCGACCGGGCGCAGGGCGCCGAGACGCCGGCCCAGCTGGCGCCCGCGCGGGGAGCCGGCGGCGCGGCGGGGGCCGGCGCCGGGGGACAAGGGGCGGACGGGGGGCGGACGGACCCCGAGGTGTCCGTCCCCGAGGTCTCCGAGACCGAGCTCATGGCCCCGACCGACACCGCGCCGGCCGACGCCGACCCGGGGCTCGCCTACATCTTCGAGCACACCCGCGGGCGCAAGTGCCTCGTGTTCGTCAACTCCCGCGAGGAGGCCGAGGCGGTCTGCACCGTGCTGCGCCAGTACTGCGAGGCGCGGCGCGAGCCCGACCGCTTCCTCATCCACCACGGCAACCTGTCCGCCTCCTTCCGCCAGACCGCCGAGGAGCTGATGCGCGACGAGGAGGTGGCGCTCACGACCGTGACGACCGCGACGCTCGAGCTGGGCATCGACATCGGCAGGCTCGAGCGCGCCTTCCAGATCGACGCCCCCTTCACCGTCTCGTCGTTCCTGCAGCGCATGGGCCGCACCGGTAGGCGCGACCTCCCTCCCGAGATGCACTTCGTGATGCGCGAGGAGCAGCCCGAGCCGCGCTCGATGCTCCCGGAGACCATACCGTGGAAGCTGCTGCAGGGCATCGCGCTCGTGCAGCTGTACCGCGAGGACAAGTGGGTCGAGCCGCCCCGGCTCGACCGGCTCCCCTACAGCCTGCTCTACCACCAGGTGATGGCGACCCTCGCCAGCTGCGGCGAGCTCACCCCCGCCGAGCTCGCCGGACGGGTGCTCACCCTGTCCTACTTCCACCGGGTCACCGCCGACGACCTGCGCGTCCTTCTGCGCCATCTGATCGAGACGGACCATGTCGAGCTCACCGAGGGCGGCGGCCTCATCGTGGGGCTCGCCGGGGAGCGCGTCACGAGCTCCTTCAAGTTCTACGCCGTGTTCCAGGAGAACGAGGAGTTCACGGTGCGCTGCGAGTCCTCCGAGCTCGGCACGATCGTGAACCCGCCGCCCGCCGGGGAGCGCATCGCCATCGCGGGCCACTGCTGGATCGTGGAGGAGGTGGACTGGAAGCGCCACCTGGTCTACTGCACGCAGGTGAAGGGGCGCGTGCCCGCGTACTTCGGCGACTGCGCGGGCGATATCGACACGCACGTCCTCGACCGCATGCGCCGGGTCCTCACCGAGAGCTGCGGATACCCCTACCTCATGGCGAACGCGCGGGCCCGCCTGGCGCAGGCGCGCCATGTCGCCGCCAACGCGCATCTGACGGACCGCCCGCTCATCAACCTGGGAGGCGACACCTGGGCGCTGCTGCCGTGGCTGGGCAGCTACGCCTTCCTCGCCCTCGAGCGGCTGCTCAAGATCAGGTGCGCCGGCGAGCTGGGCCTGAAGGGGCTCGACCCGTCCCGCCCCTACTTCATGCAGTTCCGCATGAAGGCGGACGAGGTGACCTTCTACCGGGTGGTCGCCGAGCAGGCACGGGCGGACTTCGACCCCATGGAGCTGGTCTACCCCGGAGAGGTGCCCTACTTCGACAAGTACGACGAGCTGCTGCCCGCCGAGCTCGTGCGCAAGGGCTTCGCCGAGGGGGTCCTCGACATCGAGGGCATGCGCGAGCGCGTGGCGGAGTGGGAGCGCGCCTTCGCCTAGCTGTCGCCCCTACAGGGTGCCCGTGAGGACGCACGCCTCCGGGTCGTACCCCTCGCCCAGGATCTGGGTGGCGAGGTCGCGGCAGTAGGCGGCGGTGAAGTCGCCGCAGCCCTCCGCGTTGCGCACGTAGTTGCGCGCGGCGAGCTCCTCGGTGTAGTCGGACAGGCGGTAGACGCTCATGTCGGTCCCCAGGGCGCGGTGCGTCACCAGCGGCGTGAGGGAGTACCCCGTCACGCGCGCGCCCTCGGGGCCCTTCTCGAAGGTGAGCTTCGCCATGCCGCCGACCATCCGCGGCTTCTCGATCTGGCTCGACACGAAGTTCCCGAGGGACCAGAACACCGGCACGCGGCGGCCGTCGGGACCCTCCAGCAGCTCGACCGGCTGCAGGACATGGGGATGGGTGCCGATGATGGCGTCGACGCCCGCGTCCACGAAGTCGGACGCCCAGCGCGGCTGGGCGTCATCCGGCCGGTAGACGTACTCCGTCCCCCAGTGCGGGCAGGCGACCACGATGTCGGCCCCCGCCTCCCGGGCGCGCGCGACATCGGCAGCGATGTCCGCGTCGCGCAGGATGTTCAGGCACCAGCGCTTGTCGGCCGGCGGGCTGAGCAGGTTGGTGATCTCGGTGTAGGAGACGATCGCGACCTTGATGCCGTTGCGCTCGACGATCTTGGGCTCGAGCGCCTCCTCCTCGGTCGCGGCGATACCGGGCACGACCACCTCGGGGTGCGTGCCGTGCCAGTAGTCGAGCGTCCAGCAGATGCCGTCGAACCCATGGTCGAGCGCGTGGTTGGTCGCCGACACCGCGACGTCCACCCCCGCTTTCACCTCGGCGTCGCCCAGCTCCTGGGGGCTGTTGAAATACGGGAAGTCCTCGAGCCCGTGCTCGGTGCCGCCCAGGATCGTCTCCTGGTTCACCATGGAGATGTCCGCGCCCGAGAACTCGTCGGCGAGGTTCGCGAAGAAGTGGTCGTAGTTGTACGTCCCGTCCGGGCGCGCCCCGCTCTTCCAGACGCTCGTGTGGATGAGCATGTCGCCCACCATCATGAGGGTGGCGCTCGTGGACGCGGGCTCGCTGTCGAACACCGTCGCGAGCTGGAAGCGCGGCGCCTCGGCCTCCCCGGAGGGTCCGGCGCCGGAGAGCAGCGAGCAGCCGGCGAGCAGGGGCGCCGCGGTCGCGGCCGCCAAGGATGCGACGAGGCCGCGGCGCGTCACGCCCCGGGTCCCCCGACCCGCCTCATCGCGCGCATCGCGCCCGCCTGTGCGCATCATCTCAACCCCCGTCATCCGGTTCCCACGCCCCCATCATAGCAGGAAGGGGCCCGTATCCGGACAGGGCTCCGCCCGCGGGTGCGGCCCTCAACGGATCACATCGCCTAGGAACCCCTCGTCGAAGGGGACGGCGCCTGCGAGGGGGTAGTCGGCGTCCGACGCCGCGACCAGGTAGTTGTCCTCGCCCCCGTATTCCTCGTCGCTCACCGGCACCACCTTGACGTAGGCGAACACCTCGGTGAGCGTGGCCACCGAATCGCGCAGGAAGCCCAGGTCGCGTCCGTCGTCACGCGATACGACGTTCGCGAGGTAGACCCCGCCCGGGGCGAGCCGCGCATGGGCGGAGCGGACGGCGTCGAGGGCCGCGAGCGCGCGGACCGGCTCGGCGCCCGAGAAGGCGTCGCTCACGATCGCATCGTACGGCTCCCCCGTCTCCCCGAGCACCGCGAGCCCGTCGGCGCAGCGCACGCGCAGGCGCCCCTCCGCCAGCTCCTCCGCCTCGTCGAGGAAGAACCAGCGCCGCGCCGCGCCGATCACCGCCGGGTCGATCTCGGCGACCTCCACCTCGACCTCGGGATGGCGCGCCACGGCGTGCTTGGGCCAGGCGAAGCCGCCCCCGCCGATGGCGAGCACCCGGCGCAGCCCGTGGCCGAACCGGTCGCGCATCTCGCCCTCCGCGTCGAAGGCGGCGTCGAAGGCGCGCTGGTAGGCGAAGACCGGGTCGAAGCGGCGCCCGTCCAGGTAGGTGGCGGACTGCCACACCCCTCCCAGCGAGAGGACGCGGATGCGCGAGCCGTCGGCGGCGCGGCGCGTCCTGACGAGGGCGAGGCCGGCGCCGGTCCGCACCGGATGCGGCATGAAGCGCAGCCACGCCCACGAGATCGCGACGGCGGCCGCGACGATGACGGTCAGGGCGACCCCGGCGGGTCCGGAGACCCCGGCGAGCTGGAAGGCGAGCGCCACCACGAGGATGAGGACGGTGCCGGTCACCTGCTCGGGGACCTCGCGCGGCGGGCGGCCGAACGGCGGGCTGACGGGAGCGTCGACGATGCGCTCGTCGGACGCCGCATGGGGGGCGGGTCCGGCGACGGGCCTTCTCCGAAGGATCATCTAGAGCCTCCTTTGCTGGTACAGCCCGTGGTCCGTGAACCCGAGCTGTCTGTAGTATTCCCGCGTCCCGACGGCGCTGATCACGTTGATGCGGTCGTAGCCGGCATCCCGCGCGAGCTCGCACGCCCGCTCGACGAGCGCCCGTCCGAGCCCCAGGTGCTGCGCCGCCCGGCCCTCCGCGCCGACGCGCGTCGCCATGCCGTAGACGTGCACCTCGCGGATCATCGCCTCGCCCGGCGCGACGGGGAGCTCCGCCGCATGGCGGGCGACGAGAGCGGGGCCGGGACGCCGCAGCCGCACCTCGACCATCTGACGCAGATCGGCCTCGAAGGCCCCGCCAGGATGTCGCCGGCGTGGAAGTCGCGGATCACGCGCGAGATGCGGCAGCGCGCGGATCGGATGAGGCGATGAGGGGCAGGAAGGCGGGCGCGTGCATCCGCTTCGATACCGCACCTAGGGCTATCTAGACGTAGCGCGCGTAATCCTGCAGCGAATGGAAGATGTGCGCAACCACGATTTTGTCATCTCTATTTGCATACAAAACGATGTATCTCATTACGCGCATGGCGCGATAGCCGCGAGCCGCCACCTCATCCATCTGACTCAAGGGATACATCTCCGGGTGCTCGCAGACGAGCATCATGCTTTTTTCAAACTCGCTGATGAATCGCCGCGCAGTCGCAGGGCTTGCAAGATCAATGGAAAGATAACGGACTATTCCATCGAAATCTTGTTGGGCGCGGGGAAGGAGTACGTAGTTACAGGTCATAACGCCCCTTCAGGCTCGCAATGAAGGAATCGCCGTCGACATATTCACCCGCCTCATATGCTTTGTCCGCATCAGCGAGCACGCGGACGAGACGAGCCTTTGCAACCTCCTCGCACATAAGGTCGTAATCCTCGCTGCGCATAACTACGAATTCACTGTATCCGTTCTTGGTGACCGTGACGGGCTCAGAAGACTCCCTAACGAGCCTGGCGAACGCCGCCGTGTCCTTCATATCCCTAACCGGAACGCAAAGCGTCATGATGGGCACCTTTCCCCGAGACGTATGTGGCCCTATTATACCACATCACGAACGGCGCGAGACTTTCAGGACTATCCGTTTGCCTCCGATAGGCAACGGTTTGATTTGCACCTAAAGTTTCAACCTCAGCGCAACGCGTGCCAAAGGATTCCAGAACCCAGCGCAACGCGTTGCGCTGGGTTCTGGAATCCTTTGGCCGTGGGGCCGGTCGACGGCCCCGGCAAGGGGGCCGGAAGATGAAGGACTCGAAGAGGGCGAAGGCCGCCCCGCTCGCCGCGCGGCGCGCCTACCCGAGGCTCACGCTCGACGACAGGCGGGGCATCGAGCGCGGGCTGGACGGGGGCGAGAGCATGCGCGAGATCGCGCGCAGGCTCGGCAGGCCGCCGTCCACGGTGACGCGCGAGGTCAGGAGGAACAGGGTGTACCTGAGGCCCGGGGGCATGGAGGGCGAGCGGTTCCCCGCCGAGGGCCCGGACGGGCCGTGCGGCCTGCTCGCGAGGTCGCCGGGGGTGTGCAGCGGGTGCAGGAAGAGGGCCTGCGGGTGCTCGAGGACCCCGAAGGCCGTCTACCGCGCGGCGAGGGCGCACGCGCTCGCCGACGAGGAGCTCCGGGGGGCGCGCAGGGGCGTCGACGAGACCGAGGAGGGCATGGCGATGAAGCTCGAGGTCATACGGTCGGACCTCGCCCGAGGCCGTGCGCGCGCTGGGCGCCCTGCGCGCGCTGCTCGGGGAGGACGGCGTGCGCAGGGTGTTCGCCGTCGTGCTCACCGACAACGGCCCCGAGTTCGCCGACGAGGCCGGCATCGCCACCGCTCTCTGCGAGCGCCCGGGCGAGACGAGGCTGTTCTACTGCGACCCGATGCGCTCCGACCAGAAGGGCGCGTGCGAGCGCAACCACGTCGAGATCAGGAAGCTGCTGCCGAAGGGCCGCGGGATATCGTTCGACCGGCTGGCGCCGGCCGACTGCGCGCTGCCGACGGGCCAGGTGAACTCCGAGCCGAGGGGCTCGCTCGCCTTCATGTGCCCCTCGCGGATGCTGCCGGCGGCCTACGGGGACGACGCCCGGGCGCTCCTCGACGGGCTCGGCATCGAGGTCCTGGACCCCTCGGAGCTCGACCTGACGCCCGGGTGCATAGAGCGAGCCCGGGCCGAGAGGGGGGACGGGCCGCTGGCCGGGTAGGCGCCGGAGTACCCATAGGCCCCGCGGGGACCCGTTGCGCTGAGTCCGGGAGGGCCGGCCGGCGGGGCGCCCCCGCATGCCTCCAGGACCCATCGCAACACCCGAGCGGGCCCCGTCCGGGCGCTGCGAGCCGGGATGATGCGAGCCCGCGAGGGTCGGGGGCGTTGCGATGACCTCGGGATATGCGGACCGCGGGGAGGGTGTTGCACTGGGGTTGGGAATCAACCCGATCAAGATGAACGTCTCCATGCGCATGGGCTCTACCATCGCGATATCCGCGCCGCAAATATCTGCGTGCGGCGTTTCGGGATGCAACCGGAGGATCTTCATGCAACGCTCATCGATCATGAACCGGTGACCGGGTACGAAGGTACCGACATCCCCGCCTCTGCCGAACGATATCGCAGAGCGGTGTTTTGCGATATCCCCCGACATCTCCACACGGAAGCTTCGGAGATACGCCCCACTTCGCTCATGCGTGATCTGGGGTACCTCTCCGCCTTGCGCTACGAGCTCGCCAGCGGCAAAAGTATAGAAACCGCATTGCCTGGAGAGCTTGCGATGGGCATTCGCCCGTTTTTTCAATACACGGAAGACGGGATGCCCATAATACGCAGGCTCGACCGATCTCAGGATATCGATCCCATCGCGCACCTGCTCAGACTCACGCCGCTCGATGCGGACCACTTCTTCGACGAGCGAATTCGCGCCTTCATCAAGGAGCGCATTGCCCCAAGCGGCTACCTGGACGAGCGGGCGCGCCAGGTCGCCCAGCGTGAGACGGGAATCCTAGACGACGCCCCCGTCGACCGACTTGCACGCGACACCGCCTACCGCATGTGGGCAGATGCGTGCAGACGCGCCGGCCGCGTTCCGGAATACAGTAGTTTTGAGGATCAACCGGAACAGCTGCAGGCTTCGAATATCGATCAGATTCGAGATATCCCGTCCAAGATGCGCGCGCTCGGATATAGGATAGTGAAACGCGGGCGAATACCCGAAGCTCAACGCGTCACTTCGTTTTCTGCAGAAGAAATTGAATACCTTGCCTTCCTGGAGCATCTCCGATGGTGCGATGAGCGAATCCAAGGTGGCTGGGTCCTCGGCTCCCCGCGCGACGACGAACGTCGCATCCACCCCAACCTCATCCCTTACGATGCGCTTTCGGAGACGGACAAGGAGTACAACCGAGTTGCGGCGCGCGGCATCATTGGAATCCTCGATAGCATGGGATACGCCGTGGCGCGCGACAGCTGAGGCGGATACGGCGCCGTGCGGCGCACACGGCGCCGTGCGGGTGCCTCGCGCTGCGGAATCTGTCTACCCGTTACAGCTTCCTTTGCTGGTAGAGCCCGTGGTCCTCAAAGCCAAGATGTCTGTAGTATTCCCGCGTGCCCACCGCGCTGATCACGTTGATGCGCCGATAGCCCGCATCCCGTGCCATGGAACATGCACGCTCGACCAAGCGCCTGCCCAAGCCGAGGTGCTGGGCAGCGCGGCCGTCGGCGCCCACGCATGTCGCCATACCGTAAACGTGCACCTCGCGAATCATCGCCTCGCCCGCGGCGACGGGAAGTTCCGCGGCATGGGCCTCGATATAGACGGGGTCAGGCAGCGAAAGGCGCAGGAACCCGGCGATGCGGCCGTCCGCGCACACCCATTGCAGGAAGAACTCCGCGGTGTTCTCCGTCTCGTATGACACGATATCCAAGCGCAGGTCGCCCACATCCACAGCTCGCGTGCCGATCTCGCGGAAACGTATCTCCTGCACGTCGGGATGAACAGGAGCTCTATCGTCGGAGCGCGCCGCGAGCCGCGTCTCGACAAGCTGGCGAAGATTGGGCTTCTTGTTGCCCGCAACGATATCGTCAGAGGAAAAATCACGGATCATGCGCGAGATGCGGCAGTACGCCGGCGTCGCGAGCACGTCCTCGACGAGCACGTCGAGCAGATCCTCCTCGGTATAGGGCACCCATGAGCCGTCGCGGTACCGCTCGGCCAAACGCGCGCTTCCGATCAGCGCACAGGGGTAGAGCTTCACCTCGTCGGGTCGGTACGCCGAATCGCGCATCAGGCGCGCGTAGTCGCGCTTGTCGTCCTCCGGCGTCGCACCGAGCAGGTTGGCCATCGCGTGCACATGGATCTTGAACCCGAAAGCGCGTAGCAAACTAAACGCCTCGGCGATGCGTTCGACCGGAATGCCGCGCTCGTTGATGTCCAAGATGCGCTGGTCGGTGCTCTGCACGCCCATCTGGATCTTGGTCGCTCCCAGATGCCTGATGAGGGCAAGCGACTCGGGCGTGATGGCATCTGGGCGCGTCTCCACGACCAAGCCGACAACGCGATGACGAGCGGTCTCGTTACTGCGCTGCTCATGCTCCAACTCCGCGAGGGTCGCCGTCTGGACAGCGGCAGCGCGCCGCCATGCGGTGCTCTTCCCGTATAGCCGCCCAACCGCCCGATTGTAGCTGCATACCCCGGTATCGACTGCGACCTGGGTCTCCGCAGACGCTTCCGCGAGCTCCCGCTCATCCGCGGCGATGCCGCAAGCGCGGTACCACGCGCGGCGCTCGACGACCCCCGTCGGAACGTCCGAAGAGCTCGCGAGCACAGCGCCCTTGTCCTCGCCAGGTTCAGCGAGCATGGGGTTTGCCGCTACACCGGAGACGGCATCGTCGTTGAGGGCGCGGAACAGTTCGGTCACGAACCATACCTGGTAGTCACGCGGATAGTCGCTCCACGTGCCTCCCAGAATGATGAGCTCGATCTTGTCGGTAGCATGGCCCATCTGCGAAAGGGCAGTCAGGCGAGTTGCCACCTGCAGATAGGGGTCGAAGCGGTTCTGTTCCGCACGAGCGCATGCCGGCTCATCGTGCAGATAGCTTTTGGGCATGCGCACGTCGTTGGGACAGTACAAACAATCGCTGCCGCACGGCCACGGCTTGGTGATAACCGTGATGGTCGCCACACCCGAGGCAGAGCGCCGCGGCTTCATGCGGATAACACTCAGCAGACCGCGCTCCAGTTCCGACGTCACGTTCCAGCTGCGCCAGCGATCGGGCTCCTCGCGCTTGATGCGCTGGTAAAACGGCAGCAGGCGCCGCTTGGCAAAGGTGCGCTTGTCGCCACCGGTGAGCTTGGCCTGCGCATGCACGAGCTTGACGAGCACCGCGTCGTCAACCGTCTCACCGCGCCGCAGCATCTCGAGTATGTTAACGATGATATCTTCCATAGGGCGCATTGTACTATGGCGCGGCTGACAGGGCGGTGCCAGGCGGTGCAAGGTAATAGCAAGATGCCTGAAACGGATTATCGAAACCCGCATTCCGTCAGCCGGAACCCATGCCCTCGTCTTGGAGAGAGCTGTGGCGGCATCGCCAAGTACGAACGCATCTGACAACGCATGTACTTGCACTTTTTCGAGCGCGATATGCCGTCCGCCCGACCAGACACTCTATAGCCGTCCCAAAAAGGGTTATGGCCCGAGCCGCTACAATGGAGCGAACCCGATTGACCGAAAGGCCCGAATCGTACCCGAAAGGAGGTTCCGTGGACGCACGGCTCGCCCGTCAGCTTATCGCCTGCAACAACGAGTTCTACCGGCATCACGCCGCATCGTTTTCAGCCACTCGTCAGACGCCCTGGCAGGGATGGGCGCGTGTTGTCGAGGCGTCCCGAGCGCTTGCGAAGCCGTCGGGGTCCCCACGCGTGCTCGATGTCGCCTGCGGGAACATGCGTTTCGAGCGGTTTTTGGCCGAGCGGGTACCCGCAATCGGGCTTTCATGCCTCGCCGTGGACAGCACGCCCGAGCTCGCCGAAGACGAACCGATACCCCGTGGCGTTCAGACGCGCACCATCGATGTGCTCGAACCGCTGCTCGACGGCTGCGACCCGCTTAGGGGAACCGGGACGTTCGACCTCACGGTCTGCTTTGGCTTCTTGCACCATGTGCCAGGTGAGAAGCTCCGCCGCGCGCTGCTCGACGCCCTCGTGCGTCGCACCCGTGCTGGAGGCATCGTCGCGCTTGCCCTCTGGCAGTTCATGGACGACCCGCGCCTCGCGCGCAAGGCGCTTGCCGCAGACGAAGAAATGCGTGCCCGGGGGTTTCCCATGGACGGCCTCGATGCGAACGATCACTTCCTCGGCTGGCAGGATGGCATCCAGCCCGTCCGCTACTGCCATCACTTCAACGAGGTCGAAATCGACGAGCTTTCGACGCACCTTGCCCAGCGCGGTGCTTACGAAGTCGACCGTTTCTCGTCGGACGGCCGTTCCGGCGCGCTCAACCGCTACCTCATCTGCCGCATTGAGGGACCGAATCATCCATGATCGCTCTCCCTTGCGCCAGCAGGACGGGTCGAGCGTAGCTTCGAATATGCATATGGCGCACGTCCTGCCGGTTCTAGCCGTCCATCGTATACAATCCTCGAACACGAACATCCGACAGCAGGGAACGCCATGGGCATCACGCATATCCGCCTCCCGAAGAACTTCGACCTCGACGAGCGCCTCGAGCGCTACGCCGGCGCCATCGAGCGCGGCGCCGGCGCCTATAAGGGGCGCTGGGCGGAGGCCTGCTGCCCGCTCGCCATGGACGGGGGCGGCGCCCTGAGGCGGTACGGCTCCGTGCACCTCGACCTCGGCTGCGGCAAGGGCGCCTTCGTCGTCGCGTGCGCCGAACGGGACCCGGAGGGGCTGTACATCGGGATGGACGCCGAGCCCGTCTGCATAGCCTACGCCGCCCAGGCCGTGGCCGAGCGGGACCTGCCCAACGCCGTCATCGTGCCGCTCGGCGCCGACGCTCTGGCGCGGGTCTTCGCCGAGGGCGAGCTCGCGGGCATCACGCTCAACTTCCCCACCCCCCACCCCAAGCGGCACCACGCGCGCAAGCGGCTCGTCCACGTCGACCGCCTGCTGGCCTACCGCCCGCTGCTGGCGCCGGGCGCGACGGTCACGCTGCGCACCGACAGCCAGCCGCTGTGGGAGTACGCCAAGGGGCAGTTCGACGCCGCGGGGTACCGTGCGCTGTGGACATCGGCCGACGTGAGCCGCGAGCGCCCCGGCTTCCCGGAGACCGAGTACGAGCGCCGCCTGACCGCACGCGGGGCGGCGGTGTACGGCATCTGCGCCGCGCTCGCACCGGCCCCCTCGCCCGATCGGGTCCAGGCGGGACGCGACGCCGAGCAGAGCCTCATGGCCTACCTCCCCGACGACCTGTTCTCCCTGGATTACGTGCCGCTCGGCATGGAGGCCGCCGTCGAGAACTTCCGCAACCGCGAGCGCAAGGGCAAGGCGCGCATCCCTGGCGCGGCGGGCTGACGCCGGACCGATCGGGAACCCGACGCGGCGGGCCTGCGGATGGCCGGCACCCGGCCGGCCGGTGCCGCAGAGGACGCCACGCCGCCGATCAGATAGCCCCGAAACCCGTAAGGCGCGCTTTGCGCCGCGCATCGCGCCCTGTGGCACACTCGCCCCATGAGCGTTACCGTGTACAGCCATCTCAGCGCCCTGCGTGCACTCCGCAGCTCGCGCACCTGGCGCGGCGAGGTCCCCTGGCGCGCCTGCACCTCGGATGAGCAGGAACACGTCCTCGCCCGCTCGGACTGCCGCAGCAGCGCGACCGACCTCGAGGAGCTTAGGTCACTCGGAATCGCCGCCGACGCCGACCCCGAGTCGGGCGCGCCCCGCGAGCCGCTCGACATCCTCGTCGGGAACGCCGGCTCGCGCGTGCCCCGGATCGGCGTGCGGCCCCATCTGATTTCCAGGCTCCCTCCAGACGGATCGCTGCTCCGCGTATCGCAGAGCGTGTACGTCTGCCGACCCGAGCTGTGCCTGATCCAGCTCGCCGCCACCATCAAGCGCGAGGAGCTGGTCGCAATCGCCTTCGAGCTGCTGGGGCTCTACACGCTGCCACCCGACGGCGACGGGGACTTCAACCCCTGCGAGCCAGCCATGACGCTCGACTCGTTGAAGGATTACCTCGACAGGGCGGGCAGGTTGCAGGGCTCGCGAACCGTCCGAGAAGCGCTCCCCTACCTGCTCGGGCGCTCCCGGTCGCCCCGGGAGACCGCGACGGTCGCCCTGCTCACGCAACCGATCGTCCGCGGGGGCTACGGGCTCGACCTCCCGCTGCTCAACCATACCGTCCAGCTTGACAGCTACGCCCGCGAGCAAGGCGGTCCCCCTGAATACGAATGCGACGCGTACTTCATCAAGGCGCGCGTCGACCTCGAGTACGACAGCGCCCACCACAACGACGAGGAACAGCGCCGGCGCGACACCGCGCGCGACGTCGCCTTCGCCCGTATGGGCATCCTCGTGCTGCGCGTCTCGGCGGCGCAGCTCAACGACCCCGGAAGACTCGAATCCGTTGCACGGATCATCGCCCGAAGGAGTGGCGGCAGGCTGAGGATCCGTTCGTCCGTCTTCGCCCTGCGGCAGGCCCTTCTGCATAGCGCGTTGATAAAACAGCAGGATGCAGAGGATGAACCTGCATCGGATTCCAACTCCGATGAGGAGACGCCGGAGCAGGGTGGTCAATTTCAGCACGAATTGTGAATTACCACCACTTGAGCATCATCTTCGTAGTGCGATGAAGGGGTTTCCCACCCAACATCTTGTATCGGCCCTTCGATGCACGGGAGATCCCGATGCGAAGACAGGCCCGCGCCGGTATGCAGGTTCGCAATTCGCACTGAAATTGACCACCCCCCCCCGCTTCGCTGCGGCAGGTACGGAAGGATCGGCCCGAGATACAGGCGGAGGCCCGCCGCCCCGCGCAGGGACGGCGGGCATCGGAGTTCGCTGGCTGGACGAGCGGCGCCGTGTCGAGGCCGCGCTGGGACGGCGGCCGCCGCTTGGTCCATAATGGGATGCGACCGGCGCATCCGCACCAGCGCGCATCATCGGGAGAAGGGCAGCACGTGGCAGACAGCACCGACATCGCATCCTCGAGCGCGAGCTCGTTCTCCGCAGGGACCGGGGCCCTGGCGGCAGGCTCGCTCGGCGCGCTCGCCCCCAGCTGGTGGGAGCCCGAGGACGGCAGCGCGCCCGAGCCGTGGCTCACGCCCGACCAGGCCTTCGAGCGCTTCTTCGAGTGGGCTGCCGACCAGGGCATCGAGCTGTGGCCGCACCAGGAGGAGGCCCTCATGGACCTCGCCGCGGGCGACCACGTGATCTTGGGCACGCCGACCGGCTCGGGCAAGTCGCTCGTCGCGCTCGGCATGCTGTACATGGCCATCGCCCAGGGCAAGCGGGCCTACTACACCGCGCCCATCAAGGCCCTCGTCTCCGAGAAGTTCTTCGACCTGGTCGAGGTGCTCGGCCGCGACAACGTGGGTATGATCACCGGCGATACGCATATCAACACGGCCGCCCCCGTCATCTGCTGCACCGCCGAGATCCTCGCCAACCAGGCGCTGCGAGAGGGCGAGGACTCCGACGTGGGCAGCGTGGCGATGGACGAGTTCCATTACTTTGCCGACCCCGATCGCGGCTGGGCCTGGCAGGTCCCCCTGCTCACGCTGCCGCACACGCAGTTCATGCTCATGAGCGCCACCCTGGGCGACGTCACGCAGATCGCCGACGCGCTCCGCGAGCGGACCGGGGCCGAGGTCGACGTCGTCGCCGACGCGCCGCGGCCCGTCCCGCTGTCCTACGAGTACGTGACCACCGCGCTCGAGGGGACCGTCGAGCTCGCCATGCGCCGCGGCGAGGCGCCGCTCTACATCGTCCACTTCTCCCAGGACGCCGCGCTGTCCACGGCGAGCTCGCTGGCGAACTTCGGCGTCGCGACCAAGGAGCAGCGCGAGGCCATCAAGCAGGCGTCGCGCGGCACGCGCTTCACCACGGCGTTCGGCAAGATCCTGAAGCGCCTGCTCTCCTGCGGCGTGGGCGTGCACCACGCCGGCATGCTGCCGCGCTACCGGCTGCTCGTGGAGAAGCTCGCGCAGCAGGGGCTGCTGCCCGTCATCTGCGGGACCGACACGCTCGGCGTCGGCATCAACGTCCCCATCCACACCGTCGTGCTCACCGCGCTCACCAAGTTCGACGGGCACCGCATGCGCCGCCTGCGCGCCCGCGAGTTCCATCAGATCGCGGGGCGCGCGGGACGGGCCGGCTTCGACACGGAGGGCTGCGTCATCGCCGAGGCGCCGGAGCACGACATCGAGAACGCCAAGCTCATGGCCAAGGCCGGGGACGACCCCAAGAAGATGCGGAAGATCAAGAAGAAGAAGCCGCCCGAGGGCTTCGTGACCTGGAACGAGGGCACGTTCGACCGCCTCATCGAGGCGGCGCCCGAGACGCTGAAGCCCCGCCTGCGCATCACGCACTCCATGGTGCTCGCCCAGGTCGAACAGGGCGGGGACGCCCGCGCTTACGTGGACGAGCTGATCGGCAGGTCGCTGCAGACGCCCGAGGAGAAGCTCGCGCTGTCGGCCCGCGCCGACGAGATCTTCGCCACCCTCATCGACAGCGGCGTCGTGGTGCGCGATGAGCTCGCGGACGGGACGCCCGACTACACGCTCACCGTCGACCTGCCCGACGACTTCGCGCTCGACCAGCCGCTGTCGCCCTTCCTGCTGGCCGCGCTCGAGCTGCTCGACCCCGAGAGCGAGACCTACACCATGGACCTCATCTCGATGGTCGAGGCGACGCTCGAGGACCCCAAGCAGGTCCTGCGCGCCCAGGAGCGCGCGGCGCGCGACCGCGCGATGGCCGAGATGAAGGCGGACGGCGTGGAGTACGAGGAGCGCCTTGAGCGCATCGCGGACGTCACCTACCCCAAGCCTTTGGAGGACGAGCTCGACGCCGCCTTCTCCGCGTACTGCGAGAAGGTGCCGTGGGCCAACGACTACGCGCTCTCCCCCAAATCGGTGCTGCGCGACATGCTGGAGAGCGCGTCGGACTTCAAGGGCTACGTCCAGAAGCTCGGCATCGCGCGGTCCGAGGGCATCCTGCTGCGCTACCTCGCCGAGGCGTTCCGCTCCCTGGACCGCACCGTGCCGCTCGAGAAGCGCGACGACCGGCTGCGCGACATCATCTCATGGCTCGGGTTCATGGTGCGCTCGGTCGACTCGAGCCTCGTGGACGAATGGGAGGCGGCGGGCGACCCGGCAGCGTTGGATGCCGCCCCGCCGTCGGCCTCCGATGCGGTGGTCGCAGACCGCCGCGGCTGCACGCTGCTCGTGCGCAACGCCCTCATCCGCCGCGTGAGCCTCGCCGCCGCAGACGACACCGCCGCGCTCGGCGAGCTCGACGCGGACTGGGGCATGGGCGAGGCGCGCTGGCGCCGGGCGCTCGACGCCTACCGCGCCGAGCACGGGGAGATCCTGCTCGACGCGGACGCGCGCTCGACGGCGTTCTTCTCCGTCGACGAGTCCGACGAGCGGTCCGCGCACGTATGGCACGTGCACCAGATCTTCTCGGACGAGGACGGCGACCGCGACTTCGGCATCATGGCCGACCTCGACCTGGACGCCACCGCCGAGGAGGGAGAGGCCGTGTTCGCGAACTACCGCGTCGGGTTCATCGAGGAGCTGCTCGCGTAAGGCCGCCCGCAGGGTCGGCCGGCGCTGCGGGCGGGGGCGCGCCGACGGGCTGACCCGGGGTCCGGGCGCGCGGCGGCCGCCATCCGGAGGGGTCGCCGCGGTGCGGCGCCGTGACGCGGGGACGCCGGCGGGCCGACCCGGGCGTCGACGCCGCGGGCCGCACGCGGGAGCTGCCGCTACCCGTCCAGCTCCACGCGGTACAGCGGCTTGTAGGTCGCGCCCTCGCTCCCGAGCGTGCTCCGGAACAGGGTGACGGCGCGGGCGCGATCCGGTTCGGGGAACGCCAGGTCCCCCAGCGGGGCCTCGGGCATCCGCGCGCGGCGCGCGAGCGTGACGTGCGGGCGGAAGGGCTTGGCGTCCACCTCGAGCCCGCGCCCGAGAAGCTCTGCGCGCAGGCGCCCCGCCAGGCGCATGAGGTCGGGGTCGCGCGCGATGCCGAGCCACAGCGTCGCATCCCGGGACCTCCCGAAGGTCCCCAGCCCGTCCGCCGCGCACCTCACCGCGCGGACGCCGGCGCAGGCCGCGTCGAGCGCCTCGACCGCGCGCCGGGCGCCCGCCTCGTCGACCTCGCCCAGGAAGGCGAGCGTGATATGGTGGTTCCCGCGGGGCATGAACCGGCCCCGCACCGCGGCGGAGAGCTGGCGCGCCAGGCGCGCGGTGTCGTCGGCGAACCGCGGCGGCAGCTCCAGCGCGATGAACGTCCTCATGGGCTCCTCCTCCCCCGAACCGGCCCGCTATGCGAACGGGCGCCGCACGTTGCCGCGCGGCGCCCGTCGATGCGCTGGTCCCGGCCTCGTCCCCTACAGGGCGACCGGCTCGCGTCCCGCCGACCCGTGGTCCCGGTACGCCAGGACGTCGGAGAGGCGGACGCTCCTGTGATGGTTGAGACCCAAACGGATCCCGGGGATCTCCCCGCGGTCGAGCATGCGCGTCACCGTGCGCCGCGAGACCCCCAGGATCTCCGCCGCCTGCCCGGTGGTGATCGCCGTGTCGGCGGCTCCCTCGGCTGCGAGCGTCCCGCAGATGCCCACGCGCGCCGCCATCGCCACGATCGTCTCGTACTCCCTACGGCTCAGCTCATGCCATCCGCCCTCGGGGTCGATTAGGGCGGGCCCACGGTTCTCGGGCATTGCTCCTCCTCGCTTTCGGTACGCGTACTAGCAGCATTGTAGGGCTGCCGGCGACCGTCTGCGCGGGCGCATCTGCCAACGGGGCGCCCCGCCGCACAAACGCGCGGGAGCCCCGCCCCCGATACCGCGAACGGTGGGTCACTCCATGTCGAGCGGCATCTTGTGGGAGGGCGCGGGGAAGTCGCGGCTGATGAGCGCCAGGTCCTCCTCGGTCAGCTCGATCGCGTCGGCCGCGGCGTTCTCCAGGGTGTGCTCGGGCCGCGAGCTGCGCGGGATGGCGATCGTGTCCCCGCCGCGGACGTCCCAGGCGAGCACCACCTGCGGGACGGTCGCGCCGTGGCGACGGGCGACCTCTGCCAGCGCGGGGGATTCGAACAGCCGGCCGCGCAGCGTGCCCGCCTGCGCGACGCCGGATGGTAGAGCACCTGGTTGACCTGGCAGTTGCTGCCACCCGGGACGCGCCAGAGATCCTCCATCTCGTCGATGTCGAGGTTCGAGACGCCCCACGCGCGGATCTTGCCCTCCGCCACGAGCTCCTCCATGCAGGCGACGGTCTCCGCCAGCGGCACGGGCCCCATCCAGTGCAGCAGGTACAGGTCGAGGTAGTCGACGCCCAGGTTGTCGAGGGTGTTGTCGCAGCTCTCGAAGATGTCCGGCCGGCCCGCGTTGTGCGGCAGGACCTTGGAGACGATGAAGAGGTCCTCGCGGTCGAGGGTCGCCGCGCGGGAGCCGTCCTCCTCGCGCAGCGGGCCGCGACGCGCGGCCCCCTCCCGGACGCCGCGGCGCTACCCGAGGTAGGAGCGGAGCGCGTCGAGCGACTGCTCGGCATCCTCGCGGCCGAGGCGGTAGGCGCGGTCCAGCACCTCGGGATCGCGCACGATCATGGGCATCCTCACCGACGCGCTCGGACGGATCACGAACACCCGGCCGACGCGCTCGAGCTCGGCGAGGTCCGCAAGCGACTTGTTATAGCGAACGTGCCTGTCGGCGAGCAGGTCGACCAGCGCGGGATAGCGCCGGAGCATGACGCGCAGAAGCGGCATGAGGGAGTTCGGCTCCTTGGCGTACCCCGCGGGCTGCGTGAGGACGACCACGGTGCGGTCGTATCCCTGGTCGAGCATCCAACGGAACGGGATCGAGTCCGCCACGCCGCCGTCGAGCAGCAGCCTGCCGTCGAGCTCGACCGGGCGCGAGAGGGCCGGGATCGACGCCGATGCGCGGATCCACTCGATATCCCCCTCGTCCCCCGGCCCGAGGTCGTGGTAGACGGCCTCGCCGCGCACGATGTCGGTGGCGACGACCGTGAAGCGCATGGGGTTCGCGGCGAAGGCCGCGCTGTCGAAGACGTCGAGCTCCCAGGGCAGCTCGCCGTAGGCGAAGTCGCGGCTGAACAGGTCGCCCGTGAGGACCAGGTTGCGCAGCCCCACGTAGCGCGGGTCGCCGCAGTAGCGCTTGTTGTAGCGCAGGGCCCGGCCGACCTGGAGGGACTTGAAGTTGCACCCGAAGGTCGCCCCCGCCGAGACGCCCACGCAGGCGTCGGCAGTGAGCCCGTGCTCCATCCACACGTCGAGCACCCCGGCGGTGTACATGCCGCGGAACCCGCCGCCCTCGAGCACCGCGCCGACCGTGGGCCGCGACCCCGCCCCATCCGCACCCATACGCGCTCCCCTCTCATCCGCACACAGGACATCGGGTCAGTATAACCCCCTCGCCCCGGGCGATGCGGGAGGTCGGGCGAGGGGGAGACCGCCGAGCCGTCGGGGCGCCGCCCGGGAGGCGCTGCGGCCTGGGCGCCGAAGCGGGGGACGGCGCGCCTCGCGTCTAGAAGCGGCACGCCGAGCGGCACCGGGCGGCATGCGGACGGGCCCTTATGCCTCCAGGTACGCCAGCAGGGCGTCGGCCTGGGCGGCGAGCTGGGCGCGCTCCTCCTCGCCCAGGGAGAGCACGTCGGTGGTGTAGGCCTCCCGGTCGAGCTTGACCCCGGTCTGCGGGTCCTTCATCACGTCGGCGCGGCATGCGACGAGCAGCTCGCCGAGCTTGGCGCGGGCGCCGGCGCCGGCAGACGAGCCCGCGGCCGAGCTGATGGCGGCCTTCTTGCCCGTCAGCGCGCTCACCCGGTTGGGGTCGCCCTCCTTGAGCGGGCGGCTCAGCCAGTCGAGCAGGTTCTTGAGCACGCCCGGGTAGCTGTAGTTGTACTCAGGCGTGAAGATCCAGATGGCGTCGGCGGAGCCGACCTCCGTGCGCACGCGCGCCACCGACTCGGGCGCCGGGTACTCGCGGTCCTGGTTCATGAAGGGGACGCTGTCGAAGTCGAGCGTCTTCACGTTCGCGCGGCCCTCGAGCAGCGCGGCGGCCTCCCCGGCGAGCTGGCGGTTGAACGAGCTCTTCCTCAGCGAGCCGACGATCAGCAGGATCTTCTTCATATCATGCTCCTTGTTCGAATGGGTTAGGGCGCCTCACGGGCCGGGGCTCCGCAGGGGCTGGGCGCCGCATGCCCGACGGCGCGGACCGCCCGGCGGCGCATCGGCCCGCCGGGCGCATGTATCCTCTTTGTACCCGCCGAGGCGGCCTCGACGCAGACATGTCCGCTCCCCCACCGCTTCACCACGGATCGCTCCGATCGGGGCCGCGCCCGGCGACAGGGCGGCTATCATGGGGGCGGGCCCTCCCCGCCCGGACGGCGGCGGGCCCCGTCGCGCCCCTCCGGGCGCCCGCCCGACCCCGGCGTCACGCGGCGGGGGCGGATGCGGGGAGCCGCGAGGCGCGGGCGGGGCGCCCGGGACATCCGAGCTTCTTGGAAAGGAGACGCCGTGAGCGTTCAGAACCACGGCGGGCACGCCGGGAAGGCACCCGCCGGCACCGAGACCTACACCGATCTCAACGCGCGGATCATCGACTCCTGGATCGCCGAGGGATGGGAATGGGGCACGCCCATCTCCCATGAGCGCTACCTGGCGGCCCTCGAAGGGGACTGGACCATGGTGCTCACGCCCACCCGCCCCGTGCCGCGCAGCTGGCTGCTGCCCGATATGCGGGGCAAGCGGGTGCTGGGGCTCGCGTCCGGCGGCGGGCAGCAGATGCCGGTCTTCGCCGCCATGGGGGCGGAGTGCACCGTGCTCGACTACTCCGCGTCGCAGGTCGCCTCGGAGCGCCTGGTCGCCGAGCGCGAGGGGTACCGCATCGCCACCGTGCGCGCCGACATGACCAAGCCGCTACCGTTCGGGGACGGAGCCTTCGACCTCGTCTTCCACCCGGTCTCCAACTGCTATATCGAGGAGGTCCTGCCGGTCTGGCGGGAGTGCTTCCGCGTGCTCGCGCCCGGCGGCCGCCTGCTCGCCGGCCTCGACAACGGCTTCAACTACACGGTCGACGACGACGAGCGGCGCATCATCCGGGGGCTGCCGTTCAACCCCCTGCGCGACCCCTCGCTCATCCCTCCCGAGGACCTGCCGGAATGGGGCATGCAGTTCTCGCACACGCTGGACGAGCAGATCCGCGGCCAGATCCAGGCGGGGTTCCGCATCGTCGACCTCTACGAGGACACCAACGGCGAGGGTCGCCTCCACGAGCTGGGCATCCCCACGTTCTGGGCCACCTGCGCCGAGAAGCCCGCGGCGGGCGACGACCCGTCCGCCGCATCGCATCGGGGCGGGACCGCGGCGGGCCGCGCATGAAGACCCTCTACCTCATCGGCGGGACCATGGGCGTCGGCAAGACGGCGACCGCGCGGTGCCTGCGCGACCTGCTGCCCCATGCGGCGAGGGCGATCGCGGGGCTGGCACCGGCCACGCGCTGACGCCGGCCACGCGCTGACGCCGGGCGCACGCAGCCCGGCGTCAGCGGACCGTGGAGCCGAAGGGCAGAAGGGCGAGCTTCGCCATCTTGAAGCTCTGCAGGCCGAACGGGATGCCGATGACGGTGAGGCAGTTGAGGACGCCGGCGATGAGATAGGCGAGCGCCATGGGAATGCCCGCCAAGATGACCCAGAACACGTTGGCGAGCAGCGAGGGCGCGCCGCCGCCGTAGACGATCTCCTTGCCGAACGGCGCCAACGTGAGGCTCGCCATCTTGAAGCACTGGAGCCCGAGCGGTATGCCCACGATGGAGATGCAGAACGCGCATCCGAGCAGCAGCCAGCCGAGGGCGGTCCAGATGCCGCCCAGCAGGATCCAGATGATGTTGCCGATCAGGGACATGGCTCCTCCGTTTCCGCCGTCATCGCCATGGTACCCGGCGGGCGCGCATCCGCGGACGGACCCCCGCTTGCGTTTTCCTTAAAGCGGGCCGCGACCGGCTAGGCGTATGATGAGGGGGTCGGCTTTCCCTGGAGCCGGACCCGCCCCAGATCCCGGAGGAACCCCCATGCCCTTGCAGTACGTCTCGATCGCCTGCGGAGCCCTGGCCATACTGCTCGGCTTCGCCCCCTTCATCCCCCTCCAGCTCGTCGGCGTGGCGGCCGGCATCGCCGGCATCGCGGCGTCGCGGCGCGCGAGGCGCGCCGACTACCGCACCGACCTCCCGGCGACCGCCGGGCTCGTCTGCTCCATCGCGGGCATCGTGGTCAGCGGCATCACGCCCCTGTTCGCCCTCATCATCGCGATCGCCGGCGCGGCCCTGTAGGGGTCCCGCCGGGGCGCCGCGGCCTGCGATCCGCCGGCACCGCGGCATCGGGAATGATGACGGCAGGTGGCGGCAGCGGATGCCGTCCCGTCCGGCGCCATCCGCCATGGCGGCGCGGGGCGTCAGCGGGGGCACGCGATGCAGTCGAAGCGCACCGCCTTGCCCGCAAGCGAATGGCTCGGCTTCACCCCGGCCAGATACGGCCCCTTCGCGGGGCGCTTGACCACGATCTTGCGCGGCCGCGCCGCGCGCGCCGCATCCATCAGGGCCCCCTCGTCCCCGCAGGGGCGCTCGAGGCGGTGCAGCAGCTGGAACTTCTTCTTCACCGCGGCGCTCTTCGTCCTGCCCGGGAACATGGGATCGAGGTAGACGACGTCCGGGGGCTCCGCGAGCGAGCGCAGGCCCGTCACGCTGTCGCCCTCGGCGAGCTCCATGCGGGCAGCGATACCCGCCAGACGGGGATCCTCCCGCGCACGGCCCAGCGCGTCGTCGAGCAGGGCCGCGATCACCGGGTCGCGCTCGAACATCGTGACCCTGCAGCCGGCCGCGGCGAGCAGCAGCGCGTCGTCGCCCAGACCGGCCGTGGCATCCACCACGTGGGGCGCGGGCACGCCCTTGACCCTCACCGCGCGCACGAGCAGCTCGCGCCCGAGGTTCGCGGGCTTCAGGCGCGCCATGCGGTCGGCGAAGTCCGGTCGCAGCTCCATGCCCTCCCCCGCGAGGCTGAGTCCCCGCGCGTCGACGCGCAGCAGGAGAGCCCCCTCGTCCGCCGCCCCTCCGGTGACGACCGGGGCCCCCAGGTGCTCGGCGAGGCGCTTGGCGCGCGGGGCGCACGCCGGGTCGATGAGGTCTATGGCGAGCATCGGGATGCCCATGGGGCCCCTTTCCGGATCGGGTGGACGGACCCCTGCGGCTCACGCCGGCCGGCGGGGCCTCTGCGGTACGGGCGCATTGTACCCCAGACCCGGCGGGGCGGGCTTCCGGGGCGCGCGGCCTCGGCGCATGAAAAAGGCGGGGCCTTCGCCCCGCCCGCAATCCATTAGGGTGGACTCACCTCATATCTCATCTCGGACGGACAAGACATGCAGTTGTAAACCTTCGGGCCCGCCGGCGCCCCTCATCGGCTCCCACCGGGTTCGCCCCGTTCCGCGTTGGGCGAGTCCGCTCGCCCCAGATGCTAAAGGGCCTCGGTGGCGTAGAGGGCGAGCCCGAAGGCTGCCGAGTCTTCACTGCCCATGGGACCCACCTCCTTCGTCCGTCGCCTCGTCTTCGATGCGACCGTGAATCTGTGCACCGTAGATATTCCCGCCGTGCGCCGGGATAGTCGGCGCGCTCCGGCACGACCGCGAACGGTCGGTTTCCTCGGTGGGTGGCATCCCGTCAGCGGCCATGCCGCCCCCATCGACCCGGACCCGGGCGGGCCGCCATCCGAACGCCGTCGGACGTCCTCCCGCACGGGGCGGCGGGTGCCCGCGCGCGGCGTCAGCCGGCGCTCCCCGGCCGGTCCGCCCCATCGCCGGAGCCCCCCGACCGGTCCGCGGAGGCCCCCTTGATGGCCGGGGTGGTCGCGAGCCCCAGCAGGACCACGAGGGCACCGACCGCGTAGGCCGCCCGCGTGGAGGTGAAGCGCGCCCGCGACTCGATCCCCACGAGGGCGTCGCGCTCGGCATCGCCCATCTCGACCCCGGAGAGCTGCTTCTCGAAGCTCCCGTTGCTTCCCAGGTCGATCGTCATGCCGCTGAGGCGCTCGCGCACCTCCGAGGATATCTGCGGATCGGCGTCGGCCTTCGCGCGGACCGTGGTGGTGATGCCGAAGATCAGGACCGCGCCCAGCAGCGCCACGCCGACGGCCTGCCCCACGTTGCGCATCGTGCTCTGGATGCCGCCCGACTGCGCCGCGGCGCGCTCGGGCAGGGCGAGGGCCACGATGTTGCTCGCCTGCGACGACACGGTGCCGGCGCCCACGCCCGCGACGAACGCGCCGATGAACACGCCCTCGGCGCTCGCCCCGTCGAGGGTGACCGAGAGCGCCATGATACCGAGGGCGGCCGCCATGGCGAGATAGCCCAGCTGGACGATGTGGCGCGGGTGCGCACGCGGCGCCAGCTTGGGGATGCCGAGGGCGCAGGCGAAGGTGGGCACGCCCGTCACGATGGAGATCACGCCCACCTCGATCGGCGTCCATCCCGCGACGAGCTGCAGGTATGGGGCCATGAGGATGGACTGCGCCCCCATGAAGAAGAACGTGATCGCGTTGGCGGCGAGCCCGGCGAGCACCTGCGGGGTCTCCAGGAACGACCGGGGAAGCAGGGCGATGCCGTGCCTGGCCTCGACGCCGCGCTCGACGCGGACGAGCACCGCGAGCACCGCGATGCCGCACGCGACGGCGGGAAGCGCCGGCGAGATGCCGAACACGGTGAACGGGGCGCCCGGGAACGGGGCGATAAGGCCCCAGGACGAGATCCCCGACAGGCCGATCAGAACGAGGAACAGGCCGACCGCCGCCAGCGCGACGCCCGCGCCGTCGAAGCGCAGCCCGCCACCCGTGTGCTCGATGCGCGGCAGGAGCCAGGAGAGCGCCGCGACCGCGGCGAAGTAGACCGCGAGGACCATGAAGGTGACGCGCATGCCCGCCGCCTCCATGACGACGCCCAGCGCGAGCGGGAGCAGGGCGGACAGCCCCGACGCCGCGCCGATGCACCCGAAGGCGACCGCGCGGTCCGCGCCGCGGTAGATGAGCGGCACGAGCCCGAGCACCGAGGGGATCAGGAGGCTCGCCCCGAGGCCCACGAGCACGCGCCCGACCCAGATGAACACCGCCATGCTGGGCGCGAGCGCGAGCGCGACCTCGCCGGCGGCGCAGACGAGCGCTCCCACGCGGAAGGAGCGCTTCCAGCCGAATATGGTGCCCAGAAGGCCGCCCGCCACCATGAAGGCCCCGCCCACGAGCGGGTAGATCATGTTGGCGAGCTGGATGTCGGACGTGGTCGCGCCGAGCTGGTCGGTGAGCGCCGAGGTGGCGAGCGAGAGGGCGCCGTTATCGCCCGACGCGCCCATCTGGGCGAGGATGAGGATGATGATGGGGAGGACCGCGAAGCGCCCCTTGGCGGGTGCGCCCGCGGGCCCGGTCGAGGCGGCCGGTGCCGTGGCTGCGTTCATGCGCTGCCTTTCTTTCCGAGATGATCGATGGGAGACGCCCGGGCGGTGCGGCTCGCGCGCCGCCCGGGCGGATGCGGGGCGCCCCTTACGCCGCGCTCGGCACGAAGACGGGCCGGGTGCCCGTCAGGTCGCACGAGGAGAGCGGGTAGGCGCGGATCGCCAGGTCGTCGTAGGCCGCGTGGTAGTAGGTGAGGCTCGACGCGGAGAAGCAGCTCGTGTAGAGGGTCCGCTCGAAGGAGCCGTCGGCCATGCGCGCGCAGCCGTCGGGGACGGCGACGGAGCCGAGCGTGCGGAACAGGCGCGTGACGTTGGCGCGCTCGCCCTCCTGGACCGGGTAGTGCGCGTTCACGAAGGCGACCTTCGCGAAGCGGGCGGGGCCGCTGTAGTCGCCGGGCATGCCGGCCATGCCCATGCCCGAGCCGAAGGGCGCCAGGCGCGCGGCGCCCCACGCCGCGTCCGCGGGCTCATCCTCGCTCAGCGTGAGGTAGTTCCTGAGGTTTTGGCGCTGCCAGCCGAAATCGGGCTCGTTGGTCAGGACGTCGACGTCGTCCTCCCAGACGCGCACCCCGTCCTCGAGGCACTCGACCGCGATCGAGCCGGTCGCATCCGAGACAATCCAGTGCAGGCGGGCCACCGGGAGCTGCTCACTTACGGGCTTCGCCACCACGGTGACGTGCGCGAGCGCGGAGCGGACCTCGTCGAGCGTCGAGAAGGAGCGCGCGATCCAGTAGGGGAACTCGTAGGCGGCCACGTTCACGCGCCCCGCGACGGGAGCCTCGGCGTACCGGGCGCTCTGGGGGAAGTTGAGGCCCGCCACGGCGAGGCCGGCGTCGTTGCCGCAATCGAAGTACAGCGGGATGCCGCCGGCGACGATGCCCATCCCGATCACCGCATGGCCGCGCTCGGGGTCGCCCGGGCGGTCGAAGGCCGCCGGGACCTGCGCCGCGGGCGGCGTCACCACCACGCGCTCACCGTAGCCGCAGGTCCAGTCGAGGTTCCTGCCGAAGTACATGTTGCCGGCCGTGTCGGTGAAGCGGATACCCGTGCACATGGGGCGGCCCCTTTCTCGCCCGGTCGGTCTGGCGCCGGGCACATCGAAGTCGGACAGGCGCGCCTGCGCCCATCGTTCTTCTTATCTTTCCCATTATTTCTATGGGTATTTATGAAAACTTACTTAACCGGCCCCTGGGTATCATATATTCTCATTCGATTTCTATTCCCGCAGGTAGATATAACCGAGCGATGCAGGATTCCACAGCGTTTCCAACGCTTCGGCACAGCGCCGATTGAGGAGGAACGGAGGAGGGATCGCGATTCCGTCCGAATACGGACGTGATGCATGCGCGTACGGGTATATCCGCCGCGCACCGAGACACCCACCGAGGCCCCGCCTGCGTCCGCGCGGGCGGCCGCGCCGGTCAGGCGCGAGATGCGAAAGAAGCACCATGCCCCGAAACGCCGTAGCACCCATCGTCCTGAGCGCCCTGCTGTGCTCGAGTCTCGTCCCCGCGGGCGCGCATGCCGCCGCGCCGGATGCCGCGCAGCCGGCGGATGCCGGGGAGGGCACCCTCGCGGAGGGAGCGGCCGACGGGGCCGATGAACCGTCCTCGCCCGCCGACCGGGCGCCCGAGGCGTCCCCCGCGGCCTCCCCGGAGCCCGCGTCCGCCGGGGCCGGCGCCTCCATCGTCCGCGACGGCGAGCGCATCGCCTTCCCCGACCTGCCCTCCGCCCTCGACGCCGCACGCGACGGCGAGACCGTCGAGGTCCTCGGCGACCACGTGCTCGACAGGCAGCTCGCCGTCTCCGACGGGCGCAGCGTCACCCTGCGCGCGACCGGCGCGGCGTCGCTGACCCGCGGCCCCGGCTTCCCGCGGTCCGGCGGGAAGGTCGCCGGCATGGTCCGGCTCTCCGGGTCCTCCTCGCTCGCCCTCGAATCCGCCGACCCGGCCGCCTACGAGCTCGTCCTCGACGGCGCCGGCGCCGATTCCGACGAGGCCGTCGTCACCCTGCTCGAGGGCTCGTCGCTCGCCATGGGCGCGGGCACCGCAGTGGAGGACGCGCTGTGCTCGTGGAAGCCGTGGGCGAGCGTGTACGTGCGCTCGGGATCCTTCACGCTCGACGGGGGCGAGATCCGCGGCGCCCTCGCCATGCGCAACCCCGCCGTGGCCGTCGAGGCCGGCGGGTCGTTCGACATGCGCGCGGGCTCCATCACCGGCAACAAGGCGACCTACTCCGAGTCCATCGTGTGGACGAAGGGCTCGTTCAGCATGAGCGGCGGCGCCATCGCGGGCAACGTCTCCAACGTCTCCGCCGACGGCGTGGTGCACGTGCTCTCCGGCGGGTCGTTCGCCCTGAGCGGCGGGGTCGTCGGCGACAACCGGCCCAACAACACCTTCGGGGTGCGCGTCGACGCCGGCGCCTCGCTCGAGATCGGCTCCCGCGCCCGCCTCGAGGGCGCCGACCGCGTGAGCCTCGCGCGCGGGGGCTCCCTCTCCTTCTCCGGCGCCCCGAGGCGCACTCCGTAGACGACCCCGTCGAGGTGGTGCTCGCCGGGACGTGGGACGACGGCGACCCCGTCGCGGGAAGCGCCTCTCCCGAGGTCGCCCGCGCGGTCCTCTCCCGCCTCTCCGTCCGCCGCGCGGGAACGCCCGAGCGCGCGGCGTCGGTCGGCATCGACCCCGCCGACGCGAGCCGCATCGCGCTGGCCCCCTCCGAGGTGACCGCCGCCTTCGACCTGCTCGAGAACCCCTTCGCGGACGACCTCGCCCTCGAGATGCGCCCGGAGCTCACCGCGCCGGGCGCCTTCGACGCCCTGCGCGAGCAGATCGAGACCCACTTCTCCGGCATCGACACCCCGGAGCGGCGGCTCCGCCTGCAGCAGCTCGACCGGGCGCAGCGCTACGCGTCGTACCTCCAGGGGAACCGCGACGCGCTCGCCGCCTCGGTCCGGGAGCTCTCCCAGCTGGGCGACCCGGGCGCCGAGGCGCGCCGGACCCAGCAGGGGTACCAGTTCGACAACCTCGACGCCACGGGCCTCTACCTGAAGCCCGGCCAGGTCAACGAGATCGCGGTGTACGTCGAGGCCGAGGACCCCTCGAAGCTCTCGGTCGCCTGGCGCCAGGTCGGCCTCACCGACACGTCGAACTACCCCTCCCTGAACCTCGCCCAGACGTCGAAGCTCGTCAACGGCGAGAACCGCATCACCGTGGACCTCACGGGCAAGACGTACGGCTCCATGCTCTACATGCGCAACGACTCCGCGGACAACGCGGCGCGCGTGCGCATCGAGGCGGTCGACGCCGTCGACACCGAGCCCGTCACGGGCACGAGCCTCGGGACGCACCCCTACTACGAGCACGACCCCGCCCACCCCGAGCGCTTCTGGGCATACGTTCAGGACATCCGCGCCTACGCGGCGCGCGTCCGCGCCGGCGAGGCCGCGGACATGACGATGCTCCAGATGGGCGACGACGGACACGCCCAGTTCGCCATCAGCGCCACGGCCATGGAGCGCGCCTACGCGGGCATCGCGTCCGAGGAGGACGCCATCGCCTACATCGAGCGGTCGAACCGGGCGATCCAGGACCGCCTCGAGTTCTACTGGTCCTTCGACGGCTTCGACGTCGCGGAGACGGGCGGCCCCAACGCCGTCACCACCGCGCGCGTGCACACCGCGTTCACCCGCACGGTGTCGAACCCCTCGACCATGTACGCCTACGGGCGCTACTTCCACATGCCCGAGAGCACGGCGGCGGCGTTCCTCTCGGGAGCGAGCATGTACGGATGGGGCATGTCGCACGAGTACGGCCACATGCTCGACAACAACGTCATCGCGGTGGCCGAGGAGACGAACAACCTCTACTCCATCGCCGGCGCGCGGCACGGCGGCATCGAGGCCGCACGGTCCGCGGGCATCGCGTTCAACCCGTCGGCCTACTACCACGTGAACGCCGTGAACGCGACCAGGCGCCGCGACGAGGAGCTCGCCCGGATGGCGGCGGACGGCGGCTACGTGCCCGACTGGATGAACGGCGGCGTATGGGGCACCTACATCTGGACCCATGTGACCACCTGGTGGAACGGGCTGCACTTCTTCGACGACTGGGACTACTCCGGCTACGACTTCTCCGCGAGCCCCTACACCGAGCAGATCGCCGCCGACGTCGAGCGGTACGGCGCGTACGGCGCCACCCTGCGGATCCTGCGCGGCGACCCCGACGCCGTGAAGACCATCGAGGACCTCGCGTCGAACGCCGCCACGGGCGTGAAGTACAATCGGATGGCCGTCGCCTTCACCATGGGGACGGGCTATGACTTCGCGGAGTACCTCTACGGGCTGGGCGAGCGCGACCTCGCCCCCGAGGTGCGCGAGTGGTGCGCGCGCTACCCCTCCATGCCGCGGAAGGTGCGCTACTTCTCGCTGGATACGGACGCGGCGATCATCAACGGCGCCAAGACCTACGCCGAGGTCGCCGGGGCGCCGGACGAGGTGGAGCCCGAGGTCTCGGTATCCGTCGGTGCCGACGGCGGCGTCCGCGTGCAGGCGGGCATGCCGACCGACGAGCTGCGCCGCGCGACCTGCGCCTACGAGCTGTACCGCGACGGGGAGCTCGTCGGCTTCTCGCGCACCGGCTCGTTCTCCCTCGAGGGCGACGGCGCGCAGGGGGGCGTCCCCGCATCGGCCTACACGGTGGTCGCCTACGACGTCCGCCTCAACCCGAGCGGCCCCGGCGCGGCGCAGGACATCCCGCTGTCGGCGACCGTTCCCTCCCTCGTCATGGGCGAGGGCCCGGGCGCGCTCGAGCTCGACGGGCCGCAGGGCGCGGCCTACCGCTTCGAGGCGGCGGACCCCGGCGTGGTCTCCGTCGGCGCCGACGGCACCGTCACCGCGCTGCACGCCGGGAGCACGGACATCCTCGTGACGATGACCCTGGACGGCGTCGACTACGGGCCGTACCGGTTCACCGTGACGGTCGCCCCGCGCCCCGTCACGGTGCGGGTGGGCGACGCAGAGACGTTCGCCGGATGCGGCCTGCCCGCGGTGCGGCCGACGGTCGAGGGAGGGCTCCTGCCCGGCGACGAGCTCGGCGACGTCGCCGTCCGCGCGCTCGCCGAGGACGGCGCCGACGCGGACCTCTCCGTCGCGGGCACCTACCGGCTCGTCGCCGAGACGGTCGACCTGGGGCCCGATTACGACGTGACCCTCGAGTCCGGCGTCCTGACCGTGCGCCAGGACGCCCTGGACCCCGAGCGCGTCGCGCGCCGCGACGAGGCGGGCGGGGAGGTCGCCGGGGACGCATGGAGCGACGGCGCGGTGGAGCTCTCGCTCGAGGGCGCCGCGGGGGACGCCGGCACCTACGACCTGATCGCGGTCGGGGACGGCGACTTCGCCGAGCGGGCCCGCATCGACACCGAGGGCGAGGTCGAGCACGAGGTCCGCGGGCGCATCGGCACGGGCGGGAACGCGGGGGCGACCACGTCGGCCGCCCGGGTGACGACGAGGATCGACCGCACCGACCCCACCGTCCGGGCGCAGGCCTCCCGAGAGGACGTCGCGCCGGGAGACGACGTCACCATCGAGGTCGAGGCCGCCGACGACCCCGCGGAGGGCGTCGCCGCCGCGAGCGGCGTCGACCGCATCGAGGCGCGCATCTACGATGCCGCGGGCGCACTTCTGGACGAGCGCATCGCCCGCGAGGAGGAGCTCGTCTTCGAGCTCGGCGCCGAGCGGACGGGCGCCTACCGCGTCGAGGCGACGTCCTACGACCGCGCGGGCAACGCCTCCGACACGGACGTGCTCGAGATCCGGGTCGCCGGGGACGACGGGACCGGAGACGGGTCCGGCGAGCAGCCGGGCGGCGGGGACGACACGGGCTCCGGCGAGCAGCCGGGCGGCGGCTCAGGGGCAGAGACGCCCGACGGCGGGTCGGGAGGCCCCGCGGGCGGCGATGCGGCGGCCGACGCCGACCGGACGGGTTCGACCGCAGGCGAGCCGGGGAACGCCGGCATCCTCGCCCGGACCGGCGACGCCTCGCAGCTCCCCGTCCTCGCGACGGCGGCAGGGGCCGTGGCCGCCCTCGGGGCCGGCCTCCTCGCGCGCCTGCGCTCCAAGCGCTAGACGATGCGCCCGCCTCCCCGTCGACCGCAGGGAGGCGGGCGCCTTCCGTTCCCAGCCGCATCCGTCCGGTCAGGCCGTCCCGCCCCGGCCCGAGAGGATCTCGCGCTGCCTGCGCTTCGCGAGCTTGGCGAACACCAGCCGGTAGCTCTCGTCGCACAGCTCCAGGACGAGGTCCTCCGGAAGCCCCGCGTCGAGGTCCAGGGAGATCCACGTGCGCCCGTCGGAGTAATACCCCGGGAGCACCGCGTCCGGGAACTCGGAGCGCAGCTCGAGGATGCGGTCCGGGTCGCACTTGAGCGAGAGCAGGTGCCTGCCGGCGTACGGCGCGCGGGCCCGCTCCCCCGCCGTGAACTCGCAGGCGAACTGCCTGCCGTCGACCGAGTACACCATCCAGCCCCACGACTCGTGCAGGGCACTCACCGCCCCCGCATGCGAGAGCAGCCGTTCGTCCACCAGCGCCGTATCCAAAGCCCCTCCTCTCCCGCCCGCATCGCGCGGGCCGCCGTATCGGGTGCCGCGCCGCGCGGTCAAGCGCCGTCGGCCTCTCCCCTCCACCGTTTGAGGGTGGGGAGCACCGCCCCCAGGAGCGATGCGGACTCGTCCACAGTCCAGCCCATCGCCTCGGCCATCCGCGGCGCGCACTCCTCGATCATCTCGTCCATCGTCGTCTCGTAGGTGTAGGCGCCCCCGTCGTAGCACCAGCGGCAGAACTCCTCCGTCTCGGAGCCGTCCGCCTCGTGCCCGAGCTGGTCGGGGCCGGTGAACATCATCCCGCAGCTCTGGCAGTAGCGCTCCGGCATCTCCAGCAGCTCGGTGATGGGCACGTCCAACTCGCGCGCGAGGAGCTTGGTCATGTCGATGCCGGGGGTCGTGGCCCCGCTCTCCCAGCGCCCCACCGCCTGACGGGTGATGTAGAGCCTCCGCGCGAGCTGCTCCTGCGTGAGGCCGCGCTCGCGGCGCAGGCGGGGCAGCACGTCCTTGATCGCCATATGCCCTCCGATCGAACGGTTGCGTGTCGCACCCATTATTCTGCGGTCCCGCGCGGGGAGGCAAGCAACGGGCTGTTGCGCCGCCGGCCGCGGCGGGAACGGGCCCGCTCGCGCGGCATCCGCGCGCCGTCGGATTCCCGGGAACCGTTAGGGGTCCGTTAGACTTGGGCCCCACCATTGAGGCGTCCGGAAGCAACGGCGCGGGAACCGCCGCGCCGACACGGGAGAAAGGACGCCGAATGGCATACATGCTCGAGACGCGCGGGCTCACCAAGCGCTTCGGCCGGGGCGCGGACGCCCGGTGCGCGGTGGCCGACGTGGACCTCCACGTGGAGCGCGACCGCGTCTACGGCCTGCTCGGCCCCAACGGGGCGGGCAAATCCACCACCCTCAAGATGATCTGCGGGATGCTCCGCCCCACCGCCGGGGAGATCGCCTTCGACGGCCGCCCGTGGCGCCGCGAGGACCTCTACCGCATCGGCTCGCTCATCGAGGAGCCGCCGATCTACCCCAACCTCTCGGCGCGGGAGAACCTCCGCGTGCGCACCACCCTCCTCGGGCTTCCCGAGGAGCGCATCGACGAGGTCCTCGCCGTCGTGGACCTCGAGGGAACCGGGCGCAAGCGCGCCGGCCGCTTCTCCATGGGCATGCGCCAGCGCCTCGGCATCGCGCTCGCCCTCGTCGCCCGCCCGCGCCTGCTCATCCTCGACGAGCCGACCAACGGGCTCGACCCCATCGGCATCGAGGAGCTGCGCGACCTCGTCCGCAGCTTCCCCGCGCGCGGCATCACCGTGCTCGTCTCGAGTCACATCCTCTCCGAGGTCGGGCAGATGGCCGACAGGATCGGGATCATCGCCGACGGCCGCCTCGCCTACGAGGACGAGCTGCGGCCCGGCGAGGACCTCGAGCGCCTCTTCATGGACGTCTGCCGCCGCGGCGGCGGGCGGACGCGGGGGTGGGCGGCATGACCGAACGCATCCTGAACTCCCCGCGCACGGCCGCGGGAACCGGCCGGCGCCGTGCGGAGCGAGACGCCGCGGGCCTTCCCCGTGCGACCCTGCTCTCGGCGCTGAGAGCCGAGGCGCTCAAATCGCGCCGCGCCGCGCCGATGCGGATCGCCGTCGCCATGGCGCTCCCCATGCCGCTGTTAGGGGCGATGCCGGTGAACGGCTACCAGGCGTTCTCCGCGTGGAACTACTGGTACGCCCTCTTCCTTCCGGTGGCCGTCTCGCTGTTCACGGCGTGCGTGGCCCAGGCCGACGCGCGCTCAGGGATGCGCGGCGTCCTGGGCCAGGGCGCGCCGCTCGGGTGCGCGTGGTGGGCGAAGGCCCTGTGGTGCCTCGCGCTGTCCGCGCTGGCCAACCTCGTCGTCTTCGCCGTCTATCTCGTCGGGTCCGCGTTCACCGCGCAGGGCCTCACGGCGGCGGGGACGCTTACCATGCTATGCTGCGCGGCCGCCAACACGCTCACGACCGCCTGGATGATCCCGGCGACCCTCGCCCTCTGCACGGGCGCGGGCATGCTCGCGGGCATATTCGCACCGCTTGCGGTCCAGATCGCCGGGGCGTTCGCCTGGTCGCTCGTCCCGGTCCCCCAGCTGCTGCCGCCCTGCGCGACCGTGGTCATCCCCACCGCCTTTATCCCGGTGCTCCCGAGCGGGGAGCCCCTCGCGGCCGATACCGCCCTCGGCGGGGCGCTCGCCGGCGACGCCGCCCTCATCTGGGGAGGCCTCGCCGTCTGCGCGGCCGCGTTCGTCCTGCTCACCTCGGCATCCGCCGCATGGTTCGCACGCTCGGAGGAGCGATGAGCGCGCGGGCGCGTCGGATGCGCGCGACCCTGCCGCGCGCCCTGCGCTCACAGCTGCTGCGCCTCTCCCGCTCCCCCATCGCCGCCGTCCACGCGGCGTGCGGGACCGCCGCCGGGGCGGCCTGCGGCGCCTACTTCGCCTGCGCGCCCTGGGACCCGTCCCTCGGGGCGGATGCCTACGCCCAGCTGCTCGGGGCGATGATGCCGCTCATGGCGGGCATCGTCTGCGGCCTCGCGGTGGACGAGGAGCGGGTCGCAGGGGGACTCGCCAACCTCACGGGGGCGCCGTCGCGCGCGCGGGCGGTCCTCGCCCTGTACGGGGCGCTGGTCCTCATGGGAGCCGCGACGCTCGCACTCGCCTTCGGGCTGTTCGCCGCCATCCTCGCCGCGGCGGGGGCGCTCGCCGTGGGCGCGGGCGCGATCGCCCTGTCGTGGGCGGGCTGCGTGCTGGGAAGCCTGCCCCTCTACGCGCTGGCGCTCGCGCTGTCCCTGCGGTTCGGGCGCAACGTCGCCATCGGCGCGGGGGCCGCAGGCCTCGCCCTCGCGTTCCTCTCGGTCGGGGGGCTCGCGCACGGCCTCATGACCGGCGAGCTCACCGGGGCCCACGGGGCGGACGCGCTCGGGGCGCTCCCCTTCTGCTGGGCCGCGCGGCTGGGCTCGCTCGGGATCGAGGGCGCGATAGCCGCATCCGGCACGGCGGAGGCCGTCGCGGTGCGGGCGGCGGGCGCGCTCACGGGGACGGCGGCCGCGCTCGCGTCGCTCGCCTGCGCGACGGCGCTGCCGATATGGTTCAGGCATTTCGAGAACGGAGAGACCCATGGATAGGACCGGGACCGGGAACATGGCATCCGCCTGCGGCGCCGGGGCCGCGAACGGGCCGCGCGCCGCGCGGCACCGCGCCCGCCTGCTCGCCTGCGCCCTCGCCTGCGCGCTCGCGACCTGCGGGGGCCTCGCGGGATGCGGCGGCATGGGCGCCGTCGTCCGATCGGGCCTCGACCGCATCGTGCCCGGTCCCGAGCTCACCATGTACGCGCGCTCCCCCGACCCCGATTCCTTCACGGACTCGTACGGGGACGCGACCGGGGCGGGGTGCAACTTCGTCTACCTGATCCGGGCATCGGACTCCGCAGGCAACGTCCGCGAGCTGCAGATCATCTGCTTCGGGGAGCAGGCCGACGGGGAGGGCTGGCTCCGGATCGACGCGAAGGGCGGGACGGGCGTCCGCTACCGAGGCATCGAGGAGGGCGACGTACCCGAACCCGCGCGCAGGGCGCTCGCGTAGGAGGCGGAAAACCCGACGGCGTCTCCGGCCGCGCGACCGGGCACGAGGGAATCCCGGCGGCGCGGGAATCCCGCCACACGCGGCGCTCCCGCTATAATCCCCACGGACAAGGAGGAACCATGGCGCACATCCTGGCGATCGACGACGAGCGGGCGATTCTCGACGCCCTCGCCCGCATCCTGCGGCGCGACGGGCACGATGTCGCATGCGCGGACGACCCGGTGCGGGTCCCGGAAATGGACCTCGCCCGCTTCGACCTCATCCTCTGCGACGTCATGATGCCCGGTCTCGACGGCTTCGAACTCGTCCGGCGGATCCGCCCGCGGTTCGACGGCCCCATCGTGTTCCTCACCGCGAAGGTCGACGAGGACGACGCCGTCACCGGGTACGGGCTGGGCGCCGACGACTACGTCCGCAAGCCCTTCGGTGCGGCCGAGCTGCGCGCCAAGGTCGCCGCCCACCTGCGCCGCGAACGGCGCGAGCGCACCCACGCGCTGGCGTTCGGGGAGCTGCGCGTGGACCTCGGCGCCTGCGCGGTCGAGGTGGCGGGGACGCCGGTGCCGCTCACCCCGACCGAATACGAGATCTGCGAGCTGCTCGCCCGCCATCCCGGCCAGGTCTTCACGCGCGCGCAGATCCGCGAGCGCGTCCTCGGCTGGGAGAGCGGCGCGGACGACAGCGCGGTCTCCATGCACGTGAGCCGTGCGCGCAGGAAGCTCGCGGAGGCCGGCGCCGACCCGATCGCGACCGTCTGGGGGATGGGGTACCGATGGCAGTCCCGATAGCCCCGCTGCGCACGCGCGGGCGGGGCGCTCCGCTCTCCTGGCTGATCGTGCGCTACTTCGCCTACACCGTGCTCGGCATCGGCGCCGCGTGGGTCGCCTCGTTCGCCGCGTTCTCGGCGGCGTGCAACGCCGGCATGGTCTACCCGGCGAGCTGGGGCCCCGCGCATATGGACGAGGTCGCCGCCGCCCTGCGGGACGAGGGGGCGTTCGATGCGGGCGCGCTGCCGACCGCGTACCACTACGCCCTCGTCTCGGACGACGGGACCGTGCTGGATACGGACCTGACCGGAGAGCAGCTCGAACGGGCGCGGGAGCTGGCGCGCGCGGAGTCCGCCGAATCGGACGGGACGGCATCGGAGCTCGAGCAGATCGGCGGGGGCGGGGGCGTCACTTACGGGACGGTCGCGCTCGCGGACGGGACGGTCTGCGTGCTGCGCTGCGAGTACCTCCCGCAGTTCATCTCGCGCGAGCTCGCCGAAAGCCTTCCCAACCCCCAGAACCTCATGCTCGCCGCCGGCTGCGCGGGCAGCGTCGCCGCCACCGCCCTCGTCGCCCGGCGCGCGAGCCGCATGATCTCCCGTTCGCTCGCCCCCCTCTCCGCGGCGGCGGAGAAGGTGGGCGCGCAGCAGCTCGATTTCAGCGTCGGCATCACCGGCGTGCGCGAGGTGAACGAGGTCCTCGCCGCCATGGACCGCATGCGCGCCTCGCTGGCCGAGTCCCTCGAGGCGCGCTACCGGGCCGAGCGCAGGCAGCGCGACCAGGTCGCGGCGCTCGCACACGACCTCAAGACGCCGCTGACCGTGGTGCGCGCGAACACCGAGTTCCTGGAGGAGGAGCTCTCCGGGGATGCGGAGCTGGATGGGCCCGCCCGCGCCGAGCTCGCCTGCGCCGCGCGCGACGGGGCGGAGGCGAGCGAGCGGCTCGACGCCTACGTGCGCCTGCTGATCGAGACGTCCCGGGGGGAGGCGCCGTCGGAGCGCCGCACGGTGCGCCTGGGCTCCCTGCTCGCCGCGCTCGCGGCGGACGCGCGTGCGCTCGCGGCGGCGCGCGGGCTCGAGCTCGCGGTCGACGCGGACCCGCAGGCGATCGGGGCGCACGCCTCGCTCGACGCCGAGGCCGTGACCCGGGCGGCCATGAACCTCGTCGCGAACGCCGTCGACCATGCCGCGGGTGCGGTGCGCATCTCGCTGGGAGTCGAGCCGGCGCGCGGGGACGGGGAACCGGGCGGCCGCGTGCGGATCGCGGTGGCGGACGACGGAAAGGGCTTCTCGCCCGCGGCGCTCGAGCACGGCTGCGAGCGCTTCTACACCGACGACGCGGCGCGGCGCGGCGGGGCGGGGGCTCATTACGGCATCGGCCTCGCCATGGCGGCGGAGACCGCGCGGGCGCACGGCGGCGCCATCGAGCTCGAGAACATCGTCGACAGGGACGGACGGGTCGCAGGGGCGCGCGCGTCGCTGCTGCTCCCGCTCGCAGAGCGCGCGGGAGGCGACGGGGCGGAGCCGGACCCAGCGGGCCCGGTCAGTCGGACGCGGGCGAGAAGCGCCAGACCGTGAAATGCTGGGGATGCGCGTAGACCTCGATATCGGCACCGCCGGGCGCGCGGAGGAAGCGGAACGACCCCTCGCGCACGGCCTCCCACCCCGTCCGGCCGAGGTAGGCGAACGACTCCCCGTTGTCCGACATATGGACGAGCGCGACCGGGCGGGCCGCCTCCCGCTCGACCTTGTCGAGGAAGCGCGTCAGGACGTCCGTATCGAAGGGGTTGAACAGGTAGAAGCAGGTATACGGGGCAAGCGGGATGTCGAGCGCGCTGCCCGCCACGACGCGGAGCCGCGGGTGGGCGGACGCCCATGAGGACGCGACCGAGGCGAGCCCCTCGTCGAGCTCGACCCCCGTCGCCCGGCAGCGCAGGCGGTCGGCGGCATAGGCGAGCACGCGACCCGTCCCGCAGCCCACATCCAGCAGGTGGTCCCCGGGACCCAGCCCGAGCGGCGCGAGTAGCTCGTCCAAGATGAAGTAGGGCGTGGGCGTGGGGTCGTGCGCCCCCGACGCGGCGAGGTCGGGGCGGGCGGACGCCGGAGCGGACAGGCGGCGCCCGCAGACGGCCGCATCGCGCGCCGCATCGGCGGCGAACAGGTCCTCTTTGGTCTTCATCGCGCGCATCCCCGCTTCCCTCCCCCATCGCCGGCATGCGGGGGCGCGCCCGATGCGCTCGGGCCCGCCCCCGCGGCTCCCCTCGGTGTCTCGACGAGCTAGTCGGATTTGGAACCGGGGATCCCGTACCTCACTCCCACTCGATTGTGCCGATGGGCTTCGGGGTGAGGTCGTAGGTCACGCGGCAGATGCCCGGCACCTCGGCCAGGATGCGGCCGGTGATGCGCTTGAGCAGCGACCAGTCGAGCTCGGGCACCGTGGCGGTCATGGCGTCCACCGTGTTGACGGCGCGGATGACGGCCGGCCAGTCGTAGGCGCGGCGCCCGTCGCGCACGCCGGTAGCACGCATGTCGGGGACCACGACGAAGTACTGCCACACCTTGCCGGCGAGCCCCGCCTCGGCGAACTCCTCGCGCAGGATGGCGTCGGCCCCGCGCAGCGCCTCCAGGCGGTCGCGCGTGATCGCGCCGAGGCAGCGCACGCCCAGGCCCGGACCGGGGAACGGCTGTCGCTCGACCATGGATTCCGGCAGACCGAGCGCGCGCCCGACCGTGCGGACCTCGTCCTTGTAGAGCAGGCGGACGGGCTCCACGAGCTCGAACTGCAGGTCGTCGGGCAGACCGCCCACGTTGTGGTGGGCCTTCACGCCGTCGGACTCCACGATGTCGGGGTAGATGGTGCCCTGCGCGAGGAAGTCGACCTCACCGGCCACCTTGCGCGCCTCCTCCTCGAACACGCGGATGAACTCCGCACCGATGATCTTGCGCTTGGCCTCGGGCTCCGCGACACCGGCGAGCAGGTCGAGGAAGCGGTCGGTGGCGTCCACGTAGACGAGGTTGGCGTCCATCTGGTTGCGGAACACGTCGACGACCTGCTCCGACTCGCCCTTGCGCATGAGGCCGTGGTTCACGTGCACGCAGATGAGCTGGCGGCCGATCGCTTTGATGAGCAGCGCCGCCACGACGGACGAGTCCACGCCACCGGATAGGGCGAGCAGGACGTTGCCCTCGCCCACCTGCTCGCGGATCGCGGCGACCTGCTCGTCGATGAACGCCTCGGCGAGCTCCGGGGTGGTGATGCGGGCCATGTCGTCCGGGCGCTTGTTGGGAAGGTCCATGGGTGCTCCTTCTGTTGGGGACAGCTGGCCTGATTCTATCCCGCGCGAGCAGGGGGAACCCGCGGACGGGGCGTCCGCTCGGCGGGCGTGGGCATCCGCCGCGCGGGCGTGGGGAGCGCGCGACGGATGCCCCGCATGGGACGTGGGCGCCGCCGAGGCATCCGGACCGCCGCGCGGGCGCGGGCGCTCTACCCCTGGAACCGCGCGACCCGTGCCAGGCGCTCCGTGGCGAAGACCCGCTCGACCGCGTCCGCATACTCGTCCACCCGGCGGACCTTCCTGACCGCGCGGTGGACCGAGAGCGGGTCGGCGAAGGAGAACCGGGCGTAGGACCACCACTCCTTCATGCGGAAGACCGCGTTGCCCCCGATCTCCTCCCGGTACGCATCGAAGAGCCTGTCGTGGAAGCGCCTGAGCTCGTCGGCCGTGGCAGCCGGCCCGCCTGCGAGCATGCGGGCGAGCGCGGGGTTGGCGAGGATGCCCCGGCCGAGCATCACGTGGCGCGTATCCGGGTATGCCGAGAGCAGGGCGTCGAGATCCCCGCGCCCGAAGACGTCCCCGTTGTAGGCGACGGGGAACGGGGCGCGCCGCAGGGTCTCGCCGTACAGCTCCCGCCGCGGGACTCCCTGGTAGCGGTCGCGCTGAACGCGGGGGTGGACGATGAGCTCCTTGAGCGGCAGCCGGAGGTACACCTCGAGGATCCGCCCGTATTCGGCGTCATCCTGGATGCCGAGCCTCGTCTTGACCGAGACCGGCAGAGACGACGCGCGGCACACGTCGCGCAGGAAGGCCTCGAGCCCGTCCGGGTCGCGCAGGAGCCCGGCGCCCCGGCCCTTGGCCACGACCGTTCCCGACGGGCACCCGAGGTTGAGGTTCACCTCCGCGTAGCCCATCTCGGCGAGGAGCCGGGCCGCCCAGGCGAACTCGTCGGCGTTCTTCGTGATCAGCTGGGGGACGACGTCGAGCCCCCGGTTGGCGGCGGGGTCGACCTCCCGGCGGACGCGGCCGCCGAACGAGGAGCCCGCGCGCGGCGGGGTGATGAACGGGGTGTAGTACCGGTAGAGCGCGCCGAAGCACTCGGCATGGACCCGGCGGAACACGTGCCCCGTGATCCCCTCCATGGAGGCCAGGGAGAATATCATCGAGCATCCCTTCGATCGAGGGCGGGCGGGGCCCGCAGACGGGTGCGGGCCCGCAGCAGCCAGGTCCCGCAGCCGGCCGCGCTATCGGGCCGGCATCTGCCGGCGGCGGCGCCCGCCGACGGGACCCGGCCTGCAGGCTGCCGGCGGGACCCGGCCGGCGGCGCCCCCCTACTTCCCCTGCACCATGGTGAGCGAGATCTTGCCCCGCGCCCGGTCCACGCGCTCGACCCACACCTTCACGGTATCGCCGACGGCCACCACGTCGCTCGGGTGCTTCACGAAGCGGCCCGACAGCTTGGAGATGTGGACGAGCCCGTCCTGGTGCACCCCCACGTCCACGAAGGCGCCGAAGTCGACCACGTTGCGCACCGTACCGGTGAGCTCCATGCCGGGCTCGAGGTCGTCGATCGTGAGGGCCGCGCGGCTGAACACGACCTCGGGCGCGTCGTCGCGCGGGTCGCGCCCGGGCTTCTCGAGCTCGGCGATGATGTCGATGAGCGTGAGGATGCCGCAGCCGAGCTCGCCGGACAGCGAGGCCACGCTGCCCACGCGCCGCTCGATGTCCGGGATGCCGCCGGCGGCCAGGTCGCCCGCGCCGACGCCCGCGTGCTCGAGCACCTTGCGCGCCACCTCGTAGCTCTCCGGATGGACGCTCGTCGCGTCGAGCGGGTTGTCCCCGCCGTTGATGCGCAGGAAGCCCGCGCACTGCTCGTAGGCCTTGGGGCCCAGCTTGGGCACGTCCTTCAACTTGCGGCGATCGGTGAAGGCGCCGTGCTCCTCGCGGTAGGCCACGATGTTTCTCGCCACCGCCGGCGTGATACCCGAGACGTACCCCAGAAGGCTCGCGCTCGCCGTGTTCACGTCGACGCCCACGCGGTTGACCACGTCCTCGACCACGTTGCCCAGCGTGCGGGCGAGCTCGGCCTGGTCGAGGTCATGCTGGTACTGACCGACGCCAATGGACTGCGGCGGGATCTTGACGAGCTCCGCCAGGGGGTCCTGCAGGCGGCGGCCCAGGCTCATCGCCCCGCGCGTGGTCACGTCGAGCTGGGGATACTCCTGACTTGCCAGCTCGCTTGCCGAATACACCGATGCCCCCGCCTCGTTCACGATGGTGTAGCGCAGCTCGGGAGCCTGCTCGGCGATGAATTCGGACACGACCTCCTCGGTCTCGCGGCTCGCCGTGCCGTTGCCGATCACGATGGTGTTGATGCGGTGCTTCTTGACGAGCCGCGCGAGCTCGCGCTTGGTGCCCGCGACGTCATGACGGGGCTTGGTGGGATACACCACGCCATGGTCCAGCAGCTTGCCCGTCTCGTCGAGCACGGCCACCTTGCACCCCGTGCGGTACCCGGGATCGAGCGCGATGATGCGGGCACCGCGAACGGGACGGGCCGAAAGCAGGCCCTCGAGATTCTTGCCAAAGACCTTGATGGCATCGGTCTGGGCGCGCACGGTCAGCTGCGCGCGGGTCTCCCGCTCGAGCGAGGGAGCCATGAGGCGCTTGTAGCCGTCCGCGATCGCCGCCTCGAGCACCGGGGCGAACATGCCCTGCCGGCGCGGCCAGCGAGAACCCAGGCGCGCCACGGCTGCGTCGGCGTCGACGCGCACCTTCACGCGCAGCTTCCCCTCGCGCTCCCCGCGATCGATGGCCAGGATGCGGTGGTTGGGGATCCTGCGCGCCGGCTCGGCGAAATCGTAGTACGGCTCGTAGGGGGTCTTCTCGTCCGCGTCGACGGCGACGGCGACGATCTCGCCCGTGCCCTGGGTGAAGGAGCGCAGGTCGGCGACGTTCTCGGCGTCTTCCGCCACGGTCTCCGCCACGATGTCGGATGCGCCCGCGAGCGCCTTTTCCGCCGTGTCGTACCCCGCCTGGACCGCCTGAGGCGTGACGTAGGCCGAGGCGGCACCGAGCGGGGTGGCGGCACCGCGGGGCGTGACCTGCATGATGATCATATTGGCGAGCGGCTCAAGACCCGCCTCGCGCGCCTTCTGCGCGCGCGTCTGGCGCTTCTTGCGATAGGGTTTGTAGAGGTCCTCGACGCGCTGGAGCTGCGTCGCTTCGCGGATCTCCGCCTCGAGCTCGGGGGTGAGCTTGCCCTGGGCGCCGATGAGGACGATCACGTCCTCTTTGCGCTGCTCGAGGTTGCGCAGATAGGCGAGGCGGTCGTCGAGCGCGCGCAGAGCGACGTCGTCCATGCCGCCCGTCGTCTCCTTGCGGTAGCGCGCGATGAAGGGGATCGTGTTGCCCTCGTCGATCAGCTTGACGGCCGCCTCGACGGCGGCGGGATTAAGGTTGAGCTCGCGCGCGAGCGTGGCGATGATATCCATGGGGTGACTCCTCTGCGATGGCCCGGGCACCGAGCCCGTGAATCGGAGGCATAAGGATAGCCCGCCACGCGGCGGCATGCAAAAGAGCAGGACCGCGGGCGCATTCGGTTGCCCACGGTCCTGAAAACCGGCTATCTTGCAGCGGGGACCGGCGCATCGCGGGGGACGCGCCCGGCGGCGCATCGACCGCGCCGGGCAGCTCGACCGCGCGGCGCGGAGCCCCCAAGGGCGCCGATCGTCCCGTCTACTGGTCGCCCTGGCCGGCGAAACGCGCGAGCTCGGCCCTGATGGCCGGATCGGAGAGCGCGATGCGCGTCCAAGGGGCAAGCTGCTCGGGACGACCCTGAAGATACCCGTCGAGCTCCGCGAGCGAGACGCGACGTACCTCGCTGATCTCCTCCTCGTTGATGTGCAGCCGCTCGGAGGTCCGCCCGCAGAAGACCTCGCACCATTCGCACTCGCAGAATCCGTCACCGTGATCCTCGCGATAGACGATATGGCCCAGCGACGTCAAGGCGGCGGTAGCGCCCGTCTCCTCCTTCAGCCTGCGCTCGGCGGCCGCCGCGAGCGCCTCGCCCTCCTTGGGGTGCCCGGCACAGGTATCCGCGAGCACACCGCCCCAAAGGCGCTTGCCGGCAGCGCGGCGGCACAGCAACAGCTTGGCATCCGGGCCCTCCCCCTCGACCAGATAGATCGAGAAGGCCTGGTGCAGGATGCCGTCGCCAGCATGAGCCTCGACGCGCTCGACGCTGCCCGTCACCGTTCCGGTCTCGTCGACCGTCACGACCCCGTCCTGGTCGTCCCAGCGCGCACGGCGGATCCGCTCCGAGCATTCGATGACGCGCTCGCCCACCTGGCGGCACACGTCCACGAGCTGGGCGATATCCTCTTTCGAGGCGTCATCCACATGGATGCCGCAGGTCGCCGTCACGGGCACTCTCAGCGCCGTGGCCACGATCGCCGCGATGTCATGGGCAGGGATCTCGTCGCGATGGCACGGAACGGCGAGTATGCTCACCGTGGCGGTGCGACCGGGCTCGGGCCGGGGAATCGCTTGGGCGGTTGCGCCGACATGCGCGGCTCCCGCAGCGCGCGAACCCACCGTGACGGTCACGCCCCTGCCAGTATCGACCATGGTCACGTCGACTTTGAACTTGCCCTCGCCGACGCTGAATGTGCGCGTCTCCATAACAACACCCTTCCGCCCGTTGTCTCGGGCCTGATACTCGAAATCGTGCCGATGCTCATGCTCATGCTGCCCAAAACAACCGGGCACGACACCGTTCGTGCACGTTTGCACGCACGATATCATAAGCTGCACGACCTATGGGAAAAGGGTCGGGCAGGGGTCATATACCGCCTGCCCGACCCTCACGTGCGGAAGCCTATGCTCCCATACGCCCGGCAATGCGCTCAGGCGCATGTCGGACCGATCAACCGGCCCGGTTAGGCGACGAAAGCGCCTCGTATGCGATCGGTTACGCCTCGGTCCAGTGCGTCGGGTCGACATCCTTGAACTTGGAGCGCTGGAAACGATGCTTCTGGTCGAACGGGACCGTGCAGTCGAAGATCGTCTTGCAGGCGATACCGTGATCGCGGATGCTCGGATCACAGGTGGGATCGTTGGACGGATCGAGCGGGTGGCAGCGGACGCCGGGGATGGTGACGACGTCGATATCAGCCTGGAAGCGCGTGTTCATAGCCCAGATGACATCCTTGATGTCGAAGAGGTCGACATCCTCGTCCACGAGCCAGACATGCTTGAGCTCGGGGAAGGCGGAGAAGGCAAGCAGCGCGGCCTGACGCTGACGGCCCTCGTCAGAGGGAATCTCCTTCTTGAACTGGATGACGGCCATGTACTTGCCACCGCCAGGAGAAGCTGCGTAGACGTTCTGCACCTTGCCGGGCAGAGCGCGCTCGACCATGGTGAGGATCGAAGCCTCGGTCGGGATACCGGCCATGCTGACGTGCTCCTCGGAGGGGCCGATGACCGTCTGCATGATGGGGTTCTTGCGGGTCGTGACGGCCTTGACCTTGATCACGGGCAGAGCGGCCTGGGCACCACCGGTGTAGCCGGGGAACTCGGGCATGGCCTTGCCGGAGTCGGTATTCTGGTCCTCGCGCACGCGGACGTCGGGCAGAAGCTCGCCCTCGATGACATACTCGGCGTTGGCGATGCACTGCTCGTCGATGGTCAGGCACTGGGCCAGCTTGACGGGCTCGCCACGAAGGGCACCGGCGCAGCCGAGCTCGTTGTAGCCGAGCGGCGTGGTGGGCGGCTCGAAGCACGCGGCGATCTCGATGGCGGGGTCGACGCCGATGGAGATGGAGATGGGCAGCGGCTTGCCGGCCTTCTCGGCCTTCTCGCGGAAGACGGTGAGGTGACGCGCTCCGGGGACGAAGTACATCGAGATCTCGTCCTTGCTCTGCAGGCAGAGACGGTGGATGGTGATATCCTTCTCACCGTTCTCGGGGTCGGTGGCGTAGCACATACCCATGGTGATATACGGGCCGGCATCCTCCTCGGTGTTAGTCGGAGCCGGGATGAGCTTGCGGATGTCGAAGTCAGGGTCGTCGGCCTTGTAGACGACTTCCTGACAGGGCGCGGGCTCGTCAGTGACGACAGGAGCGATAGGGGCGTTGACGGCATCCTTGAGCAGGAAGCCGAGGCGCTTGGGATCGCAATCGAGCAGGTAACCCACGCGGGTGCGGCTGGCAAGCAGACCGATGATGACGCTCGCGCCCGGATGACCCTTGACGTTGTTGAAGATCATCGCGGGACCCTCTTTGGTGGGGCGCATGACGGTGCCGCCGGCACCGACGTGACGATACACGCCGGAGAGCTCGGCAAGCGGCTCGACCTCGACGTCGGTCTCGACGAGCTGCCCCGGAATGCCCTTGAGTAGCTCAATGGCACTGCGGAGATCGTTGACCTTAACGGACATATGTGCCTCCTTTGCTTTCGCGCGGCGATGCCGCACATTAAAGGCTGTGTCGGGAGCGCCCTATGGCGCCACGCGAGGGCCTACTCGGCTCCCTCCCAAGCGTGGAAGACTTTGGGCTCGAGCCCAAACTGGCGCAGCACCTTGCCGACGACATGGTAGATCTGATCGTCGAGGGTGATCGGGCCGTTGTAGAAGGTGAGCATGGGCGGGACGAGCACGCACCCGGCATCCGCCGCGGCGAGCATGTTGCGCACGTGGATCTTGCCCAAGGGCATCTCGCGCGGCACGAGCACCACGCGGCGCCCCTCCTTGAGGCAGACATCGGCCGCACGCGAGACCAAGTTGTCGGCATACCCGGTCGCGATGGAGGAAAGCGTCTTCATGGAACACGGCATGACGACCATGCCCGAGGTCACGAACGAGCCGCTGGAGATGGACGCCGCCAGGTTGTGAGAGTCATGGACCACGTCGGCGAGGTCGAGCAGCTCGTCGATGGGCTCTTGACACTCGAGCTCCCAGGTCTTCTTGGCACCGTCGCTCACCACGAGGTGCGTCTCGACCTCATCGTATCCCGCGAGCGCCCGCATGAGGTAGAGCGCGAGCTGAACGCCCGTGGCCCCGCTCACGCCTACGATGATGCGCTTCTTGCTTTCCATCGGAATGCTTCCCTTCGGATGTCGTATGGCTCTCCGGGCAAAATGCCCAAAAGCCTTGATATGGACAGAACAAGCGAGGCGGGAGCGGCACCAGCAGCGATCCCGCTCGTGCCGCCACCCGTCTCGCGCTGGCAGATGATGCGTTTTCCGCGGCATCAAGCCAAGCCGATGATCATGAACCAGCCGACCATGATCCACGCGATGACGAACAGGAAGGGAATCAAGACGATTCCGAGCCTCAAGGTCTCCTTCTGGGTGTAGTTACCCGTATCGGGGCTCGCTCCAACCAGCGTGTTGAGGTGCTGGAAGGGGAAGAGGTAGTGCGCCGCGACGGCCATGTAGCAGATCATCGTGGCAACCATGGGGTCGATGCCCAGCGGCTCAGCGAAGGCCAGGATGGCGGGGACGGCAACGCCCATGACGGCGATGACGGACCCGAGCAGCATGTGGATGACGAAGGACAGGGCAACGATGATCGCCGCGACAAGGAACATGTTGTCGGGCACGGTGGTGGGCATGAAGGACGCGATCCAAGCGTTCATGCCAGTGTCAGCACCAACGTGGCCGATGGCCATAGCGGCGGTCAGGAAGACGAGCACGTGGATGGGGACGGCGCTCCAATCCTTGGCGGCGTTGAGGTCGCCGACGATGGGCATGCTCATGAGCATACCGACCGCGAAGGTGACCCAGCCGATATCGATGCCGTGGATGGACTCGGTGAGCCACAGGACGATGGCGAGAACGACCCAGACGATGGTCTTGATCTCAACGACGCTCATCTTGCCCATTTCGGCGAGCTTGACGCGAATCGCCTCCTTGTCGACAGCGTAGTCCTTCTCCGCACGGAAAAGCAGCAGGAAGAGCACCAGGGTGATGACGCTCATGATGATGGCGGGAACGCCCATGACCTTGAACCAGGTCACGAAGTCCGCACCGCCCGCATAGGAGGCGGCAAGCGGATTGATCACCGCGTCGCCCGTGATGAAGATGAGCGAGCAGGGCACAGAGGCGGCGAAGACGGCAAAGCCGATCTTGACGGCGCGCCGGCCGAGATGCCGGAGCTCTTGATGATGACGGCCATGACCGCCATGATCAGGAAGGCGCGCGGCCAGGGATGTGGGATGAGCAGCGACAGGATCGCGGTGAGCGCGAAGATGCCGACGATGATGCTCTTGAACCCGGTGACGAAGCGAAGCATGTAGCTATATGCGATGCGCTCGCCCAGTCCCGAGGTCTGCACGGCGTTGGCGATCAGATAGGCACCTATGACGAGCCACATCGTGGTACCCGTCCACGCATAGAAGATCTCGGCCGGCTCATCGAGCTGGAATATGCACATTCTCGCAGTCCTCCCTTTCTAAGCAGATGTCTCAGCTCGAACGGGAGCTCGGCGTCAAGCTGTTCAAGAAAACGAGATCGGGGATAGAGCTCACCCAGGCGGGACGCGACTTCTACGGCTACGTGCGCAAGGCGCTACCCGAATATCAGCACGAGGTGGCGCATCTGCAGCAGTACAAAAGGGAATCCACCTTCGTCCTCTCCATGGGCGCCCTGCCCCTTACCGAGGAATACGGGTTCGCCGAGTGCTTCGCCGCGTACCGGGTGCGCAACACGTCGGTTCAGATCAAATTCTACGAGCGCAACCAGAACGACCTGCTCGACAAGCTCAAGCGGAACAAGATCGACATCGCGCTCGCCCGCACCGATTTCTTGGATGAGGACTGGTTCGAGTACACCGATATCGTCCAAGACGAGCTCGTCTTGGTGTGCCCCTCCGACCATCCCCTTGCCGAACGCGAGCGAATTGACGTAGGCGAGCTCAGAAACGAGCGCTTCATCCTGCTCGAGGAGCAGTCCGAGGTGACCAAGATGTTCCTCAGCGCCTGCAATGCGGAGGGATTCAACCCAAATTCCCCGTTGCACCACACGCGACACCGCATGCTCATCAAGGCGGTCCAGCATCACATGGGGACCTCGGTCCTCTCGCGGCGCCTGGTGACCACCTATCAGGCGACCGATATCGCGTGCATCTCGTTCGACAAGCCGCTCTACTCGACCATCGGCTTCACCTGGCTTCTGGGAGAGCAGCCGTCTGCGATAGCCCAGCGCTTCATGGACTACGTCAAAAGCGATTTCGCGAAACGGTACCATCTCCATGAGGGACGGGGTGGCGCGTTACGGCTGCCCGCCACCGAATCGTAGCCCAACGCCCCCCGTCAGCCGCCCGCCCCATCCGCCAGACGCAACCGTATCCGGGGCCCGCGACGAAACCTGAAGGTTCGCGCTTCCGAGCGCGCTCCGGGCGCTGAAGCGAGCCTGCAGGCAGCCCCCAGACGGGAGACGGCAGCCGTCAGGCCCCGATACGGAATAGCGCCGTCGCCGCGTCCGCGCAGGCGGGCTAGCCCGCAACGAGGCACACGGCAAGCAGGGCGACGAGGAACACCAGGTTCCATGCAGTGAACAGCGCCAGATAGCGCCCCTTCGCGCGAGGCAGGGCGAGCGCGACCTGCTTGTAAGAGATGAGGCTCGCCATCGAGGCGATCAAAGTGCCCAGCCCGCCCAGGTTGACCCCCACGATGAGTGCGGACCAGTTCGAGGTAAAGCCCGAAAGCAAAATGGCAGCCGGCACGTTTGAGAGCACCTGACTCGCAGCGACCGACACGGCGAGCTCGTGCCCTTCCACCATCTGCGCGATGAGGGCGTCGACCGCTTCGACGCGGCCCATGTTGCCCACGAAAACGAAGAAGGCGACGAACGTGGCGAGCAAGGCGTAATCGATGTGCGCGATCGCCCCGCGATCGGCCACCAGGCCGATCGCGACCGTTACGACGACGACAACCTGGAATGGCAGGATTCGCGCAACGGAAAGCAGCGCGAAGACGAATGCGACGGCCCATGGGACGATGCGCGCCCAGGGTATTCCCGCGGCGTCCGCACCGGGCCCCTCGGCCCCCGGCGAATCGACGGGAACCCGCGCAAAGAAAAGAACCGAAAGCACGATCAGGACGAGAGCGGCGACCGTATAGGGCAGCATGAGCAGCAGGAAACCGGAGAGCGACAGATGGGAGGCGGAATACAGGTACAGGTTCTGCGGGTTTCCCACCGGCGTGAACATGCTGCCAAGATTAGCCGCCACCGTCATCATCACCACGGTGAAGCACGTGAGTCGCTCCGATCCCAGCGGACGAAGCGCGAGCAGGGCGAGGGGGACGAAGGTGACCAGCGCGACATCGTTGGTGATGAGCATGCTGGAAAAGAACGCCAGCAAGGAGAGCACGAGGCTGAGCCTGCGCGGAGAGCGCGCGACGGCCAGCAGGTACCGGCACACCGCGGTGAACACACCGAGGCGCGTGAGCCCCGCCATGATGACCATGAGGCTGAACAGCATTCCGATCGTGCGAAGGTCGATATAGTCCAGGTACCCGGCATCGGGCGGAACCACGGCGCACGACAGCGCCGCGAGCACGACAGCCGCCGCGAGCACCGGATCGCGGCGCACGAGCTCGCCCAAGCTGACCACGCTTCCACGCAGCAGCGACATTGCCCACATCCTTCCCGTCGGCGTTGTTCAAAGCCGCAAAAGTATACGACTAGATCGCGCGGCGCATCAGCCTTCGCTCGTCTCCTCAAAACGGACGGCAACGGAGACGCGACCGAGCTCGACGCCCTCGCGATCGAGCTCATCATCAAGATCGCGCGCAGACGGCGCATCCCCCGAACCCGACACCTCGATAAACAGGTCATCGCCCACGATGTCCATCTGCGAGATGCGGTAGCCCGAGTCGCCCGCCCCCAAGCCGTCCCCCCCTCGGAAACGGCCCCTTCCTCCGGAAGGGGCCGTTTCCCATGCCGCGGAGACCGGAGGCCCGACCTCCGGGCATCGTAAATGTTGTGTATTTTGCAACATATAGGAGGGAGCTGCTAGAATCGGGCACCGCCCCCCGGGGCGTCGGATATCACCCTCGAGCACGCGGAGAAGAGCATGAGAAGCCCATCCCCCGCCGCCCGTCGCGCGGCCGTCGCCCTTGCGGCGATCACGACCATCACCGTTGCCGGCCCGATCGCCGCCATCGGTATCGAGAGCACCCCGACCGCGGCAGCCTTCGCCATCGAACGCGGCGCAACCGTTGACGCGGGATACGCCCAGCACCTTTCCGACCGTGAGCCAACCGGGTACTCTGTGGGCTGGGGCAAGCTGTACCTCGACGCGAGCTATGACGGAGAACCCCTCTCCCTGCTCGCAGACGGACGGGAGCGCACCTTCGATACGGGCATGTTCGCGCACGCTCCGTCAACCATCTGCTACAACGACATCCAGGACTACGGCTACGAGACATTCGAGTCGTGGGTCGGCGTGGGGGCGTCGGCGCGCGCGGACGGCAAGAGCGCCCGCGTCGTGTTCAAGGTCGTGGGAGACGGCGAGGTGCTCTGGGAGAGCCCGGAGATGACCGAGCTCAGCGATGCGGAGTTCGTCTCGGTCGACATCTCGCATGTGCGGGTCCTCGAGCTTGTCGCCGAAGCGACGGATAAGGGCGCGCACCCCAACAACCACACCATCTGGGCGGACGCCTCATTCGGCAAGGCCGAGGCGACCCCGTGGCTTTCGGCGTCGGACAAGGAGTTCTCCATTCCCGATCAGGTGACACCCGAGAACATCCTCGAGGGGGTCTTCGCGCGGACGCTCTCCGGCGAGCCGGGCGCCACCGACGAGCCGGTCAGAGGTCCCGCCGGGACCCTGCGCAACGGCCGAGAGGACAACGACCTCTCGAATGCGGTCACCTACACCACCGACTACATCGCCGGCGAGACCGGAACGTTTAACGTTACCTACCGCGTCGAGGACGGCGGCGGCCTCGTGCGCGAGCGCACCGTCAAGATGACCGTTCGCGACAGGGAGCGCACGAAGCTCGACGCTGACCTCGACTATCTCACGTCGCCGTTCGCGAGCTTTTTGTACACCGGCCGCGACTACCTCGACGAGCAGGGCAAGGCCGCCTTCGACCTCTCGGTCAGCACCCTCCTTGACTTCGGGGACAACGTGGACGCCTATCCGTTGGTCACCCGGTGGGGCGAGAGCGTGTACCGGATCGATATCGACCTGTACGCCGCCGGCATCCGCGTATCCGCCGCAGACGCCGCCTATCTGACCTCCACCATCCTGGATAACGAGCCTCGGTGCTTCCACGTCAAGGACTGGGGAACCTCCGTCTCGTCCAAAAACGGCCTGGCGGGAACCGTCTCGTTCTTCGTCCCCGAGCGCTATGGGCAGAAGGACGGCGACGGCGAGGTGTACTACCATGCGCGGCTGCTCGCGACCGAGGCGAACGCCACGCGGTTCCTCTCCAACCAAAAGGACGGCATGACCGACGCGCAGCGCCTGCGCGCCGTGCTGTACCCCTATGCCGACTGGATCAGCTACAAGGGCGGCCAGATGATGGACGAGGCGCTCGCCGACGGCCAATCGGTCTGCGGCGGCAACGCGCGCGGAAGCGCCTACCTGTGCCAGCGCATGGGCATCAAGGCGTACTGGGTGCGAACCAACAGCCACGCCTGGAGCAACGTCAAGCTCAACCACGATGACAGCGGCGCGAGCGAGGGACGCTACTACCGCGTCGACCTTCTTGCCCGCCCCGGCTGCTTCCTGTCCATCGACGCCGCACACGAGGGCTTCCACGGCCATCACAAGGAGATCTTCTTCGACCGCGCCAAAGGCTACCCCGACATGGTCTCCGAGGGCTACCCCTTCGCGTGGACGTCGTGGCCGAGCATCTCCCTTACCGCCGAGGAGTCGATCACGGTGCTCGCCCCCGAGGACGCCGCGAGCTTCGACGCCATGAGCCTCGTCTCGTCTGCGACGAGCATCTACCAGGGCGACCTCATCGACCGGGTGACCGTTGACGACGGAGGGCTCGAGGAGGGCAGAACCGAAGGGGGATTCGCCGCGGGCCTGTACAAGATCGTCTTCTCGGTGGAGGACGACCGGGGCAACACCGCGAACGCGACCGCGTACGTGCAGGTGGTCGACGGCGAGGTCGCCGCCGCAGGCGCCGACAGCGTGACGAGCAACAACGGGGCGACCTTCGAGGGTGTGAGCCTGTGGAACGGCCGCTGCGAGGTCCCCTACGCCGTGGGCATCCGCCAAAACGACACCAGAAGCACGACGTTTGACATCGAGGACAAAGGGTACAGCTACTTTGACGCCTGGGTCGGCATCAACGGGACCGTTCGCCAGAACGTCAACTGGGGCATGAACGGCAAGATCCAGCCCGAGGTATGGGCGACCATCCGCAAAGAGGACGGCTCGACCGAAGAGGTCAACCTGTACACCGGGCCCATCATGGGGTGGTACGCCGTGCAGGAACACGTTTTGGTCGCTATCCCCGAGAACGCGGTCGCGATCACCCTCAAAAACACCGACAAGGGGGCCGGCAACAGCCATGCCGGCTGGGGCAACCCGCGGTTCTTCACGGGCGATGTGCTGGACGAGGTTCCCGTGCCCCCCACCATCACGGGCATCGAGGACGGGGCCACCTACTCCGCAGCGGTAACGCCCGTGGTCGAGCGGGCCGATTCGGTCGAGCTCTACCGCAAGGAGCTGCCCGTCGTCGTCGACACCGAGACGGGCCTGCCCGTCGACGCCGAGGCGGGCGATGAGGTGGCGACCAGGGCTGCCGCCGACCCCGACTGGGGCGAGCTCGTAGAGGGGTATCGGGCGGGCGATGAGGTGGACGCGGAGGGCGTCTACACGCTCGCCGCCTCCAACAAGTACGGACAGCAGACCGTCGTCCGCTTCACGATCGACCTCGATGAGCCCGAATCCGGAGACGGCGGCGAGGGCGATACCGTCCCGCCCGCCGAGGGCGACGGGGCCGGGGACGAGAGCGAAAGCGGCAACGAAGACGGCCAGGAACCCGGCGACGGCGACAGTCAAAACCCTGACGGCGACGGCGATGGCCAGGAGCCCGGCGACGGCGACGGTCAGAGCCCCGGCGACGGCGAAGGCGCGGGCAACGGCGAGGATGCGGGCGACGGCGAGAACGAGCCGGATTCCGGTGAGGACACGGGCTCCGACGATGAGGAGACCCCGGACGCCGGAAACGACCAGCAGCCCGACGACAACGCGAAGCAGCCTGCAGGCGATCAGGGCGCAAATGAGGCCCCCGAAGATGGGGGCACCGTCCGCGAGGAGGAGCGCGAGGATTCGAAGGCAGACGACGGGAAACTCGTCCAGACCTCCGATTCCCCCGTCCTTTTGGCTACAATCGCCGCGACGGCAGCCGGTGCCGTCTTCTTGGCGATGAGCCGCGCGGCCGATAAAGCCCGCCGGTAACGGCCTCCAGCGCCGTCGTCACCTTCTAAAACTAGGAGGTGGCGGCATGCAAAGGTCCGTAGCGCCGCCCCTCGAGACGGAGGCCCGCCTCATCGGCGTGACCAAGAGAACCTCCCTCGTCCCGCCCGCATGCACCCGACAGCGCCCCGCCCCGCAGTTCAATGCGGGGCGGGGCGCCCTGCGTTTCGGGTTCGCCGCGACGCCGCGGGCATCGCGCCCTATCCGTCAGGCGGCATCAGCTCGCGCTGCCGGCACGAGACCTCTCGGTGCCCTTCCCCTCCGCCTCGGCAACCTGGTCGTGGCTGGTGATCTTGATCGCCGGCGTGGAGAGAAGACCGAGCAGCACGATCGCCGCACCGACCACGTAGGCAGCGCGGGTGGCGTCGTAGCGCGCAGACGCCTCGATCCCCACGAGCTCGGCGCGCTCCCCGGGCGTCATGGAAATATCCGCTATCTGCCCCTCGAACGCTTTGCTGCTGCCCAAGTCGATATTGAGGCCGGCAAGCTGGCTGGTCACCTGCGGGGAAATGGATGGATCGGCCATCGCCTGGGTGCGTACGGTGTTCGTGATTCCCAGGAGCAGGACAGCGCCCAGGAACGCCACACCGAGGGCCTGGCCGACGTTGCGCATCGTGCTCTGGATACCACCGGACTGCGAAGCGTCGCGCTCCGGAAGGGCAAGCGCGACGACGTTGCTCGCATGCGATGACACCGAGCCCGCTCCGACGCCGGCCATGAAGGCGCCCAGGTACACGAGGGCGGGCACAGACCCCTGCGGCGTGACCGAGAGCGCCATGATGAGAAGCGCCGCGGCCATGGCGACATAACCGAACTGGATCACGTGGCGCGGGTTCGCGTGCGGAGCGAGCTTGGGGATTCCAAGCGCGAGCGCGAACGTGGGGACACCGGTGACGATCGAGATGGTTCCCACCGCGATGGGAGACCATCCGGCGACGAGTTGCAGGTAAGGTGCCATGAGAATGGACTGAGCGCCCATGAAGAAGAACATGATGGCGTTCGCCACGAGTCCGGCGAGCACCTGAGGAGTGGTGAGGAAGGATTGCGGCAGCAGGGCCACGCCGTTTTTGCGTTCCACCCCACGCTCCACCCTGATAAGAACCGCAAGAAGCACCAGGCCGAGCGCGGCGAGCGGCAGCGCGGGAGATATCCCGAGCACCGTGAAGGGAGCTCCCTGAAGCGGCTTTACGAGGCCCCAAGACGAAACGCTCGAGATGCCGATAAGGAACAAAAAGAGTCCGGACGCTGCGAGGGCGACACCGAGGCCGTCGAACTTGAGCCTCCCACCGTCCTGCGCGATGGGCGGCAGGCTGAACGATACCGCGAACACCATGACGAAATACACGCCGAGCACGAAGAACGTGACGTGCATGCCCGCCGCCTCCATCACGACGCCGAGTATGAGCGGCAGCACCGCGGAGAGCCCCGAGGCCGCCCCGATGCAGCCGAACGCGACCGTGCGGTTTGGCCCCTTGTACAGCAGGGGGATGAGGCCCAAAACCGAGGGGATCATGAAGCTCGCCCCGAAGCCCACCAGCACGCGGCCGACCCAGATGAACACGAACATGTTGGGCGCCACAGCGAGCACCACCTCGCCCGCGGCGCACAGGAGCGCGCCGGCGCGGAACGTGCGCTTCCAGCCCAAGATGGTGCCCATGAGGCCGCCGGCGACCATGAAGGCACCGCCCACGAGCGGATAGATCATATTGGCAAGCTGGATATCGGAGGTGGTGGCGCCCAGGTCGGCGGTAAGCGCCGAAGCGGCAAGCGACAGCGCCCCGCTGTCGCCCGTAGCGCCCATCTGGGCAAGGATGAGGACGATGATGGGCAGCACGAGGAATCTCTCCCCGGCAGAAGCGCTCCGCCCATCTGAAGCGGCGTGTCTGGTCTGCAAATGAGCGGTCATGTGCATTCCCCTATCAAATCGTTTCGGAATCGCATCTAGGCCGCCGGCGGCACGACCACGGGCTCGGCGCCCGCCAGGTCCACGGAGGACAGCGGGTATGCACGGATGGTGGGGTCGTCGTAGACCGCATGGTAATAGGTGAGGCTCGCCGCGGAGAAGCAGCTGGTGTACAGGGTTTTCTCGCAGGATCCGTCAGCCATCTTGGCGCACCCGTCCGGCACGGCGACCGATCCGAGGGTGCGGAACAGGCGCACGACGTTGGCGCGCTCCTCCGTCTGCATTGGATAATGGCTGTTCACGAACGCGACCTTCACGAAGCGGGCAGGACCGCTGTAATCCCCGGGCATTCCCTGCATGCCCATGCCCGAACCGAAGGGCGCCAGCGCGGCGCCGCGCCATTCGACATGGGCGGGCTCCTCGTCGTCGAGCATGAGGTAGTTCCTGAGGTTGGTGCGCTGCCACCCGAAATCGGGCTCGTTGGTGAGCACGTCGACGTCGTTCTCCCAGATGTGGAGCCCGTCTTCCATGCACTCGACCACGATGCTGCCCGTCGCGTCGCCGATGATCCAGTGGAGGTTCGCAACGGGGAGCCGGTCGTTGACCGGCTTCGCCACGACGTTCACCCCCGCAAGGGCGGACCGAACCTCCTCCACCGTCGAGAACGTGCGAGCGATCCAATAGGGGAACTCATAGGCGGCGACGTTCACCGACCCCTCGTGCGCCCGCTGAGCATAGCGCGCGCTTTGGGGAAAGTTGAGACCCGCGACGGCGAGCCCGGCATCGTTGCCGCAATCGAAATAGAGCGGAATGCCGTCGACGACGATCCCCATGCCGATGACGGCATGTCCCACCTTCGGGTCGCTGGGGCGATCGAACGCCGCGGGAACCCGAGCGGCGGGAGGCGTCGCCACCACGCGCTCGCCGTAGCCCTGGGTCCAATCGAGATTGCGGCCGAAGAACATCTTCCCGTCCGCGTCGTTAAAGCGAATACCCGTGCACATCGTGCATCTCCTTTCCCGTCCGGCCTCATACCGGGACCGGGCGCACTTACTAGGTCCGCTTCTGTTACCCGTTGCACCCACGGGATATCTCGAGGATTCCTTAGACAATCCTTAAGGTATCAAACCCGGGTCCAAAGGCTGCCCGCGCGGTCCGTGCCCCCCTTCGGCAGGCGGGGCGAACCTCCGGGCAAACGGGACCACAAACGCAAGGAGGGGGCGCGGGATCACCCGCGCCCCCTCCCCGTGAAGCCATTCCGATCGGGAGTGTTCGGATATGGGCGGCTACGAACGGCGTCGGAACCTTATCACAGCGCCCGCTGCCGCAACGAGCGCCGCGGCGATAGCGGCAACACCTGCGACCGGTACGTCGGAATCTGCCTCAGCCGACGTGCTCGCCTTGGTCGACGCGCTCGCCGTAGCCGCATCCTCATCCTGCACCGCCTCGTCGCGTTGAGCGTCGGTGCCCGTCGAGGTCGATGAGGTGGACTCCGCGGCAGCGCTTGACGTCAGGGATCGGGACGCCCCCTCGTTTCGGCCGTTGTCGGCAGTCATTTCCCGCTGCAGCGTGCCGGCTGATGACGGAACCCGATCTTTGTGGTCCTCGGTTACCGAACCGGCATCGTCGGACTCGGACGTCCCATCGTCAGTCTCCGTGGAGCCGTCCTCCAGCCCCGTCGAATCGTCGCCGGGCTGGTCCTCATCCCCGGGCTGCTCCTCGCCCTCGCCGGGCTTCTCCTCGTCTCCCGGCTTCTCTTCGTCGCCGGGCTGGCCCTCGCCATCATCGCCGGGCTGCTGCTCCCCGTCGCCGGGCTGTTCGCCATCATCGCCGGGTTGCTCGCCCTCGCCGGGCTGGCCCACATCACCAGGCTGCTGCTCGCCCTCGCCATCTGCAGCGGCAAGGGCCTCGTCGAGAAGATCGGAGATCCGCGACGCATCGACGGACGAGATAAGGCGGCGCACCTCTCCTTCGAGGGCACTGAGGCTGTCGGCAAGATCCTGGAGCGGCTCGACCTCGTCCCCGGTCACCGGGTCGGGCAACCCGTCGACCACCGCCGCGGCGCCCTGGGACCAGGCGGCTGCCGCCGCGAGGGCCTCCAGACCGGAGAGCCCATCGGCGGCAGCCTCGATCTGCGACCGTGCAATCGAGGCCACGAGCGCGCGGTCGGCCGCCCCCATGCCCTCGGGAAGCATGTCCGCCAGACTCTGCAGGCTCGCCGCATCGATGGCCTCGCGCGCCGCCGCAAGACGCTCGACGGCATTGGCGAACGAAACCGACCCCTCGAAGACGCATGCGAGGGCGCGGGCGTGCTCGGCGCGCCAGGCCGCCTCCAGGTCGGAAGCCCGCTGCGCGGTCGTGGGCGTCGCGTCCAGGCGCGCGAGGAGCGCCGAGGCCATCCGATCCACCTCGTCGGCCGTCGACGCCTCCCCCATCGCGGCGAGGGCGGCGTCCGCCTCGGTGCGGGCGCGCTCCAGATCGTAAGCGGTCACAAGACCGGCCTCCGCCCGGGACGCGAGCTCGGCGAGGGCGGAGTCCGCCTTATTTGCAGCCGCCTCGAGCGACTGCTCGAGAGCTCGATCCCCCACGGTGACGGAGTAGGACAGCTCATAGCCGAACGCCGTCGCCTTGAACGTATAGGCGCCGCGCACAAGGCCATCCCCGTCTGCGGCCCCGGAAGCAAGCTCCCAGGAATATGCAGGGACCGCGGTGCCGGGAATCGGCATGGACGAGCCGGTCGCCGTGAGGTAGGAAAAGTCCACCCGGGGCCTGCCCTCCCCGTTCACATAGGCGATAAGGCCCTCGAGGGTATTGCCGGCATCGGATACGTCCACGGCTCCCGCCTCGGGCGATACGGGGGACACGACCTCGTATGCCGTATACGCCCCCGTCGTGCGCACGAGGTAGGCGTGCGCGCCCGCCGCGGGTTCCGTCCCCGAAACGGCGCTCATGCCCGCACCCTTCAGGCGCACCCATGGGTCGACCGTGAGCTTCCCGCCGTTCATCACGGCGGCGCCCGTGCGAGAGGAGACGGTCGACTGGGCGCCCGCGGAATTGGCGATCCTCAGCGAGGCGCCGCCATCCACCCGCAGCGCAGGCGCCGACGGGCAGGCCAGCCCGTAGCCGTTGAGGTCTATGACGGCATCGCGGGCGACCGTGGCCGTTCCCGCGAGCTCGATATCGCCCCAAAGGCGGATCGTCTGTCCCTCTTCGGCGGCGGCAAGGGCCTCATCGAGCGAGTCGAAGCGCCGGGAGGCGTCCCCGTCCACCACCTCGACGAGCCCGGCGGAAACGCCCGGGCATGCGTCGACGGAAAGCGTCGGGTAGCCCAAACCGTAGCGCAAAGCGGGGCTTTTCGATGCATCATGGTTGGCGCCAAAGGCCTCCTTGCCCGCAAGGGACGGCGCGGTGACGGTATCCGAACCCACCAGCAGATAGGTCTCGAGCGCGGGGGCCGAGGCGGAGGACGGGTCGTTCCAGGTGGGGTCGACGGCGTACCATGAGCCGTCGACGTTCACGTAGTTCCAGGCGTGCTGCTCGCCCGAACCGTTTTTGCCGTTATACGCCCATCCCTCCACGTAGGCGTTCTCTATGCCCGCGCGATCGAGGAGCACCTTCATGGCGGTCGCGTAGCCGTAGCACACCGGCCCGCTCGCCGCGTCGTTTGCGCTCAGGATCCCGCTCGCCGCCGTGCGCGAGAAGTTGGAGGCGCCCAGCCCGCTGGGGTTGTACACGTTGTTGGCGCAAAGCCACGAGTTGAGGTACCTCACCGCGAGCAGCGGATCTGCCGGCGCCCCCGCCACGACCTCGTCAACCCGGGCCTCGAAGCGCTCGCGGTAGCCGGCAAGGTTCTCGGCGGTGAAGCCGTCCACGAAGTACGACTCGCCGGAGACGCGCGGCGCTAGGGCGAACCGGGACTCGCCCGTCTCCTCCCATGAGAGGCGCGAGTAGTCGATCCAGAAGTACTCGGGATGGTCGCGCAGGGCGGCGAACAGCGCCCGGTCGAGCGAGCGGTCGAGCCCATCGGGCGCATATACCTCGAGCGCGCCGGGATCGCCGGGGTCGGTAAGACCGCCGAGCTGCGAGACGATCTCGTCGTAGAGCGCGCGCTCATCCCCGGAGAGCTGGGAGCGGAAGTATCCGCTCGATTCGGCGACGGGCTCCCATACGGCGTAGAGCGTCACCGTCTCGCCCGTATCCTTGGCGCCGGCGATGTTTGCGACCTCCTGGCCGTCGCCGTACACCGCTTTTCCGTCAGGATCCTTCGCCCAGCCGGCGAAGCGGTACCCAAGGCGGCCAAAAGAGGATGCGGGCAGCGCCTGGGCGCCGTCGTCCCAGGTGCGCGCAACCGGCTCCATCGTCCCGTCGCCGCCGTTGGCGTCAAAGCGCACGGTATAGGCGTTGGGCGTCCGCTTGACGTAGAGCGTCTGCCCGTCGAAGGGAATGTATACGCGATCGGCCACCGTGGAGGGCGTGATGCCCGTGCCCGGTTGGAAGTCGGCGGTGGTGTACCATTCCGGCAGCGTGGAGGTGTACCCCTTGTACTCGTCGAGCTCCGAGATCACGAACGAGTCGAAGGAGCGCCCCTCGATCTTGGGAAGGACCACCTTCTCGAGCGGGTTGTTGTTGCCCACGAAGCCATCCGACTCGAGCTTGGTGTTGTGGCTCAGATCGATGACCTTGAGATCGTTGTAGTCCAGGTGGACAAACTTGAGGTTGGGGAGCATCGACACATCGACCTCCGCGAGGCGGTTGTCGAAGATCTCGATGAACTCGAGCTTGGTGTTGTGCGAAAAATCGATGCTCGTAAGGCAGTTGTTGCGCAGGTACACCGTGAGCAGCTCGGGATTTCCCGACAGGTCCGCCTGCTCGATGTAGTTGCCCTCGAAGTCGATGAACGTGAGGTTGGGGAAAAGCTCGATGCCCGTGATGTCGCGGATGCCGAGCCTCTTGGCGAGGATCCCGGTCACCGCCTCGCGCTCCTCGCGCGTGAGCACCCCGTCGGCACCCGCCCCGCGAAGGCTGGCGGGGTCGAGCACCCAGGCGCGGAAGGCGGCGTCGGGAAACGAGGACGCGTCGACGGCGACGTCGCCCTCGGCGAGGGAGGCGGAGGCCGCAGCGTCCTCGGCGTCGCCCGCAGCGGAATCCGTCGGGACGGGGGCCTCGTCGACCGGGGAAGACGGAGCCGCGTCGCCCCCGTCGAGCGCATCGTCGGCCGCAGCGGAAGTGTCGAGCTCCGAGTCAGGCTCACCCGGGGCGATCGCGCCCGCGTCCGCAGGGGGCGCGTCGGCGGGCGGGGTCTGGACGGTTTCGCCTTCGGGGGATGCCCCCTCCTCGGACGGGGACTCGGGCTCCTCCAGCGCCTCGAGCTCGGCGGCGCGCGCGATGGGCGCGGGCACCGCCATCGAGAACGCGAGCGCCGCGGTGACGGCGGGACGCAGCTTGGTCATGGTTCGCTTCATGGTCTTCCTCTTCTCGGAATAATTGATATGATTCGAGTATCAATTATTCCGAGAAGAGGAGCTCGCGCAAGCTCTCCCGCGATTCCCTACCATTACTGCACGAGGGCGCCACATATGGACGCCGGCCACACGGCGCGATCACGACTGCCAGAAATAAAGGATCAGGTCGTCGCGCTTCTTCTTGTCGCACTTCACCAGCAGGTTGTGGACATGGGTCTTCACCGTCCCCAGCGCAAGGAACAGCTCGTCGGCGATCTCCTGGTTGCTCTTGCCCTGCAGCACCAATCGGAGCACCTCGGACTCGCGCTTAGAGATCCCGTTGCGGTCGCAGAACTCCTGGAGATGCTCGTCTCCTGCCTCCCGTCGACCTGGCCGGTACCCCGGGTCGCTCCCAATTCGCTGAGCTCAGGGTGCGTCCCGGGGTGCCGGCCCCAACGACTGAGCAAAGGATTACTACCATGGCAGAAAAAGCAAAGAAGCTCTCTTTCCTGACCGTCATCTCCACGGTCATCTGCGTGGCCTTCGTCTGCGAGGCCGCCGCCCCGGCGGCCGCCATCGGAAACCAGCAGTTCTTCTGGTGGATCTTCCTCATCATCACGTTCCTGCTCCCCTACGGCATGGTCGTCGCCGAGCTGGGAACGACCTATGACGGGGAGGGCGGCATCTACGACTGGGTCCGCGAGGGCCTGGGCGACAGGTGGGGCGCCCGCATCTCCTTCTACTACAGGGTGAACTACCCGCTGTGGATCGCATCCCTCGCCACCATGTTCCCCGACATCCTGGGCATGGTTTTCGGCATCACCTTCGACCTTCCCGCAGCGATCGCCATCGAGCTCGCCTTCGTCTGGATCGTCTACCTCATCGGCCGCAGCAAGGTCGCCGACTCCGAGTGGGTCCTGAACGGCGACGCCATCTCCAACGGCATCTTCTGGATGCTGTTCGGCACCTCCGTCGTGTTCCTGCTGCTCACCTACATTCCAATGTTCCCTGCCTTCCTCAACCTGCGCAAGAACGATCCCGACCGTGAGCGCGTGTTCCGCTTCCCGTTCGAGGGCGCGCTGATGAAGGTCGCCCTCGCGGTGCCCTGCATCGAGCTCGTGCTGACGATCGTCGCGACCGTCGTGCCGCTCTCCGGGGCCGAGGTCGCAGACAAGGTTCCCATGCTCATCGGCTTCATCGTGCTGCTGCTCGTGGGCGAGGTGGTCCGCGTCGTCTCCGCCCGCGACCGCAAGGAGGAGTACCGCGGCCTCACGCCAAAGCTCGCCGCCGCGCGCCTGGCAGCCGAGGCCAAGGAGGCTGATGGCGAGTAACCCCGCCTGATTTCCGACCTCGTGCGATACGCCATCTCGGGCCGTTCGCGGGTACGGTTCAAAAACCCGCTCCTCTCCTTTCGCCGTCCGGCAGGCACGGCACCAAAAGCCTGCCCTCTTTTTTCGGCAATTGCCCGCCGGCTGGATGCCGGCGGCGGATCGCAAGCGATATGGAGGTAATCTATGCGTACGATCACCGAGTCCGAATCCACCCCCAAGGCCGACGGCTTCTACATGCCCGCCGAGTTCGCCCCGCAGGACCGCGTGTGGATGGGCTGGCCCCACCGCACCGACACCTGGGCCCACGGCGCCAAGCCCGCCCAGGCCCAGTACGCCGAAATCGCCCGCGCCATCTCTCGGTTCACGCCGGTCACCATGTGCGCCAACCAGGCCGACTACGCCAACTGCAAGGCCGTCTTCGAGGAAGACGAGAACGTCACCGTCATCGAGATGACCACCGACGACGCCTGGTTCCGCGACACCGCCTGCACCTACGTGATCGACGGCAAGGGCGACAAGCGCGCCTGCCACTGGCACTTCAACGGCTACGGCGGCATGATCGACGGCCTGTATTTCCCCTGGGACAAGGACGCCTCGCTCGGCCTGCAGATCAGCCAGATCGAGCAGGTGACGCGCTACCGCCCCGACGACTTCATCCTAGAGGGCGGCTCGTTCAACTGCGACGGCCAGGGCACGGTCGTGACCACCGAGATGTGCCTGCTCAACGAGGACCGCAATCCCCAGTACACCAAGGAGCAGATCGAGGAGCTGCTGGGCGAGTACCTGGGCATCGAGAAGGTCATCTGGATCAAGGACGGCATCGACCCCTATGAGACGAACGGCCACGTGGACGACGTGGCGCGCTTCAACGCCCCGGGCGAGGTGTGCTGCATGTGGACGGACGACCCCGACCACAAGTTCTACCGCGAGTGTCAGGAGGCATACCGCGTGCTCTGCGAAGCGACGGACGCCCGCGGCCGCAAGCTCAAGGTGCACAAGGTGATCATGCCGAGCACGTCGGTCTACATGACCGAGGAGGAGGCCTCGACCATCGACCTCGTGGAGGGCAGCCTGCCCCGCACGCCCGAGGACGCCTTCGAGCCGAGCTACCTCAACTTCCTGCCCATCAACGGCGCCGTTCTGGTCCCCCAGTTTGGCGACCCCAACGACGAGCAGGCGCTCAAGGACATCCAGGCGGCCTACCCGGACCGCGAGGTGATCGGCATCATGACGCGCGAGATCATCTACGGCGGCGGCAACATCCACTGCATCACGCAGCAGCAGCCCAAGGCGCACCGCACCGCGTAGGACGCGGCGGAGGTGGCGCAAAGCCGATTCGCGTAGCCCCCGGCAGCCGTATTGTTGCGGCTGCCGGGGGCTTTTGTGCCAAGGAGGGAGGGTGGAATGCGCGGCAGTATGCTCGTACTCGATGTGTGGACAGTCTAGCATCGGTATTCTTAGGATGGTTCGCCCATCCCCTAAGCGTCACGCACATCTTTCAATCGACTCATTCGGCATCGAATCAGAAGTGAAGACGACGGGGGATCCGCCAGCTGTCCTGAATAGGCGTCGCTGGAAATCGGCTGTAATCACGCTAATATGGTTCAATATACGGGATATTAAATCTAATGTGATTCATCAACCGTTGCTTGAGTTGGCAAAACGTGATGGTAAGAAGGCCGCACTGAAAATAGAGATAGGGAGGATGCGCGATGGATTTGTCCAGCGCTCTATCAGGAATTATAGGAGCCATCATCGGTGCCATCCTTACGCTATTTGGAACAGTTTGGTCCCAAAGGAAAGCGGATAGGAACAGTAGGAAATCCCTTGTCACGAATTATCAAGTCGGAGAATATCTGAGCATCCTAGATACGTCATTCGAGGTGCTCGACGCGTTTGAAACATTCGGAAGAGCCCTGTCTGGAAGAAAAGAGCCGGGCCCTGATTCTACAGAGGATGAAATCGAAGAGGCACGACAAAGAGATGAGGCTAGTTGCGAGGCACTAGACCGCCTCTATATAGCACTTAATATGCTGGCGCAGAAGTCTCTGCGCGTCTCCGCAATAGGCGCTGGAGAAATAAAGGAAGCGGCCGACGAAGTGCGCACCTCAGTAAACATATACATGTCGAATGCTGTCAAACAGGCTATTGAGGATAGAAGATTCATCGCGGCCGACCATGCCGCTGAGTCTGAGCATCTCCAGCAATCCATCTACAATCTCGTTGAGAAAATCCGATCTTACTTAGAGATAGACTCGTTATTTTCCGACAGCTCTCGCTGCCGAAACATCGCTGAGAAAATCAGCTCTCATCTTAAGACGGGCATTTTGTTTTCCAAAAGCTCCTGCTGCGACTATACGAAATAGGTTGCTCCCCGCGACATCTCGATAGCTTTCAACTACTAAGCCCTCGGCTCACGGATGTGATCTAGCGCATCAGAGTTAGACACGTATCGTCGAATACCAATTATGGGCGTTTTCGCTTTTGAAGGCATATCCAGCAGATACAGTTCTACTCAGATAGTCCTTTGGACCAAATGGAAGAACGCGACTATTCTCGCGCCCAGCATAGAAGTACTTTAATAATGAGCAATATTGGCCCAGCCCACCGGCAATCATTCAGTGAAAATCGTAAGTGCGGATGGAAAGAGAAATGCAGATACTCGATAAAGGCACGCATCTATAACTGCCGGATCGTCGAGCTCTTTGTGTCGTAAGATAAAACTAATCGACACATTTCGTTTGTAACATCTTAAGGGGTAATGCATGCAGGCAAATATGGCATCCTTTCTCCAGCTGCTGGGAGCCTCAACTGTTCAGTATGTAATCCCCGTTTACCAGCGAAAATACGCATGGGAAGAAGCGGACTGCCGAACGTTGTGGAACGACATCATCCGAGCCGGCAAGCAAAACAGGACCCACTTCATTGGCTCGGTGCTCCATATACCCGAGGGAGCCTCGACGATTACCGGCATGAAGAGGCATCTGCTCATAGATGGTCAGCAGCGCATGACAACAATGACTTTACTTCTCGAGGCGTTCGTCGAGTATCTTGAAGAAGATCCCAAACGAGCGGAGTTCCTCACCGACATCAAGGTGTCCGGACTCAGAAAGAACTATCTCTTCAATGACGATGACTACAACGGAGATGCGCGCTATAAGCTCTCCCTATCTCAAGAGGACCGAGAAACGCTGTACTCGATCGTCGCGAGAAACGCGCTTCCTAAAGAATCTTCTCCGCGGCTCATAGACAACCTCAACAGCTTCAGACAGTGGATGATGGGAAAGTCCTTTGATCCGAAGGTGCTTTGGACGGGGCTCCTAAACCTTCAAGTCATCGATACCGAGCTGACGGCAGGAATCGATGATGCCCAGCTCATCTTCGAGTCCATGAACTCAAAGGGAAAGCCGCTCAGCCCGACAGACCTGATCAGAAACTACATCCTGATGTCGCTCCCAGAGAAGGAGCAGTCCCACCTGTTTGAGACCTATTGGAAACCGATGGAGGACACGTTCAACGCAGCAGAGAACAGCGATCATGAGTTCAACGCATTCATGCGGTACTGGCTCTGGATAAAGGTTCCGGAGCGAAAGCCCGCGGAAAACGAGGTCTATAACGAGTTCAAGTGCTTCAAGCAGGACTATTTCGGGGGATCGGTAGAGGAGCTGCTCCAGGAGCTCCTTCGCTTTGCCCGGCGCTACTCCGATATGTTCCTCGGCACCGAGTCTGACAAAAATCTGAAGGACGTATTTGAGCGCATAGTGGAACTTGGGGTGAAACCCATTCGGCCGCTCATGATGGTCCTCTACGATCAGGTCGATATGGGCAGGCTGACCGCAGATGCCCTTCTGAGGCTGTGCAACGTGCTTGAATCCTTCCTCTTCAGGCGAGCAGTCATCGGACGCCTCTCCACCGGCCTCAACGGCTTCTTTGCAACCGTTTACAGGGACATTTCTCGCCAGGCGGATATCGAGACCTACGTGACGGCGATGCTGCTTACCCATGACAGAAACATGACGGCATACTTCCCCACCGATGATCATTTCCATGAACAACTGGTAACGCGCGATTGCTACAACCGCTTCACCAAGCGGAAATACCTGCTCGAGAGGCTCGAAAACGCCCGTCACCCCAAGCAACCCATTAGCTTAGGAAAGGAATATCAAATCGAGCACATCATGCCGCAGAGCATCGACGACTCACCCGAATGGCAGGCAATGCTCGGAGACTCCTGGGAGATGATCCATGACGAGTACTGCAACAACCTCGGCAATCTTACGCTGACAGGGGCGAACTCGGAGTTGTCCAACAAACCCTTCGAACAGAAACTCGACGATGCCCAATATGGGTTCAGAAAAAGCCCATATGCCCTAAATGACTATGTGCGAGACCAGAACGTCTGGACTGAAGCGCAGATAGAGGAAAGAGCGTCGATTCTCGCTGATGAGGCTCTGAAGGTCTGGCCGTATCCACATATCGACCCACAAATCGTCGAGACATATAAACCAAAAAAGGCAAGCCGCGGCAAGGGAATCTGGACGATGGAAGACCACCCCAGCCTCTTGGAAGGAGGAAAGTGCTTCGACTTGTTCTCAAGTCTTGAAGAACGCATAGATGAGTCCCACCCCAACTGGGAGTGCTATGCGACAAAATATGAGGCTTCGGTAGTTTGTGTGACAAGGGGCTAGCCTAGGCAGCAACGCTCTTCGCTCCCTTCACGCCCTTCTTCCTCGCCTTCACCGGGCGACCCGGGAGCTGGGGCTGGCAGTCGCCGCACCTGAGC
>DXAO01000012.1 GCA_019117005.1 Candidatus Collinsella stercoripullorum | reverse complement strand
TTGCCCGTCGGGGTGCCGAGGCCGGTGGAGAAGACCACGAGCTGGCAGCCGCCGGCGACGATGCCCATGACCGAGGAGGGGTCGTTGCCCGGCGTGTCCATGACGACCAGGCCCTCGTGGGGCTTCAGCTGGTCGGCGTAGCCGTACACCGCGTTCAGCGGGCTGTGGCCGCCCTTGTGGATGCAGCCGAGGGACTTCTCCTCGAGGGTGGTGAGGCCGCCGGCCATGTTGCCGGGGCTCGGGTTGCCCTCGCGCATCTCGGCGCCGAACATGTGGACGTACTTCTCGTAGTCGTAGACCGCCTTGAGCAGCTTGTCGGCGACCTCCTGGTTGACGGCACGGCGGGCGAGGACCTTCTCGGCGCCGAAGATCTCGGGGGTCTCGCACAGAACCGAGGTGGCGCCGCGCTCGACCAGCCAGTCGGAGACCTCGCCGATCAGGGGGTTGGAACCCAGGCCGCTCGAGGGATCGGAGCCGCCGCAGTTGGTGCCGAAGATGAGCTCGGAGACGTCCGCCTTCTCGCGCTCGACGAGGTCGGCCTCCGCGCGCAGCTCCATGGCCATGCGCGTGCCCTCCTCCACCGCGCGGATGGAGCCGCCCACCTGCTGGATCACGACCGTCTTGATCGGCTTGTCGGTGCGCTTGCGGATCTCGTCGACGACCATGTCGTTCTGGCAGCCCTCGCAGCCGAGGGAGACGCAGACGATGCCGTAGATGTTGGGGTTGGCGGCGGTGCCCGCGAGCGTGGCGAGCGTGAGGTCGCGGTCGACGTCGACCTGCGAGCAGCCGTTCTGGTTGTGGAACGACACGCAGCCGTCCACGGCGCGCGCGATGCGCTCGGTGGTGTCGGAGGCGCAGATGCTCGTGGGGAGGATCAGGACGTGGTTGCGGATGCCGACACGACCGTCCGGACGGCGGTACCCCATGAACGTGGTCTTAGGCATTCTCCTCAGCCCCCTCGGCATCCTTGGTCTCGTCATCGCTCACGCAGTTATGGGTGTGCACGTGCTCCCCGCGCTTGATATCGCAGGTCGCAATGCCGATGTACTCCCCGTACTTCACCACGCGCTCGCCCGCGGCGATGTCGGTGCGGGCGATCTTGTGGAACAGGGGGATGTCCTGAGTCGCGGTGAGCATGTCCTCCGTCCCGTCCGGCAGCGTATAGGTGACCTCGTCGCCTCCCGTCAGCTGATAGATGGCGACGACGACGTTGTCATGCTTGTCGATGACGATGCCGTTCCTCATCTGCCGCTCCTTTCCCTTTCTGTTATGCGGCGCCGCTCTCCACGGCGCCATCCCCTCTTGCGGCACCGGTTGGCACGAGCCGCGTTCCAACCGTTCGGCAGACCGTAGGCGCACGGTTGGATGTTCTTATATACGAACGCTTGACGTATTTAAGAACTGATTGCATCGTATCGAGTTGCGGAGGATGGTCTGTAGAACACCTTCCCAACGGTCTTATTTTGAACGCGAACGGTATTCGTATATAGGAACACCCATTCCGTGACATACTATGTGTTCGGCCTCGCCCGGATCGGACGGGACCGACCGGTCGGACCACGAAGTTCGGCGGCGGAATCTCGATGGAGCGGGGGTAACGGAATGGGCAACGACGGGCAGAACGGACGCCATCGGTCGACGATGCGGGTCCTGGCGATCCTTGATACGCTGGCGCGCTCCGGCGAGGGCATGACCATGGCGGATATCTGCCGCGAGCTCGAGGCGCCCAAAAGCAGCCTCTTCCCCATCCTCCACACCATGGCCGAAGAGGGGTACCTCGCCTGCTCCGAGGCGGACGGGCGCTATCGGATCGGGTTCCGCACCTACCTGGCGGGCAAGGCGTACAACCGGGAGAAGGACGCCCTCGGCATCCTCACCGAGCAGCTGCAGCGCATCGTCGACGACTGCGGGGAGACCAGCCAGCTCGGCATCCTGAGCCACGGCAGCGTCCTGTACATCGCGAAGGTCGACTCCCCGCAGCCCATCCGCCTCGTATCGGATATCGGCCGCGCGCTGCCCGCCCATTGCACGGCGATCGGCAAGGTGCTGCTGTCCGACATGTCCCGCGAGCAGATCGCCGAGCTGATCGGCGAGACCTACGAGGCGCACACTCCGCGGACCCTCACGACGCTGGACGACCTGTACGACGAGCTCGAGCAGGTACGTCGCGAGGGAATCGCCCACGATTACGGCGAGATCACCGATGCGATCGAGTGCCTGGCGGCGCCTGTGCGCATCGACGGGAAGGTCCGCTACGGGCTGGGCATCTCGGTGCCTTCGTACCGCCTGACGCCCGAGAAGCGCCTCGAGCTCACCGAGCTGCTGAGGAGCTCGAGCGACTACCTCGAGGTCGTGCTGTCGCAGTAGGACCGAGAAGACCCTCCCCTAACAAGACGGGCGGCCGCTCGCGCAGCCACCCGCCCCGGTAGAGACCCTGTTCCCGATGCCCCGCTACCGCTGGCGATAGTGCGCCAGGAAGTCCGCGAGGTCCTCCATCGCCTCGTGCAGGACCCCCATGCGCGGCAGGTAGACGATGCGGAAGTGATCCGGCTTCTCCCAGTTGAAGCCGCCGCCGCGCGTGATCAGGATGTGCTTCTCGTGCAGGAGGTCGAGGGCGAACTGCTCGTCGTCGGTGATGTTGAACTTCTTGACGTCGAGCTTGGGGAAGATGTAGAACGCGGCGCGCGGTTTGACCGCGCTCACGCCGTCGATGGCGTTCAGCGCCTCGTAGACGTAGTTGCGCTGCTCGTACACGCGACCGCCGGGCACCACGTAGCTCGTGACGCTCTGGTGCCCGCCGAGCGCCGTCTGCACGATCGACTGCGCCGGGACGTTCGAGCACAGGCGCATGTTCGAGAGCATGTTGATGCCGTAGATGAAATCGCGCATGCAGCGCTTGTCGCCCGAGAGCACCATCCAGCCGATGCGGAAGCCCGCGATCATATGGGATTTGGAGAGGCCCGAGAAGGTCACGCACGGGAGGTCGGGCGCGAGCGCGGCGATCGAGATGTGCTCGACGCCGTCCATGCACAGGCGGTCGTAGATCTCGTCGGAGAAGATCATGAGCTGATGCCGGCGGGCGATCTCCACGATGTCGGCGAGGACCTCGCGCGGGTAGACGGCGCCCGTGGGGTTGTTGGGGTTGATGATGACGAGGGCCTTCGTGCGCTCGGTGATCTTGGACTCCATGTCCGCGAGGTCCGGGTACCAGTCGGCCTCCTCGTCGCACAGGTAGTGCACGGGCGTGCCGCCCGCGAGCGTGGCGCACGCGGTCCACAGCGGGTAGTCGGGGCTCGGGATGAGGATCTCATCCCCGTTGTCGAGCAGCGCCTGCATGCACAGCTGGATGAGCTCGGAGACGCCGTTGCCCGTGTAGATGGACTCGATGTCGACGTTGGGCAGACCCTTGAGCTGGGCGTACTGCATGATCGCCTTGCGCGCGGCGAACAGGCCGCGCGAGTTGGAGTAGCCCTCGCAGTCCGTGAGCTGCTGGCGCATGTCGAAGATGACCTCGTCGGGGGTGCGGAACCCGAACGGGGCGGGGTTGCCGATGTTCAGCTTCAAGATGTGCTCGCCGCGGGCCTCCATCGCGCTCGCCTCGTCGACGACGGGGCCGCGGACATCGTAGAGAACGTTCTCGAGCTTGGAAGACTTCTTGAATTCGCGCATGTGGGTGCTCCTTTGACGGTCGGCGCCGGAACCTCGGCGCGACGCGGGCGGGACGGGGGTTGGGAGGGCGGCCTCATGCCGCTCGGTAGCTCGTGCGGGCACGGGATCCGGTGCGGAGGGGACCGCGGGCCCGGCGGCGGGGCTGTGCGCCCCCGTCGCGCCCTCTTCCCCCGCGCCGATGAGCCAGGCGGCATCGACCTCGAGGATCTGGGCGAGCAGGCGCACCATATCGCGCCGCGGCACGGTCTTGCCCGACACGTACTGGCTCACCTGGCTCTTCCCCAGCCTTCCCCCGAGCTCCGCAGCCGCGCGGATCATATCGGTCTGCTTGAGCCCTCGGCGCGCCATCGACGCCCTCAGGCGCTCGGAGAACACCGCGCGTTCGGAATCCCGCTCCATGCCACCTCCCCGTTTCCCGCATCCCGGAGACTCATCCCGGAAAAGTTCAATTTAGATTTGAAATTGAACTCGTAAGAAGTTCAAAGTTCAATTAACGGGAGTGTAACACAGGTCATAATTGAACTTCCGAGGTTTTTCACCGCGCGGTATCATGCGACCTATCGTCATCATCCGCACACGCGCTGCCGCGCCCCACCGCGAGAGGATCCCCCATGGCCAAGAACTACCTGATCGTCATCGACATGCAGAACGACTTCGTCACCGGGGCGCTGGGAACGCCCGAGGCGCAGGCGATCGTCCCCGACGTCGCCCGTCGCGCCCGCGAGTTCGACGGCACCGTCCTGTTCACAAAGGACACGCACGCCGAGAACTACCTCGAGACGCAGGAGGGACGCAACCTTCCCGTCGCCCACTGCATCAGCGGGACCGAGGGCTGGCAGCTCGTCCCCGAGCTCGACGCGGTCCGCGCCGCCCGTGACGCCGCCGTCTTCGAGAAGCCGACCTTCGGGTCCGTCGAGCTCGCATGGTGGCTCGCCCAGGAGAACGACGCCGAGCCCATCGGGTCCATCGAGCTCGCCGGCGTCTGCACCGACATCTGCGTGATCAGCAACGCGCTGCTCATCAAGGCCCACTTCCCGGAGGTTCCCGTCCGGGTGAACCCCGCCCTGTGCGCCGGCGTCACCCCGCAGGCCCACGAGGCCGCGCTCGCGACCATGCGCAGCTGCCAGGTCGAGCTTATCGAGGGCTGAGTTCGACCCGTCCCCAAATGACCCGTCCTCGCTATCCTAATCCGGCGGCCATCCCGATCAGCCGCACGGCGAACGCCGCGATCCAGGCGACCCCGCACTGAAGGGCGACGACCGCCCACATCATCCTGGTCCCCAGCTCGCTGCGCACCGTGGACACCGCCGCCACGCAGGGCGTGTACAGGAGCGTGAACGTCAGGAAGCAGAAGGCGGTCAGCGGCGTGAACAGCGTCGACAGCGCCGAGACGTCGCCGCCGATCAGCACGGTGAGCGTCGAGACCACGCTCTCCTTGGCGGCGAAGCCCGCGGCCAGGGCCGTGGACGCGCGCCAATCGCCGAATCCCAAAGGGGCGAACACCGGCGCGAGGACCTGCCCCACGCCCGCTAGGAGGCTCTGGGATTGGTCGGTCACCACGTTGAAGCGGATATCGAAGGTCTGGAGGAACCAGATGATGACCGTAGCGGCGAACACGATGGTGAATGCCTTGCGCACGAACCCCTTGCCCTTGTCCCACGCGAGCCTGAGCACGGTGCCGGCGCTCGGCAGGCGGTAGTTGGGGAGCTCCATCACGAAGGGCACCGGGTCGCCTCGGAAGGCGGTCCGCTTGAGCACGAGGGCGACGACGATGCCCACGGCGATGCCCATGAGGTACATCGCCAGCATCACCAGGCCGCCGTACCGCGGGAAGAACGCCGCCGTGATCAGGCCGTAAACCGGCAGCTTCGCCGAACAGCTCATGAACGGGGTGAGCATCACGGTCATCTTGCGGTCATGCTCCGAGGGCAGGGTCCGGGTCGCCATGATGGCCGGAACGCTGCACCCGAACCCGATGAGCATGGGGACGATGCTGCGCCCCGACAGGCCGATGCGGCGCAGCAGCTTGTCCATCACGAAGGCGACGCGCGCCATGTACCCGGAGTCCTCGAGGATCGACAGCAGCAGGAAGAGCACGACGATGATGGGGAGGAACGACAGCACGCTTCCGACGCCGGCGAAGATGCCGTCGATGACGAGGGCGTGCACCACCGGGTTCACGCCGAAGTCGGCGAGCCCCGCGTCGACCGCGGCGGTGAAGGCCTCGATCCCCAGCTCGAGCAGGTCCGACAGGCGCTGACCGATCACATCGAAGGTGAGCCAGAACACGAGCGCCATGATGAGGATGAACACCGGGATGGCGGTGTAGCGGCCGGTGAGGATGCGGTCGGCGGCGACCGAGCGCAGGTGCTCGCGGCTCTCGTGCGGCTTGACCACGCAGGCGCCGCAGACCTCCTCGATGAACGAGAAGCGCATGTCCGCGAGGGCGGAGAGACGGTCCGAGCCGGACTCCCCCTCCATCTGGACGATGATGTGCTCGACCGCCTCGAGCTCGTTGCGGTCGAGCGCCAGCGCCGCGATGACCCGCGCGTCGCCCTCGATGAGCTTGGTCGCCGCGAAGCGCACGGGCAGGCCCGCCGCCCGGGCGTGGTCCTCGATGAGCTGGCAGATGCCGTGGATGCAGCGGTGCAGGGCGCCGCCGTCGGCGCCGTCGGGCGCGCAGAAGTCGAGGCGGCCGGGATGCTCCCGGAAGCGCGCGACGTGCATGGCGTGCTCCACGAGCTCGCCGATGCCCTCGCCCTTGGCGGCCGAGATCGGGACCACCGGGATGCCGAGGAGCTCCTCGAGCTTGTTGACGTCGACCGTGCCGCCGTTCGCCGCGACCTCGTCCATCATGTTGAGCGCGAGCACCATGGGCCGGTCGAGCTCCATGAGCTGCAGCGTGAGGTAGAGGTTGCGCTCGATGTTGGTGGCGTCCACGATGTCGATGATGCCGTCGGGGCGCTCGTTCAGGATGAACTCGCGCGAGACGATCTCCTCGCTCGTGTAGGGCGACAGCGAGTAGATGCCCGGCAGGTCGGTCACCGTCGCCTCCGGATGGCCCTTGATCTGGCCGTCCTTGCGGTCGACCGTGACCCCCGGGAAGTTCCCGACGTGCTGGTTCGACCCCGTGAGCTGGTTGAACAGGGTCGTCTTGCCGCAGTTCTGGTTGCCGGCGAGCGCGAAGCTGACCGGCTTGCCCTCCGGGATGGGCCTGCCGCCGGCGCGCGGATGCGCCGGCTCCTCGCCGAGCGCCGGGTGCGCGGTCCTCCCGGTCGCGGCGTTCTTGCGCGGGCAGTTGTGCGCGTCGTGGATGTCGCGCACCTCGATGCGGGCGGCGTCGTCGCGGCGCAGGGTGAGCTCGTATCCGCGCAGGCGGATCTCCATCGGGTCGCCCATGGGGGCGTACTTCATCATGGTGACCTCGATACCCGGGGTGAGGCCCATGTCGAGGATGTGCTGACGCAGCGCGGTGTCGTCCGCGTCGACCGACGCGATGATCGCGTCCTTGCCGATCTCCAGCGAGTCAAGTCTCATGCGTACCGTGCTTCCCCTCCGAATCGCCGTACATGCATGACATTCCAAGACATGATAGCGTTGCGCAGGGTGCTCGGGGGCGGTTTCTCGCGCATCGTGACATCTGCAATGGGTCATTTGGGGACGGGGTCGTTTCAACCCATCGGTCATTCGGGGACGGGGTCGTTTCAACCCATGACGGCGCGCCGTCATGGGCTGAAACGACCCCGTCCCCGAATGACCCAAAACGACCCCGTCCCCAAATGACCCAGAGCGGGCCGGGCGGGGCGATCCCCACCCGGCCCGTCCCCGGAGGCGTCGTGGCAGCGAAGCCTGTCTTGCCTATCGCAATTCGATGCCCAGAAGCGACACGTAGGCCTGGCCGCCGTGCATATCGCGCTCGTCGGGGGAACCCTCGACCGGCACGCGCGGGAGGCTCACCTTGGCGACCATGATGTCCTCCAGACAGCAGATGAGCACGTCGGCCGGGTCGACCGAGAACATGAGGGCGATCCGGTCGCGCTCGCGCTCGAAGGCGGCGGCGATCGCGCGGGTGTCCTCGACGCTCAGGCAGAACGCGTCGATGGTGATCCAGAAGGGGCCGGCGTTCTTGCTGCGCAGGTAGCGGGCGGTCGACCCGACCGTAGGCGTCGCGGCGACGGTGGCGGAAATATCCATGCAAGCCTCCTAGCAGGTCTCGAACTCGAGGCGGACGAGCTCCATGGGATCGTCGACCGCGACGGTGTGATACAGCTTGAACTCATAGGTCGCGCCGCGCTCCATCTCGGCGGGCGAGAACAGGAAGGCGTAGCTCGGCATCTGCGTCCCCTCGAAGATGTTGTGATGCAGCATGAGCGGGTTGAACGCCTTGGTGATCTGCGTGGCGCGCGCCTGGTCGTCGGCGGTGACGCACAGCATCATGAGCACCTCGTTGGGCACGTAGCCCGCGGGGACCGGGGCGCCGGAGACGCCGTTGTAGCCGTAGGGGCGCAGCCAGAAACGGTAGCTGTCCCGCGGGATGCCCATGCGCTCGAGCTTCTCGACGCCGGCGGCGCTCACCGCGTCCACCCAACGCTGCGGGTCGGCCATGATCTTGGGGTCACGGATGCCCGCCATGCTCACGGTCTGGTAGCCGGCGACGCCCGCCCCCTCGAGCTTCATGGTGTAGGGCAGATGCTCGATCGCGGTCCCCTCGACGCGGACCGCCGTATCGGAGACCTCGGTGTAGGTCGACCCGGTCGTATCGATGCGGATGCCCGGCTCGGTGAGCTGGATGGGGTTCGCGTTCTCGTAGATGAGATGCGAGGAGACCGAGTACGCCGACGCGGTGGCGCCGGGGGCGACCGCGCGGATGGTGAAGCCGCCCTCGTCCACCTCGGCGAACACGCCCCCGGTGAGGCCCGCGCTCGTGCACACGCCGCCGCACTCCACGGTCTTAGCCATGTGCCAGCAGCTCGCCTCGTCGCCGCCGCGCATGAGCGGGTAGGCGGCTATGACGGCCGTGTCGGTCGAGCGGCCGCCGATGACGATGTCGGCGCCCTCGGCGAGGGCCTTCTGATAGGGCTCGGCGCCGAGCAGCGCGACGATGGTCGAGCACTCGTCGAAGGTCGTCTCGGAGATCTCGGGCGCGCCGGCGAGCGGCGACACCCTGCCCTCGCGGTACTTCGCCTTGATGACCTCGCGGTCCTGCTGCGAGTAGATCTTGGCGACGGTCTTCCGGATACCCGCCTCCGCGCAGATCTCGCGCACGATCCGCGCCGCCTCGTCGACGCCGAAATCGGAGCCGCAGGTGCCGGCGGAGCCGATGGTCACCGGGATGCCGAGCTCGTGCGCGCCGAGCACCATGCGCCTGAGGTCGCGGCGAACATCCGCCTCGGCGTACTTCCCGCGGCCCGAGCCCAGGTAGTAGGGGCCGGAGTCCGTGGAGCCGGCATCGCTGGAGATGATGTCCGGCCCCATGGCGAGACCCGCCTCGAAGGCGTCCTCGCGGCAGTTGAGGCCGACCGCCCCGTAGGGGATGAAGATCTTGGTCGTCGCCATAGGCAGTCCCTTCTCTCGATGCCGGCGGCGTCGCGCACCGCACCCGGCCCGTCTTCCGGACCTGGGCCGCAGGGCCGCGCAGCGCCCGCGCCGCCGCACGTGGGCCGCGGCGGCGCGTCGACGAATCCACGGCTCCACCCTACCATCCAGCGAATATAATCTCTAATTCCATTATTGGTATATAAGGATAACGATACCGTTATAGAGAGGGCCGCGAGGAACGAAGGGGAAACCGATGATAGACGAGCGCCGGATCCGCTATCTGCTGACGATCGCCGACGCGGGCAGCATCACCGCCGCCGCGGAGAGGCTCTACGTCACGCAGCCCGCGCTCAGCCGCATGCTCATCAACCTCGAGCGCGAGCTGGGATGCGAGCTGTTCCACCGCGGCCGCCGGCGCCTGCGCCCCACCCCTGCAGGGGAGATCTACCTGCGCGGATGCCGCGAGGTCCTCGCCGTGGCCTCATCCGTCCGCGACGAAATCGCCGACCTGCGCGACGAGAGCCGCGGGCGCATCGTGTTCGGCATGACGTCGTTCACCGCCGAGTTCCTCCTCCCCCGCATCTGGGCGGATTTCCATGAGCGCTTCCCGGGGGTGGAGCTCGCGCTGGCCGAGGAGCGGATGAGCGACCTCGCCGGACTCGTCCGCCAAAGCGAGGTCGACCTGGCGCTCGCCTACCGCGTCGACGGGGATGAGCTCGAGGGCGAACCGGTGCTCTCGGATACCGTGTACCTGCAGGTTCCGAGCTCCAGGGCGGCGGAGCTCGGCATGTCGCCGGGGCGCGGCAACGCGCCGGTCGACGCCCGCATCCTGGAGGGCGCGCCCCTCGTCCTGCTCAAGCCCGGCCGCAACATGCGCGCGCTCGCCGACGACGCCCTGCATGCGCTCGGCATCGCGCCGGGCCCCGTCACCGAGACGGCGAACATGCACATCGCCTGCAAGCTCGCCGAGCTGGCCGGCGCGTTCACCTTCGTCCCCGGCATGGCGGCGCAGCAGCCGCAGCGGGGGCGCGGGCCGGCGCTGTGCGAGATCGAGGGCTACCCCATGCGCCGGGAGCTGCTGTGCCTCCACCGGCGCGGCCGCTACCTCACGCGCGCCGAGCGCCATCTGATCGAGCTGGTCAAGGGGCTGCGCCCGTAAGCGCGCCGGCATCTTCCTCTACGCCGACGCCCTCTCGGCGTCGTCCGATTTCACTGGATACCGCACAGGCGCGGCGCGGACGGACCCGGCTACCGAAGCCCTACTCCTCCGCGCGCCAGCCGCGGCAGACGTCGACCCAGCCGGAGGCGTTCGTGGCGCGCTCGAGCTCGGGGATGGTCAGGCGCACGCCGCTGTGGTCGTCGCCGCATGCGGGGTAGACGACGTCGAACCGACGCAGGGACTCATCCAGATACACCCGTGCCGCGGGCTTCGCGCCGAAGGGGCACACGCCGCCCGGGGCGTGCCCGACGAGCTCCTCGACCGCGTCGCCGGGCACCATCTTCGCCTTGGTGTGGAAGAACGCCTTGAACATGCTGTTGTTCACCCGGGCGTCGCCCGCGCACAGCACGAGGACCGGCGCATCGTCCACCAGGAACGCCATCGTCTTGGCGATGTGCTCGGGCGCGCAGCCCAGCGCCTCCGCCGCCTCCTCGACCGTCGAGCTCGGGGCCTCGGTCGCGATCACCCGATCGCCCAGCCCGATGCTATCCAGATACCTCTTGGCAACCTCGAACGACATGTTCCCCTCCTGTTCCGGCCGCCGCGGCGGACGCCGCGGGCGGCACCGGGCCCTGGCGCCCATGGCCCGCCATCCGTTATCTCGATCCCGTCGATGCGTCGCGCCCGGCCTCATCCGAGACGCCGCGCACGGCGCGGCCCCATCCGAATGCGCCCGGGGGTCACGGCAGCAGCAACCCCAGCGCCCACAGGGCCGCGACGGCCCCGTAGGTCCACAGATGCCGCGCCGTCACCGCGCCGAACTCGCGCCCGATCGAGCGCAGCCACGAGTCGCCCTTGCTGGGCGCCCCCACGCCGTCGGCGTCCATGCCCAGGCGCACCGCCTCGCAGACGCAACGGTACGCATGGAACTCGCTCGTCACCAGCGCGACGCGGTACGGCGCCCCCTCCGATGCGCGGTCCATGAGCTCGCGCGAGCAGGCGAGGTTCTCGCGCGTGGTGGTCGAGCGGTCCTCCTCGATGATGCGGTCGGCGGGGACGCCCCGGTCGCGCAGATACGACCCCATCGCCGACGCCTCGGAGAGCTCCTCATCGGGGCCCCGGCCGCCGGACACGACGAGGCTCCCGCGCCCGCCCTGGCGCTGCCACAGGTTGAAGGCGCAGTCCAGACGGCTCATGAGCACGGGCGACGGGCGCGTGCCGTACAGCGCGCACCCGTGCACCAGGATGAAGTCGTAGGCGCGATCGGCGCCCGGGTCGATCTTCTGCCCGATCAGACGGTACACGGCGGAACTCGCGGCGAGGGCGACCAGCGAGAACGAGCCCCACAGCCCCAGCAGCGCGAGCAGGTCGACCGCCTTGCCGACCGCAGGTGCGCCCGCGCCCTCCGCGAACCCGGGCGCGACCGTGTAGACGACGGCGAGCGCGAGCGCCACGCCCAGCGGGACGAGCGTCGCGTTCGTCGTCGTGCCGCGGGCGATGAGCACCATCACGCCGTTCAGCGCCAGCAGCTCGACCGCCAGCAGCGGGAACAGGAGCACGGGCGAAGCCGCCGGGACCGCGAAGCCGCCCGGCTCCGCGCAGGAGACCAGGACCAGCCCGGTGAACAGGGAGAACGCGATGGCGGTCGAAGCCCTGCCCACCGCCCGGGCGCCGCGCGCGAACACGGCGACCAGCGCCACCGCGCTCACCGCGGCCAGGATCGCGCCGCATGTCCACACCAACTCGATCGTCTCCATGGTCGCCTCCCGCCGTCGCCCCGCCTACAGGATCCCGCAGCGCTCCAGGAACGCGGCGGCGAGCCCGACCCACGGGCGGACGGCAGCCTGCGCCTCCTCGTTGTCCGCGCAGGTGTTGACATCGGCCACCGACAGGCCGTGCCCGCCGCGGTCGAACACGTGGACCTCGTGGGCCACCCCTGCCGCGGCGCATGCCGACGCCAGGTCGTAGACCTGGGAGATCGGGCACGTGCGGTCATCCGCGGTACCCCAGACGAAGGTGGGCGGCATGTCGCGCGTCACGTGCGTCGTGGGGCAGACCTCGGCCATCCGCTCGTCGATCGCCTCGCCGCCCACGACCATGGCGAGGTAGTCGTTCAGCAGGTCGCGCCCGGTCTTGCCGCCCGTCTTGGGCACGCGGAGGTCGATCCTCGGGTCGCGGGTGCGCTCCTCGCGCACGATCCGCAGGTCGAGCAGCGGATAGCCCAGGATGACCGCGTCGGGCCTGATGTGCTCGGGCCGGTCGCCCACGCGCCCCGCCAGGTCGCCGCTACGCCACTCGGCGGCGAGCGACGCGCAGACGAAGCCCCCCGCGGAGAAGCCGACGGCGACCACGCGATCGGGATCGACATGCAGGCCCTTCGCCTCCGCGCGCACGCGCGAGATCATCTTGGCGAGGTCGGCCTCGGGATTCGGGAACGAGACGTCGCCCGTCGAGCTCGTCACGTAATCGAGCGTGAACGCCTGGAACCCGAGCCTCAGGAACGCGAGCGCCACCGGCTCCTGCTCGTGCGCGGCGATGCCCGTGAAGCTCCCTCCCCCGCAGATGATGACGGCGGGACGGGGCGTATCGGCCCGTGCGGGGACGGGCTCGGAGAGATAGGCGGTGAAAGTCGCCGGGCGCTCGGCGCTCGGCTCATCGCCCCAGAGGGCATGCTGCTCGACGATCATGGCGGTCGCTCGCCTTTCGTGACTCGGAAACGGACCGTGCGGCGTCGCCGCACCGTTCACAAAAGGGTATACCAGCGTGCCGCGGCGGCCGGCAACTCCAGACTCTTCACACGGCGGGTGCGTCCTGCATCCGCCGCTGACGAACGAGCAGGTATCCCGGCGGCGCGTGCATACAGCCGTCCGCTCGGAGACGGGAATGCGCAAGGGGGTGGTCAATAATGCTGCGAATTGCGAATCCCTTGCCAGCCGGTCGCATTTTCCTAGTAGTACGGCACCCCGTTACCCACAACATGTTGTGCCGGTCGCTCGCTTCGGCAGCGATCCGGGGCGGCAGGGGCTCGGCTGGCCGTATTCAGGTTCGCAATTCGTCGCTTTTTTGACCACCCCCCTCCTGCCGCGGGCCGTCGGGCGCCCAGCCGGCGCCCGCCGTCCGGCTCAGCGCCGGGAGACCCCGACGAGCACGCGCGAGCAGGCCGAGGCGGTCACCGCCCCGTACGCGACGAGCACGCCGAGGGTCAGCGCGAGCGTGCCCGCGGCGAACATGCCGAACCCCTCGGAGGCGAACACGACCGACAGGATGTAGATGAGGGCGAAGCCGAACACGCAGTGCGCGCACGCCATGGCAGCGGGGACCGCGAAGCTCACCCCCACCTGCGCGCGCACGGACGCGCGCAGAAGCGCCCGGTCTGCCCCGAGACGCGAGAGCGCCCTGAAGGACGCCTCCCCTCCCGCCGCCTGCGAGAGCTGCTGCAGCGCGAGGACCGCGGCCGCGGACACGAGGAACGCCGCCCCGTAGAACACGCAGGCGTACGCGATGGGGGCCAGCGCCCAGGCGTTGCCGGCGAGGTCGCCGGCATGCAGGCCGACGCTGAAGACGAGCCCCGCCACGACCATGCACATCCCGGCGGCGAGCAGCACGCATACGGCCGCCAGGGCGGCGCACCCGCTCTCCGCATACGCCTCGACCTGGCGCACGGTGAAGGGGGCCAGCCCCCTCCAGTAGCGCTCCGGGTGCGCGCGGAGCCGCTCCGGGACGCGGGCGGAGAGCACGCGGAACGCGAAGTACGTGCCTCCCAGCGCGATGAAACCCATGGGGACGATGAACACCATGAAGTACCCGGGGGCGAGCACGCAGGTGCCCCAGACCGCGGCGAGCAGGACGACGGCGAGCGCGAGCTGCCCGGCGAGCGCGATGCGGCCCGTGACGGGGCGCGGCTCGGGCTTCCTCGCGGCGCGCATGAGCTCGACGAGGGGCCGCCTCCCCACGCTGCGCACCGCGCGCAGGGCCGCCAGCGCGGCGATCGCGGCGAACGCCCCCGCCGTCTGGACGCACGCCCCGGGCGAGAAGACGATGCGCGGCGTCCACGGCACCCCGAACACGAAGGCGGCGACCAGCCCGAACAACGGGGACAGGACGACTCCCAGCGCGACGCCCGCCGCGAGCGACCCCGCCCCCACAAGGCCGCTCTCCGCCGCGAGCACCGCGCTCACGCGGCCCCGGCCCATCCCGAGCAGCGCGTACAGCCCGAATTCGCGGGCGCGGCGCCGCACGAGGAACACGTTCGCATAGCCGATGAGGAACGCGAAGACGACCGCCACGAAGACCGAGAACGCGACGAGCACCTGCCCGGCTTGGGCGAAGTAGGAGCGCTGCTCGGCGGTGAGGTCGAGCGCGAGCAGGTAGTCGGTGGATGCGAGGAACGAGTAGAGCAGGCACGCCGCGAACGCGAGCGTCATGAAGTAGACCGAGAAGTCGCGCGCGCTGCGCCGGACGTTCCCCAGGGCGAGTTTGACCAGCATGGATCCTCCTGGTTTCGAAACGGATGGAAAGCCGCGCGCGGCGGCAGGCGACCCCTCAGATCAAGTCGTACGGCATGCGGCGGACCGCAAGGTAGAACAGGGCGAGCAGGGGGCCGGCGAGCGGGAGGTCGGCGAACGCCACGGCCAGCACGACGAGGCGCACGAGAAGGAACGCGGCCCGGTGCAGCCCCTTCCTCGGACGCGTCTCGCAGCTCATGCGCACGAAGCCGCCGCCCGGCGTCGAGCCTCCGCGCGCCCAGGGGACCGCGAGCTCGACCGCGACGAACGCGACCGCGGCGGCAGCCGGTATCCAGGGGACATCGGAGAGGGGCTCCAACGCGGGGATGTTCCAGCACAGCAGGCTGGCGACCCCTCCGGCCGTCCCCGCGACGAGCTGCACGAGCAGCATGTCGAGCCAGAACGCCACGCAGCGGCGCACGAACCCGGGCTCATGCGTCACCTCGCCGTCCTCGGCCAGCGCCCCGGGCGGCAGGACGCGCCCGAGCGCCGCCGCGCACCACCAGCCGATCGCCGCACCCGAGGTGTTGTAGATGAGGTCGTCCACATCGGCGGTGCGGTACGCATACGGGTAGATGCCGAACAGGCCGGTCCCCTGAGCCGCCTCGATCGCGAACGACACCGCGAGCCCCAGGACCACCGACCGCACGGCCCCCCAGCGCAGCAGGCGCCCCGCGATGAATCCGAGCGGGACGAAGAAGACGACGTTGAAGGCGATCTGCGGGACGGCGGAGAGCCCCTCGCGGGCGATGTCGCCAATCGGCGCGAGCGGGTTCAGCTGCCACGGCACCCCGTACGAGATGCCCGGTCCCGAGGTGCCGTCGGGCAGCGGGTAGAGCGTGAAGCAGCCGAGGCCCAGGAAGTAGAGTACGGCCAGGTAGGTCGACACGACGGAGGCGAACTTGAGCCGCCCGTCGCGATAGTACAGGTACGCGAGTATCGGCAGGGTGAGGACGGCGGACGCGATCGGCCACAGGGCGACCGCCGCGATGAAGTTCTCGCTGTAACCGGCGAGGAACCGTTTGATGAGACCCATGGGCCACCTTTCTCCGGGCACGCCGATCAGCGTCCCGACACCTTCCAGAGCAGCGCCACCATCCCCGCCGCGAGCGCGGAGACGGCGAGCAGGTATCCGAGCATCCCGAGCACGCGGCGCGCGGCGCGGCGCACGGCGGCCAGGACGCGGCGCGCGGGGCGGGGCCTGCCGGGCGCCCCCTTCGAGTCGCCGTAGGGATACGCCATGTCCCGCTCGCCCATCGCCGCACCGCCTCCCGCCGCAACCGTCGCACCCGTGCAGGGCGACCCCCATTGTGCGTCCCGGCACCGCGCGGTGCCATCGATTTGCCTTACAGCAGGATTACATTCATGTAACGGTTGCAGCGGGGGCGCGGACGGGGCCGGTCGCCCTCCCGCCCGGGCGCCGTCCGGGCCGCGTGCTACACTTGCCGCGATCGAAGGGGGATTCACTATGAACGGGACCCAGGGGCGCATCGGGGCCATCGACGGCCTGCGCGCCGTCGCCATCGCGGGCGTGGTGCTCTACCACCTGCGCCCCTCGCCGCTGCCCGGGGGCTTCTTGGGCGTCACGGTCTTCCTCGTCATCACGGGCTACCTCGCGACCCGCTCCGTCGAGCGGCGCATCGCGCGGGGAGGCGCGTTCTCCTACGGGCGCTACCTCGCCGGGCGGCTCGCGCGCCTGCTGCCCACGGTGCTCGCGGCGATCGCGCTCACCGCACTGGGAACCTATCTTTCGAGCCCCGGTCTGCTGCCCAAGGTGCAGGCGGACGCGCTCCCGAGCGCCCTGTTCCTCGTCAACTGGTCCTACATCTTCCGCCAGGTCTCCTACTTCGCCGCGGCGGGCCTCCCCTCCCCGCTCACCCACCTGTGGTACCTCGCCGTGGCGATGCAGTTCTACCTCGTGTGGCCCGCCGTCGTCATGGCCGCGCACCGGGTGCTGCGCACCCGCGGGGCGGCCATCGCCGCATGCGCCGTCCTGGCCGCCCTCTCCACCGCGCTCATGGCACTGCTGCTCGACCCGGCGGGCGACACGGCGCGCGTCTACTACGGGACGGACACGCGCCTGGCCGAGCTCTCGGTCGGCGCGCTCACCGCGCTCGCGCTCGACGGCCTGCGGGCGCGGGGGAGGCGGGCCGTCCGCGAGGGCGCCCCGCTCCCGCTCGCGCTGCGCGCCCTGCCCGCGGCGGGCGCCCTCGGGCTGGCGGCGCTGCTCGCGGGCTTCGCGTTCGCGGACGGGGAGAGCCCGCTCATGTACCGCGGCGGCTACCTGCTCGCCGCCGCCGCGGCGGGGCTCGCGCTCGCGGGCGCCCAGGTCCCCGGGGGCCTGCTGGGGCGGCTCCTGTCCCTGCCCCCGCTCACCTGGCTGGGCTCGCGCTCGTTCTCCCTCTACCTCGTCCACTACCCGCTGCTCATCTTCATGAACCCCGCGGTGCGCACGACCTCCCCCGCCTGGTGGGAGCAGGCCGCCCAGGTCCTCGTGGCGCTCGTCGCGGCCGAGGTGTTCTACCGCCTGGTCGAGGCCCCCTGCGCGCGGCTCGCCCGACGGCCGTCCGCCCAGGCGCCCGCAGGCGGCGGGGTGCCGGCGAGGACGGGACGCGCGGGCGGCGGGGTGCCGGCGGCGGGCCGTCGGGGCGCCGAGGCGCCGGCGGAGGCGAGGCGCTCGAACGGGATGCGGCGCGCGCCCGGGCCGTCGGGCGAGCCGGAGGGCGGGCGCGACGGGCGCAGGCCGGACGAGACGGGCCGCACGGGGAGGCGGGCGGGCACCGGCCCGCTCGGCATCCCCCTCGCGCTCGCCGCTGCGGGCGCGGTCGCGGTCGCGTGCCTCGCCTTCGCCCCCGTCGACTGGCAGGCGATCTCGCAGCGGCGCGCCGTCGAGCTCCGCCCGGAGCTCGCGCAGGGCGGCGATGAGGCCGGGGACGGCGGGTCCCCGGCGGCGCCCGAGGCCGACGCCGGGGCCGACCCCGCCGGAGCCGCGGGCGACGCGGACGCATCCGTCCCGGGAGCCGCCGGGGAGCAGGAGGCGCACGAGGGGCCGGTCGCCGAGAAGGTTCCCGACAACCTGCCGTGGCGCGACTGGAGCTTCGACGAGCCGACCGGCACCTGCGATGCCCGCGTGCTCATCATCGGGGACTCGGTCACCGAGGGCGCCTCGGGCGCCCTGCGGGCGATGCTGCCCGAGGCGACGGTCGACGGCCAGGTGAGCCGCCAGCTCTACACCGGACCCGAGGTGTACGCCGGCCATGAGGCCGACGGCACCGACGGGGACGCCGTGGTGGTCGCCCTCGGCGGCAACAGCCTCATCCGCGACGAATCGCAGGTCCAGGATGTCATCGACATGGTGGGGGGCAAGCCGCTCTACTTCGTCACGATCCGCAGCCCCTACCCCCTCCAGGACATCAACAACGAGATCCTGCGGCGCTACGCGTCCCAGAACGCGAACGTCGGCATCATCGACTGGTGCGGGGCGAGCGAGGGGCACAGCGAGTACCTGGTGGACGACGGCGTCCATCTGACCGATGCGGGCTGCCAGGCGTTCGCGCAGCTCATCCGCCAAGCGCTCTGCGGGAGCTGAGCCGCCGCGGCGCGCAGATGAGGGCGCGCCGCCAGCCGGCGCGGAGCCGGGCCTGCCCGCAGCAGGCCCGCAGCGGGCAGGCCCGACCCCGCGCCGGAGGCCCTTCGACCGGAGCCGTCGGGCGCCGAAGCGGGCCGGCCGCCGAAACGCCGCCCCGCTCCCCTTTCGCTACCCGCGCCAGCGGGCGAGCAGCGCGTAGAGCTCCTGCGGTCGGGGCAGGGCGAGCCCGCAGGCCGCCTCCCCGTGCTCCGAGACCGCCTCCCAGCCGCCCTCGTCCAGACGCCCGAACACGGCGCGCACCGCCTCGGCGGCGGTATGCGACCCGTCGAGCAGGCCCAGATGGGCCGCCGTCCGCATCATCTGGGCGAGCGCCGCGGTCTGCTCCGGGTCGACCAGCTGCTCCACGAGCCGCAGGTCCGCCGACCCTCCGCCCACCTCGACGGCGTCGAGCCCGTGGGAGCGGGCGCGGACCCGCTGCTCGCGGCCGTCCCGGGCGGTCCGGCCGCCGCGCCCCCGCCCCCGCCGCTCGGCCACGCCCCAAGTCAGCTGCCTCCCCGGCCCCGGCTCGGAGAAGCGCGGGGCCCGCGGCGTCTCGGGCGCGCCGAGCTCGCGGCAGACCGCGCGGACGCGGTCGGTGATGTCGCGCGCCTCGTAGCGGTCCATCTGCACGACCGTGTCGGCGACCGAGAAGAACGCGCCCGAGCTGCCCGCCACGATCACGCAGCTCACCCCCGCGCGCTCCCACAGGTCGCGCACGCGCTCCACGAAGGGGGTGATGGGCTCGTCCCCGCCCGACACGACCGCCTCCATGAGGGCGTCGCGCACCATGAAGTTCGTCGCGGAGGTGTCCTCGTCGACCAGCAGCACGCGCGAGCCCGCATCGAGCGCCTCCACGACGGCAGCCGCCTGGGACGTGCTGCCGCTGGCGTCGGCGGTCGTGAAGCGCGCGGTGTCGCGGCCGTCGGGCAGCTCGCCGATGAACAGGGAGATGTCCGTCTCCCTGACCGGTCGGCCGTCCTCGGCGCGCAGCTTCACCGCCGCGGCGTCGGTGACGACGAGCTCGCGGCCGTCGCCCGCCACGTGGTCGTAGACCCCTTCCTGCAGCGCCCGCAGCAGGGTCGATTTGCCGTGGTAGCCCCCTCCCACGATGAGCGTGATCCCGCGGCGCACGCCCATGCCGGGGGTGGGGCCGCGATGCGGCAGGTCGAGCACCACGCGCATGCTCTCCGGGGAGGTGAACGGGCGCGCGCCCTCCATCGGGCGCGAGGACACGCCGCTCTCGCGCGGGAGCACCGAGCCGTCCGCCACGAACGCCACGAGCCCCCGCCGCACGAGCTCCTCGCGGACGAACCGCCGGTCGTCGGCGAGGTCCGCGGCGGCGCGCGCCTCGCGCCCCACGCGCGGCGTGCAGACGAGCGCCTCCTCCGCGCACGAGGGGATGAGGTCGAGCAGCATCCGCGCGGCGGCGCGCCCGTCGACCGTGCGGCCGTGCGCCGGCAGGCCCGCCTCGAGGCGCAGCGTCACCGACCCGTCCGCCCCCACGGAGCACGCGGAGCGCGGCAGGACCTCGGGGCCGGGGCGGCTCGTGGCGATCAGCCCGCTCTTCCCCGAGCCGCCCACCGCGAAGCTCACCCGCGCGGCGGCGCGCGCGAAGCGGCGCACGAGCAGGTCCTCGAGGGCGACCCTCCGATGCGGGGCGTCGAACAGCTCCCCGGGGAACCCGGCCCGTGCGGCGGGAAGCATGACGGACACCTGGGACGGGGCGGCGAAGGGGTCGCCCTGCACGTGGTCCACGGACAGCTCGAGGCCGCCCAGGTCGTAGACGCCCCTCAGGCTCTTGTAGGCCGGGTACCCCCGCCTGTCGATCGCACGAAGCCGTTCGGCAAGATCGCGCTCGGTCCTCATCGTCCGCTCCCCTCTCTCGCAAGGCGCCCCGCCCGACCTCGCCGGCGCGGGACGCTTACAGGGTACGCGATTGCCCGCGGCCGCGGGAAGCCCGCGGCGGGTGCGTGATTGCGGTGCCGTCGCGCCGCCCTGCCTTCGGCTCCCGCGCCGGACTGCTATGATTGAGCCGTTTGACAAGCGCGGCGCATCGCGCCGGAAACGAGAGGAACCGTACCCTCATGGACCGCACCAAGATCGCCCAGCTCTACGCGGACGCCGAGTCGCTCGGCGGGCAGACCGTGACCGTCGCCGGATGGGTCAAGTCCGTCCGCGACATGAAGAACTTCGGCTTCGTCACGCTGAACGACGGCAGCTGCTTCCGCGACCTGCAGATCGTCATGAACCGCGACAGCCTCGCCAACTACGACGAGATCGCGCACCAGAACGTCTCGGCCGCCCTCGTGGCGACGGGCACCGTGAAGCTCACCCCGGACGCGCCGCAGCCCTTCGAGCTCACCGCCGAGACCATCGAGGTCGAGGGCCCCTCCGCCCCCGACTACCCGCTGCAGAAGAAGCGCGCCACCGTCGAGTTCCTGCGCACCCAGCAGCATCTGCGCCCGCGCACGAACCTGTTCCGCGCCGTCTTCCGCATCCGCTCCGTGGCGGCCGCCGCCATCCACCGCTTCTTCCAGGACCGCGGTTTCGTGTACGTGAACACGCCCATCATCACCACCTCGGACTGCGAGGGCGCCGGCGAGATGTTCCGCGTCACGACCTTCGACCCGGCCGCGGCGCCGCTGACCGAGTCCGGAGAGGTCGACTGGAGCCGCGACTTCTTCGGCAAGGCCGCCTCGCTCACCGTGTCCGGCCAGCTCAACGCCGAGAACTTCGCCATGGCCTTCGGCGACGTCTACACCTTCGGCCCCACCTTCCGCGCCGAGAACTCCAACACCACGCGCCACGCCGCCGAGTTCTGGATGATCGAGCCCGAGATCGCCTTCGCCGACCTGGCCGACGACATGGACCTCGCCGAGGCCATGCTCAAGTACGTCATCGACGACGTCATGACCCGCTGCCCCGACGAGCTCGGCATGCTCAACAAGTTCGTGGACAAGGGCCTCATCGCGCGACTCACCCACGTGGCGACCTCCGACTTCGCCCGCGTGACCTACACGGAGGCCATCGAGATCCTCGAGGCGGCGGTCGCGGCCGGCCATGCGTTCGAGTATCCCGTCTCCTGGGGCATCGACCTGCAGACCGAGCACGAGCGCTTCCTCACGGAGGAGCATTTCAAGTGCCCGACCTTCGTGACCGACTACCCCGCCGAGATCAAGGCCTTCTACATGCGCCTGAACGACGACGGTAAGACCGTCGCCGCCGCCGACTGCCTGGTCCCGGGCATCGGCGAGATCATCGGCGGCTCGCAGCGCGAGGAGCGCCTCGACGTGCTGGAGCGCCGCATCGCCGAGCTCGGCATGGACGCGGACCAGTACCGGTACTACCTGGACCTCCGTCGCTTCGGGACCTGCAAGCACGCGGGCTTCGGCCTGGGCTTCGAGCGCCTGGTCATGTACCTCACCGGCGTGGGCAACATCCGCGACGTCATCCCGCACCCGCGCACCGTGGGCAACGCCGAGTTCTAAGAGGCGCCGCCCGGGCCTGCGCGGGCGGCGTCGCGGCACCCGCCCGCGACGCCGCCGCATCGCGCGGGGCATCGGCCCGCAGGGGCATCCTCGCATCCGATCGGCCGCCGATCCGCTTCGAACGCCCGCCGGAAGGCCGCCCGCGGCCCCGGCGGGCGTTCGCGTTCGCCCTCAAGGCAGAAAAGAGCCGTTTGGGGGAGGGTCGCCTGCGTCGGTGTCCCCATCGGGCTGTCCGCTCTAGCCGTATCGTCCGTCATGACCCCTTTTGATGCGCCAAAAACGCGGCGGCCATGCGCAGAGGAGGCCGACTCCCGGCCCCAGACGCCCGAAGCCACGGCGCCTCCGGGGCCGAAGGGCCCCGAGCCCGCCGCCGGGCCCGATGGGCCCTCCCCCAAACACCGAAAACGTGCCAGGATCTCGTGCACGAACCTAGCGACAGGCCCCCGCCCGACTCGGAGCGGCCCTCCCGGGTCGGGAAACGGCCTTACACCACTTCTCGGGACGCGAAACCTTTTCGTGACGCGATAGCCCGAAAGCCCGATCGGCAGGAGAACGGCCGCCAAAGGGAACCCGCCCGCGGAAGCGAGCCCTCCGCAACTCAACGAGTGACGCGAAGCGCACCGAACGGCCGTGCCAGCGCGACCCCCGCCCGCGGGAAATCGGCGGGCGGACCCTGAAGGCCTTTCGCCGACGGCAAGGTTAACAGTCGGTATCAACCCCGGTCGGCGCGGTCGCCTGAGTATCATTGATTCTTACCCGCGCGCACGCTGCGATGCGGCGCCGCGCACGCCTCGCGGGCGCGGCGGTGCGGCGCGGGTTCGTGTAGGGGGACCGCATCGACACTGAAAGAGGTCGCACATGACTATCATCGACCGTCCCGTTTCCCGACGCGCCGCCGCCCTCGGCGCGCTGGCCGCGGCGGGCTCCGTGTTCCTCGCAGGCTGCAGCGACGACGCGGCGGACTCGGGCTCGTCCTCGAACGGCGCATCGGGTGACGGCACGACCTACAAGATCGGCGTGCTGCAGCTCACCGAGCACGGCGCGCTCGACCAGACCAACGAGGGCTTCGTCGCCGCGCTCGACGAGTCCGGCATCTCCTACGAGATCGACCAGCAGAACGCCCAGAACGACCAGTCCGCCTGCCAGACCATCGCGAGCAAGCTCGTGAACGATGGCGACGACCTGATCTTCGCCATCGGCACCCCGGCCGCGCAGGCCGTCGCCGGGGCGACGAGCGACATCCCCATCGTGGGCTCGGCCATCACCGACTATGCGGAGAGCGGCCTCGTCGAATCCAACGACGCCCCCGGCGGCAACGTGACCGGCAGCTCCGACCTCACCCCCGTCGCCGACCAGATCGACCTGCTGCAGCAGCTGCTCCCCGACGCCGGGAGCGTCGGCATCCTGTACTGCTCCGCCGAGTCCAACTCCGAGGTCCAGGTGTCGCTCGCCGAGGAGACCCTCGACGGCGCCGGCCTGGCCCACGAGCGCTACTCCGTGTCGAGCTCCAACGAGATCCAGCAGATGATCGAGTCCATGGTCGGCAAGGTCGACGCCATCTACGCGCCCACCGACAACACCATCGCCGCCGGCATGGCGACGGTGTCCATGGTCGCCAACGAGAACGGGCTGCCCGTCATCGTCGGCTGCGACACCATGGTCGAGGACGGCGGCCTGGCCTCCTACAGCATCAACTACTACGACCTCGGGTACAAGGCGGGCGAGATGGCCCTCCGGATCCTGACCGAGGGCGCCGAGCCCGCGGACATGCCGATCGAGTACCTGTCGAGCGACGAGTGCCAGCTCATCGTGAACCAGGCGACCGCCGATGCGCTCGGCGTCGACGTCTCGGGGCTCGAGGGCGCCGAGATCGTCTAGCGGGCCGCGCGCCGGAGGGCGCCGACGGACCGCGGGCATCAGCCCGAACCACGTACCGACCAAGCTAAGGAGCACAGCTATGGACCGCACCACCCTCTCCCGCCGCTCGTTCACCAAGGGCCTCGCCGGCGTCGGCGCCGTCGCGCTCGCAGGCCTCGCCGGCTGCGGCGGCGAGGCCGCCTCGGGTTCCACCGGCGGCGCCTCCGGCACCACCTACAAGATCGGCGTGCTGCAGCTCACCGAGCACACCGCGCTCGACGCCGCCAACGACGGCTTCGTGAAGGCGCTCGACGACTCCGGCATCTCCTACGACATCGACCAGCAGAACGCCCAGAACGACCAGTCGGCCTGCCAGACCATCGCCAGCACGCTCGTCAACAACGGCTGCGACCTGATCCTGGCCATCGCCACGCCCGCCGCGCAGGCCGTCGCCGGCGCCACGAGCGATATCCCCATCGTCGGCACCGCCATCACCGACTTCGCAGCGAGCGGCCTGGTCGAGGACAACGACGCCCCGGGCGGCAACCTCACCGGCACCTCGGACATGAACCCCGTCGCCGACCAGATCGCCCTGCTGCAGCAGCTGCTCCCCGATGCCCAGACCGTCGGCCTGCTCTACTGCACCGCCGAGTCCAACTCCGACATCCAGGTGTCGCTCGCCGAGGAGGCCCTCGACGGCGCCGGGATCGGGCACGAGCGCTTCACCGTGTCGAGCTCCAACGAGATCCAGCAGGTCGTGGAGTCCATGGTGGGCAAGGTCGACGCCATCTACACCCCCACCGACAACACCATCGCCGCCGGCATGACCACCGTCGCCATGGTCGCCAACGAGAACGGCCTGCCCACCATCTGCGGCGAGGTCGGCATGGTCGAGAACGGCGGCCTCGCGTCGGTCTCCATCAACTACGAGGAGCTCGGCTACCGCGCGGGCGAGATGGCCGTCCAGATCCTGACCGAGGGCGCCGACCCCGCCGAGATGCCCATCGAGACCATGTCCGCCGATGAGTGCGACCTCGTCTACAACCAGCAGACGGCCGATTCGCTGGGCGTCGACGTCTCCGCGCTCGCCGACGAGGGCGGGCAGGACGTGTCCGCCTAGCACGGCCCCGCATCGGGCGGCCCTGCGGGCGATGCGTTTCGAATGCATTTCGCATGTGCCCGCTACCATGTGCGCGCACCCGCGCCGTGGTACACTGTCCGCTGCATATGTAGCATCGTTGGTACGATGAACCCCGGCAGGTCGCGCGCCTGGCGGGGTTCATTTGGCTCGATTTGAAGGAGGAGACGACATGGGGCTCGCCATGCTCGGTGCCGTATCCCAGGGCATCCTCTGGGGCATCATGGTCCTCGGCGTGTTCATCACCTATAAGCTGCTCGACATCGCCGACCTCACGGTCGACGGGAGCTTCGCGCTCGGCGGCAGCGTCTGCGCGGTGCTCGTGGTGGGAGGTGTGGACCCGCTCGTCGCGATCCTCGCCGCCATGGTCGCCGGCATGGTCGCCGGCGCGGTCACGGGCTTCCTGCACACGGTCTTCGAGATCCCGGCCATCCTCGCCGGCATCCTCACGCAGATCGGCCTGTGGTCCATCAACCTGCGCATCATGGGCAAGTCCAACACGCCCCTGCTGCAGAACGACACGATCTTCTCGCGCGTCACGGACCTCACCGGCCTGTCCACCAACGCGGGCTCCATCATCGTCGGGCTGGTCGTGGCCGTCGTGATCATCGCCGCGCTGTACTGGTTCTTCGGCACCGAGATCGGCTCGGCCTGCCGCGCCACCGGCAACAACGAGGCCATGGTGCGCGCCCTCGGCGTCAACACCAAGGTCACCAAGATGATCGCCCTCGTGCTCTCCAACGGCCTCGTCGGCCTGTCCGGCGGCCTGATCTGCGAGAGCCAGAAGTACGCGGACATCGGCATGGGCACCGGCGCGATCGTCATCGGCCTCGCCGCCATCGTGATCGGCGAGGTGCTGTGGCGCATCCTGCCCGGCGCCAAGCTCCATTCCTTCGGCGGCCGCCTCACCTCCGCCGTCGTGGGCTCGGTCGTGTACTTCCTCATCCGCGCCATCGTCCTGCAGCTCGGCATGGACGCCAACGACATGAAGCTGCTGTCCGCCATCATCGTGGCGCTCGCCCTGTGCATCCCCGTCGTGTGGGAGAAGTACCAGCTCAAGCGGTCCTACACCCGTGCCGCCCGTCCCGAAGGGGGGCGATAGCCCATGCTGAAGGTGCAAAACGTCTGCAAGACCTTCAACGCCGGGACCATCAACGAGAAGCGCGCCTTGGTCAACGTCGACCTGCATCTCGCCCCCGGCGACTTCGTGACCGTGATCGGCGGCAACGGCGCCGGCAAATCGACCCTCATGAACATGATCGCCGGCGTGTACCCCATCGACTCGGGCGTCATCGAGCTCGACGGGCGCGACATCTCGCTGCTCTCCGAGCCCGCACGCGCCAAGTACCTGGGCCGCGTGTTCCAGGACCCGATGATGGGCACCGCCGCCGACATGCAGATCATCGAGAACCTCGCCATGGCGAAGCGCCGCGGGAAGCGCCGCACCCTCGCCTGGGGCGTCACGCGCGCCGAGCGCGACGAGTACACCGAGCGCCTGCGCGAGCTGGGGCTCGGCCTCGAGAAGCGCCTCACCACCAAGGTGGGCCTTCTGTCCGGCGGCCAGCGCCAGGCCCTCACCCTGCTCATGGCCACGCTCACCGAGCCCAAGCTGCTGCTGCTCGACGAGCACACCGCGGCGCTTGATCCCAAGACCGCGTCCAAGGTGCTCGACCTCACCGAGAAGATCGTGGACGAGCGCCGTCTCACCACCCTCATGGTGACGCACAACATGAACGACGCCATCCGTCTGGGCAACCGCCTCATCATGATGCACGAGGGCCGCGTGATCTACGACGTGTCCGGCGCCGAGAAGCGCTCGCTCACCGTGGCCGACCTCCTGCAGAAGTTCGAGGAGGTCTCGGGCGGCGAGCTCGCCAACGACCGCATGCTGCTGAGCTGACGCCCAAGCCCGTGCGCCCCGCACTCCGGACGCGCCCGTCGGGATCCCCGGCGGGCGCGTTTTTCGATCCGTTGGAGGCGGACCTGTATCCCGCCCGCCGTCCGCATGGGCCTGCGGGCGCGCCGCTCCTCTGGACCCCGCGCCATGCATGAGCCGGGTGCCGAACGGGGTATCATGACATGAGCCACCCGAGAGGAGCCCGTATGTTCGACGGCATCTTGAAAGCGATCTTCGAGTTCATCGCATATCCCGAAGTCCAGCGGGCGTTCTGGGCCATCGTGATCGCCGCGGCGACGGTCGCGCTGTCCCAAGTCGCGGCCAAGGGCCTGCGCAAGCTCCTCAACCTCGATACCGTCCCCCTGCCCTCGGCGAGCATCATCATCAACATCGTGCGCGCCGTCATCTGGATCGGCGGCGGGAGCATCATCCTGGACGGCGTCTACGGGGTCAACACCAACGCGATCGTGGCCGCCCTCGGCGTCGGCGGCATCGCCGTCTCCCTCGGCTTCCAGGACACGCTGTCCAACCTCATCGGCGGTCTGCAGGTGACGTTCATGAAGATCGTCAAGCCGGGCGACAACATCGAGGTCGGCGCGGAGGCGGGCGTGGTGCAGGACATCACCTGGCGCCACACGACCATCAAGGACTCGCTCGGTCAGACCGTGATCGTGCCCAACTCGGTGATCTCCAAGAACGCGCTCGTGCATCTGCTGCCCGCCAACCGCGTGGCGGTGCCCTTCGCCGTGCAGCGGCTGCGCGAGGACGGCAGCGACATCGCGGTATCGCTCGACGCCTTCGCCGACGAGCTGGCCGCGGTCGCCCGGGACGCGGCGGACGGGGTCTCCCCCGTCACCAGCGAGCCGTGCGTCTTCTTCTCCGAGGTCACCGAGTTCGGCATCAAGGGCAAGATCATCCTGCAGGTCGAGGACGCAGCCCAGACCTCCCGAGCCGCCGACGCCATCGTCCGCGCCATCGCCGGGCGCCTGAGGTAGGCGAGGAGGCGGAGACGGGGTCGCCCTCATAGGAGAGAAGGCGCTTGATGAGCTTCCATCCGAGCTCGAACTGCAGGGAGAACTTATCGATGACCCTGCTTTGCACGAACGCGTTGCCGAGATCCTGCTCGGGTGCTTTCGCCAGCACATCGAGCGCGGAGACGTAATTCTCATACCGCTTCATGCAGGACCTTCCCGTCTCGTTCGATCTCGCGTCGAAGCTCGGCGGATGCGGTCGCTCCAAGGTCGACCACGTCGACGCAGAGCAGCGACCAGAGACGATTCTGAACGTCGTCTTCGAATCCGAGAACGTCCCCGCCCTCGACCGCGAGATCGATATCGCTGCGCAGCAGGTTGTCCCCGCGCGCCCGCGACCCGAACAGCACGACGCGGTGCACACCCCGCTCGCGGGCGAATCCGCAGATCTGCCGATACACGTCCTCGATAGGCACCGCAGGGACTCCTCTCATCGCCCCCTATTGTAGCGGCGGGCGATGGGAAGAGACCGCACTCGCCCATCCCCGGAGAACCGTGAATGCGCCGACCGCGCTTAAGACGCCTCGTCTCAGAGATCATTTCGCCGATAGCGCCCGCGCTCCATGCAGGCTGTGCTACAGGGCTTCACATTCGAAGCGCCTAGGAATAATAGTCCTTCACTCCAAACAGAATACTCTCCATAACCCCATCTGGAGCATAGATACCGACGGACGCCTCTGTGGAGATGAGCCCGTCTCCATCCGGGACAAGAGAAGGCAGAGCCTCGAGCGCACTCTCCAAACTGGTCGGGAAAACCAACTTTCCAGAAACCTCCACCTCGATCTCTGAAAAGATCTCCACTGCCTCACATGCCTCATCTGCGTTGTAATAAACATGAAACGACCCGAAGTCATCGGTAGGGCAAGCGCTCGCCGGAGTCTTCATGAATGAAGTAAACGGCAGGCCGACCGTTTCACGAACATCAGCCGGACTCATGCCGAATGCGATCTCTCCGACCCGTTTCAGGGGAACCGCGATTATCCTAGTCATTCCATCAACCCTTCCTGATCGGGAATAAAGCCTGCGCCCTCCGCATAATCAAGCATCTCCTGAATGGCGCCGTCGTACTTGTCCCCGAACTTGCTATGAATATCATCGATATCCATCTTGATTGCACTCTTGAAATCCCCTGCTTCAATCAGCTCTCGCTGCTGAGCGCGATACTCGCGAGCTTCTTTAGAATTGCCCCATCCCGCTGTTTGTCTATGATCGAGCTTATCCATCGAGATAGTCGGCCCATCTTGAAACTCCAGCCCATTCACCTCGTTGGCGGGCATATGGTGGACCTCGACGTCCTCGCCCCTCCCAGGGACGAAAACATCTTTATACGCCCCTCCATGGTGCTCTCCATTCCACTCCACCCGCTCGTCCGGCGAGAAGCCACGCAGCTCTTGTGCAGGGGCAGCGCCGGGTCGCTCAAGACGAGCGTCGGGATCGAACGAGGCAGACGCATGGGGGATATCCGACGACTCGCGAACCCCCCGAACTTCAGAATGCCTCAACCCACTCACCAAAGCCTCCCTTCTTTTGTCCACCTTTCCAATGCGGCGATATCTTTGTTTTCCACATAGAGAATCTGAACGAATATGGCCTGAATGACGTCACGCTCCACTTGACTTGGAACATCCTGTGCGAATTGGCCTCTCAGTTCGTTCCGAGCGGCAGCGGTCCACTCAACCGCCTCTCCCCCGCGCTCGATAGCACGCAGGGCAGCATCTCGAACCTCAGGGAATAGCGCCCCGATAATTGGAGCGAGCTTGGTCATCTTGGGTTTTTCAGGAGGAATGGCGACCAGGCGCATCACCGCTACCTGCAAAGAAGCATCCAAGCGAACCGCCTTCATCCGAAGACGCAAATCGTGCAGCCGATCCTCCCCGGAAACACGCTCGCAGCTGCTCAGCAGTGCGGCGATTGCCAGAGCATCCCCAGCGTCCTGCTCGCTATCCGCCATACTCTCAGGCTGGTATATATAGCGACCTTCACCATGCTCGGCCTTATCGATTTTGCACAGCACGGCTTCAATCCAATCATTCTGATAGACGGCGGCGACCCCTCGAGGGAGGCGCGCGAGCTCGGCGATCTGAGAATCAGTAAGCGCTTCGGAACCGCCCACCAACGAACGATCTCCACCTTCAGGTAACCGCAGCACAATCTTGGTGTTGGCATTTCGAATGACGGATGCGTCCAGCAAACCCGGAGCCTGATCGGCGATGATGAAACCCTCTCCATAGGTTCGCATCTCAGCGATGGAGTTGGCGAGCATCTCCACGCTCTTCCCCAACAGATTGCCACCTTCCGCCGACTGATCCGCCGAAGCCCGCCGAAGCAGATTGTGAGCCTCCTCAAGAACGGTAAGATGACGCAAGCAGGAGTTGTGCGGAATATCCTGAGTCATGCGCCGCTCCTGCAGTTTTAGAACGATGATGCCCATAAGGAGCGACTTCGTCTCGCCGGAGCCGACGCGGCTCAAATCGACCACAGTCTTCCCGTCGAACAATTCCTCCTGGGGAATCTCTTCGGAGCTGAAGACCATCCCGTTAATCCCCGTGGTAAGAGAGGTGAGCCGCGTCAGCAGAGATCCCTTGTAGGCCCCCTTGTTCTCGGCATCGTATTCGCTTGAGTCAATGATCTCGCGTACGTTGCGAGCGACATCGGCGAAGCAGGGGTATAGCCCGCTTCCATAGGGATTGTCAGATGAAACCAGGTTCCATCCGCAATCCTCGTACGACCGCTCTACCGCACTTTTCAGCACCGCTGGCATCGCCGCATACATGGGCCAGCATACATTGAATAGCTCGACCAATCGATCCACGTGCTCCAACACATGGATCCCTTCAGGAAAGCTGAAGGGATTGAGACGCAATAGCGGAGCGTACGCGGGGTTCGTCCCGAAAACGTGAACATCCCCATCGGTTCCGAAGACGTCCTTATACTCGCCTTTTGCAGGCTCGACGATGAGGAAACCAACTTCTTCGCGGGATGCCTCCTCGAGAAGCCGGTACACAGCGTTGCTCTTGCCCGCTCCCGTGCTTCCCGTCACGAAAACATGGGAAGTCAGGGAATCCCTATCGAGCCTGACGTCTGATGGCTCTTCGCGATGCATGTGATATATCGACCCCAGCTTGATGCTCATGTCGCGGGGACGTTCATCGGATATGGAGACGTTCCTTCCGAAGCTCGCACATCCAAACACAGGCAGCCCCGCCACCGACCTCTTGGGGAAATTAAGCGAGCGTGCGAGTTCTTTTCCCGTAAGCGTCGCCGTGGCGGAAACGATTGCGGGATACGGCAACACGTTGGGCTGTCGCTCCACGATGTCGGGATGAAGCGCAAAAATGGGATGTCGGAGATCGCGTAGATAATCGCAGATCGTTGCAGCCGACGAATCCTCATCGATATCGCCGCGCCAAACGTTGACAGACGCCTTCGTCATGAAGGAGTCCTCACCTTGCGTGAGAGCCAAATACGTGTGGGCGACATTATCAGCGGTAACTGAATCCTCGCTCACGACGTATGCCGCGAAATCCCACAGGCCGAGCGCGACACCTTGCTCCAAACGCGCCATCTGCTTATCGAGAATCTCGAGTGCATGCTTGATAGAGTAGTTGACATGGGTTTGGTTTATTCCTTCGTTCTTACCGATGGTGGCGGTAAATGTAGAAGAACGGGCGAAATTGACTCCGAAATTCCCCCCTAAGCTCGTGCTCGCAAACGCTCCAACCGTATTCGTGAGAGAGCGTGTAACCGCCCTTCCCAAGGTATTAGACACCGCTTGCCCGGTGCTCCGCCCGATAGAGTCTGTCACGCCCTTGGTCAGGCTCCTCCCAACAGTGTCCGTTGTATTGACCCCCCGAACTCTGCCGTGAGAATGGCTATAGTTTGCGCTCATGCTGCCATACAGGCTTCCGTTTACAGACGCTTCTGCCCCCGTTCCGTTAGCCCCCACACTGGCCCCAAGGCTTCCGCCAATTGACTTGCCCGCCGAAAGACCGAATCCAACCGTATCGGTATCACTCGTAGACTCCGACGTCCCTTCGCTACGTGATGTGGAATCCGTCTCAGAAGCAGATGTACTCTGCTGCAATGACTCGTTCTCAGACTGGGTCAGTGCTTGGCTCTCGGAAGCGGAAATGGTATCTCCGCTGCTCAGGGACTGGTTGCTTCCCGCTTGCCTTCCGATACTCAATCCAGCGTTCACACCCACCGTCGCCGACGATCCGGATGCCTTGGACTCCTGATATGTGAACGACGTCTGCCACGACGCATAGGGTGCCAGTCCGGTATATAGCTGCTCCAGGCGTGCCTTTCGCTCCTCCAAATCAGAGGCAGGCGTCGCAAGCAACACGAGGCAGTATTCCTCAGATCGATTACGAGGAACAACCCCGTCAAGCAGCTTTTCGATTGTCTGGCTTGCAAACCTCTCCGATTTCTCGGTCGGGATATTGGAGACCGCGGCAACTGACATATCCCGCATATTCCGCAGACACGGAATCCGGCCTGAGAACACCCCGCCGCTCCACTCGGAACCAGGGAAATTCCCCCGCAATGCCGCCTCAATGCGACGAGCAAAAGAATCGACGTCCACATTGTTATCCGCATTCAGGGTATTCACCACGGCAAGGAATACCTTCGTCTCCTTCATCGTACGGTGAAAGACGAGAGCGATGTTGCACTGCTCATTCGAGAGAACGTCGTAGACGTTCACCAGCTTCTCAAGGCTGTTTTCATCGGCGTCAGTCACCCATTTCGTAATGTTGATAAACCGGATGTTTCTCGCATCGTCAAACGGCGAATCATATTCCGCAGCACTTTCTACCGGTAGATACAGTCTGTCTATCTGTGGAAGATACGCATCGAAGATCTCGACACCGGCAGCGGCAACCAAGCGACTGGTCAACTCGATCGCCGTCGGGTCATCCGGAGACGGCATCGCAGACAGATACTCCGCGCGCTCCCTTTCGATTTCCCGTAGCTGCTCAGGGCTCAGCGATGAAAGCTTGGAAACAGCATCTCCGGCTTTTCCCGCCGCTTTCTTGACCACGCTCTTGATGCCCATCGGCTACTCCTCTCCACGCCACGCCATATATGAAGACACGTTCTCTTCAGCGCGCTTCAAACGGTCTCGCCTGAAGCGCAGATTATCGAGGTCTCTCTCGGTTTCTCGAATATCCTCGTATTTCTTGCGAAGTTCTGGATTGAGATCGACGATTCCGTTTACCAGCTCGGTTTCCAAGTCATCCAGCCAATGATTGAAGACGCTCTGATGAGAACGCTGTATCACATCGCGCCAACGCTCGATTCGGCGTCGCAACTCCATGTTGTGCTGTAGGAAAACAGGGGCTTTCCATAGCCTGTCGGGGTTGAACGGTAGTCGTATGTCCATAATCTCCGGAGCGGAATCCTCTAAGCCAAGCGTGCGGAACTCCATGATGATCGTTCTAAGCAAGCCCTGTTTGCCTTCGCTCGCAAACTCCCCGTCGGAGATGAAATCCAGAAGCTGGGATCGGCAGCGCTCGGCACAGGCATTCCAATAGGCCTTCGACTCCTCATCGACGGAACGCATCCCGGAATCCAACCCCTTATCGAAATGCTCGCGAATCAGGGCGAGAAGATCCTCTGAAACGAAGCGATCAGCCTCGCTCTGAGCTCCTCTAGCCTCGGCAAGGGCTTCAATCGCTTTTGATGCATCGCTCATAAATCCGGATGCGAGATCGCAAAAACCCATGATATCTCGAGTATCCAGTATGTTTGTGAAGCGATCTCCGAGCCGTTTTGCCGCAAACGCGCGTGCAGTCCGAGCCGCATCGATCTTCTCGTCAATCCTGCCCTTCTCGTGCTGGACTTTGGAGAGTCCATTCTCCCAATCGTTGATCTCATCCATTGTGAGATTCACGGCCGCTAGATAATCCCGTCCATCCATATGCGGCATATAGCCCGCGTTCATATCGCTTCGAAGGCTTCCGGCCTCATCATGCAGACTGCGAATCCAACCGCTTTTTATCTCGGAAAACTCCTCTTCACTCAGGCGCTTGAGCTCAGTGAGCCGATCGGACTTCGCCTCAAGAACCTTATCAACCAGGATGATGAGCCCGTCGAACAACTCATCGGACCTGTAGCACTTGTTGTATACGGAATATTTCGTCGCAAAGTCCTCAATTCCGCATTCGATACTGTACAGCCCACTGTTCGCATAAACCCTATCGGGAAGCCCAGCGGCCTCTTCCAGCATTTCCGCCTTCTGTTGTTCAGGCATCAAGTCATAGATATACAACCTGGTATAGAACCGGTCGGAGGGATCTTGGAAACTGTTGAGGAGCTGACGGTAGCATCGCGCATAATGCCGGTCGCAGAGCCTACCGTCCAATTTGGCACCCAACCCCATAATCGAGGAAACAAAGAAGGCGCCCTGAGCGAACAGGTTGTGAACAACCGCCGTGGCCATGAGATCTTCCTCATCGCCTTCACGCCAGCCATCCTCAGGAAGATCGGCTGCGTCCGCCTTATTGACCACGATCATCGCAAAGCGCTCATCGAGAGCGTCGATTTGCCTTATCTGGTTGTAAAGCTCAGCATTATCAGTGCTGTCGATCGAACTATACTCGCAAACATATACGGGCAAGCCGTCTGACATCCCACGCATCGCGTCTCTGAGGATTTGCAAGTGGTGCTCATTGGAGCTGGAGTTTGACCCCGGAGTATCGAAAATAACGAGATTCTTGTCTTGCATCCATGGAGCACGCTCGTAAGGAGCTTGCACGGTCACCAAATCTCCGAGCAATTCTTCGCCCCGCGACTTTCTGTTAATCACATCAAGTGCGGTTCGCATTCGACTGAGAATAGGCTCGTCGTTCCGATCGGGAATGGCGGCATGAAGTTCGCGTACGAGTTCCCCGGAATCCGAAGGTGCCTTGATTGATGTGCTACGCGCTCCGAAATTCACGTTCAGGACTCCGCCAAGGTAATCGATCTCGATCGCCGCACGGTCGGGCTGTCCCGAACGCTCGATACGGAAAACACGGGAAGTTAAGGGTTTGTCACCGCTCGGAAGCAATTCGATACCAAGCAGGGCATTGATGAACGTCGATTTACCCGAGCTGTAGTTTCCCACAACGCAAATCGGCACATCGTTTCCCGATGCCGCACGAAACATCGAGAGAAGATTAGACGCCTCCGGTATTTTATCGAGCTCGTTCGCGACAATCGGGTATACGTCATCGAACTGGCCGCGAACCTCTCTGAGGATATCCCGCGCATTAATAAGAAAGCGGTTCCCTCGCTCAAGATTGACCCGATTCCTCAAATCAGCGGAAGCACAGACATTTGAGAGCTCTACCCATTCATCATCTGGGCCCTCGAACTCTATCTCGACGGATTCATTCCCATAGGCATACTCGACGAGAACCTGGTCGATCACCTCGCGAGCCTTAAACGGGAAGAAGCCGTTGGCATACTTTCGAGACAGCAACTTGCTGTTCGGATTGTTTCCGTCCCCCAGAGGCGTCCAGTTCCCATTGAGCTTGCTCATAAACACAACGGAACGATGATACGGGTTGCTGATGATCCTGATTGCCGCCAAGGTGCCCCCAAACCTCGATTCGCGCTCTCTGTAGAGAGCCGCCATCATCATATCGCACAAGGTAAGATGGAACTCTCCGCACCCCCGAGCGTCTCTTACCGTACGGAGGCGCCTTGTCGCCTGATAACGACCGCAGGACTTGTCCGGGGAATGGCTTTGCGTTCCAGTCCCCGTTGGGACCACTGCAAGCAGCCGAAATCCAAAAAAAGACGACGTGAGCCTGCCGAGCCCATAGTAGCCCGCGCATCCAGTCATACCCCTACCGGCTCTCTATAGAGAGCCATTTCACACTATACCGCACGTATGCTCGAAGCATGGATAACGTGCGCGAAAAGAGGAAGCTGGGGTCCCGCATCCGGGAGCTCCGAGGTGAGCAGGGCATCTCGCAGCGGCAGCTCGCCCTGATGACGGGCATCAGCCGCTCCTATCTCTGGAAGATCGAGACGGGAGCGGCCGATGTCGGGGTCGACGTCCTCATCCGCATCGCGCATGCGCTCGACACGCAGGTGCGCGAGCTCATCGAGTTCTAGACGGCCGGCCCGGGCCGCCTCTCCCTACCCGGAAACCCGCGCCACCGAGAGGTTGATGGTCTCGATGCTCTGCGACGAGACCAGGTTGTCGTACTCCTGCCCGTTCGAATCGGTCATGAACGCCATGGTGATCGCCGTGTTGGGTGCGACGCTCTGCGCCGTCACCACATACCCCGCAAGCGCATCCGGGTCGTTGATATCGACATACGAGCCGTCGTCCGCGGTGATGTCGAACTTGACGTACCCGTTGCCGTACGAATCGTTGTAGGTGCCCGCCATGGACAGGTACCCGCAGGTCGCCAGGTTCCTCCCCACGTAATCCTTCACATACCTGGTGTACTTGTCCGGAGACGCCTGGGTGACCGTGAGGTCCGGCGCCGTCCCGTTCGACCCGACGGGGGCGACGACCAGCACGATCTCCTCGTAGCTCTGAACAGAGACCAGGTTCTCGTACTCCTCCCCGTTCTCATCGAGCTGGAACGTGTAGTTCAGCTCCGTGTTGGGGGCGAGGTCCTGGGCGATGACCTTGAACCCCTCCAGCGATTCGGGCTGCCCACCCTCATCGCCCTCGGAGTAATCGATGTACGAGCCGTCAAGGGAGCGGTAGATGACTTTGAGCGTCCCGGCACCGTACGCGTCGCGCCGCGAGCCGTCGAGCGCGTTGTATCCGACTGACGCGGCGTTCATGCCGACGTAGTTCCGCACGTACCACGTGTGCGGATCGGTGGACTGCTTCACCGTGACCTGCTCCTCCCGCGGGGACGCCGCGGTCGCGGATCCACCCGAACCCGCATCGGCCGAACCCGAGCCGGCGGCGGGCTGCCCGGTCCCGCACCCGCTTACCGTGACGGCGAGCGCCAGCGCCGCCGTGCAGGCGATCATCTTCCTCAACATGATGCAACCTCCTTGGTTATCGATCCATCCGCCATCGCTTGGCGGCTTCCTGTCGTCAGGCCCTTTTTCAGCCTTGGTCGGCCTGAGCCGCCTTCGCCTTCCTTCTCATGACGATCGTCCATATCGCCGCGGCGAGCAGGATGACGCCCCCGGCGATGTAGACGGCGGGTGCGACCCCCCAATCGTGCGTGGTCCCGGGCAGTACGCCGCGGTCCTGGAAATCCCAGGCCAGCAGCCGCGACCCCGCCACCGCGACCAGGGCGAGCACGCTCGCACCCCAGGGCTTGCCGAGCGCGGCCAGGATCAGCGCGAGGACGGAGACGCCCGCCGTCGCGTACATGATCGCCGTGTAGACCGCCCACGCCCCATCCATGGAGGCGTAGACCTGCGCGTACTCCAGCAGCGAGATATCGGCGGCATCCGCGACCGTCATGCCGGTCGGCTCGTAGAATATCGCATCCGGCGTCGCCGCCGCGGCGTCGCGCCATTCGCCATCCGCCGCGCCCCACGGCAGGAAGAACGCCGCGACCAGCATGAGCGCGCCGAGCACCATGCCGATGCGCGCTGCAAGCATACGGTGCGACGTCGCCCCCGTCCGCGTCCCCTCACCCATCCGAACCGTCTCCTCCGTCATCGTGTACCTCCTCATCGAATCGATCCGCGCACGCCGCCGCGGCGCGCGCGAGAAACGAGAACGAGCCTTCCCCGAACACGAGCTCGACCGGAACGCCGTTCTCCGCCTCCTTCAGAAACCGGGCGAGCGCGCGCATGGCAAGACGGTCGCCTCCGCGGAACCGAAGCTCCCCGTCGCCCGGTTCCCCCTCGTCTGCAGGCGCATCCGCGGGACCCTGCGCCCAGACGCCGTGCTCCTCCGCCGACGCACGCACCGCCGCCGCATCGGCGACGCGCGCCGATGCGGCCCCTCCGTACTGCAACGCGTCCACCAGCTCCCAGAGGGCATGCTCGGCAGACGGGCTCTCGGGGTCGTCGGACGCAAGCTCGCCGATGCGCCGCCGCAGGACGTCGAACGCCGGACCCGCATCCTCTCCGCGCAGGACGAGGAGCATCTGCCGAACGAGCCCATCCAGCGCGTCATGGACGCCGGCGATATCGGGGTGCGCGGCATCCCGCTTCCCCGCCGCCATGACCGCGCGCCCCGCGCTGCGCAGCAACGCCTCCTCCATCACCGAGAGGAGCCGTTCGCCGACCTCATGGGCCGCTGCGCGCTCGAGGCACGCGAGCGCATCGAGCTTGCCGTCCAACTCCGACCTGCGCGCCCGGAGCCTCGACTCCTTCGCACGGACCGTCAGCGCGAACGCATCGTCCGTCTCGAGCAGATCGAACACGGCGGGCTCGACCTCCCTGAGCGTGAAGCCCGCCTTGGTGAGCTGCCGTACGAGGTAGAACGCCAGCAGGTCGCCCTCATCGAAGCGCGAGTAGCCCGGCTTGGACACCGCCGGCCTCCAGAACCCCAGGCCGTCCCCCGCCGTGTTGGGATTGCACAGATCCTGGATCGTATGACGTGTGAGCCCCGTGAGCTGTTCCACCTGCGACCGTTTCCACATAGGCACCTCCCCCGCACCCCATGCTGTACCGCCCGGTTTCCGGGCGGCAAGGGCGGCGGGAGATCCCCCGACCGCACCGATGAGGGATGGCGCCGCGGCCGGCCACGCCCGGAGGCGCCGCGTCCCCGCGCGAAGCAGATCCCGCTCCCGTTCCATCGCTCCTCCTTTCTGGAGATCCTCGGCACCGCCCTCTCGGCGGGCCCTTCCAGAAGAACGCTTGCGATTTTCGCGAGCCGGGCGCTTCGTTTCCTCAGCTGCCAACTGAATTCGGGCTCCTTTTCGCCGTCCGCCCGGCGAACGGGAGGCCGGCGCGCATGAACGGGGCGCCGTGCCGCGTCGGGAGGCCGGCGCGCACGAGCGGGGCGCCGCGCCCCGACGAAAAAACGGGGCCCCGCACCATGTGCGAGACCCCGTCTCCGAGCGATCTGTCCCGATGCGGCCCTTCGCCGCACGACCGGCTACAGCCGTGCCACCACCGCATCTCCCATGGCGGCGGTGCCGAGCACGCGTTCCGCGGGCGTCGACCCGTCCGCGATGTCGCGCGTGCGCAGGCCGTCGTCGAGCACCGCGGTCACCGCGGCGCGCACCTCGTCGGCCGCCTCGCCCATGTCGAGGCTGTAGCGCAGCATCATCTCGACGGAGAGGATCTGCGCGAGCGGGTTGGCGATCCCCTGCCCGGCGATATCCGGCGCGCTGCCGTGGCTCGGCTCGTACAGCGCGACGCCGTCGCCCAGGCTCGCGCTCGCGAGCATGCCGAGCGAGCCGGTGATCTGAGCCGCCTCGTCGGAGAGGATGTCGCCGAACATGTTCTCGGTCACCACGACGTCGAAGTCCGCAGGGCGGTTGATGAGCTGCATGGCGGCGTTGTCCACGAGCACGTCCTCGAGCTCCACGTCCGCATAGTCGGCGTCGTGCACGCGGTGGACGACCTCGCGCCACATGCGGCTCGTCTCCAGCACGTTGGCCTTGTCCACGCTCGACACCTTACCCCGGCGCCGGCGGGCCGCCTCGAACGCCTGGCGCGCGATGCGCTCGACCTCGTACTCGCGGTACTCGAGCGTGTCGTACGCGCGCTGCCCGGGCGCGCCGTCCGCACCCGCGCCCGCCTCCTCGTAGAAGCGCTCGCGGCGGCCGAAGTACAGACCGCCCGTGAGCTCGCGCACGATCATCATGTCCACGCCGTCGACGATCTCCGGGCGCAGGGTCGACGCCCCGGCGAGCGCCGAGAAGATCTGCACCGGGCGGAGGTTGGTGTAGAGCCCCAGCTCCTTGCGGATCTTGAGCAGCCCCTGCTCCGGGCGCGGGGCGGCGGGATCGGTGGTGTCCCACTTCGGGCCGCCCACCGCGGCGAGCAGCACGGCGTCCGCGGCGCGGGCCGCGTCGAGCGTCTCGTCGGGCAGGGGGTCGCCGGTCGCGTCGATCGCGCAGCCGCCGATCAGGGCGTCCTCGCAGGCGAACTCGACGCCGTGGCGCCGCCCGACGGCGTCGAGCACCTTCTTCCCCTCGGCGATGATCTCCGGCCCGATCCCGTCGCCGGGCAGGCAGCAGATGCGGTAGGTCTTCTTCACGTTGCAGCTCCAATCAAGCGAGCTCGGGCCCGCTGCGAACGGGTTGTCCAATGGCATGTGTCCTCCTTGCGGTTCGTCGGCCGCCCCGCGGGGCATCCCCACGGGGCGCCGCCCGTACGGGCTAGCGCCCCGATTCGGCGGCGAGCTTGCGCCGCGTGCGCTCGACGAGCCCCCCGGCCTCGATGATCTCGGCGATGAACGGCGGGAAGGGCTCGGCGGTGAACGTCTCGCCCGTATCCAGGTTCGCGATCGTGCCGGTATCGGTGTCGACCGCCACGCGCGCGCCGTCGGCGATGGCGTCGACCGCGGAGGGGCACTCCATGATGGGCAGGCCCACGTTGATCGCGTTGCGGTAGAAGATGCGCGCGAAGCTCTTGGCGATGACGCAGGACACGCCCGCCGCCTTGATGGCGACCGGCGCGTGCTCGCGCGACGATCCGCAGCCGAAGTTCTCCTCGGCGACGATGATGTCGCCGGGCTGGACGCGCTCGGCGAAGGTCGGGTCGATGTCCTCCATGGCATGCGCCGCCAGGTGCGCATGGTCGGAGCTGTTGAGATAGCGCGCCGGGATGATGACGTCGGTATCGACGTCGCGCCCGTACCGGAAGACGGTTCCCTCGAAGTTCATGGTTAGGCTCCTTGCTGGATGGTCGCAGGTCTAGGTGCTCGGCGGCACGGCGCCCGCCCCGTCCGCGCGCCGGTCCGGCGGCGCGTCGCGGCGCGGGCGCGTCCCCGCCGCGGGCTAGAGGTCGGACGGGGCGGCGATATGGCCCGCCACGGCGCTCGCCGCCGCGACCGCCGGGCTCGCCAGGTACACCTCGGAGGTCGGGTCGCCCATGCGCCCCACGAAGTTGCGGTTCGTGGTGGACACGCAGCGCTCGCCCGCGGCGAGGATTCCCATGTACCCTCCCAAGCAGGGGCCGCAGGTGGGCGTGGAGAACACGCAGCCGGCATCGATGAAGATGTCGGCGAGGCCCTCCGCCATGCACTGCTTGAACACCGCCTGCGTGGCGGGGATGACGATGCAGCGGACGTTCTCGTTCACCCGGCGGCCGGCGAGCACCTCCGCCGCGGCGCGCATGTCCTCGATGCGCCCGTTGGTGCAGCTGCCGATGACCGCCTGGTCCACGGCGATATGCGTGGACTCGCTCACCGGATGGGTGTTGGAGGGAAGGTGCGGCCAGGAGACGCAGGGCTTGATGTCCGCCGCGTCGATATGGATGACCTGCGCGTACTCGGCGTCCTCGTCGGCGTGGTACTCGACGTAGGGGCGCTGGCAGCGGTCCTTCAGCCACGCGCGCGCCACGTCGTCGACCTCCATGATGCCGGCCTTGCCGCCCGCCTCGATCGCCATGTTGGAGATGGTCATGCGACCCTCCATCGACAGGGAGCCGATGGTCGAGCCGGCGAACTCCATGGCCTGGTACAGGGCCCCGTCGACGCCGATCAGACCGATGATGTGCAGGATGATGTCCTTGGCGCTCGCCCCGTCGGCGAGCTCGCCGTCGATCTCGAAGCGGATGGTTGGCGGGACCTTGAACCAGGCGCGGCCCGTGGCGAGGCCCACGCCGGCGTCGGTGGAGCCCACGCCCGTGGAGAACGCGCCGAGCGCGCCGTAGGTGCAGGTGTGCGAGTCGGCGCCGATGATGAGGTCTCCCGGCACCACGGTGCCCGTCTCGGGCAGCAGCGCGTGCTCGATGCCCGCGCAGCCCTGCTCCCAGTAATGGGTGATCCGCTGCTCATGGGCGAAATCGCGCATCTTCTTGGTCTGCTCGGCGCTCTTGATGTCCTTGTTGGGCGCGTAGTGGTCCGGCACGAGGCAGACGCGGTCGCGGTCGAAGACGCGCTCGGCTCCCAGCTCGTGGAAGACGTCGATGGCGATGGGCGCGGTGATGTCGTTGGCGAGCACGATGTCGAGGTCGCACTCGACGAGCTGCCCCGGGCGCACCTCCTCGAGCCCGGCATGGGCCGCCAGGATCTTCTCGGCAACAGTCATGGGTCGTGGCATAGCCGTCGTTCCTTTCCGTCTCTCTTCTCAGGGCCCCGCTGGTTCGCGCTTCGCTGGTCCTCGGCCTTCGGCCTGCGGAATCGCTCAGCGCGAATCAGCGGAGCCGGCATTCACTATCCGTTCAATCACTCCGTCAAGCGTTGGGGCTTGCGGATGCTTCGTCCCGAGCCTTCCCGCAGCGCGAAGCGCGAGGGCCGGCGAGGGGCGAGCATCCGCGAGCCCGGTCGGCCCCGCTACTCCGCGGCCTGCTCCCGCTGCTCGGAGATCAGGCGGTTCAGCGCGTTGATGTAGGCCTTCGTCGAGGACACGATGATGTCGTTGTCGCTCCCGCGTCCCGTGTAGACCTCGCCGTTCGCAGCGGTCACGCGCACCGTGACCTCGCCCATCGCGTCGATGCCGCGCGTGATGGCCTTGATGGCGAACTCGGAGAGGTCGTTCTCGACGCGCACGATCTCGTCGACCGCCTTGTAGGCCGCATCCACCGGGCCGGTGCCGTAGGTCGCCACGGTGTGCTCCTCGCCGTCCTCGTCCACCAGGGTGAGGGTCGCGGTCGGCGTGAGCGGGAAGCCGCAGGAGACCTGCACGGAACCCAGGGTCCAGATCGCGGTGCTCACGCGCTCGCGCTCGTGGACGATGGACTCCAGGTCCTCGTCGTAGACCTCCTTCTTCTTGTCCGCGACCTCGAGGAAGGACTGGTAGATGCCCTCGAACTCCTCGTCGTTGAACGTGTAGCCGAGCTCGGCCATGCGATGGCGCAGCGCGGCGTGGCCGGAGCGGGCGGACAGGATGATCTGCGAGCCGGCGGCGCCCACGTCGGCGGGGTCGATGATCTCGTAGGTGTCGCGCGCCTTGAGGACGCCGTCCTGATGGATGCCCGAGGAGTGCGCGAAGGCGTTCGCGCCGACGATCGCCTTGTTGGGCTGGACCATGATGCCCGTGATCGAGCTCACGAGCTTGCTCGCATGCGTGAGCTCCTGGGTCACGATGTCGGTATGGGCGTCGAGCTCCTCGCCGTGCATGCGGATGGCCATGACGACCTCTTCCAGCGAGGTGTTGCCCGCACGCTCGCCCAGGCCGTTGACCGTGCACTCGATCTGCGTCGCGCCGTTGCGGACGCTCTCCAGGGCCAGCGCCGTCGCCATGCCGAGGTCGTTGTGCGTATGCACGGAGATCGTCACGTCCTCGATCCCGTCGACGCGCTCGCGCAGGTCGCGGATGCGCTGACCGAAGTGCCACGGCAGGTTGTAGCCGGTGGTGTCCGGGATGTTCACCACCGTCGCGCCCGCCTTCACGGCCGCCTCGACGATGCGGACCAGGAAGTCCTGGTCGGCGCGGCCGGCGTCCTCCGCGTAGAACTCCACGTCGTCCACGAAGTTGCGCGCCAGCTTGACCGCATGGACGGCGCGCTCGATCGCCTCATCCTCCGTGAGGTGCAGCTTATCGCGCAGATGGGAGGGGGACACGCCCAGGCCGGTGTGGATGCGGGGCCGCTTGGCGGTCTTCAGCGCCTCCGCGGCGACCTCGATGTCCTTGTCCACCGCGCGGGTGAGCCCGCAGACGGTGCAGCGGTCCCCCGCGATGCGGCCGATCTCGGCGACACTCTTGAAGTCGCCCGGACTCGAGATGGGGAACCCCGCCTCGATGACGTCCACGTTCATGCGGATGAGCTGCCGCGCGATGATGAGCTTCTCCTCGGTGTTCATGCTCGCGCCGGGCGACTGCTCGCCGTCGCGCAGCGTCGTGTCGAAGATCGCGATCTTTCTGGTCATGGGTCCCTCCTGGTGCTCGAGACGTCCGTCTTCACTCGGGCCTGCAGGAGGTGGCGGTGCCGTCGGTATCGGAAACGGAAAAGCACCCCGTCGCGCGTCACGCCCTGCAAGGCGGCGGTCAGATGCGCGGTGGGGTGCTTCGAAAGCTCGGGGCCATCGCCCGTACGGTGGGTGGAAGGACCCTAGCGCGCATCGGCGGCTAGTAGCGCTAGGGTTAGGGACAGCGTGCGGGCGGCGGCCGTGCCGGCCGTCCCGATCGTGCTGTGCGTAACCTGCGCCATGCGTTCCGTCCTTCCGTTGCATGCGGCCGTCCGCCGGCCGCCACTGCAATGTAGTGCAGTGTAGCAAACTAAAGCGCTTCCGCCAAGGATGATTTCGCGAACGGTCCATCCGCGCGGCGCCGCACCGGGCCGGATGGCGGCATGCGACAATCGGGTGTGCGCCCCCGGCGGAACAGCCCGGGCGCGGACCCGCCGAGACGCCGTAAGGAGCGCCCCATGATCGACCTGCGCAGCGACACGCTCACCACCCCCACGCGGGAGATGCTCGAAGCCGTCCTCACCGCCCCGCTGGGGGATGACGACCGCACCCATGAGCTCGGCCGCGGGGAGGACCCCACGGTCAACGAGCTCGAGGACCTCGCCGCCCGGATCACCGGCAAGCAGGCGGCCGTGCTCATGCCCTCCGGGTGCATGGCGAACACCTCCGCCGTCCTCGCCCAGGTGAAGCCCGGCTCCACCCTGCTCGTCGACGAGCAGCAGCATCTGCTCATCAGCGAGAAGTACCTGTTCGACCCCGACTTCGGTCGCATGCGGGCACGCACCTACCGCCACGACGCGCAGGGCCGTCCCGTCCTGGCCGATATCGAGGCGCGGCTCGCCGAAGGGGGCGTCGGCCTCGTCTGCGTCGAGAACACGCACAACTACGCGGGAGGCGCCGCGATCCCGCCCGAGCGCCTGGAATCGATCCACCGCCTCGCCCGCGCCGCCGGCGTGCCCGTCCACATGGACGGCGCCCGCCTGTTCAACGCGGCGGTCGCGCTGAAGGTGGCGCCCGAGGAGCTCTGCAGGCACGTCGACACCCTCATGTTCTGCCTCTCGAAGGGGCTTTCGGCGCCGGTCGGCTCGCTCGTCTGCGGACCCCAGGACACGATCCTCGAGGTTCGGCGCATGCGCAAGGCGCTCGGGGGCGCCATGCGCCAGGCGGGCGTCATCGCGGCCCCCGGCCTCGTCGCCCTGCGCCGCAACGTGGAGCGGCTCGCGGAGGATCACGGGAACGCCCGGGCCTTCGCCGAGCGCATCGCGGGACTCCGGCATACGCGCCTCGTCGGTGCCGTCGCCACCAACATCGCAGTCATCGACGTGAGCTCCTGCTGCCCCGACCCCTTGCGCTATTTGTTATTACCTCCTTCGCAAAATCGTCCATGTTGACTCCAAAAAGAAAGCAAATTTTTTTCAACATATTTAAATCGGGTTCATTAACATCTCTCTCCCAATTCGATAGTGCCTGCCGGGTAACATTCAA
>DXAO01000011.1 GCA_019117005.1 Candidatus Collinsella stercoripullorum | reverse complement strand
TTCTTCCGCGACATCATGCACCTGTGGAGCGTCGTCATCACCGCGTGGACCTACTTCACGCCCATCTTCTGGACCGACGACTACATCCACGCCATGCCCTCCGTGGTGCAGGTCCTCATGTACGGCAACCCCATGTACAACTTCCTGAACTTCATGCGCCAGATCTTCCTGTGGCAGACCAACCCCGAGCCCGTCACCGTCGCGCTGTGCGCCGGCTGGGCCATCGTGATGTTCCTCATCGGCTACCTGATCTTCCACAAGCTCGAGCACCGCTTCATCCTCTACATCTAAGGACCGCTCATGGCAGACACCCAATCCGCTACCCCGGAGTACGCCGTCGAGGTGAACGACGTCACCATGATCTTCAACATGGCGTCGGAGTCCCTCACCAACCTCAAGGAGTACTTCATCAAGCTCATCCGCCACGAGCTGTTCTTCAAGGAGTTCCGCGCGCTCAAGGACATCTCGTTCAAGGTGCGCCGCGGCGAGGTCGTGGGCCTCGTGGGCACCAACGGCTCGGGCAAGTCCACCATGCTGAAGATCATCGCCGGCGTGTTGGAGCCCAGCGAGGGCGAATGCATCGTGCGCGGCAACATCGCGCCCCTCATCGAGCTGGGCGCGGGCTTCGACCCCGAGCTCACCGCCCGCGAGAACATCTACCTGAACGGCTCGCTGCTGGGCTACACCAAGGAGTTCATCGACGACAACCTCGAGGGCATCATCGAGTTCGCCGAGCTGCGCGACTTCATGGACATGCCGCTCAAGAACTTCTCCTCCGGCATGACGGCGCGCATCGCCTTCGCCATCGCCACGATCACCGAGCCCGACATCCTGATCGTCGACGAGACCCTGTCGGTGGGCGACGTGTTCTTCCAGGAGAAGTGCGAGCGGCGCATCCAGCGCTTCATCGAGTCCGGCGACGTCACGGTCCTGTTCGTCTCCCATTCCATCGAGCAGGTGGAGCGCATCTGCCAGCGCGCCATCTGGATCGAGAAGGGCGACCTGCGCATGGACGGTCCGGTCGACGAGGTCTGCGAGGCCTACCGCAACCAGTTCAGCTGACGCGCGCAGCGGGCGCGACCCGTTCCGCGGGGTGCGGCTTGCCGGCTCTCGGGCGCGCTCCGGGACGCGCGCTGATACGGGGCGCAGGTCCGCAGCACGCGCGCCAGGCTGATCCCTCCGTGGCAAAACGGCCGAGCGGGACGAATTGTCCGGCTCGGCCGTTTTCTTGTACCGTCCGCCGACGGGCCGCCCCATCTCCACAGCCTCTCGACACCTCTGGGCCATACTGGTGAGCCATACGTCCGTACCGGGGCGCCACCGGCCAGCTCGGGAGCGCCGCAAGGAGGCCCGCGCATGATCGCCGCAGAACGTTCCGAGCAGACCATGAAGTACCTGACCCTGCTCTCCGAGAAGTTCCCCAACCAGCAGGCGGTCTTCACCGAGATCATCAACCTCCAGGCGATCTTGAACCTGCCCAAGGGCACCGAGCACTTCATGAGCGACCTCCACGGCGAGTACGAGGCCTTCCTGCACATCCTGAACAACTGCTCCGGCGTGGTCCGCGAGCACGTGGACGAGGACTTCGGCGACAGCCTCTCCGAGCGCGAGAAGGGCGAGCTGTGCACGCTCATCTACTACCCGCGCGAGAAGATCGCGCTCGCGCGCGCCGCGCATCAGGACTCGCCCACCTGGTATAAGACGATACTCGACCAGCTCATCACGGTGGCGCGGCGCCTGTCCAGCCGCTACACCCGCTCGAAGGTCCGCAAGGCGATCCCGCATGACTTCGCCTACATCATCGACGAGCTGCTCCACACCCACCCCGACGAGAACAACTACCGCGTGCGCTACCACGAGCGCATCATCGGCTCGATCCTCGAGACCGACTCCACCGAGGACTTCATCTACTCCCTCGCCGAGCTCATCAAGGTGCTCGCCGTCGACCACATCCACCTGGTGGGCGACGTCTTCGACCGTGGCGGCGGCGCGGCCAAGATCATGGACCGCCTGCTGCGCTGCGAGCACCAGCGCACCGATATCCAGTGGGGCAACCACGACATCCTGTGGATGGGCGCGGCTGCCGGCGAGCCCGCCTGCATCGTGACCGTGCTGCGCAACAACCTGCGCTACGGCAACTTCGAGATCCTCGAGAACGATTACGGCATCTCCCTGCGCGAGCTCGTCTCTTTCGCGGACAGGACCTACCGCGCGGGCGAGCGCATCACGCCGCTCATCAAGGCCATCAACGTGATGCTGTTCAAGCTCGAGGGCCAGATCATCCTGCGGCACCCCGAGTTCGACATGCACGACCGCCTGCTGCTCGACGAGATCGACCTCGCTGACGCCACCGTGGAGATCGACGGGACGCGCTGGCCGCTCACCACCTCCGACTTCCCCACCCTCGATCCGGACTCGCCCTACGAGCTCACCCCTGAGGAGGGGCGCATCATCGACAAGCTCGTGCAGGAGTTCACCGGCAGCGACCATCTGCGCAGCCATATCGACTTCCTGTACCGCCACGGCTCGATGTACCTCGTGCGCAACAGCAACCTGCTGTTCCACGGCTGCGTCCCGATGAGCGCCGACGGGACGTTCACCAACGTCAACTGCCTGGGCACCTGGCGCGCGGGACGCGACTACATGGACTTCTGCGACAGCATCGCCCGGCGCGCCTGGCGCACGCGCGAGCAGGAGGCGCTCGACTGGATGTGGTACCTGTGGGTCGGGCACAAGTCCCCGGCGTCCGGCCGCCTCGTCAAGACCTTCGAGCGCTCCTACATCGCCGACGAGTCCACCTGGGCCGAGCCCATGGACCCCTACTTCGAGCTCACGCGGGAGGTGCCCGCCTGCGACGCCATCATGCGCGAGTTCGGCATCGTCCCCGGGTCGGGCCACATCATCAACGGCCACACCCCGGTCAAGACCATCAAGGGCGAGTCCCCCATCCGCGCCGACGGGCGGCTGCTCGTGATCGACGGCGGCTTCTGCCAGGCCTACCACCCCAAGACCGGCATCGCCGGCTACACCCTCATCGCGAGCTCCCGCGGCATGCGCCTGAAGGCCCACGAGGCGTTCAAGAGCGTGGAGGAGGCGATCATGCGCAACGCGGACATCCAGAGCGAGACGACCCGCTTCGACGTGCCGACGCGCCGCCTCATGGTCTCGGACACCGATACCGGCGAGGAGATCCGCGCGCAGATCAACGACCTGCGGCAGCTGCTGGAGGCCTACCGCACCGGACAGCTCCCGGAAGCCGCCCGCTGAGGGCGACGCCTGGAGGGGCTGGGGAGATGCCACCGGGCGCATCCGGCGGGCGCATGCGTGCGCTACAATGTCTGGTCGCGAAACGCAGTCTCTCTCGGAAGGCCCGGTATGAAGAACCTCATCGCGCAGCTCATGAAATTCGGCGTGGTCGGCGTCATCGCGTTCGTCATCGACTACGGCGTCATGGTGTTCCTCACCGAGGTCTTCGGCGTGAACCCGGTCGCATCCGCCACGGTCTCGTTCACCGTCTCGGTGGTGTTCAACTACGTCGCGAGCATGCGCTACGTGTTCAGCCACCGCGAAGGGATGAGCCGCCGGCGCGAGTTCGCGATCTTCATCGTGCTGTCGGTGCTGGGCCTCATCATCAACGACGTGCTCATGTGGGCGGGCACCGAGGTCGTATCCGTCGATTACCGCATCGTCAAGATCTTCGCAACCGCCGTCGTGATGGTGTGGAACTTCGTCACCCGCAAGATCTTCCTCGACGGTGGCGGGAAGGCGTAGACGGCGGCGGGGGAAGCGACGAGGCCGCGGAGGCCGCGTACGGGTATCAGGCGCCGGGGCCTTGCGGGGCCCTCGCAGCCCGCAAGGCCCCGGGCGTGGGTGCCGAGCGGCGCGGACGGAACCCGCCCTGCGGCCCGACCTCAACCCAACCTGCCGCGCTTTGTGTTCTTGTTGCCGATTTCCTTACATCTTGCTGACGATTGGCATACAGTATCCTGCAGTCGGTCGGCCGCCTCGCCGACAGGTCGCGATGAAGGAGCATCCGTGCGCGCAGCGCTCTCCAAGGACACCGTCAAACAGTTCAGCAAGTTCGCCGTCGTGGGTATCACCTCGCTCGCCGTGGACTACATCCTGCTGCTCGTCTTGGTCGAGCTGCTGCACGTCGACTTCCTGATCGCCACCTCCGCGTCGTTTCTCGCCTCCGTCGTGGTGAACTACTTCCTGAGCATGCGCTATGTGTTCAGCCGCCGCGACGACCTGTCCCGCAAGCGCGAGTTCACCATCTTCGCGGTGCTCTCCGCCGTCGGGCTCGGCCTGAACGACCTGTTCATGTTCGTGGGCGTCGCGGTCCTGAGCATCGGCTACCAGGTCATGAAGCTGATCTCCACCTTCATGGTCACCTGGTACAACTTCTTCAGCCGCCGCCGCTTCCTGGACGGCGGGCACGCCTAAGCCCCTTCCCGGCAACCCAACCGCATCGTACCGAGACCGCGACCGGCTGCGAGCCGGTCGCTTCCGTTTCCGAGCGCCGGCTCCCGGCTCGGCGCACCCGCGCGCAACGAGAACGGGCCCGTCGCCGGATGAACCGGGGACGGGCCCGCAGGACGCATCGGGGCGCGTGCTCGCGCAAGCTAGGACAGCACGTAGAACCAGTCGACGGTGTCTCCGTCCGAGAGCTCGTAGTAGCTGGAGCTCATGCCGGGGGTCACGCCGTTGACGGCGTAGTTCCACCCCTGCGTGCCCTCGGCGGCGAGCCCGCCGATCGCGCTCACGTAGATGCCGTACGCCGAGTCGCTCGCGTTCACCGAGAGGCCGCAGGCGCACAGGGCGTCGTAGGCCGTGGCGCCCTTCTCGAACGTGAAGGTCCCGCCGCCGGAGACGCTCCCGCCCACGACGTCGGAGCTGATCGTCACGGTGACGGTCACCGTGTCGCGCCGGTCGTCGGACGGGGCCTGCGAGCCGCCGGACGACCCCTGGGAGCCGCCGGAGGAGCTGGACGAACCCCCGCCCGAGGAGGACGAGGAGGATGACGGGGAACCGCCGGAGGTGGAAGCGGCGCCCGTGCCCGTGGAGGCGGAGCCGTCGACGGAGGCTCCGGCATCCTGGCCGGAGGCGTCGGCGGCGGAGGCGTCGGCGGAGCCGTCCGCAGCGTCCGACGCGTCGTCGGCGGCGATGGGGGCATCGGCCGCCTCCGCCGAGCCGCTCCCGGCGGACGCGGGGTCCTCAGCCGCCTCCGTGGTCTGGAAGAGCCACGAGAGGGACCAGGACCCGTCATCCGACGGATGGACGAAGCCGAGCGAGGCGACGATCAGGACGACGCAGCAGAGCGCGAGCGCTCCCAGGAGGACGGGGCGACCCGTCGCGCGCCTGGGCGCCGCGGCCTTCCCCGGATCCCCCTGCGCCCCCTCGCCGAAGGTGACGAAGGACTCGGGGGTCGAGGCCTCGCCCGCCGGACGGGCCGGGGCCTGCTGCGTCCTGTCGAGGTCACCGTGCGCAGCGTCCGGCGCGGCGCCCCCGTTCTCGACGGGATCGAGTTTGCGGGTATCGTCAGCGGCCATGGCTATCGACCGCCCTCGGAATCGCGGCGGCGGGAGATCACCAGGTACGCGGCGATCGCGGCCAGCCCGATGACGCCGACGACGACGCCCGCGAGCGCCATGGGCGCACCCGTCTGCGCGCTCTCGGCGGCATCCTCCGCCGAGGCGACAGCGGAGCGGGCCGCAGCGCCCGCGGCAGAGGTCCCGTCGGATGCGGACCCGTCGGCCTCATCGGCCACCGCGGCGTCCTGCCCGGCATCGGCGCCCGCGGCGGCCGTCGAGAGGGGCGTGGCGCCCGCGGGGACGGTCCCCGTCGCGACCGGACGGGCGCCCGCGGGGACGGTGCCCTGCCCGGAGCCCGTGGAGCCGCCGGCCGAGCCGTTCGTCGAACCGCCGGTGGAGCCGCCGGAGCCGGTGCCGGTCCCGCCGCCGGGGGTCACCGGGGGCGTGTCGTCGGAGACGGGCTCCCAGCCGGCGTAGAGGGTCATGTCGGCGTTCACCGGGTCGTCGAAGTCCCATGCGACCGTGCACGCGGCATCGGTGTACCAGCCGGTGAAGCGGTACCCCTCGCGCTCGGGGTCGGCCGGTTTGAGCAGCTTGCCGCCCTGGACCGGATGGGACGCCGCCATGGAGCTTCCGCCCTGGGTGTCGTAGGTGACCGTGTAGCCCGCGGCCGCAGAGATGCAGAAGAGGTGACCGGAGTCGTTGGTGTAGTACAGGTTGCCCTCGGCGTCGGCGATTACGCTCGCGGTGCAGTAGTTCTGCTGCGCCGTGTCGGGCGTGAACAGCAGCGTCGCCTCCCCCGTGGAGAGGGAGTAGCGGTACACGCCGCCGGGCCGCGAGTTGGCGGTGAAGTAGACGTAGGTGTCATCGCCCTGGACCGAGACGAGCGGCGAGGACTTGACCTCGCCCCGCGCGTCGGTCACGAAGGTGTCCGAAACGGTCATGGCGCCGAGGTCGATGACGGCGAGGATGCCGTTGTAGGAGCCGTTGAGGCCACCGACGTACACGACGCCGTCCGCGACCGCGGGCGTGGAGGTCGACGAGGAGCCGAACTCGACCTGCCCCGCGATGCGCAGGGTGTCGCCCTCGCGGACGATCTTGAACAGGGTCGCCGGCGACTGGCCGACGGCGAGGAACACCTCGTCGCCGTCCTCGGTGCCCGCCGCGACGATGGTGGAGCGGCACGGCATGCTGACCTGCACGGACGACAGGACATCGCCGGTCGAGGCGTCGATGAGCTGGACCTTGCCGCCGTCGTCGCCGATCACGATCTCGTCACCGGAGACCGCGGCACCCGCCCAGTAGTACCCCTCGCCGGTGCTGTCGCCCTCCTTGACGGAGGTGTTGACCCACATGACCTTGCCGTCGGAGATGCGCACGCAGACCAGGGCGCCCGCCGAGGCGGTGCCGAACGCGCCGGCGCCGGCCTCGAAGCCCGCGATCACGCAGCCGTCGACCACGGTGAGCGTCGAGTTCGCCTGGTAGCGGCCGCCCGTGGACGGGGCCTCGAGCGCGGCGGTGCGCCACACGCAGGTGAGGGTGTCGGCGGTGAACGCGGCGATCGAGCCGTCGTCGGAGGGGATGATGATGACGCCGTCCGCGTAGACGGGGCGCGAGAAATAGGTGGTGCGCCCGCCCGTGCTCACGCGGTCGAGCACCTCGCCGGTGTCCCCGTCGATGCGGATGAGCTCGGTCGAACTCGTGACGTAGATGTCGCCGTTCACGATCATGGGGTCGCCGGCGGAGACGTAGTACTCGCCGGGCTTCTTGAGGTCGACGGCCCACTTCTGCTCGGCGGACTCGCTCGGCGTGGGCACGCCCACCAGCGTGGTGCCGCCGCCGTTGCCGAAGCCGGTCCAGTCGGAGTCGTAGTCGGGGCGCTCGGCATCCGCGTCGGGCTCGCCGGGCACGGGCTCCTCGGCGCCGTAGGCGGCGTACGCCCAGACGACGCGGTCGCCCTCCTTGAGCTCCGCGGAGCCGGCGCCGACGTCGGACGGCTCGCCGTTCACGAACAGCTGCCAGTACCTGCCCGATGCCTCGTCCCAGCCGAGGACCTCGTCGGTGTAGGGCGACGTGATCGTGTTGAGGCACCAGCCGTAGGTGCCCTCGCCGTAGTCGGCGGTGAGCCCCGCGTCGGCGAGGACGCGCACGGTGAGGTCCGCCGCGGTCTCGCCCTCCTCGACCGTCCAGGTGCGCTCCTCGGCCCATGCGGCCGAGATGCCATGGGAGTCCGGTCCGATGACGGCCGCGGTGACCGACAGGCTCTGCGGGAGGTCGCCGTCGGGCAGGGACTCGCCGTTGGCGGAGTAGTACAGCGCGACGCTGTCGCCGTCCTTGAGCTCCACCGAACCGGCGCCGACCTCGGAGGCCTTGCCGTTCACGAACACCTGCCAGTAATGGCCGGAGGGCTGGTCCCAGCCGAGGACCTCGCCGGTATAGGGGGACGTGATCGTATTGAGGCACCAGCCGTAGGCGCCCTCGCCGTAGTCGGCGGTGAGGCCGGCCTGCTCGAGGGCGCGCTCGAGCAGGTCCGCGGCCGTGGAGCCGGCGTCGACCTGGAAGGAGTCGTTGCCGTACCAGATGGCATCCGCACCGTCTGAGCCCGGCCCGATGATGGATGCCGAGGCGACGATCTTCTGCTCCTCCGCCGGCGCCGTCTCGTCGGCCGAGGGGTCGGACGCCTCCTCGGCCGCCGCCCGGTCCGCGGTCGCGGCGTCCTCTTGGGAGGACGTCCCGGCCGGGTCGTCCTGGGGGTCGGCGGCGTCGGATTCGACGGCGTCCCCATCCGTCCCGTCCGCGGTCGCGGCGTCAGAGGATGCGTCGTCAGCGGTGTCCGCGGGCGCCTCGCCCGAGGCGTCGGTGGCGTCGGATGAGCCTGTCGCCGCGTCCGTCGCCTCGACGTCTGCGGGGGCGACGGCGTCGACACCGAGCTCGGCGGCGAGCGCGGCCGTCGGGACCTGTCCCATGGCGAGGGCGAAGGCCACCGCGAGGGCCGTCAGGGCGCGCGCCGGCGGAAGCGCGGTGCAGGGGATTCCTTGTGCGGGATCGCCGTCGGATCGACGGCGGGAAGCTGCGGCGGCGAGCGCCGCCCGGATACCGATCATGCTCGGTCCTTTCTCTCCAGGGCCATGCCGCGGCCCCGCAGGCATCGTTGCGCCTGCGACACGACACAGATGGGGAGAAATCCGACTTGACGTTAGTCGACCGCGCACGCCGCCCGATCTACAGCGTGTGCACTCGCGGCCGTCCGAGTTACGGTTGCTGGTACAGCCGGGGACTCGCACCCCGATTCCCCCGGGCCGCCGAGTACACGGCGTGCCCACGCGTCTCCGCGCCACCATCTTGGCCAGTTACGTCCGGCATCGTAACACAACCCGCGATGCCGCGGACCCGCGTGCGCATGATTACGCACCGCACCCCCGAGCGGCAGGAACAGGGGCTTTCGCGGACGCCTCCGGGGAACGCGCCCGGCACGAGGCGGGACGCGCGGGGCCGCAGCGGACTCCTCGCGGCGCAGGCGCCGAACCTTCAAGGTTCACTTGAAACTCCAGAGCTTCTCAACAACTCGGCGTTCGCGCTGCTCGCAGCCGAACCCCAACCTTCAACTTGACCCTTAAAGAGGTCTAACGTTCAAGTTGAACTCGAACCATGTCGTATACTGGGTCGCGTTGGGATGAATCCAGATTTGCCCGAGGTGGTATATGCACGCGAGCTCGTCTCACATCTCCTTGATGCTTCGCCGTCCGGCGCGGTTGATCACCTGCGCCACCCTCGCCGTCGCCTTCGCCGCGGCCCCGCTGCTCTCCCCCACCGCCGCCTACGCGGTGTCGGAGGCCACGCAGGCCCAGCTCGACGATGCGCGCAAGCAGGTCGAGGACGCGACGGCCGCCTACGAGGAGGCGCAGACCGCCCTCGACGAGCTCCAGGCCCTCATCGACCAGAACGAGTCCGATATCGCCGAGCTCGAGGCGCGTCTGCCCGAGCTGCGCGAGCGCGCCTCGGACGCCATGCGCGCCCAGTACAAGCATCAGAAGAGCTCCGGCGGCTTCTTGGGCGTGGTCCTGGGGACCACGACGCTCGACGACGCCATCTCAACCCTCACCTACATGGATCAGATCCAGGAGTCCAGCAACCGGGACATCCAGGAACTGAACGACGCCGAGGCCGAGCTCGAGCAGAAGAAGACCGAGCTCGAGGAGGCGCGCAAGCAGGCCGAGGACGCCGAGCAGAAGGCGGCCGACACGCTCGCGGAGGCCCAGAGGCTGCGCAGCGAGGCCCAGGCACGCGCCGAGCAGGAGGCCGCCGAGGAGCTGGCGCGCCTCGCCGCCGACACCTCTGCCGCGTCGGGCGAGGGCGCGGACGGCGGCAACGCGAACAACACCGCGAACCAGTCCGGCCAGAGCGCCTCGGTGACCGTCGACGGCTCCGTCAACTGGAACGTCACGCGCGACGAGTTCATCTCCACCTGGACCGCGCGCATCGACGCCTACCTGTCCGGCAGCCCGCTCGCGGGCTACGGGCGCGTCTTCGCCGAGGCCGCGTGGGACAACAGCGTCGACCCGCGCTGGTCACCCGCGATCGCGTGCATCGAGAGCACCAAGGGCACCTACTGCTTCCGCGACTACAACGCGTGGGGCTGGATGACGAGCACCCGCTTCTCCAGCTGGGAGGAGTCCATCACCGCCCATGTCGCCTTCCTCGGCGACGTCTACGGGCCCACCCTCACCCCGGCCGCCGCGCAGAAGTACTGCCCGCCCACGTGGCAGGACTGGTACAACAAGGTCGGCGGGCAGATGAATTTGATCTAGGCCTTGTCACATAACCGCACGTAGATAGCTTGCATATTCTACTTGTCTCCCAAAATATCCCAAGCTATTTTTATAGGTCGCTCAGTGAACGCGCGGGCGACCCCTTTCTTTTGGGCCGGTCCCGAATGCCCGCGTATCCCCACTTGTGCGTCTGCGCCCGTGCGCTGCGCCCCACCTCGGCCACCGTGCCGGCATCGGATCGCCCACAAACCTCGAACAGTCGGCTGCGAGCGCCACGTATTATCCAAGACAGCACAGGGGCGTTTCCGCCCCGATACGCCCATATCTATTCCTTTGACGAACTCTTCTCAAGAAGCTCGATCCGACTTTCGATCTTTCTGATGAGTTCGGGAAAGCCTAAAGACGAGAGAATGTGCCCAAGGGAACCGTTTCTGCTGTTATAACTTCCGATAAGGTCGTTTATCTGATCGAGGAACGAGAAGAAGTCGGAGTTCGTCAGATACCTCTCCAGCATCCATACCATTTTCGCGTAGTTGACGTTTTTCCTATCCCCAACATGTGCGCAATACAGGCGTTCGTCGTGGGCGCAGATGTTTCTGAACTTTACGAGCACTTCAAGGCTGATGCGCGCCGTCGGCACATCGAAGTACCCGACGAGCTTGTCGCCGAGCCTGCCCGTTCCGGTTGCGATCATCTTGCAGACGTCTGACTTCTCCTTCGGCTTCATGAGGTTGAAGAAGTGCTCCATGTTCCCAAATGTCAAGTCGTTGCACAGAACCCAGATCGGAACCTTGCCGTAATCGCTTCTGTAATGCTCGATAAACTCAGTGGCGCTCTTCTCTCTCCGCCAAGACAGTATTCCGATTAACTTATTGACCTCGCCCGTGTAGTCTTCTTCGCTTTTCCCGTACTCACCGAACTCCTCGCGCGTGCAGTAGCTTGCCTGAAGAAGATAGTCATCGGGATCTGTATGTGCGCGCGCGAAGCAGTGTGCGATTGCGGTTTTCGCGACAGCTTCAGCCATGATGAGATAACGGAACGTGATGAGCCTGAGCGCTCTATCGAACGAGAAGAGATCGTAGAGGTCGTTGAATTCGGTTCCGGCCATATATCTATCGTCGCCCGCCGCAACCGTTTTCTCGCTATCGAGGAACGGGTTCTTATAGCCGTTGACAACGGAATAATAGCCCTCGCGCATAAGGATTCCAGCGGTGTCGGAGTCGGTCTTCACTCCGCGGTCCTCGAGAAGCCTTATCTGCTTATCGATGGATAAAAACGGCTTGCAGCACATCTTCCCTCCATAAAGACGAAGGCGACCATCCCGTAGGACAGCCGCCTTCTGCGGACGCAGGCCCCGTAAGGTCACCGCGTCAATACCGCTGTCCCTACTCTACCCGAAAACTGGCATATGTTCAGGAAAAACTGATTTCTTTACGTTTGACGGCTTATTCAGCCATCAAGCCATCCCCTCCCTGGAATCGGCCGTCGACGCCCACTTCAGCTAATCACAATACCGAGGAAAGGATGGAGAGACAATAGGTCGCCCCCCTGCGGAGCTAGACCCCGACGTAGATCGCGGCCGTGACCGTCGCCACGAAGCACGAGCCGACGATGCCGGCGCCGAGCAGCAGGCCGCGGAGGAACCCGAGCCGCGGCAGGCGCGGGAAGATGGCGCGCAGCGGGCGCTTGTCGAGCAGCGCCCAGCCGATCACACCGAAGCAGACGATGATCAACAGCCCGTACTCCATCACGCGGAACCACAGCGGCAGAGCCGCGTCGTTCTCGTTGGGCCGCACGATCGCGAAGACGCTGCCGAGCACGCAGAACGCGTAGACGAACAGCACGACGAGGTCCCATACCACGCCGACGCCGAGCGGGATTCGGTCGAGGGCCGCGACGACACGGCTCCGACGTGGCACTGGGGCGGCCGATGCGATAGGGTCCGATGCAGACGCGGGAGGTGCGGCCAGACCTGGCGCGAAGGCAGGCTCCCTCGACGCGGTAACGGCGAGTCCTACCGGACCTGTCGGTGAGACGGCGGGGGTGAGCTGGCCCGTACCGAGCATAGCGGATACGGCAGCGCCAGACACGGTAGCAGCAGGCAAGGCGGCTCCGATCGGACCCGCCGCGTCCCCCGATGACGGAGAGGGCGCCCGGTACCCGAACGGATCCCCCTCGAGCTGAGCGGGCACGCCGCCTGCAGCCGCGCACTCCCGCAGCGCCCGTCCGAGGGCGCGTGCGCCCGAGAACCGACGCGCCGGATCGAAGGCCGTCGCACGGGCGATGACCTCGGACAGCGGTGCGGACAGCCCCCGGCGCCGCAGGTCGGCCTCGTCCGCAGGGCCCGTCCCCTCCCCGCCCGTGGCGCAGAACAGGACGAGCTTTCCCAGGGCGTAGACGTCCGAGCGGGCGTCGGTCTGGCCGAACCCGAACTGCTCGGGCGGAGCGTAGGCCCGCGTGCCGAAACGGACGGTGTCCGCATCGGCCTTGCCGTCCCATGCGCGGGCGATGCCGAAATCGATCACGAACGGCCTTCCGTCCGAGCGGACGATGACGTTGGAGGGTTTGAGGTCGCGATGGATGAGCGGCGGGTCGAGCAGGGTGTGCAACTCGAACACCGCGTCGCACAGGGCGGGCATGATGCCTGTCGCCAGGCGCTCCGAGGCGCCCTCGTCGCGCACGAGCTCACCCAGCGTCCTGCCCTCGATGAACTCGGTCACGACCGAGAGCTCGTCGCCCGAGCGGAGGCACTCGACCAGGCGCGGGACGCCGTGCAGGATGACGCCCGAGCGCTGGGCGTCCCAGAGCCGCTCGTACGCGCGACCGACCCCGGCGGAGCAGTCGATGCGCTTGCGGATGAAGGGGCCGAGCTCGCCGCCGGAGGCGCCGCGGAACCGCACGAGCTCCGTCGTCTCGAACGGGGACGACTTGAGCGTGCGCTCGACGCGCCAGCTGTCCGAGCGCGCAGCGGCTTCCAGGAAGCCGTCGAGCTCGGATGAGAGGTCGGCGTCGTCGTGTGTGCGGTCTTCGGTATCCATGGGGGTAATCATAGCAGGCGGCGCGGACAGACAGCCGCGCCGAGAGCCCGGGCCGTGGGCGATGCGCCGGGCGACGGAGGCCGCTCCCGCGGGCCCACCGGGCGACGGAGGCTACCCCGACGGAGCGCAAGCCGTCCGGCGGCAGGCAGGCCGTCCGGCCGGCGGCTCACCGCGCCGCCGGCACGGCACCTCAGCAGACGGTCTCCTCGCCCAGACGGTAGAGCTCCTCGTTCACCTTCTGGAGGGAGCAGCCGTGGTCGATGCAGAAGATGATGATGGCATCGCGGCGGTTCTTGCAGGTGAGGACGTTCGCGCCGGCCGCCGACAGCGCGCGGTTGGTCTCCTTCAGCGTGAGCGCCATGGCGAAGGCGATCTGCAGCACCTTGTTCCTGCTCGGGTTGCGCGCGCCGGTGAAGATCTGGTAGCCGAAGGTCTCGTTCAGGTCGGCCATGCGCACCACGCGGGCGCGCTCGAGGTGCTTCTTCTCCAGCAGGTGCTGGAGGTACTCGGCGAGCGTGCAGGAGGGGAACTCGTGGTCGGCGATGAACGAATCGATGCTCGGGGCGTCCAGCAGCTCCCGCAGCACCTCCTCAGTCAGTCGTTCGGTCATGACATCCCCCTCTTCATCCGCTTGAGGCCCTCATCCATGGTACCCGCCCCGAAGATCGAGCCGGTGCACCGTTCCTACAGGTTGGCGACGGCGTAATCCGCTTCCTCCTGGGTGAACTTCTCGCCGTACTCCGAGACGAGCTGGTCGCGGATCGCCTCGGGGGACATGCTCATCATCTCCTGATAGTCGCGCGCCTTGGCAAGGGCGTTCGCGTTGTAATCGGCCTGAAGGTTGTCGACGGCGTACTGAGCCTCCTCCGGCGTGAACTTCTCGCCGTGCTCGGAAACCAGCTGATCGTATATCCCCTGCTTGGACATATGCATCGTGTCGCTGTAATCCCCCGCCTTGGCAAGGGCATTCGCGTTCCAGTCCGCCTGCACGTTATCGATGGCGTACTGCGCGGCCTCGGGCGAGAACTGACCGCCGTATTCCGAGGTGAGCTGGTCGTAGATACCCTGCTTGGACATGTTCAGCGTGTCGCTGTAGGAGCGCGCCTGGTTGAGCGCGGACGTGTAGTCGGCCGGAACGTCCTGAGTGGCCTCCTGCTCGGCCGAGGCCCCGTCGGACTCAGCCTCGGACGTCGAGACGTCCTGCTGCCCGGCGGTGTCAGACGAGCTGGGGGCGTCGTCGTCACACCCCGCGAGCAGGCCCGCCGACCCAAATGCCAGAGTCGCGGCAACGAGCAAGGAGAGCGTGGTCCGAGCGACGTGGAAACCGTAGTGCATGTTCATCATCCTTTCTGATGCAGACGTCACCTCAGAGCCGAGAGGCGACCCACTGCACATGATATGCCTCAAGCGGCAATCATGGCGCCGCGCGATCGGCGCATGGCCCGAGGTCCGCGAAGAGGAGGAGCCTAGGAGAGCATCGCCGCCCACTGGGCCTGAAGGGCCAGTACGATCGCGACGGAGACGACCGAGATGACGAGGCCGACGACCGCGAGCGCGCGCCCCGACTTCTTTCCGTGCGCGCGCGTCCCCATCACGGCGATGATGCCGAGGACGGCCCCGACGAAGCCGAAGATTGCGGAAGCGTTGTTGATGATGGGGATGAAGCTGGTCAGAAGCGCGATACCGCCGAAGACCGTGCTGACGATACCGCTGACCGTCACGGGTTTCTGCTGAAGATCCTGCTGCATGTTCCGTTCCTTTCACCTGAAAGCTGCAAGCTGTACCTCTCGATGCATCGCAATCGTATCGAGTCGGAATCCGGGTTTCATTAGCTCGCAGCTAATGGCGAGAGCGAGCGGGATCAGAAATACGGACACCCAGTCGTGAGGCAGACCTCGTTTCCTTAGATACACCGCAACTCCCCCGTGCAGGAAGCGCGGACTCAAGGGGGGGAAGCGCGCGAAATGATGGTATCCTGTGTTTCTTCCGGGACCTTGCCGAGATGCGCGGAAGCGGGTAAGATACGTGTCGATGGGCCCGGGAATGACCTCTGATTCAAGTCACCGGGCCTCGAATGTTTTCATAGGAGGTGTTCGATGGCCGTGGTGCCCGGACAATCCCTCTCAAACAGCGACAACGTGGATCCAGAAGGCGCGACGCGCGCGTGGGCGGAGCGATGGCTTTCCGCCGAGCGGCTCGCGCCCTATCTCTCGACGTGCAGCGGCGACGTCGTGCGCGCCCTCGACCTCTACGAGTGGAACGCATCCCTCGCGCAGACGCTCATGCGCGACATATCGTACTTCGAGGTGGCGCTGCGTAACGCCTACGACCGTGTCATGCGCGAGTCCTGGGGTGGCGACTGGCTCATCGATGACGACTCGCCCGCCCGCATGCCCCTCGTGAGGAGGTCCAAGCGCGGCGAGCTGGACGCGAACCACACCAACCGGCGGATTATCGACGCCGCCGTCGCGGGGCTCCCCCGTGGATTCACGCATGGCTCTCTCGTGGCGAGCCTCACCCTCGGCTTCTGGGTGCACCTCACCGACCGCTCGCGCGAGGCTGCGATCTGGAGGACGTGCCTATACCGCACATGGCCGAAAGGCATAAAGAGGGCAAGCCTGCAGCACTCCCTGAACGGAATCCTACGGGTGAGGAACCGCGCGGCGCATGCGGAGCGCCTGTTCGACCCCGTCAGGGCGGAGCTCTCTCCCCTCGCTGTCGGCTCCGACGTCGTGCGGCTGCTGCGCGGCCTGTGCCCGGAGGCGGCGGAGCGGCTGTACGGTGACGGCTCGGTGAACCCGGTCGAGCTTTTCTGCGAGGAGCATCCGGCGCCCGCCGACGTGAGACTGTAGGGACTTGCGAGCGTGCACGACCGGAGGGGCGCCCGCGGGCGCCCCTCTCCATGTCTTTGGAACGTGCCGTGGATGTTCACCGTGACGGAACAATCGAGCTTCCTCAGCTCGCAGCTCATGGCGAGAGCGGGCGGGATCAGTAATATGGGCACCCGGTCATGAGGCAGGCATCGTTTCTCGAAGACACCCCGCATGCGGGGTTGCCGCTCGGAAGCACCAGGTCTGTGCCAAGGAGCTTGTTGAACCAACCGGTCGCCACGCGGACCGCTATGCGGGAGTCGCGCTTGCAGCAGCGCGGGGCACCCGCCTTCGCGATCTTCTCCGCGATGTCGGCGACCATCAGCTGGGCGTCGCTCCACCCTTCGGGCTTGAGCGGGGCGTTCCCCAGAAGAACGGAGAGCGCCATGCCGCATGAGATGGCGGCGCCGCAGATCCCCCAATGGGCGCACACGCCTCCGAGCACCGCGTTCGAACGCCGCTCGAGCTCGGCGAGCTGCGCGGGAAGCGCCTCGGTCCCCATGGCGTTGCGGACGCACGCGAGGAGCGTCGCCCCGACGAGGTAGTGGTGCACCGGCCCGAACGGCGTGCACTCCGGCGCGGACATCACTTCCTCCAGGAGGTCCGCCGGACAGAGCGAGTCGCTCGCCAGGCAGATCGCGTTCGCCCAATCCACGTCCCTCTTCGATGCTTCCATGGTTCCTCCTCGCATCGTATCGATGACTTTCGATGCATTATACATCGAAGACAGTCGATGTATAATCGGACCAAACGAACGGAGGGCGGAGGGTTGCCATGGGTTCAAAGCAGGTGCGGAAGGTCCGCGTGGCGTTCGTCTGCACGCACAACGCGTGCCGGAGCCAGATTGCGGAGGCGATCGCGCGCGAGCTGGCGAGCGCCTCGATTGAGCCGTGCTCGGCGGGAACCCACCCTGCGGAGAGCGTCAATGCCGATGCGATCCGAGTGCTCCAGCGCCGCTACGGCATCGACGCCACCGGCCTGCGCCCGAAGGCGCTGGCCGAGATCGAGCAGGTCGACGTGGTCGTCACCATGGGATGCGGCGTGCGATGCCCCGCGCTGCCCTGCTCCTACCGGGAGGACTGGGGGCTCGAGGACCCCACGGGCAAGGGCGACGAGGCGTTCGAGGCGTGCGCGCGTGCGATCGAGGAGAGGGTCCGCGACCTCGTGCGGAGGGTCGAGCGCGCCGAGATCCCCGGGGTCTCCGCCCCCTTGGGCGCCGAGGTCATGCGCGCGCTCGCGGACGAGAACCGCCTCGCGGTCATCGGGGCCCTGGCCGACGACGGCGAGCTGTGCGCATGCAAGATCCTCGAACGGCTCGAGATCGGCCAATCGACGCTCTCCCACCACATGAAGATCCTCGTGGACTGCGGCCTCGTCTCCGCACGAAAGGACGGCCGCTGGATGCACTACCGCCTGGATAGACGCAGGCTGGCAGCCGTCGGCGCCGCAATCGCCGCGTTGGCGGAAGATGAGGGGTAACGGGAGCGGTAGGCGACGATTCTGCAGGGGTGACGAGGGAGTACCCGCTGTACGCGGTGAGCTATTTCACGGGGTAATGCAGAGTTTATCGAACAGCCTGAGTACGAGCAGGCAGTGTGTACCAGCCCGCGGATTTCGTTGAGGTGCAACGCGAGCGGGACAAGATTCAGCAGCGAAGCCCCGTCACTGCGGAAAGCACAGACTCTATCAGCGCTCCATATACGTGCCGCGCCCATACAGGGCTTCAGCGCCACAGTCTTAACTAATCAACTAGCACATTTCATCGAGGGCGCCACGATACTCCTCCGTCAGGTCGACAAAGGCCGGATCCGAAAGGAACTCGTGGGTAGTCGAAATCTGCCAGCCATTGACATGTGCCACCGCTCGCGCATGACGGCGAGCATCGGCACAGGGAATCTCTCCGCCGAAAACGATGTGTCCATCAGGCTCGAACAGCACCACGGCAAGCACGTCGAAGTTCCACGAGCGGAAGGCTGAGAGCGCTGTAGTCCGCACGTCAGTCAACATGCGGGCCTTAACCTGGATGAGTGTACCGTCCTTGAGTTCCACGTCCACAGAAGGGTGCGACACGGTAAGGGGGATGACGCCGTGGTACTCGGCCACGACACGCTCCGCCAGCTCGCCGACAACGTTGCTTGAACGCCCAAGGGCAGAAGCGATGCGGTTCTTGGCGGAGCAGAATTCAAACCAGAGCTTGCTGATGGACTCCCTGTGCTCGGACGCCGTAGTCGGTTCGGAGACCAACGTGGCTTTTTGAGAGCGTCGTACGGCGGCAGGAGCTGGGGCGATATCAGAAACGCCTCGCTTCTTCGGGTGGTAGTCGGCAAGTTTGGCAAAGTCCCTTCCGTTGACGGCGCGGTAGTACCAGCGCAGAGCATTCTGCATATTGCCTCCGCGCTCTGACGGGCTTGCCTTGAGCGCGAGTAAGGCCGAGTAGGTTCGGTCATCATCGGAGACGATACGGTCAAGATCGTCATGCAAGATGCGCTCGACTCGACGCGCGCGACTCAAACGGGCGGCAATCGCCTTTCCCGTCAAGGGCTCCTCACTACCCTCCAACGCTTCTTGCAGCTTCCACTCGTTCATACCATCATCTCTCCCCTACGCCGGCCACCAAATGCGCACGAGCGACAAGATGGCACGGGTGTCCTCGTCTGCCTTGTCGTAGCAATCAACGTATTGGCGGACGAACTCATCAAGATCCAGAAGTTTCACCGGGACGTTTGAACAATCCGCCTCATATCGAGCTTCACGGGTGAACCCACCCGTACTCACGTACAGACCGCGATCACTCATAGAGTCTACGGTCCCTCCCCTCACCCCGTCGTCTCACCCGCATTCATCTGGCCCGCTGATGCCCTTATGGAATAGGCCTTGATAACGCCGTTCTCGATTACGATGGTGTCTGCTTCGTTGAATGCGAAGCGGAGGTTCTCGAGCTCTTCCTCGCTCTTCTCGGCAAGGGCCTTCACTGCGTTGTCCGAGCCCATCGCATCCTGAAGATCGGCCTTCTCACTCGCGATGCGATCTATTGCCGCACGACGGGCGCGGACAGGGTTGATGCGAGATGCAGCCTTGACCGCTGTGTCCAGTACGATTGCAGCACCATGGGCACCCTTCGTCTCAATTGGCTCCGCGAAGGCGAGCGGGGCGCCCCTGAGTCCAGAGATTCGCCCCCTTAGGTACTCTCGAGCACAAGCTCTCGCCCCAGATATCTCGTCAGCCATCTTTCGTATCACCGAAAGTTCCTTCTCAATGCGCCCGTTCGTGTAGTCGCACTCGAGACGCATTCCCGTTTGCCTTGCGGCGAGAAGCAGCTGGAACGCCACCGAGGCGTGATCCTCCACCTTCTTGAGACGCCGAATCAATCCCTCAACGTCCTCTTTGGACAGCTTCTTCCTCCGACTTGCGCCGGCGCCGATCTCACGCAGCTCCTTGGACTCGAAATGGCAGGCAAGCTGCGCCGCCCTAGTGGCGTCCTCGACGACCTGGAGGGCGACCGTTCGCTTGGACTGGTCCGACCCGTACTCATCGAACATGAGAACAAGGCGCTCCAGCGCGTCGAAGTGTGACTCGAGTTCCGCCTCTCGGCTGCTTTCCATCGACTTCTGGATTTCGGCGATACCGTTTGATAGCCCCTCAAGCCTATCGTTGATTTGCGCCATGTACGCCTGTCCGACAAGCACCGCCATTCCTTGGAGCGCCAGGTTGGCGATCGCGACGGGTTGGATGCCCGCCTGCCTGATTGCGGCCATCTCATTGAACTTCCCATCCTTGAGGTTGGAGAGGAGCTTCCAGCCATCGCGCCTCCTCACGCAGAGGTCGGCCCAGCCCACGCCCTCAGGGAACTTGACCACAGCCATTCCGTAGGTCTGCGCAGCCTGGACAGCATTGGCCGCGACGGGCACGAGCGCATCTGCAAACGCTGCCCCGCGCTCGCCGGACGCCAGTACTACGGAGCGGACAGCTCCACGCTCGATGGCCGCAAGTTCGCTCCCGCTCGCTAAATCTATCTCAGGCTTTAGCCCATCGCCCTCAGATTTACCCCTGCCGAAGAACCTGTCGAAGATGGACAGCGCAACATCCCACGAACGCCAATGGAACAATTCTACCCGCGTGCGCCGGCAGTGGCGCGCGATCATGCGCGGTCGTCTCTCCACAGGGACCGTGAGGAACCCATGGGGTCGAGCCATCCACGCGTAGCTCTTACACGCATATTGAGAAAGCTGAACACAATGCCGCCCCCACCACCTGCAAACTAGAATGAAAGAGTGGCAGTCAACCTGCCATAGCGGGAGTGCGCGCCGATACGAGACCGACTCGCCTTGCACAGATCAACCGATTGGTAAGCCGTACCCACAACGGGGGTGTGTACGCGCAGCGCTGCGAGGAACAGACAGCGTAGCCGAAGTGTGCGACCGCCGCGAAGGGCAGACGGCGCAGCCGGCTGACCTGAACCGGGAGCAACACGCAGGCGGAGCAGGCTGGCCCGAGCCGCGGAGCGATACACAGCCGGAGCGGCGAGCATGGCCGTGCGCATCGCTCTCTGTGCGCAGGGCGGGGCGGTTTCCGAGCCGAGCGCAACGAAGCGGGGGCAGGTGGGCTGCGGACGACCCTCGACGGGCGGTGGACGGTGGTGGGACGGGGCTCCTTCGGTCCTCGTTGATAATGCGCCGTTCTTCTCGTTCTTGTCCGCTGCTTGAAATGCTCATGACAAGCGGTAGCTACGGTACGTTGTTCTATCTCTCCAGATACTCGCGGAGCCTCTCCCTTAGGAAGCGCCTGACGCCCCTATCTTGGTGCGTGGAACTCGCGTATTTCGGCCTGCTTCGTCATCATGCGACTCTAGACGCTGAGGACGGAAGCGACCTCGCCAGCTTTGACTGACAGGTCATTTTGACTGCAGACTCAGGTGGTAAAATGTTACATAGCGTTGCATGAATCTGATGCGACGCTCGTTCGTACGTTACACCGCTTGTTTTTTATGCCCTCTCGAAAGGTCGCGGTAAATGGGTATGGAGCCTTTCAAGCTGAGGAGATTCACCCTCGGACGAAACGGGCAGTTTCTCGACTCCGATGGATTGCCGTCTGAAGACAATTCGAAGTTTCTTCGGAACGCTCTGTCCTGTGGTCACATCAACGTTTTGCTTGGGTCGGGATTCTCGGCCGGCGTTGTCCCAACTCTCGAGGGCCGTGAATCATGGTTTCGTGCAGTGGAAGAGAAGAAGTTCGAGAGTTCCTCCAATGATGTTTGGGAATCCGCCTTGCGGCTACTGAAGGCGGAGTACTTCCGCTCGGTCATGCTCCCACTCGAAACGAAAGCTCCTGCTTCCGACCAAGTTGACGCCCTTCGTTCTCTGATTGGCCTTGTCCGAGATCGCGGAACCACGACGATTCCCAAGCGCATCAACCTGTTCACGACCAACTATGACCCGCTCATTGAGAGGGCTCTTGATAGGTGCTCGGCATCCTACAACGACGGTTTCGTTGGCAGGGAACACCCTAGGTTCGACTCCTCCGCCTACAGCAGGCTCCAATACGAGCAGTCGCTCTTCATGGAGTACAAGGCACAGGTCGCTACCGCTAACGTCATAAAGCCGCACGGCTCTCTGACATGGAGGAGAGACGGCGAGGGCGTAATGTACTCGAACCCCGGCGACACGCTTCAAGCGTGCCTCTCCGGGTGCGAGGACATAAGGACCTTGTCCGTCCTCGACAGCGTCAGAGACCTCGTCATGAATGATTGCGATGAAAGCTCCCTCGATGATCTTGAGTGTCACGCTTTATGGCTGAGCACAGAAGAGAAAGAACTCCTGACTCGGTTCGAAGAGCAGTATGACTCTACGCTGTGCATCGTTAACCCGACAAAGAAGAAGTTCGGGGAGACGGTGCTTGAGCGCTACTACTACGACCTGCTCCGGATCTACGCCAACGAACTCGACCGCAACAACGCTCTTCTTCTCGTTTTCGGCTTCTCTTTTGCCGACGAGCACATACGCGACCTTACCGTGAGGGCCGCGAGGTCGAACCCGAAGCTTCTCATCTTCATCTCGTGCTACAAAGCCGATGACGCCGATAGCTACGAGGACCGTTTCGCGGATTGCGACAACGTCATCCTCCTCGTTCCCAAGGGCGACATGAAGCTCGGATTGGATGTCTTTGCGAGGGGGCTTTCGTGTCTTTCAAAGTAGCAGATGACTGCCTCCTCGTCGGCGAGGTCTCTGAGGTTCACGGCGCACGCCTGAAGGTGCGTGTCTACGCTGATGCCAATGAAGCCCATACCTTCTTCCACGGTGAGGTGGTAAGAGGTGTTTCTGTCGGGGGCTACCTAAAGATCCCCTGTGGGTACGACAGCGTCATCGGCATCATCGAGGGCGACTACCAGCAGGAGAGCCACGTTGTTCGTGAGACTGCTGACTCCAGGGTTGCTCCCGGGCAAACGATAGAGCGGTTCGTAGATGTATCCGTATTCGGCGTTATGTCCAAAGATAGGTTTGATAGAGGAATCTCAACGCTCCCGCTCGTCAAGTCGAAGGCGTATCTACTCACGGCAGACGAACTCGAGTCGATTAACTCGCCGACATTACCTGACGAGCCATCTTTTCGAGTTGGCGCTCTCGCGGGACACGACGGCACCTCCGTATACCTCCCTGCAAACGCGCTGTTCGCCAGCCATATCGGGGTCTTCGGCAACACCGGTTCGGGCAAGTCGAACACACTATGCAAGATTTTCAGCGACTGCTTCGGGAGAATCGATCACGGAGTCGGGCTGGACAACGTCAAGAGCAAGTTCGTATTCATCGACTTCAATGGCGAGTATGTTGACGACGGAATCCTGGCTGATTCGAAAAGCGTGTTTGAGCTCAACACGCGAACAGCGGGCGACAAGGTTCCTGTCCCGGAGGATTTCTATTCTGACGTGGACATATGGTCAATCCTTACACGCGCAACTGAAAAGACTCAGAAGCCCTTTCTCTCACGCTGCATCAATACCGCGAAGCGCGTCAGGGGGAAAGATCATCCCGGTCCATACCTCAAGAAGATGTTTGAGAATCTTCTTGCCGGATACTTCGGAAATGCCTCCTCGTTCGGCGAACAAAGGGCAGATCTCGCGCGGCTGGCAGCTTTCGCGATTCCATCAACCCCATATCGAGAGGCGCTCGAAAACGCCACCGCTGCGTTTGACTGCTTAGAGACGCGCGATCGAGGAACGGTTATTCACAACGCTAATAAAGGTGATGGCGCCGGCTACCTGAATGGCCCCGCAGACGTGCCTATAGTCTTTGAAGACTGCCTCGCTCTGCGACTAGATTTTGCGGTGCTGGCTAATGACATGCCAAGGTTACTGGCGTTCCTTGCCTACTACCGTTATCTGGATCAGTGGCGCCGAGGAAGCATCGTCCGAGAGCACATCTCATCTTGGATTGGGCGCTACTCGTCAGAGCTCCAAGAATCTAGGAGGCTTTTCGAAGTTCGTGGGAACGGCATGATCGAAGTAATAAAAAGCCCAGTCGTTGTCTTCTCGCTACTCAAAGTCAACCAGGATCAGAAACGAGTCATCCCTCTTGTCATAGCAAAGTACCTGTACGAGGAACAAAAGAAGAGGGGGCAGGCTGACCTCGAATCGAGCGTCCACCTCATTATCGACGAGGCCCACAACATCCTGTCCTACTCATCGCAGCGCGAGAGCGAGAGCTGGAGGGACTATCGGCTGGAGACCTTCGAGGAGATTGTCAAGGAGGGCCGCAAGTTCGGCATGTACCTCACGGTTTGCAGCCAGCGCCCCGCCGACATATCGCCGACGATTCTCTCGCAGATGCACAACTACTTCATCCACAGGCTCGTGAACGACGAGGACCTGAAGGCTATAGCGAAGTCGGTCTCGTTCATTGACAGCGCGTCCATGAGCATGGTCCCCGTGCTGCCACAGGGGTGCTGCATCGTGAGCGGGACGGCGGCGACGCATCCCGCACGAGTGCAGATAGAAAGACTGGAACGCGAGAAGCAGCCGAGGAGCTACGACCGAGAGCTCGCCTCACATTGGAACTTCTAGCCCGTAATCTCCACGTTGAGATTCTTGCGCGGTTTTCAGTGCAATCGACCTGAGGGTCTTTCAGGTTCATATTGCCGCCTGACGGGTCCTCTGGTGTCTTTGGACATTCTGGAGCCTATAGATTGATGTCACCGAGATCTAATCGCTGTGTCAAAATGAGGACAACTTGACCTTGATTCGTTCTGACAGGATACGGCATATGCATCTTGGAGCAACTGATATTCGTATGAAGAGAGCCGAGCTCGGCCTTACGCAGAAGGAGTTTGCCGCCGCACTCGGCATGGGGCCGAACGGCGAACGGACTGTTCGGCGCTGGGAGGCGGGCGAGACCGCCCCGAGCGCCGCTGAGTCCGCCTTCATCTCCTCGCTTGGGCACTTAGCGCCCTTCGACCAAGGCGAGCGTCCTGATGCCCCCTTCACCTACGTTGACCTCTTCGCTGGGATTGGCGGGATCCGCATGCCCTTCCAGGAGCTTGGCGGTAGGTGCGTGTTCTCCTGCGAGTGGGACAGGTTCGCCCAGAAGACCTACCGGATGAACTACGGGGAGACGCCCGCCGGTGACATCCGCGAGGTTGCCGCCGATGACATCCAAGACTTCGACGTGCTGCTCGCCGGCTTCCCCTGCCAGCCTTTCTCGCTCGCCGGGGTCTCCAAGAAGCGCTCGCTCGGGCGCGCCACGGGCTTCGAGGACGAGACTCAGGGAACCCTGTTCTTCGAGGTGGCGCGCATCATCGACGCCAAGCGGCCAAGGGCGTTCCTCCTGGAGAACGTGAAGAACCTCACGAGCCACGACCGGGGGAACACCTTCCGGGTGATCATGCACGTGCTGCGGGACGAGCTCGGGTACGACGTCCACTGGAAGGTCCTAGACTCCAAGCTCTGGACCTGCCAGCACCGCGAGCGCATCTACATCGTCGGCTTCGCCGAGCCGACGGAGTTCGACTGGGACGACCTGGAGGTGCCCGAGGCCGAGCACACGGCGGCGGAGATCCTAGAGGGCGACGTGGACGACCGCTACGTCCTCAGCGACAAGCTCTGGGACTACCTGAGGGCGTACAGGGCGAAGCACCAGGCGAAGGGCAACGGCTTCGGGTACAGCGTCATCGGCCCCGGGGACACCACGCGCACCCTCTCCGCGCGGTACCATAAGGACGGAAGCGAGATCCTCGTGTCGCGCGGCGAGGGGAAGAACCCGAGGAAGCTCACGCCGAGGGAGTGCGCGAGGCTGCAGGGGTTCCCCGACGAGTTCATCATCCCCGTCTCGGACACGCAGGCGTACCACCAGTTCGGCAACTCGGTCACCGTGCCCGTGGTCCGCGCGGTGGCAAGGCTCATGATGGGGGCGATGGAGGATGGACTACGGGGCGCTTAACGGCTACTTCGACGGCGCGGTCGCGAAGACCCTCGCCGCTGTGGACATAAGTCCTGCGAAAAGCAACCAGCACGAGTTCAACGGGACGGGGCCGCTGCGCGCCCTGTTCGGCGACGACGACATCAAGGGCATGCCGACGACCTTCGCCTACCTCGAGGACGACGCCGACCCCGTCTTCGACCACGGGTTCACCACGTGGTACGACGCCCGGCGCAGGCACCCGACCCGGACTGAGTACCGCCTCTACTACAACGACAACAAGTGCATAGCCGCAGCCCGCCCGGGAGACCTGATGGTTCTCGCGATCTCGGACGCGGGCGAGGTCCTCATCGCGTTCGCGAAGGCCGGCACCACGGCGGAGTCGCAGTTGCGCTGGCTCTTCGGCGTCGGCGACACGGCGGACACCGGCTTCAAGGCGGCGCCGACTGACGTCCTGCGCATCGACGCGATGGCGGCGCAGATCCTCGAGTCCATCGGCATAGAGGTCGGCATCCCGAGCGCCGCTGACGGCTTCCTCGACGGGCTGGTCGAGCGATTCGGGGACTCCTTCCCGAAGGGCGCGGACTTCAGCGCCTACTCCGTCTCGACCCTAGGGGAGCTGGACTGGGAGGGCGACCCAGACGGATCGCTCGTCGCCTGCTACGAGCGCGAGGAGCTCCTCTTCCGCGTGTTCGAGCGCCACATCCTCGAGCGCGACCTCGCCCCGTTCCTCGGGACGACGCTCGACGTTGACGGCGTGCTCCGCGTCACCATGTCGACCTTCCAGCGGAGGAAGTCCAGGGCCGGCACAGCCTTCGAGAACCAGCTCTCCATGCTCTTCGACGCGCGAGGCATCCGGTACTCCGCGCAGAAGTACACCGAGGGGAAGTCGAAGCCGGACTTCGTGTTCCCGTCCATCGAGTACTACCACGACCCCGCCTTCCCCGTCGCGCGCCTCACCGTTCTCGGCGCGAAGACCACCATCAAGGAGCGCTGGAGGCAGGTGCTCGACGAGGCGGACCGCGTCGAGCTAAAACACCTCGTGACGCTGGAGCCTGCCGTGAGCACCGACTACACGACCGCGATGGAGAAGGACCGCCTCCAGCTCGTCGTGCCGCGCCCAATCTTCCCAACGTACACCTCGGGCCAGCAGGAATGGTTGATGGACGTCAGGGAGTTCTGCGAGATGGTTAAGGGTAGGCAGGAGGGATAGCTTCGGGTATTACTCTGGGCAGGAGGTCAAGCTGACGCTTCTTCGGTCCGCGAGCGATGCGAACTCCGAGCCGAGCCACACGCTCGACTCGCCGGGCCCGAGCACCAGCGGCATGCGGTCGTGCACCGGCGCCACGCTGGCGTTAGGCTCGGTGGTGACGATGGAGAATATGCCGTCTGCCTGGACGGCGGCGAGCAGGAACGCGCGGGCGCCGGGCAGGCGGAAGCGGTACTCGCGGCGCACCGGCCTGCCTGTCTTCTCGCTCACCACGCGCTCGGTGGCGTGCGACTCATAGAAGGCGCGCACGGGCACGAGGCAGCGGCCCTGGGCGATGGCCTTCGCCCACATGCCGCGCCCGCCCGGGCGAAGCTGCTTCAAGGCCGATTCGATGCGGGTGTTGAACACGGCATGGGGCCTGCCGTCGAGCGGGAAGCCCCACTCGAGCGTGGCAACCTTTAGGTCGCCTGCGCCGTCCGGCACGAAGAGCGGGGCCTGCGAGCCGGGGCGGGCGTCGCGGAGGGGGTCGGGCGTCTCTATGTAGCGGATGGTGTGGCGGCCCGTGCCGCGTGCGTCGAGCACGGCCTGGGCCTCCTCCGCCGTGAGCGGACTGAACCTCACGCACACGGTCTCCGTCCCCTTTCCCTCCTGCTCGTCTGCAACCATTATCCCCTCGGAGGCGCTTTGTGACGCGCCGATAGCCTGTACCCATCGTTTGGGTGCGGGCTGTTCCTTTGCCCGCCCGAGGAGAAAGGCGGGCCTGTTCATGGGTGACGGGAACGATGGCGCGGCCGCGCAGGCGCAGGTCGCGAGTGAGCCGCAGACGCAGGGCGACCAGGCGGCGCGGGCGGCGGTGACGGCCGCGCCCCAGGACTCCGGCACAACGGCCGGCGACGGCGACGAGGCGGTCGCACGGGCACGCGCGGACTACGAGGCGGCGCTCGCGGAGCGCGACGCGCGCATCGCGGAGCTGGAGGGCGAGATCGCCGAGGCGGCCAAGACGGCAGAGTCTGCCGAGAAGCTGCGCGCGGAGATGGACCAGCTGCGACGGCGCGGCGACGAGGAGCGCGTCGGCTTCGAGCTCCAGCTCGCGGGTGCGCGCAACGTCAAGGCCGCCCGCGCGCTCCTGCCCGACCACGACAACGACATCGAGAAGCTCAAGGCCGCGGAGCCCTGGCTCTTCTCGGCATCTTCTGCCCCGGCGCCGACGGGCGCAACGGGGCTTCCGAACGCGGGCGCGACCACGGACGAGGGCGCGACCATGAGGCGCTGGCGCGGCATCGCCGGCCTTCCCGAGGACAAGGAGTAGCGAACCATGGCCAACAGCATCGCATACGTAAAGAACTACACGAGCGTCCTGGACGAGGTCTACAAGAGAGCCGCGTGCTCGACGTGCCTGAACTCGCCGCGCCGCATGGCGCGCGCGGGGCGCAACGCCAAGGAGATCATGGTCCCGAAGATCCAGGTGTCCGGCCTGGGCGACTATACCCGCAACGTGGGCTACAAGACCGGGTCGATCACCTACGAGTTCGAGACCAAGACGTTCAACTACGACAGAAGCATCAAGCTGCTCGCGGACGTCATGGACGTCGAGGAGGCCGGGGTCCTCGACTGCTTCGTGGCGGCGGGATCCGAGCTCCAGCGCACGCAGGTGGCGCCCGAGGCCGACGCCTTCACCTTCTCGAGTTCGCGGGGCACGCGGGCGTAACGCCCGCCGTCGAGGACTTCTCGGACGCCGACGCCGAGGACGTGCTGGCGAGTCATTGCGCTCTGCGGAATACGCGTAACGTTAATATCGACCGCATCGCCACCCTTGCGCCCAACGCAAGCACCCACACCCGCCGCAACGCCGCGCATTCAAACCCCCTCACGTCCCCGCCCACATAAGCAACGCCGCCATAACCTCCGCCGGCCACCGGAACGCGCTATAATCGGCGCATCGGAGATAAAAACACGACCCCGTCGGGTAGTCGGGGTGCGGGCGGCGCCCGTCAGTAACCTGCCTCCTTGGTTGTCCCTTCTCCGCGTGGCTTCTACAAAAAGGAGGAATCAGCCATGCGGAAGATCAGCGTATCCTCCACCCTTGTCGTGCGCTTCGACGGCCAGTTCTGGGTGGGAATCGTGGAGCGCGTCGAAGACGGACAGCTCAGTGCATGCCGGGTGGTGTTCGGCGTCGAACCGTCCTGCGAGGAAATCCTCGACTTCGTACTCCACAAATGGACCCAACTCACCTTCAGTGAACCTGTCTCCCACCGAACGCGCGCGTTGGCGGAAAACCCCAAACGCCGTCAACGCGAGGTCGCACGCGAGCTGAGACGGCGCGGCCCCTCGACCAAAGCGCAGCTCGCCCTAGCCGAGCAGCGGGAGGCGCAGGCACGAGAAAGCGCATCCCGAAAGCGGGAGGAACAGAAAGCGAAGCGCATCCTGCGCTTCATGCAGAAGCGGGACAAGGCGAAGAGGAAGCGCCGCGGCCACTGACCCTCCCCCGCCCGGCCGCTCTCACGAACGTCGTACTGATCGGGAGCCGCATCTCTCCCCGACGTCAGCCCCCGTCCGCACCCCCACACAAAACGGGGGCCGGCTGCGACGCCGACCCCCGGAACCGACTGCGCCTCGTCACGCTATCAGCGGTAGGTGTAGAACCCCTTGCCCGCCGCGACGCCGGTCTCCCCCGCGTCGATCTTCTCCTTGAGCAGCGCTCCGATGCGCGCCACGAGCGAGTCGGGGTCCTTGGCCTCCGGCTTCATCATGACGATGTTGTACGCCGTGGTGAGCCCGACCACGTCGAGGATCTGGAACGGGCCGAGCGGCACCCCCGTTCCGAGCTTCCACGCGCGGTCGATGTCCTCGACGGACCCGATGCCCGCCGCCCACAGGCCCTGGGCGGCCGAGAGGAACGGCACGAGCAGGCTGTTCAGCAGATACCCGGGCTGCTCCTTCATCACCTTGAGCGGCACCATGCGGATGGACTCGGCGAAGGCGACGACCTCGTCGAAGTACGCCATGTCGGTGCCCGCGTGCGGCATGATCTCCGCCGCCGGGTGCGCCCAGATCTCGTTGGCGAAATGCAGCGCCAGGTACTTCTCGGGCCGTCCCGTGTAGGAGGCGAAGGTGCTGGGCAGCATCGTGGAGGAGTTGGTCACCACGACGGTCTTCTCCGGCAGGTGACCCGCCATCTCCGTGTAGAAGGCGATCTTCTGCTCGGGGTTCTCGGCGATGGACTCGATCACGAGGTCCGCGTCCGCGAACGCCTCCTCGTAGCTGCAGGTGAGCTTCAGCCCCCGGTACGCGGCCTCGACGCGCTCCTTGGCGGCGTCGCACGCCTCGGGCGTCACGCCGTCCTTGGGGAGCAGGCCGTATGCGTAGGCGGCGGGGTCGGTCTTCATGGCCTCCAGCGTGTCGAGATAGGTCCGGCGCAGTGCGTCGATCTTGGGCTGGCAGCGCCCGATCGACCCTTCAGAGCGGAGCCAGATGGTCACGTTGTAGCCGCTGTAGGCGGTCTGGAAGGCGATCTGACTGCCCAGCACGCCGCCGCCGGCGACGACGATGTTCTTATATTCCATGGAGCGGTCTCCTTTCGGTCAGCGCGGCGGCGGTCCGCCGCGTCCATGGCCCATATTCCCCGAAAGGAGCCGTTGATACCTTTTTGCCGTCCCCGCGCTCGCAGGCGGTCGCCCGCCCCGCCCGGGCGGCGCGTCACGCCGTCGTCAGCAGGCGCCGGTACGCTTCCAGCCCGCGCAGCAGGACGCGCTCGTCCAGATCGAAGGTGTCCGCATGCAGCGGCGTGCCCGTCCCCGTGCCCAGCAGCAGGAACACCCCGGGAAGATGCCGCTGGTAGAACGAGAAGTCCTCGGCGATCAGCAGGGGCTCGGGTACCTCCTCGAGCCGCGGGAGCGCGCCGCGCACGAGCTCGAACAGCGCGGGGTCGTTCACCACGGGCGGGTACCCCTCGGAGAACCCCAGCTCGACCTCGCAGCCCTCCTCCCCCGCCGCCGTCCGCGCCACGGCGTCGAGCTCGGCGCACGCGCGGTCGAACATCGCATCCGAGAACACGCGCAGGCTGCCCTCCACGCGCGCCGACCCCGCCACCGCGTTGCGGACCGTCCCCGCCTCCATGCGGCCGAACCGCAGCGTGCAGGGCTCCTCCTGCTCCAGCTTGCGCGAGAGCCACTTGGCGCCCACCGCGAAGCGCGCCGCGGCCCCCAGCGCGTCGCGGCCCTCGCGGTAGCGCGCGATATGCGCCGACCTGCCCGTGAAGCTCGCCGTGACCTCGCTCGAGCGCGCGAGCAGCGGGCCCGGCCGCGAGGCGACCGTGCCGGCGGGCAGATCCGGCCACACGTGGAACCCGAAGATGCGGTCGACCCCGTAGCGCTCGAACACCCCGCTCTCGCAGACCGTCTTGGCGCCCCCGGTGGTCTCCTCCGCCGGCTGGAACACGAACAGCACGTTGCGCGGCAGCGCGCCCTGCTCCCGGCGCACGGCCCGGTCCACCCAGCGCGCCGCGGCGAGCGCCATGGCCATATGCGCGTCGTGCCCGCAGGCATGCATCCGCCCCGGGTGCTCGGACGCGAACGGCAGGCCCGTCCGCTCCGTCACCGGCAGGGCGTCCATGTCCGCGCGGATCGCCGTGCACCCCGTGCCGCCGACGTCGAAGTGGGCGCAGACGCAGGAGCGGCACGGACGCGACACCTCGCAGGAGAGCGCCCCGAGCACCCGCTCCACATAGGCGGTCGTCTCGGGCAGGTCGAAGTCGAGCTCCGGGATCCGGTGCAGGTCGCGCCGGAAGCGCGTCAGCTCCGCGACATCCATCTCATCCGTGCGCCCGGCGGCGCCGGCGGGCGAATCGGTCATCGGGTCCTCCTCCCGGTCGGGCGATGCGCGGAGGCCGGACCCCGCGGACGGTCCCGCGGTGCGCCCGGTGGCGCGTCGAACGTTTCCAAATGATATCGCAGCAGCGCGCGCTCCTGTGGGATGGAGTGCGCCGTGGTAGGGTTCACCCATTCGATAGAGGCGCGGGTGCGATGGCGCGCGGGGGAGCCGGCAGGCTCGGATCCCGCGCGGAGGCAATCCCGCCGAACCCGGCATCCGGGCGCGGCCGCCGGGTGGGCCTGCGGGGAACACCCGCAGGACTGTCTGCACGAACATCCTGCAGGAGCGCTATCAGGGAGGCACCATGCCCAAGAAGCCCTTCATCGGCAAGGACCGCGCGGTCGAGCTGGCCGAGACCTACCCCACCCCCTTCTACCTGTACGACGAGGCCGGCATCCGCCGGACGGCGCGCGCCGTGAACGAGGCCTTCGCCTGGAACCCGGGGTTCTGCGAGTACTTCGCCGTCAAGGCCAACCCCAACCCCTCCCTCATCTCCCTCCTGCTCGAGGAGGGCTGCGGCCTGGACTGCTCGAGCGCCACCGAGCTCATGCTCGCCCGCGCCCTCGGCGTCCGCGGCAAGCGGATCATGTTCTCGTCCAACGACACGCCCGCCGCCGACTTCCGCCTCGCCCGCGAGCTCGGCGCCATCGTGAACTTCGACGACATCACGCACATCCCCTTCTTCGAGCGCGAGGCGGGGCCCGTCCCCGAGACCGTCTGCTGCCGCTTCAACCCCGGCGGGCTGTTCCGCCTCTCCAACGGCATCATGGACAACCCCGGCGACGCCAAGTACGGCATGACGGCCGAGCAGCTCGAGCGCGCCCTCCCGATGCTGGCGGACGCGGGCGCGCGGACCTTCGGGCTGCACGCCTTCCTCGCCAGCAACACCTTGACCGACGAGTACTACCCCGCGCTCGCCCGCATCCTGTTCCGCCTCGCCGCCGACCTGTCCGAGCGCACCGGCGTCCGCATCTCGTTCATCGACCTCTCGGGCGGGGTGGGCATCCCCTACCGGCCCGGCGAGCGCCCCTGCGACATCCGCGCCATCGGCGAGGGCGTGCGGCGCGCCTTCGAGGAGATCCTGGTCCCCGCGGGCCTCGGGGACACGGCCCTGTGCGCGGAGCTGGGGCGCTTCATGCTGGGCCCGCACGGGGTCCTCATCACCCGCGCCATCCACGAGAAGCGCACCTACAAGGACTACATCGGCGTCGACGCCTGCGCGGCCGACCTCATCCGCCCGGCCATGTACGGCGCCTACCACCACATCACCGTGCTGGGCCAGGCGGGCGGGCCGGATAAGAGCGCGGAGGCGCCGGCGGGCGTGTTCGACGTGGTGGGCGGCCTGTGCGAGAACAACGACAAGTTCGCCGTGGACCGCGAGCTCCCCGCCGTCGAGCCCGGCGACCTGCTCGTCATCCACGATGTGGGCGCGCACGCCCATGCCATGGGCTTCAACTACAACGGGCGCCTGCGCCCCGCCGAGGTCCTGCTGCGCGAGGACGGCGGAACCGAGCTCATCCGCCGAGCCGAGACCCCGGCGGACTACTTCGCCACGCTCGACGCCACGCCGCTCGGGCGCTCCGTGCTCGCATCGCTCGCAGAACCGCTCGCCTAGCCGGACCGGGCCGCCGCGCCCGCCGGGGTGGGGCGTCCCCGCGCGAAGCCGCCGGCCGGCGCGCCCGCCGGTGTGTCCCCGCGCAGCCGCCCCGGGACCGCCCCAGCCCGCCGGTGCGTCCCCGCCGCGCAGCCGCCCCGGAACCGCCGCAGCCCGCCGCACAGCGCCCGGCCCCTCCCCACCGGGGCCGCAGCATCACCGAGAGAAGGGAACACCATGGACATCCGCAACCTCACCGGCTCGATCACCGCGCTCGTGACGCCGTTCGCCGCCGACGGGTCGATCGACTACGGTGCGCTCGGGCGCCTCGTCGACTTCCAGCTCGACGCGGGAACCGACGCGCTGCTGCCGCTCGGCACCACGGGCGAGAGCTCGACGATGACGCACGAGGAGGACGAGGAAGTGGCGCGCTTCGTCGTGGAGCGCGTCGCCGGGCGCGTGCCGGTCATCGCGGGCGCGGGCTCCAACAGCACCGAGACGATGGTCGAGAAGTGCCGCGCGTTCGAGCGCATCGGCGTCGACGGCCTGCTCATCATCACCCCGTACTACAACAAGAGCAGCGAGGAGGGGGTCTACCGGCACCTGGCCTCCGCCGCCGAGGCGGTCGGGGTGCCCTGCATCGTCTACAACGTCCCCGGGCGCACCGGCTGCGCGCTCAGCGCGGCCAACGTGGAGCGGCTCGCCGCGCACCCCAACATCATGGGCATCAAGGAGGCGAGCGGGTCGGTCGATTTCGCCGCGGACATCGCGCACCTGCTCTCCGACGGCTTCCGCATGTACTCGGGCGAGGACGCCCTCACCGTCCCCCTCATGGCGCTCGGCGCCTCCGGGGTCATCAGCGTCTGGGCGAACGTGCAGCCCGCGCTCGTCCACGAGATGTGCCGGGCGTTCCTCGACGGCGACGTCCGCCGCGCACGGGAGATCCAGGTCGCCGCGATGCCGCTGATCCGCGCGCTGTTCTGCGAGGTGAACCCCATCCCGGTGAAGGAGGCCCTCGCGCAGATGGGCCTGTGCGACGCCGTCTACCGCATGCCGCTCGTGCCCATGTCCGAACCCGCGCGCGAGCGGCTCGTCGAGGCCATGAAGGGGGCTGGTCTGCATGCTTAGGATCGCGATCATGGGGGCCGGGCGCATGGGCTCGCTCATCCGGACGACTGCCGAGGCCGCGCGCGACGGCGCGGGCGGCGCGCGCTTCCAGGTGGTGGCGCAGGTGGGATACGACCCCGCCGAGACCGCACGCGCCGAGGCCGCCGACGTGCTGCTGGACTTCTCGAACGCATCCTGCCTGGACGCGGCCCTCGCATACGCGCGCTCCGCGCGGTGCGCCGTGATCGAGGGCACGACCGGGTACAGCGAGGGGCAGATGGAGCAGCTGCGCACCCTGGGGCGGGAGCTCCCCGTGGTGTGGTCGGGCAACTACTCCGTCGGCGTCGCGGCGCTGCGGCACCTGGTCGCCCAGGCGGCCCGCGAGCTGCCCGGCTTCGACGTGGAGATCGTCGAGTGCCATCACGCCGCGAAGGCCGACGCCCCCTCCGGCACGGCGCGCATGCTGCTCGATGAGGTGACCGCCGCGCGCGACGGGGCCGTGCGCCCGGTCTACGGGCGCTCCGGCATGTGCGGCGCCCGCGACGCGGCGGAGGTCGGGGTCCACGCGGTGCGAGGCGGGACCGTGGCGGGCGTGCACACGGTCATGCTGCTCGGGGACGACGAGGAGGTCACCCTCGCGCACCGCGCGGCGAGCCGGCAGATCTTCGTGAACGGAGCCCTCGAGGCGGCGCAGCGGCTCGCCGGCCGCCCGGCGGGGGTCTACACCTTCGACGAGCTGATGTTCAGCTGACGGCGGAAAGACCGCGACCGGCGCGGCAGATCGGACCGGCCCCGTGACGGCAGATGGGGCAGCCCCGAGCCGTCATCGAGCGGTCCCCGCTGCCACATGATGCAAGAAGCTAGGAAAGGGAAACCACCATGGATGCACAGGAGATCATCGACTTCATCGCCACGGCGCCGAAGAGGACGCCGGTCAAGGTGTACGCGCGCCTGAAGGACGGCGCGTGCGTGGACTGGGGCGGGGCCCGCGTCTACGGCGGCCCCGAGGGGCTCGTCGCCTTCGGCGACTGGGCGCAGCTCGGACCCGTCGTCGACGCGAACCGCGACGCCATCGCGTACCTCGATATCGAGAGCGACCGGAGGAACTCCGCGGTCCCGCTGCTCGATGCGAAGGGGCTGAACGCCCGCATCGAGCCGGGCGCGATCATCCGCGAGCACGTCGAGATCGGCGACGGCGCCGTGATCATGATGGGCGCCATCCTCAACATCGGCGCCGTGGTCGGCGCGGGCACGATGATCGACATGGGGGCGGTGCTCGGCGGACGGGCGACCGTGGGGGCGCGCTGCCATATCGGCGCGGGGGCCGTGCTCGCAGGGGTCGTGGAGCCCGCGAGCGCCGTGCCCGTCGTCGTGGAGGACGGCGTCATGATCGGCGCGAACGCGGTCGTGCTGGAGGGCGTCCGCATCGGCGAGAACGCGGTGGTGGCCGCCGGCGCCGTCTGCGTGGAGGACGTCCCCGCCGGCGCGGTGGCCGCCGGCGTGCCCGCACGCGTCATCAAGACGCGCGACGCCGCCACCGATGCCAAGACGGGGCTGGTGGAGGCCCTCCGGACGCTGTAGCCGTCACGGGCGCATGCCGGCGGGCGCGCGGGGCTACGGGAGCCTCATGCGGAGCAGCGGATAGGGGGCGCCCTGGTCGTCGGTGTCGGTGCGGTCGAAGACGGAGAACCCCATATGGCGGTAGAACCCGACGGCCCGGGGGTTCTGCTCGTTCACCGTGAGCTCGGTCACGCCCGCGTCCTGGACGCCCCGCTCCAGCAGCAGACGGCCGATGCCGCGCCCGCGCGCACCGGGGTCGATGAAGAGCATGTCAAGCAGGGCGCCGTCGACCCCCATGAAGCCCAGCGGGACGCCCGCGCGCCGGGCGACGAACAGCCGCGGCGTGGCGCGGATGGCCCCGGGGACGTAGGCCCGCAGGCGCTCGACCTCGCCGTCGGGCAGAAACCCGTGGGTCGCCCGCACCGAGCGCTCCCATAGGTCGGTGAGCGCGCCGACGAGCCCGGACGCCCGGTCGGCGACCTCCCCGGTCATGATGCCGTCCGACTCGAGGGCGAGCAGGGTGCGCTTGCGCCACAGGCCGCCCGCGTACCCGGTGAGCGAGCCGCCCGACCCCACGGCGCGATGGCAGGGCACGATGAGCGAGACGGGGTTCCTCCCCACGGCCGCGCCAACCGCCCGGCAGGCGGCGGGGCGGCCGAGGTCGCGCGCGATATCCCCGTACGTCGCGGTGGCACCGTAGGGGATGCGCCGCAGCGCGCCCCACACCTCCCGCTGGAACGGCGTGCCGCCCAGCGCGACCGCAGGGGGCCGGACCTGCCGGCCGCCCTCCAGGTAGGCGTCCAGCCAGCCGCGGGCCTCGGCAAAGACGGGGAGGCTGGGCGCGGCCTGCGCGTCCGTCCCGAGCCCCGCGCCGTCGTAGCGCTGCCCGACGAACCACAGGCCCGTGAGCGCCCGGCCGTCGCTCGCCAGGCGCACCTCCCCGAGCGGGGACTCGGCGATCGCGGTGTAGCGCATCCCTGCCTCCCTTCGCAGACGATCTCCCAGGCGGTCCCGCCGGACCGGCGGGCGCGGTGCGCGGCCTAGCGGGCCTCCTCCGCCTCCGTGCAGCGGAACAGCGCCCGCGCATCCCCCGCATCGGCCCCCGCGCGGAAACGGCGGATGATACCCATGCGCTCGACGGTCGATGCGGCGAGCGGGGCGGGCGGGTCGTCGGGGGAGAACCACCCGACCTCCAGGCTCTCGTCGTCCGCCACGCGCGGGACGGCGGCCCCGCCCTCGCGCAGGCGGCAGCAGAACAGCAGGTCGAGGTACTGGCAGCGGTCCCCGTTCGCGTAGACCGTCTCGTGCCGGGCGGCCGTCACCCCCGCGAGCGCCACCGGGACGCAGTCGACGCCCGTCTCCTCGCGCACCTCGCGCACCACGGTGTCGGCGGGCTCCTCGCCCGGCTCGTTGATGCCGTAGACGAGCGCCCACTCCCCCGTGTCCGCGCGCCTTCCGAACAGCACGCGCCCCGCGCCGTCCTCGACGTACGCGGTCACGCCGATCAGCCAGAGCGGGTCGTGGCCGATCTTCTCCCTCAGCCGCAGGATGAACTCGGGTGTCGCCATGCGCCGCCTCCTCGATCGCCGTCGCCCGGGGCCCGGACACCTGCATGGTATCACGGCCCGCGGAGGAGGCGCCGCGACCGGGACCGGGCGCCCGCGCGGCGGCGGGTGCCCCGCATGACGGATGCCCGAGCCGGCCCCGACCGCACCCGGCCGGCGCGGACGGCGGCCCGCGAACCCGATGCGCGCCACCCCCTCCCGACCGGGACCGGGCGCCCGCCTGCGGGTACAATGGTTCCGGAAAAAACGACCCGTCACCGGGAGGCACGAATGATCAAAGCCGCGTTCTTCGATGTGGACGGCACCCTGCTCAGCTTCAAGACCCACGACGTCCCGGGATCGACCCGGCGCGCGCTCGCCGCGCTGCGCGAGCGCGGCATCAAGCTGTTCGTCGCCACCGGGCGCTCGTACAAGATGCTCCCGCCCGCGGTCAGCACCGGGTTCGACGGCTACGTCACCATCAACGGCCAGCTGTGCTTCGACGGGGGCGGCCGATTCCGCCGCCAGCGCATCGACCCGGAGGGCGTCCGCATCGCCGTCGAGCAGATCCGGTCGGGACTGTACAACGCCCTGTTCATCACCGAGGAGCGGTCCTACATCAGCGGCAAGAACCAGCGGCTCCTCGAGCACGAGCGCGAGGTCGGCATCTCGTACGACCAGGACGATCCGGCGTGCGCGCTCGACGAGGAGATCATGCAGATGTGCGCCTTCGTTGAGCCGGAAGACGAGCACCTCGTCACCGACGCGAACCCCTACGTCTTCACGGCGCGGTGGTGCGACGACTTCTGCGACGTGATGCCCGCGGGCGGGGGCAAGCCCGTCGGCGTGCGCGCCATGTGCGAGCGCCACGGGATCGACCTGTCCGAGGCGATCGCGTTCGGCGACGGCGGCAACGACATCTCCATGCTGCGATGCGTGGGCACGGGCATCGCCATGGGCAACGCGCGCGAGGGCGTGACGGAGGCCGCCGACATGGTGACGACCTCCGTGGACGACGACGGGATCTGGAACGCCTGCCGCGAGCTCGGGCTCGTGTGACCGCAGCCGGTTCCCGCCCGCTCGGCGGCCCGCGCCTCCCGTGGGGCGGGACGCCGCGGTGCGGGTACCTGGCTACCGCGAGAGCTCGCGCCGGTAGACGCGGGCGAGATGCGCCGTCACGAGGACGACGGCGAGCGCTGCGAGCGCGGCGACCAGCCAGGGGTCGACGCGGTCGAACGCCGCGCCGTAGGCGATCTGCCCGAGCGGCGTGGCGAAGTTCGCCAGCATGAGCGTGAGCGCCATCACCTTGCCCACGAGCGTGCCGGGACTCTCCATCTGCAGGTACGACGTCGCGGCGATCGACATGGCCATGCAGCACGCCATGGTCCCCAGGTAGATGGCGAGCATGCCCGCGTAGACGCCGAGCGGCGGGAGCGGGAGGGTGAGCAGCACGGCCATCGCCGCCAGCCCCGCGGCCACACCGACCAGAAGGCGCGGCACGCTCCGGATGCCGAACGACCCGGGCCGCGTCGCCACGAGCGCCCCACCGGCGAGGCCGCCCACCGCGAGCGCGCCCTGCAGGACGCCCATGAGCTGGTTGGAAAGCCCGAGGGACTCCGTGACGATGTAGGGCGACCCCACGTTGATGAACGAGGAGCCGAAGAGGTTGACGAGGGTGGCACCCAGGATGGTCTGCCACATGATGGGATGCGACCGCAGGTGCCCCAGGGCCTCCGAGAGGTCCGCGCGCGCGGTGGCGAGCAGGCCCGCGGTGCGCGCCGGAGGGTCGTAGGGCACGCGGACGATGGCGAGGACGAGCAGGCTCGACACGGCGAAGCACGCCGCCGACACGGCCGCGATGGGCGCCAGGCCGCAGAAGCCGAAGACGAGGCCTCCCACGACCGGCCCGCCGATCCCGGTGACCATGCTGAGCTGGTTGGTCACGGCGACCGCCTGCTCGAGCCGGGCGGGGGCGACCACGTGCGGGACCGCGGACTGCACGCAGGGCTGATAGAGCGCCTGCGCGGCGAAGGCGAACATGAGCACCGCGACCGTGATGGCCACGAGGGCGTCCGAGCCGGAGCATGCGAGGTAGGCCGCCATCACGAGGGCGAGGAGGGCGTCGAGCGCCGCCATGACGCCGCGCTTGCGCGTGCGGTCGGCCACCACGCCGCCGATGGGCGCGAGCAGGGTGTAGGGGATGAACCCCGCGGCGAGCACGGTGCCGTACAGGGTGCCCGACCCGGTGAGGTTCAGGAGGTGCAGGGGCAGGACGAACTGGAGGATCTCCATGCCCAGCAGAGAGAACGCCTGCGCGATCGCGATGGCCGCGAAGCCGGGGGTGAACAGGGGCTCGTCCGAGCGGCCGTGCGCGGGTTCGTGCGGGGCGTCGTGCGGGGGCTGGCTGGCGGCAACTTGCGCGCGAGGCGGCGCGTCCTCACTTTGCGGAGCTCGCATCGCGAAGGCCGCTTCTTCCGTCCGTCTGCCGTCGTCTCCCCTATCGCGTAAGGCCCTTGCCTCCGTTCGCCTGTCGTCGTTCTCCATGGGGCTTATTGTCCCCGCCTCCGTTCGCCTGCCGGTGTTCTCCATATCGCTCACTGCCCCTGCCTCCATCCGTCTGCCGTTGGTGTTCATGTCGCTTCCCTTCTCTCATACATTCGGTCGGTATGTGTATCGTGTCGAAGAAAAGCCGCGCGGGCGGCTCCTTCGCTTGAGGTCATCTTCGGCAACGACGGCGGTTGCCTCAACCAACCTCAGGTTTCTTTTCCGCGCGGCAACCGCCGGGTGCCGCGGGCTGCTCCGCTGCCGGGGCGGGTGCGAGCGCACCGGAGGGCAGCGCCTCATCCGTCGTGCCCGATCCCATAGACGCGGCATCCGGTTCGCCGCCCTCTGCCGGGACGGACGCCACGGGCTGCTCCGTTGCTGGGGCGAGGGTGCACCCATCGGGTCCCTCCCCCGCCGGCGCGTGCACGGGCGGCGTTCCGTCCTCGCCCCACATGCGGGCGTCCTCCAGGGAGGAGAGCGCCGAGAGGTCGATCCCGAGCATGCGCGTGATGTCCATGAACACCTCGACGCGCCGTCCGTACTCGGCTGCCTCGGTGAGCGGGCAGAACAGCGGGACGACCCAGAGGTTGGAGAGCAACATCATGGCCTCGGCCGCCTCGCGCGGATGGGCACAGGCGATGCTGCCGTCGGCGATGCCCTCGCGGATGACGGGCTCGATGTAGCGATGGGCGGTCTCGATGACGTCGGCGTACTCGCGCGCGAGGATGCGCGCATGGCGGACGGGGTCGGCGGAGAGGCGCATGGCCCGCCACATCTCGGCAGACGGGCCGTCGGACGAGGCGGCGGCGAGCGCGAGGAGCTTCTGGTGGCCCGTGAGGGAGCGATCGTCCATGATGCGCTCGATGCGCTCGATGACCGGGCGGTTCGCCCGCTCGAACACGGCCTCGAAGATGTCCTCCTTGCTTTTGAAGTGGTGGTAGACGGCGCCCTTGGTGAGCCCGCCCAGCCCGTCGACGATGTCCGCCATGGTCGTGCGCTCGTATCCGCGCGTCATGAAGAGCTCCTCGGCGACATCGAGGATGCGCTTGACGGTCTCCTCCGGATACTTGTTGCGCGCCATAGGGCCTCCTTGACGGGACGGGCGAGGTGGGTTGCGGACTTGCACGGCTGCCGCAGATGGCAACCGAGAGCCTCGGCGACCTTGCGTTCCGCCTAAACATACCATACGTATGTAAGTGATGGAGGCGTCACTCAGCGGAATTGCGCAGGGAGCCCTGCGTGCCGTCACACAATAGACGGCCCGTACACGAGGGCAAGGACGTCCACCGTGTCGCCGACATGACCGCACACGATCACAAAACGGGAAACGGCAAGTTGCCGGATACCCTCACCAAACCGCTCGTTCAGGCTCTTGCGCGCGAGCGGCGAACCGCTGTCGGGAAAGGTCGCTAACGAGGAAGCGGCCGAATAGATCCTTGAGGGCAAAGCGTCGGAGGATATTTCGGCAAGCGCATCCGTGAACTCATCGGCGATGCGAAGCTCGATGCTATGCGCGACTCCTCCTGAGCTCTGCAGCGCGCTCGAACGCTTCGTCGAGAGAGGTGACGTAGCGTCCTGCCTGGATATCCGCGACGCCTCTACCCACGGATTCGAGCAGGCGGGCTTCATACGCCGCATCCTCCCGCTCCTTGGCGATGCGCTCCTCGAAAACCTCCTCACTGCAGAAGACATAGGCACCCGTGCCCTGCTCCGTGATACGGACAACGCTATCGCGTGCAGCCGAACTCACCTGGGAGGGATTGCGCTGAAGGGTAGTCATCGAGTAAATAGGCTCCACGGGCGTGCCTCGATTCGGATGATAGTGCGTAAAACTATCTAAGATTACATCAGATTGATGAAGGAGGCTGAGACAGGCATTCTTTCTGCTGTGCACAACTCGATATTGGGAGTAGATAACTAAATTGATGCCGTGTGGTAGCGCAGAATTACTTGCGCACTTTGACAGCGGAATAGCATCCAGGTAAGGAAGGAGGGCACGGCCCACCGTCCGGTATGATTCGAGTTGCCTAGACAAGAATCATGCTGGAGGTAGGCCATGCCCGACACAATCGTAACATTGAACGAGGAGAGCCTGAAGACCGACCTGCGCGGCGTGCGCATGTTCACCGGCGACAAGGCCGCCGGGATGGTCGGGTCGGCCACCGAGGTGTTCCCCGAGGCGGCCTGCCTGCGCCGCGCGGCCCGCTTCTACCGCAACGTGCTGGCCAAGGTCTCCAAGTCCTAGCGCCCTCAGGTCGCCGCCATGCTCAAGGCCATCCACGCCATGGAGTCGCGCGGAGCCTCCGAGGCAAAGGCCCTCGCCGTGGCCGACGAGCTCGAGTCCATGAGGCTCGGGGAGGCCGCGAAGGTCGTGCACAACGGGTACGCCGAGACCCTGACCTACACTCGCTTCCGGCGGGAGCACTGGAGGCGAATCAGGACCAACAACTCCATCGAACGGCTCAACCGCGAGATCCGCCGCCGTATTCGCGTGGTAGGCTCCTTCCCGGACGGGAGGAGCACCCTCATGTGGGGGTGCGGACAAATAGTTGGACCAAATTGGTCCGGTTAGGAGTCCGCGAATGCCGAGCTACACCGAAGAGCAGAAGAGGAAGGCTGTCGAGACGGTCGAGGAGTGCGGCGGGTCGGTCACCCGCGCGA